>DFXW01000043.1:96724-116865 GCA_002382495.1 Flavobacterium sp. UBA4098
ATTACAGCCGCAATTACCGCTGTTGGAGCTTATGTTCCAGATTTTGTTTTAACGAACGAAATCCTTGAAACATTGGTCGATACGAATGACGAATGGATTACCGCTCGTACAGGAATTAAAGAAAGACGTATTCTAAAAGACGATAGCAAAGGAACTTCTTACCTTGCTATTATGGCTGCTAAAGATTTAATGGCCAAAGCTAACTTAGATCCCTTAGAGATCGATTTAGTTATTGTAGCAACCGCTACTGCTGATATGCCTGTTGCAGCTACAGCTGCGTATGTGGCAACCGAAATTGGCGCAACAAATGCATTTGGGTATGATTTACAAGCAGCTTGTTCTAGCTTCTTGTTTGGAATGTCAACTGCTGCAGCCTACATTCAATCAGGAAGATATAAAAAAGTATTGTTAATAGGTGCCGATAAAATGTCATCTATTGTAGATTACACTGATCGTGCAACTTGTATTATTTTTGGAGATGGTGCTGGTGCTGCTTTATTTGAACCAAACTATGAAGGTTTAGGATTGTTAGATGAATATTTACGTTCCGATGGAATTGGACGTGATTTCTTGAAAATCCCTGCTGGAGGTTCATTAATACCTACTACAATTGACACGGTGAAAGAAAACCGACACAATATTATTCAAGATGGGAAAACTGTTTTCAAATATGCTGTAACCAATATGGCAGATGCAAGCGAACACATCTTGAAAAGAAATAATTTAACTAATGAAGACGTGAATTGGTTAGTGCCACACCAAGCTAATAAACGTATCATTGACGCTACTGCTAGCCGAATGAATTTAGAAGAAGAGAAAGTATTGATGAATATCGAACGATATGGCAATACAACTTCGGCTACTTTACCATTAGTCTTGAACGATTTTGAAAAACAATTCAAAAAAGGAGATACAATAATATTTGCTGCTTTTGGTGGTGGATTTACTTGGGGTTCTATTTATTTGAAATGGGCCTACGACAAAAAATAAATGTAAACTAAAAACAAATCATTATGGATTTAAAAGAAATTCAAAACCTAATCAAATTTGTTGCAAACTCAGGAGTTGCAGAGGTTAAATTGGAGATGGACGATGTAAAAGTAACCATCAGAACGACTTTAGAAGGTAATGCTACAGAAACAACTTATGTTCAGCAAATGCCTGCACAACCAGTATTGCAACAAGCAGTTGCTCCGGCAGCAGCTCCAGTAGCAGCAGCTCCAGCGGCAGCAGCACCGGTTGCAGAAGAATCTAAATATGTTACTATTAAATCTCCAATTATTGGAACTTTTTACAGAAAACCTTCTCCAGACAAACCTGTTTTTGTTGAGGTAGGAAGTAGTATCGGAAAAGGAGATGTTTTGTGTGTAATCGAAGCAATGAAATTATTCAACGAAATCGAATCTGAAATTTCAGGTAAAATCGTTAAAATTTTAGTGGATGATATGTCTCCAGTAGAATTTGACCAACCTTTATTCTTAGTAGATCCATCTTAATTTGAAAAAATGTAGTCATTTGAATTCAGTTTCAAATTTTCAAATTTTCAAATTTTCAAATTAAAAATCTATGTTTAAAAAAATACTAATTGCCAATAGAGGAGAAATTGCACTTCGTGTAATTCGTACTTGCAAAGAGATGGGCATCAAAACAGTTGCTGTTTATTCTACAGCTGATGCGGAAAGTTTACACGTTAAATTTGCAGATGAAGCAGTGTGTATTGGTCCCGCTCCAAGTAATTTATCCTATTTGAAAATGTCCAATATTATTGCTGCTGCAGAAATTACTAATGCAGATGCAATTCACCCAGGATATGGTTTCCTTTCTGAAAACTCAAAATTCTCAAAAATTTGTCAAGAGCACGGAATCAAATTTATTGGTGCAGCTCCTGAAATGATTGATCGAATGGGAGACAAAGCTTCGGCTAAATCGACTATGATTGAAGCAGGTGTACCTTGTGTGCCTGGTTCTGTTGGAATTTTAGAATCGTATGAACAAGCCGCTGAATTGGCGAATCAATTTGGTTACCCAGTAATGCTAAAAGCTACCGCTGGTGGTGGTGGAAAAGGAATGCGTGCTGTTTGGAAAGAAGAAGATTTATTAAAAGCTTGGGAAGGCGCTCGTCAAGAGTCGGCTGCCGCTTTTGGAAATGATGGCATGTATTTGGAGAAATTAATCGAAGAGCCACGTCATATCGAAATTCAAGTAGTAGGAGATTCTTACGGTAAAGCCTGTCACCTTTCAGAAAGAGATTGTTCGGTACAACGTCGTCACCAAAAATTAACAGAAGAAACACCTTCGCCATTTATGACCGACGAATTGCGTCTAAAAATGGGAGAAGCTGCAGTAAAAGCTGCCGAATATATTAAATACGAAGGCGCTGGAACAGTTGAATTTTTAGTAGACAAACACCGTAATTTCTATTTCATGGAAATGAATACGCGTATTCAAGTGGAGCATCCAATTACCGAACAAGTAATCGATTATGACTTGATTCGTGAGCAAATATTAGTAGCGGCAGGT
Source organism: Flavobacterium sp. UBA4098 (assembly GCA_002382495.1). GTDB lineage: Bacteria > Bacteroidota > Bacteroidia > Flavobacteriales > Flavobacteriaceae > Flavobacterium. The sequence continues at coordinate 99,245 of DFXW01000043.1, forward strand.
GTGCCAATCTCTGGTAAAAATTATTTGCCACAGTTGCATGCTATCGAATGCCGTATCAATGCCGAAGATCCGTATAATGACTTCCGCCCTTCGCCAGGAAAAATCACTACGCTACACATGCCAGGTGGACACGGAGTACGTTTAGATACGCATGTGTATTCAGGGTATACTATTCCGCCCAACTACGATTCGATGATTGCGAAGTTGATTACAACAGCGCAAACACGTGAAGAGGCTATTAGTAAAATGAGAAGAGCACTAGACGAATTTGTAATTGAAGGCGTTAAAACAACTATTCCATTCCACAGACAGTTGATGGACGATCCGCGTTATATAGCTGGAGATTACACGACAGCGTTCATGGACACTTTCAAAATGAATGATCCGGAATAATACATATATTTCAAAGAAAAACCTTGCAGCGATGCAAGGTTTTTTGTTTTAGGCTAGTGATGAAAAAATTAGTTTATAAATCTTGGGGTATTTGATTGTGGATTACCAAAACATATTTTCATTTTTATATATAACATTTTTGTATTTTTGGTTGGAGACAAATTCAAAGTTTGCTCCATTATACAATGAAAAACAACTTAGCCACTTTATTAGATCAATTAGAAAATCATATTCAATATAGTGAATCCACGAATTTTTTAGTTTCTCAATCTACAGTTGGTTGGCAAATTGAACATTCGCTTTTAACCATTAATGGGATTATTACTGCGATTCAAAATTCCAACCCCAAAGAATACAGCTGGCAGTTTAGTTTTATGAAGTGGATTATATTGGCCACCAAAAAAATTCCTAGAGGAAAGGCCAAAGCCCCCAAAGTGGTGGTCCCAAAAGAGGGTGTCACTATAGCCAATTTAGAACAACATTTGGCAAAAGCAAGAGATGCTATTAAAGCATTGGAGTTCGTTTCTAAAAATCATTTTTTTAAACATCCGTATTTTGGAAATTTAAAAAAGAAACAAACGATTCTTTTTTTAGAAATCCACACGCAACATCATCTGAAAATTATTCGTGATATTGTACGTACGGCTAATTAAGTTAAATCAAACTACTTTCTATTTATGTTGAAATTGAAACGAATCCTATATAAAATAATAGTCTGGTTTTTCGGACTATCGGTTTTATTAGTGGTCTTTTTTAAATTTGTACCAGTCCCATTTACGCCTTTAATGGGCATCCGAATAATCGAAAATAAATTGAATAAAAAGCCCATTTATTTTGAACACAATTGGGAACCAATAGAAAACATATCAATGAATTTGCAAAAAGCGGTCATTGCTAGTGAAGATGGTACTTTTTTACACCATCATGGGTTTGATTTTAGTGCTATGCAACAAGCATTTCGAAACAACGCGAATGGAAAAAGAATCAAAGGCGGCAGTACTATATCGCAACAAACCGCTAAGAATGTATTTTTATGGCAGGGAAGAAGTTACTTTAGAAAAGCGTTAGAAGCATATTTTACGGTACTCATTGAATTGATTTGGGGTAAAGAACGCATCATGGAAGTCTATCTTAATAGTATTGAAATGGGTGACGGAATATACGGCGCACATGCAGCCACTCAATATTGGTATAGTAAAGACGCATCTAGTTTAACTAAAATGCAAGCGGCTGGAATCGCGGCTATTTTGCCCAATCCAAGAAAATTCAAGGCTTCAAATTCTACTGCATTTATAAATCGAAGAAAAGAACGAATCGTTCGAGTGATGCGTCACATTGGAACAATAAATTACTAAAAAAGCCCCTCAATTACTTGAAAGGCTTTATGGTGGGCGATATAGACTTAAAATCGAATCAAGTAATTGATTTTCTGAGGGTTATGGGTTCAATATAAAATAAAAAATGACCTTAAAAATAAATTTAAGGTCATTGGTACAACTGTGGGCGATATAGACTTAATATCGAAACAAGTGATTGATTTTTTGAAGGTTATAGGGTTAATTTAAAACGCTAAATGACTTGAATCAAACAATAATTTTAGTGTAACTAATTTTGAAAAACAGTAATCGATAAAAAGTTATTTTGAAAAGATTTAAAATATAGTTAATATACAAATGGACCAACAACCATTTTCCATTTGTAACAAAATAACCCTAGATTATGAATACAGTAACTAAAATATTTTTAATTCATCACTAATTATGATTCATCACGGTTGCTTTTTTATTTAAGGTGTAAGTGAAATTCAAATAAAAATTATTATCATCTATCAAATCCAAATTAATCTGGGGTAGTCGTGATATGTAAATGTATCCTATATCCAGCTTTACTGCTGAATTTAGTTTATATGAAAAGTTGGTAAATATTCTATTTTGATCAAAAATATGTAGTGCATCAGTTCCAGTTGTATTTATCAATATTTCATCACCAATAGCTACGTTATAATTTGAATTAAAATCATATCTAAAAGCGAGTCTATTTCGCAAACGAGTCGTGTTTTCTATAGATCCCTCAAAAGCTCTATATTCAATTGCCGTTCGATCTACAACATAAAAATTCTTGGCCAATTGGTGTTGTAATTCTAGTGATGCTGTGAAGCGGTATTCGTTAGTAGGTTTTGCAACTGCATCACTTTCTTTTTGTATTATTTTGTAATTTGAAAAATAAGCAAATGGTGATATACCATAAACAACATCTTTGTTTTGTTTGTAATAGATCCAAGTTCTAGTGGCATACACTAAATTTTTATCGAAAAGATTATTGCTTTCAAAATCATTTTGTCTTCGATGAATTAACTCAATTTCTGTCTTGAAAATTTCGTTCAAAGGAAGGTTGACAATCGCTTTAGACCAATAATTATGATGTCTTTCTTGAGAACTTGCAAATAAAAATGCAAATAAAAAAATTATATATATACTTGATTTTATGATAAAAACAATATTTAGAAATTGAAGTTAATGATAAAATTAATATTACTCATATTGGTTTTATTAATAATATACTTTTTGTCGTTATACGTTTCACCATCATTAAATTTATGAACATAAAGAAAATGAGCATCAAATCCTTTAAGGAATCCTTCAAAATCATAACTAACATCAAAGTTGGTTTGATAGTATGATGGTAATGCGTATTTATTCATTTTAAAGTTTTTGACATCTGGCATTTTATAATGACCTGCTCCAATGTAAGCTTTGAAAGCTTTTTTTGGGCCATTGTAACTTATTTTTGTCATATATGCCGTTACATCTCCAAAACCTTCATTTCGTTCTCTTGGTAGAAAAGTATAAAACGGGTCTCGTCCCCATTCTCTTGGCATTAAATAGCGTCCTTTAGCTGTAATTCGGTTATAGTTTACGCTTACTTCAAGGGTTTTACTTTTCCAACCTAGTTTTCCTCCAAATGTTTGCGAATTAGTATTTTTTTCAAAATAGGTTTTACTTTGGTCACTATTTCCACCATTATTAAGTGCCGTTTGATAGATGGTTTGAAAACCAAAAAGTAGTTTTGAGTTTTTAGTTAAAGCATATTTGTAATCAAATTGCAATAAAGAGGTATTGAAAATATTTTCAACATATTGATTCAAAACTAATGCTTTTAAGTTTTTTACTGACTCATTTTGAACGCCTAGTATATATATTCCATTGCTTTCAAGATTATTTGTATAGCCAGATTTTGTACCGTCGGGGTTTATCCCTGATGGATAAATTCCAATAGATTCATCTATTTCATAATACTTATTTGTGCTTCGTGGTGAAATAGAGTACAAATAGCCCGTATTGATAGTTGTGTTTTTTAATTCGTTAAAATCTACCCAAATTCCAGCGACTTCAGTTGGTCGCATTCTTCCGTCTTGTAGATTAATGAATGATGAGTTAAGTAATTGTTTACCTAAAGTAAAAGTAGATTTTTTGAAATTAAATTTTAGATACAGCTCTTCTAATCGACTTAAATTTTCTTTTTCATCAGGATTATTAATATCAAAAAGCGCTATTTCGTAACGATTCACTTGGCTTGTTTTTGGGTCTTTGACCAAAAAATCAGAGGAACCAATATTATAAATATAGTAACCACTTACTCCAAATTGAAAGTTATGAAATTTTGCTGTTTCAAATTTTATTCCACCACCAAATGCATTTGCTTGATAATCGGTTAATGACCCTTCATTGATTGTATTCATATTAAAATAACGAAAATGCCCGTTAAAACTTCCTTTTTTGAATACACCTAAAATTGATGTTGAGTCGATGTTGTCATTCGCTTTTCCTTTCCAAATGGCAGGTTTTTCTGCTATTTCTTGGTGTTGTGCAAACGAGTTATGTATAAGTAACAGAAATGCTAATAATGTAAAATGCTTCCTCATTTATTAAAATAAATTTTAAGCAAAACTAATTTAAATAAAACGTTTTGTTTGTAACTTATATCACTTTGACCTGCTTTATATAATAAAAAAATCGAGTATAAAAATACTCGATTTTATAGAATAAGTTGAAATTTTATATCTTATCTAAATACATAATCTACTCCTGTAACTTGTGAAAGCAGCGTATCTGGTGCATCAAGTGCTTTTGCAGATTTTGCTGGAACTGGAGTTATTGGAGTATTATTTTTTAGGTAATCAATCATTACAGTATGAAGGGTCGATGTTGTATTTTTTGGTTCGACAACTCCTTTAATTCTACACAACATATCTTCGGGATCTCCATCTCGCTCACACGCAAGTACTGAATATAGTTTTGAGTCATCAATTGGAGCCCCTTTTACGGTAACGGTTTGAACTCTTTGGCCAGATTCTCCAAATGCATTGAAAGTGATTTCCATTCCTTTGAATTTGACTACCCAACCGCCAAATCGTTTTGAGGCATCCTTTGCAAAAACATTATTTAGTTCTTTTTCTAACCAATCTTTTATTTGTTTTCCTGTCACTTTTGCAGTACGAATGGTACTGTCTACTGGTAACATATCAAATATAAAACCATTGGTTATTGGAATATTTCCTGTTTGATCTGGTGTGGTTCTTGGTGGACAAAATCGGAAACCGTTAGAAAGCACAATGTCTATTTCTGGGAATTTCCATTTCAATCCGTTCAGAATCATGGTGTCTATTGGGTTTTCGACTACAAAATAGCGATAAAGAGGAATCGTGCTATAACCAATTACGGTATCAATATGTTTTTTATAAACCGATTCTTTTTCGTTTAGTAATTTTTGAATTGTTGGATCTGGTTTGATTTTTGAAGATGCAACTTCAAGCAATTCGTAATTATCGGCGGTTACTTTTCCGTTTTGAACGGTCAAGTCTAGTTTGCCAATAAATGATCCAAACGCTCCTGGCTCAACCACTTTAGCGTATTTACAAACGATTGGCTTACGAACTCTTTCGTGTGTATCTCCACCCAAAATATAATTTACACCTTCGCATTCTGGCATGTTTGCCAATGCTATTTGTTGGCTCAATCCAAGATGCGCAATCATAATTATATAACTACAATTTTCTTGGTTCTTTAACACATCTATATAATGAGCTAAATTTTCTTCGGGTTTTGTATAAATAATTCCTTTGCTATAAACTGGACTTTGACGAATTGGCACTAATGGATCTGTATAACCAAGAAATCCAATTTTTGCTCCTGCAACATTCCATATTTGATAGGGCTGAAAAATAAGTTCTCCTTTTTTTCCTTCACCTAAATCGTGGTACATATTAGTACAAATTTTCGGTGCATTTAGTTTACCTAAAAGGGTTTGCATTTGTTTTTTGCCATAAATAACTTCCCAGTTTCCAGGTAAATACAAATCGTATTTTAGAGCGTCTAATATTGGCACAAAGGCTTCTCCAGTGGTTTTAACACTTAACTCGCTTCCTTGAAACATATCGCCAGTGTCAATAATATAGGTATTTGGGTTTTTCTTTTTCAGATCATTCAGCATCGTTGCCATATAGGCATACCCACCAGTTTTGCGAAAAACGACTTTATTGTCTTCCCAAAAGAGCTCATCATGCGGGTGTATTTGACAATGCACATCGGTTGTTTGAAGAATAGAAATGGTTTGTGGCAGATTATTATTGACCAAGTCTTGATTTTCTATTTCTTGATATTCTGTTTCTGTAGCAAATCCAGAAATCGGTGTAACAAATGGAATAGAAATACCGAGAGCACCAATATTTTTTATAAAATTTCTACGGTTGTTGTTATTCATTTGTATTTTTTTAAATTCATAATTGATTAAAAACCACCTCTAATATAACTCCAACCTTCCTCTTGTTTTTCGACAATTTCGGCAATTCCAGCCGGAACAAATCCTACCAAAACTTCAGGAAATGCATCTTTGCTAATTTTACGATTTTTTAGTGTGTTCTCGCAAACTACAAAATTCACACCTTTTGATTTAAGAGCTTGTAATCGTGCTTGATATTTTGTGTTGTTTTTCATAACCAAATCTACACCTTGGTTATACACCACAACTTCGTATTTTGCATTTGGCCAATGAGCGGTTATATTTTCGAGTTGTTTTACAAATGCTTTTTGTTGCAAAGTATCATTTGCATTGGTAAATTGGAAAACGATTTTGTGATCTTTTGGCTTTATTTGAGCAAAAGAATTAACAGATAACAAGCAGATTAGTGCTAAAAATAGATTTTTCATAGTTTACTTTTTTTCTTTCTTTTTTAATAACTCTTCTGCTTCCTCGCGTTTTTTCTTTTCTTTTTTCATCGCGATGAAAGGACCGTATTTGTGTTGTTCTTCTGAATATTTATCTTCAAAAGGACCAAACGGATGGTCAAATGGTTTTTTCCCTATTTTTGGCCAATCGGCAGATAAATCTTTATTTGGACGGTCAAGACTTTCAACATAAGCCGCAATATCCCAAGATTCTTCATCCGTCAATTGAGGGCTATCATAAGTTGCTCCAAGAGGCATATTGTATTTTATATAACCAGCAAAACGGCTAATTCTAAACAAACCAGCACCCTTGTTATACGAATTTTTACCCCAAAGTGGTGGATAGGTATATTCTGTTTGGGTTTCATTAAGCACACCTTGCCCGTTGGTTTGATGACAACTTGCACATTTGGCTTCGTACAAAGGTTTTCCTTTTGCTGGACTTGCAGCACGTTTCATCAATTTAATATCTCTAATTCCTGATGCTAATGCTGTCGAGTCTTTAGGTACGTTTTTCCCAATATATTCAATATAAGCTATCATTGCTTGCATTTCTGGGCTGTTTTCGGCAAGTGCTTTTCCATTTAAACTTCTTTCGAAACAATCGTTTACACGTTTAAATAGATTTTCAATTTTCCCGCTTCGAGCTCTCATTTTTGGATAGGTAGAATATACCGATCCATAATTGTTCCCCCAAGGTTTTGTACCAGCATCGAGATGACAATTATTACAATTCATTCCGTTTGACGTTTGTTGCACACTTCCTTTTGGACCAAGATATTTGGCTGTATGCACTATCAATTCTTTACCATATTCAACCTTTTTCTTAAAAACAGTATCTGTAATTTCATCAAGAGGTACTGGCTTCCAAAAATGTGACATTTCTAATTGCAAACTATCTTTTATTGCAGCATCGGCATATATTTTTTCTATTTCAATATTTTTATATTCATTTGAATTAAAAAGTGCAGTAATATTTTTATTAAATATAATTGCTATCAATATAAAAAATACTAACCCCATCATAGTTACGAATAGGATTACTATTTTTTTTAAATAAGAATTTAGTTTTAAATTGTTGTTATTTTTACTTGGCATAAAAAAATTTTAATGAGGTAATTTATCTCTAAAATAACCATATACCCATGTGCCAACTATAGCAAAGAATAAAGTGACAATCATCACTGTTATTCCAGTTCCTATTTGTGCAAAAATTGGACCTGGACATGCTCCTGTAATGGCCCATCCTAAACCAAATATAAGTCCACCTATAATTTGGCCTTTATTAAACGTTTTATCGTGAAATTCTATTTTTTCGCCATAAATGGTTTTAATATTTAATTTTTTAATTAAAAAAACTGAAATTGCACCAACCACAACTGCACTACCTATAACTCCATACATATGAAACGATTGAAAACGGAACATTTCTTGAATGCGGAACCAACTGATAATTTCTGCTTTAATAAATACAATTCCGAATAATAATCCTACGATTAAGTATTTAAAATTGTGGTACCATTTGTGGTCTAATTGACTTTCGTTTACACAAACTGTATCTAAGCTACGTGTTTCAAAATCGGTGTTTTGATCTAAATTACTCATAATTTATTTTTTAAAGTGAAAGTATGTATGGAAGAATAATATTTGCCATGATTAGTCCGCCTATGAAAAAGCAACAAGTAGCAATCAGTGAAGGCAATTGTAGATTTGACAATCCTGAGATTGAGTGACCACTAGTACAGCCACCAGCATAACGGGAACCAAAACCTATCATAAAACCTCCCACAACCATCATTAATAATCCTTTGATTGTCAATAGATTTTCCCATGAGAAAATTTCTATTGGTAACATACCGTTGATGTCTGTAATTCCATAAGTGGCTAATTCTGCTCTCAAATCGTCATTAATAATGATTGGATTTGGATTGGATAAAAAGGTAAAAGCAATTAAGCCTCCTAACAGAACTCCAGCAATAAAAAACATATTCCAAATTTCTTTTTTCCAATNNNNACCTACTAAAGGACCCGCAATGTACCAGGCCCATGGTTGTTTGATGAATTCTATAATTTCCATAGTTTAAATTTTTAAAGCAAATTTGAACTATAAAGTAAATTTAGTTTGTGACATTTGTCACACAGCAAAATAAGAGCTTTAGAAATTAAGAATTTTTTACTGTTTTATTTGGATAAATTACCAACAGCGCAACTCACAAATGATTTTCCTTTATGTAAAAGTGTGTTATTTCCTTTTTCGGGATAACCCAAGTTGGATAATGTGTTTACCAAAACAACTCTATCTGTATTTGAATTAATTGTAATAGTATCTGTTTCTTTATCAATGGTAACTTCTGTTACATTTTCAATTTTCAGTAATGCCGTTTTTATACTGTTCATACAGCCACCGCACTTTATATTTTCGACTTCTATTTTATGGGTCATTTTGTGTTTGTTTTTTTTAATTATTTTATACCTAACCAGTTGTTTGTTCCACCGCAAAGCCAGTTGGCTTTAAAACCTAAATCGGATAGTAATTTTGCCGCATCTATAGATCGACCACCACCTTTGCCACAAGCTGTTATATAATGATTTTTTTTATTTAGTAAAACACTATTTTCTTTTAATGTATCTAAAGGAATATGTATTGCATTTTCAATATGATAATTGTCAAACTCCTCTTTAGAACGGACATCGATAATTTGTACGTTTATATCACTTCCAATTAGTTTATTAATCATTGCAACTTCTATACAATCAATACTTTTTTTGGTGTCATTTGGCATTCTCACTTTTATCTTTACTCATAATAGTTTAATTGATAATCTCCTATGTGTTTTTCGTTCTCTAAAATTGACTTTTTATGTTTGAAGTAATTAAGAATTCCAATTAATAAAATAATACCAGAAAACGAAAATAAAACTATTTCGATAGTAATACTATTTTCAATTTTTAATACATTTTTTAGACTTAAACCTGCAATTAGAAAATACATTGAAGTTCTTAAAAAGGACAAAAAAGTAGATTGATTAGCAAGTATGGTTCGTTGTATTGCCAATCTTTCTCTTAAAATTAAATCTTTGTTGATGGCTTTTTGGCTATTCATTTTCAGTTAGTTTTATCTAGAATAATTTTGATGATTTCTTCTTTGGTAAGCACTCCAGATTGTCGCCAGAGTTGTTTGCCTTCTTGAAAAAGCATTAGAGTAGGAACACCGCGAACTTGATATTTTTGGGCCATTTCTTGGTTTTTATCCACATCTATTTTAATAATCGTAATACGATCCTTAAGACTTTCCTTCACTTGGTTAAGTACCGGCAAAAGCATTTGGCAAGGACCACACCAAGTGGCAAAGAAATCTACCAAAACTGGTTTTTCAGAATTTATAATAGCATTGAAATTATTCATTTTCTTCTTTTTTTATTGGAACTGCACAACCATTATTACCGCAACAACCCACACTAAACAAAGCCATTATTACAAAAACAACACCCGGAATTATCATTATATATTGCCTTGATTGAAAAGATTGAATAATAATATAAACTCCTAGAATTAATCGAAGGGCTCGCATAAAGTTCCAGTTTGCAAAAATTGTTTTCAGCATTGTTTTGTAATTTACGTTGTTATATAAATTTTCTAATATTCATCATAAAACCAAGATGAATTCCTTCGTGATAATTATTAAAATTTATAGCTTCCTCAAATGTTGATAAATGAAAACCGATATGGGTTTCGTAGGGTGTAAAGGCAACAAATTTTCCATTAGCATAATCGTCTTTAGTTTGTTGAATTAATGCAATTAATAATTCCTTTATTTCGTTAACTTCTTCTTGCGTTGTAGTTTGAGTTGGAACTGAACCGTATTTGTACTTGTTATGAAATTCTTTTGAAATTAATACAGGTAACCCCGATAATCTATAAATTAATCCTTGTTGGGTGGTAATGATGTGACCAATATTCCAAATCAAATTATTTTTAAATCCTTCCGGGATTTTATTCAGTTGTTCTAAAGTATATTGTTCTAAAAATGCTAAATGTAGTTTACGATTGGTTTCCCAAATTTTGAATGTTGCTTGCATAGTATTTCATTATAATAAAAATAGTCCAATTCAAAACAGGCATCAATCTGTTTCAAACGGAACTATTTTTCGAGTTATTTGAGACTTATTTTTTCAATTTTGCATTTACATCTTCCCAGCTACCACCATTTTTTATATTTGTAAAACCGTTTTGTTCTAAAATAACTTTAGCTTGACGGCTTCGGTTGCCGCTGCGGCAAAAGACAACAATATTTTTTTTACCTTTAAATTTAGCTAATTGATTTTCAATTTGATCTAAAGGAATATTTATTGCTCCTTTTACACTTCCTTGTGCAAATTCTGCTGGAGTTCTAACATCGACATAAAAAATTTCGTTTTTTGTAGTTTGTTTTGCTTTTTGAGTAGTTCTACTTTTAGTCACAGGTATTTTATTTTGTGCAACAATTACAGTAGTGGAAAATGCCATAAATAATACAAAAAAACCGATTTTTAATACATTTTTCATCTTCTATTTATTGATTACTTCATTTACATCTTGCCATGTTCCACCATTAGTAACATTTGCAAAACCATTTTGCTCTAAAATATTTTTAGCTTGACCGCTTCGGTTGCCACTTCGGCAAAAAACAACAATATTTTCTTTTCCTTTAAATTTATCTAAGTTTACGGCAACTTGGTCAAGAGGTATGTTTGTTGATTCTATTACATTTCCTTCAGCAAATTCCTCAGGAGTACGAACATCTACTAAAAAGGCTCCTCCATTTACTAATTTTGCTAAGTTATCGTTACTATTTCCGCCAAACATATTATTAAAAATTCCCATATCGTATTATTTATTACTATTAGATTATACTTTTAAAACTTTACTTTGACATACAAAATCAGTTTTAGGAACGGTTGTTTTTGCAATGGCTCCGAAACCACCTTCAACTTCGCTAAAGTTTCTGTAGCCACGGGCTTGTAAAATAGACGCCGCCATCATAGAACGATAACCTCCTGCACAATGCATAAAGAAATGTTCTTCTGGATTGATGTCTTTTACCCATTCGTTAATGGAAGCTAAAGGACGACTGTAAGCATCTTCTACATGTTCTGCTTCGTATTCACTTTCTTTTCGAACATCAATAACTTTGCTTTCTCCAATTTTTACTTCTGTAGCAAATTGCTCAGCGGTAATTCGGTTTATTGTATCGACTACCAAACCTGCAGCTTCCCATGCTTGAAATCCATTTTCTAAATGTCCGATTACGTTATCGAAACCAACACGAGTTAAACGTGTTACTGTTTCTTCTTCTAATCCTAAATCAGTTACTAATAAAATAGGTTGTTTTACGTCACCAATTAAAGCACCAACCCAAGGAGCAAAATCTCCATTAATACCGATGTTTATTGATTGAGGAATAAATCCTTTAGCAAAATCTCCATTGCTACGGGTATCTAAAATTAAAGCTCCTGTTTCTTCAGCCACTACCTCAAATTCGTTTGCTTTGATGGCTTTCATACCTTGATTGAAAACAGTCTCAAAACTTTCTATTCCACTTTTGTTCATAGCTACATTCATTCCGAAATAAGCTGGCGGAGGCAATAATCCGTCTGTAACTTCTTTAATAAATTCTGCTTCAGTCATGTTAGCACGTAAAGCATAATTGGTTGCCTTTTGATCACCAATACTACCTACAGTTTCTTTACTCATGTTTTTTCCGCAAGCTGAACCTGCACCATGCGCTGGATAAACAATTACATCATCTGCCAGAGGCATTATTTTATCTCTTAAAGAATGGAATAACAATCCAGCCAATTGCTCCTGTGTCATGTGAGCAGCTTTTTGTGCCAAATCAGGACGACCAACATCACCTAAAAACAAGGTGTCACCAGAAAAAATTGCGTGATCATTACCATCAGCATCAATTAATAAATACGTGGTACTTTCCATTGTATGACCAGGTGTGTGTAACACTTTTATTTTGATGTTACCAATTTCAAAAACTTCATTGTCTTTTGCTGAAATGAATTCGAAGTCAGGTTTAGCATTTGGACCATAAACAATAGATGCTCCAGTTTTTTTACTTAAATCTAAATGACCTGAAACAAAATCAGCATGAAAATGTGTTTCAAAAATATATTTTAATTTAACGCCATCTTTTTCTAACCTATCCGTATAGGGTTGTGTTTCTCTAAGCGGATCAATGATAGCAGCTTCGCCATTTGAAGTAATGTAATAAGCTCCTTGTGCTAAGCACCCTGTGTAAATTTGTTCTATTTTCATAATTGAAATTATTTTTTTATTTTATATTATTCTTAGTTTTAATTATTTATGCAAATGTATATGTTGGTTTTATATAAAATTGTAACTAATGTCACATAAACTTTTTTTATAACAAAACTATTTTACCTGTATGAACATCATAACGCATTGCTATTATCTTCGTTTTATGTTCTTTAATTATTGGATTGTTTGCTATAGTCTTTGTTGAGTGTTCAATATTTGCATTAATACAACCTAATATATTCGTCTCTTTTGGATGTAATTTTTCTTCTTGTTTTTCTTCTTGCTCGTTAGTAATAGTTTCTACGATATCATCTATGTGATTGCGGTGTTTCTGATAGTCATTATTTTTATCTCCTACATACGCTTTGATGGCACCACATTCGGTATGTCCTAAAACCACGATTAATTTTGCATCAAGATGTTCTACTGCGTATTCAATACTTCCCATATCGATATCAGAAATTAGATTTCCTGCATTTCTAATTACAAACAAGTCGCCAATACCCTGATCAAATAGTATTTCTGGTGCGACGCGACTATCAGAACAAGTAACAATGACAGCAAAAGGGTGTTGCCCATTTTGATTTTTTAAAACAGAATTTTTATTTTGATGTGGATGAATGGTTTTTTCATCTAAAAAGCGTTTATTGCCCGCTACTAATTTCTCTAGTGGTGTTTGATTCTTTTCAATCGAAATTGGTGCTTTTTCTTTCTTGCAACTTATTAGAGTTACTACAATAAGTGTTGCTAGGACTATTTTTCTCATTTTCTTTTAAATATTTTTCAAAAGTAGGTTTTGAATTTCACGAAAATTGTAACATATATCACATAACAAAAAAAAGAGATTGTTTCACAGAAACAATCTCTTTTTGATTTTAATAATCACTTTATTTATAATAATGTTGTCGGGCAAACGTAATCTGTTTTTATAAGATTGGTGTTTTTTATTTCTGTAAATCCTCCTATAACATCCACAAAATTATCCCAACCACGTTGCTTTAAAATGGAAGCAGCAATCATAGAGCGATAACCTCCAGCGCAATGCAAAACAAATTTTTTCTCTTTTGGAAATTCAGCCAAATGATTGTTGATTTCGTTTAATGGAACATTTATTGCATTTACAAGATGTTCTGATAAGAATTCGCTTTTCTTTCTGACATCAAAAATTAGTGTTTTGTTTAAATCGATGGTGTCTTCTAATTCTTTGGCTGTAATTCTGTTTACAGTGTCAAATTCAAAACCTTCGTTTTTCCAAGTATCAATTCCACCATTTAGATACCCAATAGTGTGGTCATATCCTATGCGAGATAAGCGCACCATACTTTCCTCTTCTTTGCCAACTTCGGTTACTAATAAAATTTCTTGTTTGATATCGGCAATCATTTCTCCAACCCACATCGCAAAGTTTCCATCTAAACCAATATTGATACTGTTCGGGATAAATCCTTTTGCAAATTCGGCAGCGTTACGAGTGTCTAGAACTAAAGCTCTGGTTTCGTTTGCAGCAACTTCAAATTCAGTTGGATTTAATGGTTTTTTAGCTTTTTTAAGAACTGCATCTAAATTTTCATACCCTTTTATATTCATCAACACATTAGCTGGAAAATAACCTGGAGGATTAGTTAATCCTGTTAAAACAGCTGTTACAAATTCGTCTTCTGTCATTTTTGGATTTAGAGCATAATTTGTTTTCTTTTGATTTCCAAGAGTATCAGTAGTTTCTTTGCTCATCATTTTACCGCAAGCAGATCCAGCGCCGTGATTTGGATATACAATCAAATCATCAGATAAAGGCATAATTTTTTCACGAAGCGAATGAAATAAATGGCGTGCTAATTTGTCTTGTGTTAAATCGGCAACAACGTGCTGTGCTAAATCTGGACGACCAACATCACCAATAAATAGCGTGTCTCCAGTAATTATACCGTGTTCTTTTCCGTTTTCATCTATAAGTAAATAGGTTGTACTCTCCATAGTGTGTCCTGGAGTATGTATAACTTTCACTTTATATTTTCCGATTTCAAAAATTTGACCATCAGTGGCAGATATAATTTCGTAAGCTGGTTTTGCTGTTGGGCCATATACAATTTTAGCATTGGTTTTGTTAGCCAAATCTAAATGACCGGCAACAAAATCAGCATGAAAATGGGTTAGAAATACATATTTAATTTTTGCATTATCTTTAAATGCGCGGTCAATGTATGGTTGTACCTCTCGTAATGGATCAAAAATGGCAGCTTCGCCATTACTTTCAATATAATAGGCAGCGTGAGCAATACATCCTGTATAAATTTGTTCGATTTTCATAATAACATATTTTAAATTGATAAACGATCTAATTAATTTTCGAAACAAAATTAGGAGTAGTCTTTTATATTGAATATGACAATTATCATAAGAAAATAATTTTTTTATCAGTAAATACAGTATGTGACAAAAGTTACAGAGAAAAAAAGGATTCTAAACTTAATACTAAATCATAAAAAAACCATCCTATAATTAGGATGGTTTTGATTTGTAATTTGAACTACTATTAGATTGATTTTTTTGCTAAATACCAATCTACCATTTCTAAATCACTATTTTTTCTTTCCGCTAAAGCTTCAACCGTTTTTGGAGCTGGAACAATTACTTTATCTCCAGGTTGCCAGTCTAATGGCATAGCTACTTTGTGTTCATCAGAAGCTTGAAGTGCTAATAAAGCTCTTTTTATTTCGGCCATATTTCTACCTACATTAAGTGGATAATACATGATCAAGCGTACTTTCCCTTCTGGATCCATAATAAATACAGCTCTAACAGCTGCTGTTTCGCTCTCACCTGGCTGTAACATTCCGTATAATTTAGATACTTCCATAGAAATATCTGCTACTATTGGGAATTCAAATAAAACGCCTGTTTTTTCATGAACTGCATTAACCCAAGCAATATGAGCATGAATACTATCAATACTTAAACCCATTAATTTTGTGTTGTGTTTTGCGAAAAATTCTTTTTCGTTTGCAAAGCCACTCATTTCAGTTGTACATACCGGAGTGAAATCAGCAGGATGTGAAAAAAACACTACCCAACTTCCTTTGTTGTATTCTGAGAACTTTAATTTTCCAGTAGTAGTTACAGCTTCAAAATCTGGAGCCATGTCGCCAATTCTTGGCATTAAAAATACTTTTTCTTCCATGATAATATTATTTAGATGATTAATTTAATACTGCAAATTTAGGTTAGAGAAAAGCATTGGTTTGTGACAATTATCACTAAGTATAAATTTTTTCTATTGAATTTATTTATCAATAATAAATAATTATTATAGTCTTAGTAACTCGTATCGTCGAGTTTTACTTTTCCGTTAAAAGTACTGTATAGAAAGAAAAAATATCCAGCCAACAAAGGAGTTCCAATTACAACAATAGTTAGCATAATTCCCAATGATTTTTGTGAAGATGCTGCATTATATATTGTAACATTATATTTGGGATCAATGGTAGATATTAATAATGTTGGGTATAATTGAATGGCAACAAGCATTAACAAGAACATCATGGTGATAGATGAGAATACCAACGCTAGCATATACCTTTTTTTTGAAACCAATCTAGGGACATTTGCAACGGCTAAAAAAGATAAAAGAGGCACTACAAAATAAATAGGATTTTCCCTAAAATTTGCGGTTACTTCAGGTATAAATATTAGGGTATATAATGTCATTATTCCGAAAGTGATTATAAAGAATATCATTGCTCTTCGGAGTAAAAAAGTTAACCTAGCGTGTAATCTTCCTTCGGTTTTTAATAATAAATAAATGGCTCCTTGTGTCATAAATAAAGCTAAAGTGGTTAAGCCAGTCATTATTGCATAAGGATTTAAGAAAGAAAAAAATACCCCGCCTTTGTAGCTGAAATTTTCCCCTAAAGGAAAGCCTTGCAAAATATTTCCAAGAACAACGCCTAATAAAAATGCAATCATAATACTAGATATGCTATACACAAAATCCCAAGTTTTTCTCCACCACAACATTTCTTCGGCACTACGAAATTTTATGGCAGCAGCTCTAAGTACATTGAACATCAAAAACAACATAAAAGGCACATACATTGCCGATAACATTGTGGCATACATTACTGGAAAACCAGCAAATAGTGCACCACCACCAATAACCAGCCAGACTTGATTGGCATCCCAAACCGGAGCAATTGCATTTATAGCAATTCTTCGGCTTATATCTTTTTGAAAAAACAAATGCCAAGCACCAGCTCCAAAATCAAATCCTTCGAGAATAGCATAACCAGAAAATAAAAGTCCGATCACTAAATACCACAACGTTGGATAATCAATTCCTAAAAAATATTCCATAATTATTGATTTTTAAGATTTTTAGAACGATTTAAAATTAACTTGTTCATTAAGTTCATCATAAGGTCCGTGTTTTATTTTCTTATTGACCATATAAATAAACAGTACTAATAGCAGTGCATAAATTACTGTAAACATAATTAACGAAAACACAATTTGATGTGACGAAACCTCTTGTGAAAAAGCTTCATTAGTTCTTAATTGCCCATAAACCACCCAAGGTTGTCTGCCCATTTCGGCCGCAAACCAACCCACTTGATTGGCAATTTGTGGTAATAGTACAGAAAATGAAAATATCCATAATAACCATTTTGTTTCGAATAATTTTCCTCGCCACCATAAAAA
>DFXW01000043.1:116875-133696 GCA_002382495.1 Flavobacterium sp. UBA4098
AAACCAGTAATAGGCGCTTTGAAATCTTGATGTACTAAAAACGATAATCCGCCAGGGATACCAATACCAGTAACTTCTTGTTTTTCTTTATTTACCCATCCTAAAAGGTACAAATCTGCAGGAGCCGATTTTTCAAAATGACCTTCCATTGCGGCTAATTTCGCAGGTTGATTTTTAGCTACACCATCCGCAGAACTATGTCCAGATACTAATTGAGATAATGAAAAAACAGACGCTACCACTAATGCAATTTTAAATGCTTTTTTAGATATTTCGGTATAACGTTCTTTTCGTAGATAGTAGGCGTGAACACTTAAAACCAAAAATGCTCCAGCTAAAAAAGAACCTTGCCAAGTATGCACCAATCTATCCATACTAGATGGATTAAAAACCATTGCCCAAAAATCGGTAACTTCTGCACGTGCGTTTAATCCTTCACCTACAATATGATAACCCGCCGGAGTTTGTTGCCAAGAATTAGCCACCACAATCCAAACAGCCGAAAACATGGAACCTAAAAAGACTCCTATCGTTGAAACCAAATGAACCCAAGGTTTTACTCTATGCCAACCGAATAGTAATACGCCCAAAAAGGCACTTTCTAATCCAAAAGCAAACAAACCTTCAGCTGCTAATGCACTACCAAAAATATCACCAACATATCGAGAATAAACTGCCCAGTTAGTACCAAATTCAAATTCCATTATGATACCCGTTGCTACACCAATTCCAAAAGTGATGGCAAATATTTTAATCCAAAAGCGTGTTAAAATTTCATATTCTTTTTTGCCTGTTTTTAGGTAAAGACTTTCCATAATTACCATTATTAATCCAATACCAATACTTAATGGGGGATAGATATAATGAAATGCAACGGTGAAAGCAAATTGAATTCGAGCAAGAATTTCTACGTCCATATATTTTTATTTAATTACAATTTTTTAATAAGCTTTTGATATTCTGTAATATGTGTTATTTAAAAAAATCCCTTTCAATATTGAAAGGGATATATCACATAAATTAACTCTAAATATTAAGCAGTACCTTTTAGTATTTTGTTCCAATACAACCAAGGTAAAACTTTAGTTTTTAATAACCACATTGTCCAACGTGGTTTTGCTTGGTCGAAAGGGAAAGTCATTTTTGGTTTGTTGCTGTAATCAAATTCGGCCAACATTAATTTTCCATATTGAGTAGGAATAGGACATGCGCTGTAACCATCATACGAAGCTGTTAGAGCTTTTTTATCCATTACTTCTAATAAATTGGTCACAACAACTGGCGCTTGTTTACGAATAGCTGCGCCTGTTTTACTACAAGGTGCATTCGTGCAATCTCCTAAAGCGAAAACATTTGGAAAGCGAGAATGTTGCATTGTGTTTTTATCAATTTCCACATAGCCTAGCGCATTTGCTGGGTCTCTCAAAGGACTATTCTTAATAAAATCAGGAGCAGATTGCGGTGGAACTGAATGGCATAAATCAAAATTCATAGTCACTCGACTTACTGAATCGGCATCGTTCCCTTCTGCAATACTGTAACAAGCTGCAGCAGATTTTGAAAGACTTTGTTTTACAAACTCTGTATTTTTAGTTTCAAATTCTATTGTTTTGGCATTTCCATCAATTGCAATAGTATTGGCACTATAATGTACTTTGATGTTTCCGTTTAGTAAAACTTTTTCTAGTGTAGCTTTGTATTCTGGAACACCAAAAATAACAGTAGCTCCTGATACATAATGAATATCACATTTGTCAAGAATTCCTTTTTTACGCCAATAATCAACAGCAAGATACATTATTTTATGAGGTGCACCACCACATTTTATTGGTGTTGAAGGGTTTGTAAAAACAGCAGTTCCCCCTTTGAAATTTTCAATCATTTCCCAAGTATATGGCGCAGAATTAAAGTCGTAATTACTACTTACATTGTTTTTGCCTATTGTTTCTTTTAGACCTTTAATTTTGTTCCAATCGAGTTGAATTCCAGGACATACTATCATATAGTCATAAGTAATTTCTGTGCCCGAAGCGCATTTTACTTTGTTGGCTGTTGGTTCAAATTCTGAAACAGCTTCTTTTATCCAAGTTGTATTTTTTGGAATGAAGTCTTTTTCATTTCTAACTGTTTTGTTTACGTCGAAAATTCCCGCACCAACAAGTGTCCAAGCTGGTTGATAATAATGTTTTTCGGAAGGATCTACAATTGCTATTTTAAGATTACTTCTTTTTCGAAGTAATTGCGACGCTACAGAAAGCCCTGCATTTCCTCCGCCGATAATAAGTATTTGATAATGATTTGCCATTTTTGTTCGTTATTTATGATTTAAAAACAATCAATATTATTTATTTATTAATGAATGGAATGTGCCTTTTGTCACACAACTATTTTAATTAGGAAAAAACAACTCTTTGGTTATGATATAAATCCCCATAACCAAAACAAACCAGCCAAATGCAGGTTTTAATTTTTCGCCATCTATTTTTTTGGATAAAGCCGTTCCGATAAATATTCCGATAATTGCAAATGCTGAAATTGTAAATAGAAATTGCCAATCGATTGCAGTTGCTTCACCTTCACCAAAAAAACCAATCAATGATTTTGCCGCAATGATTACTAATGAGGTTCCAACAGCTTCTTTCATAGGTAATTTACTTAAAATTACTAAAGCAGGAATGATTAAAAATCCGCCACCAGCACCAACTAATCCTGTAAGTATACCTACTACCGCACCTTCAATAAGAATTAATGGATAATTGAATTTTTGCTCACCATTTTCGTCACCGGTTGTTTTATTATCTTTCTTAATCATGCTATAGGAAGCTGCAATCATTAAAACTGCAAAAAGTAGCATCATTAAAATACTTTTGGTAACAACAAATTCACCTATGGTAAAAACTTCTTTTGGTATTGCAGGAACAAGTAAAGCGCGAGTTGTAAAAACGGCAATAATGGATGGAATACCAAAAACTATTGCTGTTTTAATATTGACTAAACCTTTTTTGAAATAACCAACAGAACCAATGCCGCTAGTTAAACCAACAATAAATAATGAGTAAGAAGTTGCTACAACAGGTTCGATAGCAAACAAATAAACTAAAACTGGGACAGTTAAAATTGAACCACCACCACCAATTAACCCTAATGCTACACCAATAAGAATTGATGCAAAATAACCTATAGATTCCATAATTGTAAAAATTTTATACTGCAAATATTGGCTCTTTAAATTTTACAATTTGTAACTTTTATCACATAGGTACTTTATTTTAAAATTTCGATGTGATTTCGGTGCAATTTTAGCGTACCACGCTGTTCTAATTTTTTGAGTAATCGAGAAATTACTTCTCTTGATGTGTTTAATTCATCAGCAATTTCTTGATGTGATAATTTTAAATCCAAACAACCGCAAGCATCTTTATGTCGCTTTAAATAAAATTCTAAACGTTCATCCATTGCTCTAAACGCAATACTATCAACTACTTCTAATACTTCTTCAAAACGACTTCGGTAGGTGCCAATCACAAATTCGTACCAACTACGATGTTGCATCATCCACTTATCCATTAGAGATAAAGGAACCATAACCAATTCTACATCTTCTACCACTTTTGCCATAATTTGGCTCTGTTCATTTTTTGTAGCACAAATCATAGAAATTGCACACGCTTGTCCAGGTTGCAAATAGTACATAAAAAACTCCCCGCCATTTTCGTCTTGCCGATAAATTTTGATGCTCCCGCTTAAAATCAATACCGTGTTTTTTATATACTGACCTGTTCGCATTATAATATCACCTGCTTTGAATTCTTGAATTATGGCATTTTTTTCGATATCCTCCACTAATGAGCTCGAGAATGAAGAGAATATATTTTTGATAGATTGTTGCATTAGGTCAATTTTTAAAAAGTAAAAGTACTATAAAACTAATTGAATGTAGTTTAAGAATTCTTATTTTTTGACGGTTATTGGTTTGATTTAATTTAATTGAAAATTTTCAGCCAGCCATTTTTCACAAGCTTTCGGCCAATCGGTATGTGTTCCTTTAGTTCCTAATCCAAATCCATGTCCGCCATTTTCATAAAGATGCATTTCAATTAGTAAACTATATTTGAATACTTACTTGAAAACAAAAAAGCCTTTACAGTACTGTAAAAGCTTTAAATTCTTTAGTGGAGAAGATGGGGCTCGAACCCACGACCTCTTGACTGCCAGTCAAGCACTCTAGCCAACTGAGCTACATCCCCAATGCAGGCAGCAAATATAGTTTAATTTGGTTTTAATTTCCTAATAGCACAAAAAAACCACGCCATTCTTTTCAAAAAAAGAACAAACTAACAGAATAGTTTTAACTTTACAGTAAAATTTCTGCTATGGCATTACACAATTCAACAGGATCCATCTCCATTTCTATCGAGGCTACAATTGCTACGGTTGAATTTGGTCACCCTGCCAGCAATTCGTTTCCTTCTTCATTATTACACGAATTGACCCAAACTATTGAAACCCTTGGACATAATCCCGAAGTGGGAGTAGTCGTTTTGAAAAGTCAAGGAACAGCCACTTTTTGCGCTGGAGCTTCGTTTGATGAATTGCTAGCTGTAACCACTGAAGCGGAAGGAAAAACCTTCTTTTCAGGTTTTGCGCATTTAATTAATGCGATGCGAAAATGTCCTAAAATCATTGTGGGTCGCGTGCAAGGAAAAACAGTTGGTGGAGGAGTTGGAATTGCCGCTGCTTGCGATTATGTATTGGCAACTCAAGAAGCGAGTGTCAAATTATCAGAATTAACCATTGGCATTGGGCCTTTTGTAATAGAACCTGCTGTGTCTAGAAAAATAGGAAAAACAGCTTTGGCCGAATTGTCTTTAGCAGCTGGCGAATGGAAATCAGCGGCTTGGGCCAAAGAAAAAGGCTTGTATGCCAATACCTTTGAAACCATTGAAAAATTAGATGAAGCCTTGTCAATTTTGACCCGTCAATTGGCATCATATAACCCAGAAGCGTTAGCAGAGATGAAAAAAGTCCTTTGGGAAGGTACGGAGCATTGGGACAATTTATTAGTAGAAAGAGCTGCCATCACTGGAAGATTAGTACTTTCTGAGGCGACCAAATCAGCACTAAAAAGAAACTAATAGCCTCAATAATTTTCGTAAGTTTGCAGTCAAATACACCATGGAATGAGTAATATTAGAATCACCAAACAATTTAGTTTTGAAACCGGTCACGCATTGTACGGCTATGATGGCAAATGTAAAAACGTACACGGACACAGTTATAAATTATCTGTAACTGTTATTGGAAAACCTATTGTAGATCGCTCCAACGTGAAATTTGGAATGGTGATTGACTTTACCGATTTGAAAAAAATCGTGAAAGAAGAAATTGTAGACCAGTTTGATCACGCTACTGTTTTTAACGAAACTACTCCTCATATTGAATTGGCAAAAGAATTGAAAACACGTGGTCATCATGTGATTTTAGTCGATTACCAACCTACCAGCGAGAATATGGTAATTGATTTTGCACAACGCATCAAAAACAGATTACCAGAAGGAATTACTCTTTTTTCTTTAAAACTGCAAGAAACCGATTCGTCATTTGCCGAATGGTTTGCCAGCGATAATTTGTAATTTGATACCGATGCCATTAACCAACAACAAAAAAATATATTTTGCATCCGATCAGCATTTTGGTGCGCCAACACCTGAATTGAGTTTTCCAAGAGAACAACAATTTGTGGCTTGGCTAGACGAAGTGAAACAAGATGCCGAAGCTATTTTTTTATTGGGTGATTTGTTTGATTTTTGGTTCGAATACAAAACCGTAGTCCCAAAAGGATTTGTTCGTATTTTGGGTAAACTCGCTGAAATTCGCGACAGCGGCATCCCTATTTATTTCTTTGTGGGCAACCACGATTTGTGGATGGAAGATTATTTTCAAAAAGAGCTCAATATTCCGGTATACCGCGACAACCAAGAATTTACGTTTGGCGACAAAACTTTTTTGATAGGCCACGGCGACGGAAAAGGTCCTGGTGACAAAGGCTACAAACGCATGAAAAAAGTATTTACGAATCCCGTAGCCAAATGGTTTTTCCGTTGGTTGCATCCAGATTTGGGAGTGGGTCTAGCCCAATACCTTTCGGTAAAAAACAAATTGATTTCGGGTGCCGAAGATGTGGTATTCTTAGGTGAAGAAAACGAATGGTTGATACAATATGCCAAACGCAAATTGGAAACCAAACACTACAATTACCTTGTTTTTGGTCACCGTCATTTACCGATGGTATTTCCTTTAGGCAATAATTCAGACTACGTGAATTTAGGCGATTGGATTAGCTATTTTACCTATGGTGTTTTTGACGGAGATACTTTTGAGATTAAAAAATACGAATAGTGTAGTATTTAATCTACTCTTCTTTTCGATGTTCTTCCAAGTCTTTTTCTAAATCTAAATTTCTAAAAGTAGGCGAAGAAATTCCTGTAATTAAAACCGTGATAAGCGTCATGCTTCCGCCAAAAACGACTGCGGTCACCGTTCCCATTAATTTAGCCGTCAAGCCACTTTCAAAAGCCCCCAATTCGTTAGACGAACCCACAAAAATCGAATTCACTGCCGCTACTCTTCCGCGCATATGATCGGGAGTTTTGAGTTGCAAAATCGTTTGGCGAATCACCACCGAAATTCCATCAACTACACCGCTCATAAACAAAGCAAAAACCGATAACCAGAAAATTGTAGACAATCCGAAAACGATAATACAAACCCCAAAAGCGAAAATAGCCACTAACAATTTCATTCCTGCGTTTTTATTCAAAGGCACATAAGCCGAAACAAACATGGTTAAGAAGGCACCAATAGCAGGTGCTGCTCGTAAAATTCCAAAACCTTCCGAGCCTACTTTTAAAATGTCTTGGGCGAAAATGGGTAACAAAGCCACGGCGCCTCCAAACAATACGGCAATCATATCCAAAGATAGCGCTCCTAAAATCGTTTTATTTTGGAACACAAATTTGACTCCTTCTTTCAAACTTTGCATGACTGGTTCGCCAATTTTTGGATTCAAAATGGGTTTTGATTCAATTTTGGACAAGGCAATTAGTGCAATGATAGCAAAGGCAACTACCGTACACATCGACCAATGAATACCAATCCAAGTGATTAAAAATCCTGCTATTGCTGGCCCTAAAACAGCCGCTATTTGCCAAACCGAACTGCTCCAAGTGGCTGCATTGGAATAGGCTTTTTTCGGAACAATTTGCGACATTAATGAGAATACTGTTGGTCCTAAAAACGAGCGAACTAATCCGCCTAAAAACACCAAGAAATAAATACTGTATAAGATCACTTGAGTTGACCAACCCGTTGTAATTATTGGCCAAGTCAATAAAAACAAGCCAATACTAATCACCGAAAAACCTAAAATACATTTTAAAAGCATTCCTTTTTTCTCGTTTTGATCCACAATATGCCCAGCAAACAACGCCATAGAAACAGCAGGAATAATTTCCATTAACCCTATAATTCCTAATGACAAAGCGCTTTTGGTCAAGCTGTATACCTGCCATTCAATCACAATAAATTGCATCGACCAAGCAAAAACCATGGCAAATCGCAAGATTAAAAACACATTGAATTCTGGGTAGCGCAAGGCTTCGTAAGGGTCATTTTTTTGTTTCATTATTGAATATCTTTTAGTCGGAGTTGTAGGCTTATTTGGCCGTTCCATTCATTTTCATCAATGCAATAGGCCATTTGAAATGGATTTCTATTGGCTATTACATTCTTCTTATGCGCTAGATTAAAACCAATAGCTGCAAAGCCATCTGAATGTTGTTGTTTTACAAAAAGACGAATGTGTTCTTCATTGGCGCCCATATATTTTGGATAACCGGTGTCCATAACATTTTGAGTGGCAAAAACGGGTGTCATATTTTGTGGGCCAAAAGGTTCGAATTGTTTTAAAATCCTAACGAGTTTTGGAGTGATTTCCGAAAAATCAATTTCGGCATCGATCTCCATTTCGGAAGTGCGCAATTCAGGATACATAGTTTCTTGTACTACTTTTTCAAAGGCATTTTTGAAAGCCTCATAATTTTCTGCCTTCAAAGTCATTCCTGCCGCATACTTATGTCCGCCAAATTGTTCCAAATGTTCTGAACAAGCTTCTAGCGCATTGTACACATCAAAACCGCGTACCGAACGGGCCGATGCAGCATAATAATCGCCACTTTTAGTAAACACTAAAGTCGGTCTATAGTAGGTTTCAATTAATCGTGACGCTACAATTCCGATGACCCCTTTGTGCCAATTCTCTTGAAAAACTACGGTCGTAAAACGGTCTTGTTCTTTGTTGTTCTCAATTTGTTGCAGTGCTTCTTGGGTAATTTGTTTGTCCAACCCTTTGCGTTCCGAATTGTAATCTTCAATTTCTTTGGCAAATTGTTGTGCTTGTTCCAAATTAAATTCGGTCAACAATTCTACCGCATGATTACCGTGTTTGATGCGTCCGGCGGCATTGATTCGAGGTGCAATGACAAAAACAACATCGGTGATGGTGAGGTTTTGTTTTTTAATTTGTTGAATCAGTGCAGCAATTCCTGGTCGGGGCGCTTCGTTGATCACTTGCAAACCAAAATGTGCCAACACCCTATTTTCACCTGTTATTGGTACAATATCAGCAGCAATGGCGGTGGCAACTAAATCCAAATACGGAATCAAATCATTCATAGTTTGATTTTGATTTTGGCTTAAAGCCTGAATCAATTTGAAACCGACACCACAACCACACAATTCGTCGTACGGATACCTACAATCGTCTCTTTTTGGGTCGAGAACAGCGACTGCATCCGGTAGGGAATCGCCTGGTCTGTGGTGATCACAAATGATAAAATCAATATGTTTCTCTTTGGCGTAAGTTACATGTTCAATCGATTTGATACCGCAGTCTAAAGCAATAATCAACGAAAAACCATTGTCTTCGGCAAAGTCAATCCCTTGGAAAGAAATGCCGTAACCTTCGGCATAGCGATCTGGAATATAGGTTGCAATATTGGGATAAATACTTTTTAAATAGGAAGAGACCAAAGAAACAGCTGTCGTTCCGTCTACATCATAATCGCCAAAAACCAAAATGTTTTCTTGGTTGGCAATGGCTTGTTCAATTCGGTTGACAGCCACATCCATATCTTTCATCAAGAACGGATCGTGTAAATGATCGAGTGAGGGGCGAAAGAAAGCTTTGGCTTGATCAAAAGTGGCAATGCCACGCTGAATCAATAAAGTGGCAATCAATGGATCTACATTGAGTTCTTGTGCGAGTTGACGAACTTGTTCTGGGGCGGGTTTTGGTTTGATAGTCCAACGCATATCGATTTGGGTTTTGGGGGTTTATTTCAATGCTAATGCTTCGCCTTCAAATTGAATTCCGTCCCAACCGAATTGCATAAAATTGCGAATGTTTTGGTGGTTGGTTCCATGAGGATCGCCTAGGACTTCTTCAAAATAGTAGGCGCTAAAGCAGGCTAAAGTGGCTGCTTGGGATAGTTCTTGGATTTTGGCGAAAGCAAATAATTTACACGAACCAGAATTTTCACCTGCGCCATTGTGTTGCTTCCCATTTTGAAAAGCAGTAGGGGTAAAATCGTAATTGCTTTCAATGGTTGCGATGGTTTCGGCAAAAGTTATGGCTTCTGGGTATTGGTTTAGTTTCTCTAAAAAGGCGTGTAGCGTCATGATTTATTCTTCTTCTGAAAATTTATTTTTCTTGGCTTCTTTGACCACAGGTTTGCCACCCACCACCACAACGATTTCACCTCTTGGTGCTATTTTCTCGAAGTGGGTCAAAACTTCTTTAACCGTTCCTCTCACATTTTCTTCGTGGAGTTTGGATAATTCTCGTGAAACTGAAACAGGTCGGTCTTCACCAAAATAGGTGCCGAATTCGGCTAAGGTTTTTACTAATTTGTGTGGCGAAACATACAAAATCATCGTTCTAGTTTCTTCGGCTAAAGCCAAAAAACGAGTTTGTCGCCCTTTTTTATCTGGCAAAAAGCCTTCAAAAACGAATTTATCATTGGGTAAACCACTATTCACTAAAGCGGGGACAAAAGCAGTAGCGCCTGGTAAACATTCGACTTCGATTCCTTTTTCAATACAAGCACGGGTCAATAAAAATCCGGGATCAGAAATGGCAGGAGTTCCCGCATCCGAAATCAAGGCGATGTTTTCTCCCGCTTGCAAACGCGCAATAACATTTTCCACCGTTTTGTGCTCGTTGTGCATATGGTGGCTGTGCATGTGGGTACTGATTTCAAAATGTTTCAATAATTTGCCGCTGGTACGTGTGTCTTCGGCAAGAATTAAATCCACTTCTTTCAGAATGCGAATCGCACGAAAAGTCATGTCTTCGAGATTGCCAATTGGCGTGGGAACGATGTATAATTTTGACATTCGGCGCTAGAAATTCAATTGATAAAAAGGAATTACAAGAATTTTTTCTCGATAATTTCCATAAAACGTTCTTCGTATTCTTCTTTTCCTTCCCAGTTGTTGTAGTCTGGTTTTACCATATCTCTGATGAAATCACGGGTTTCATAAAAAGTATTAAAAGTGATTAATTGATTCAGTACGCGGTTGTAATCTTCCGGGTCATTCCCAAAAAGATGTTTAGTAAAAGCGATACGATCATTCAAATCGATGTTGATACCTTTGGCCAGTTTTTCGTTCAGCGTAACTGATTTGGATTCTTCAACCTCTTCCTCTTCCGGAAGTTC
The DNA here is from genome assembly GCA_002382495.1 of Flavobacterium sp. UBA4098. GTDB lineage: Bacteria > Bacteroidota > Bacteroidia > Flavobacteriales > Flavobacteriaceae > Flavobacterium. The sequence continues at coordinate 127,654 of DFXW01000043.1, forward strand.
TATTTCATCAAGGTCAAAAGCAGCGGTTTCAATAGCTGATTCTGGTTCTGCTTCGATTGGGGTTTCAAAAGCAGTACTTTCTACTTTCACAAAAAGGTCTTCGCTAAAATCACCACCAATTAAGTCTTCAAATGAAATTTGAACGGCTTCTTGTTTTGGCGCTTGTTCGATGATTTCTTCTTCAACTTCTTCCTCCTTTTCTAATTCAAATGCTGGAATGAATGGCGCTTCGATTTCTTCCTCCACCTCTTCTTCGATCTCATCTTCTAAGGTTTCTAAATCTTCCTCTTCTTCAAAAACAGGCTCTTTCATTTCAGTTATTTCCTCTTGTTCTTCTTCTTCCAAAATCAATTCGGGAGAAGTTTCTATTTCAGGAATTTCAATTTCTTCTATAGTTATAGCAACAGGCTCTTCGTTTTCAATTGCTTCGAATGCCACTTCAATTTTTGCTTCAATTTCAGCTTGTCCAATGGTCGGTTTGCTGTCGCCAAAGTGTTCGTCTACAAAACGCAACACTGCCAATTTTTCATATAATTTTTGTGTTTCCAGATACAATTGATTGATATCAGATTTATTCTTTAATTGTAAAATTCGGTGTGCAATGCTGATTAAATCGGCTTCCAATCTTTTTTTCATTTGATGTAAATTATATGATGTGGGTGGTTTGGTTTGCGTATTCCTTTTTTTGTTTTTATTTCGCTGAACTTGGGACAGTCCTTTGAATTTTTTTTTTACATTTGGAAACACGTAAAAGTATAAAATTTTACATTCAATTTATACCCATACAAAGGAAAAAAACGATTCATTTTTTAAGTTATAAAAACACACGATGTTTCTCGAAAATACAGTAAATCATAAAGAACAATTTGGTTGGATAGAAGTCATTTCTGGCTCCATGTTTTCGGGTAAAACAGAGGAATTAATTCGCCGATTAAAACGCGCTCAATTTGCCAAGCAAAAAGTGGAAATATTTAAGCCTGCCGTCGATACCCGTTACCACGACGAAATGGTAGTATCTCACGATTCCAATGAAATTCGTTCTACTCCGGTTCCGGCTGCTGCCAATATTGCCATTTTGGCTCAAGGTTGTGATGTGGTAGGCATCGATGAAGCCCAGTTTTTTGATGACGAAATTGTACGTGTTTGTAACGATTTGGCAAACCGTGGCGTCCGAGTGATTGTAGCCGGATTGGATATGGATTTTAAAGGAAATCCTTTTGGACCGATGCCCGCTCTAATGGCTACTGCCGAATATGTGACCAAAGTACATGCAGTTTGTACACGAACAGGAAATCTAGCCAATTATAGCTTTAGAAAAACCGATAATGATAAATTAGTAATGTTAGGTGAAACAGAGGAATACGAACCCTTAAGTCGCGCTGCTTATTTTCACGCCATGAAAAAAAGTGAAGAATAGTGAAACTTTTCGACATGAATTAAAAAAGGGAAAACCATTGGTTTTCCCTTTTTTTGTTTAAAAATTGTATTTTATGACTGGTGCAATTCCTATGTTTTGAATTCCATCATTAAAAGGAATCCAGTAGATTTTGGAATGAATCCCAAATTCAAAATTTAATTTTTTCAATAGGTAATATTCAACACCAAAAGTAATTCCTGGTTCAGAAAGGAGTTTGTGATTATCAGAAGAGCGTCCAGTTTTTTCATTACTGTATACATCCATAAGACCTATTCCCCCTATTATAAAAAGTTTCTTAGTATCGAGCAGGGCTTTTTTATAATACAATTCTAAAAATGTACTTTTTTTCTCAAGATTATATTCAACTACAGCAGGATAAATATTCCCCGCTACAGTTGTACTGTTTTTTTTATTTTTTGCCATTGTAACCCCAAATCCAAGATTTTCAGAATTTGATATTTTATATTCAATTTCAAGATTGCCAACGGTTCCAATTGTGTTGGTGTTACAATCTATACAAACACCGATTAAATCTGATTGCAAAGCAATGTTCAGTCCATAATTGTATTTTAAACTGTACTTTGAATTTTGAGTGTAAGCAGATATTGAAAAAAAGAAGATAGTAACAATTAGTATTTTTTTCATGATTTAGTCTATTTTAGTTAAGTGTACTTTGAAGTAGTATTGAAACATTCCAGCGGATCGTATTGAGTAAGGCAAATATATACTTTCTTCTGTTTGAACATTATTCCCAAAAAAGTCACCAAATAAGTGTGATAAAACATCTTTTCGACTCAACTCAGTATGAAATCTGATTTTTGAATTTTGCTTACTATTCGTCTTCCATTCTAAATTGAATTTTGGTTCGTATGTTATGGTATTGGTAGTTTTATCAAAACCAATTGCTACAGTAGCTGAAAGTTTGGAGTCTTCCTCATTGTAAGCATTTCTTTTATGGTTCATAAAAACGATTTGTTGCGATGCTTTATGTACATCCCAATCTGCATCAAACGTAGCGTTTAATTTAGTCCATATATTATTTCTAGCATTGTGTTTGCTGATTTCAAAGTACGTAATTACATCATGTGAATTTGCCAAGAAACCTGAATTGGGATCTGAATTCGTTGCGATATCCCCAGAGCCCCTTACTATACTTATAAGATTGGATGTAAACATATTTCCAAGATGCCCGTTCATTCTAATTTTTGGAATGGTCACCAATAGCACATCATTTTGTGATATTTTTGTATGGTCAGTATTTTGAGTAAGCCAAAACTGACTTCCTGGAGTTATATAAGGATCGTTTCCGGCAATTATAGATGTATTTACATCAGGAATTGGGGCTACATAAACTCTATCTTCAATAACATAATCAGGAATACTTCGAATGAAAAGAGTGTTGTTTTCATACGCATAATCATCATCAATAATCACATCTACCTCCGATAAAAGCGCATCTTGATCATTGAACTCAAATTTAGTTCCTACATTCCAATCATCTCTAATCTCGGGATCAAAAGTTACTGATATTTCATTCGAGGTGTTCATATCGAAGTCTTCAAAATAAGGAATGACAATTTCTAAATTCTCCTTTGCAAGTTCGTTCAATAAAGAAGAAATGCCTTTGTTAGTAGTTGAATTTTTGCCCTTTAAATTATTAATTGCAGGGGTGTTTTTCTTTTCAGAATTCAGAACATAATTAAAGCGTTCCTTAAAAAAGGAAACAGCAACAGATTTATTCTGGTATTTAGACTGGATCATTCTTTTTTCATGAACTGATATATTTTCAGTTGAATTTAATAATGCAGCTAATGAAATGGAGTTTCTGTTATCATTAATGGCTGCTGTTATTTTTAGAAATTCTTCTCTAGCATTTTTATCTATAATTGTCTTTCCAATTAGTAAAGAAATTTCATGTTTGATACTGTCTTTAGAGGTTAAAATTGTGTTATTCGTAACTAATTTTGATTCATCATTTGATGTGCAAGAAAGGATAAAAGTGCACAGTACTAGCAATAGGTATATTTTTTTCATTTTTTACATTTTTCTTTTGCTTTCAAAGCCATTTTGAACGAAGATTTTAGAAATTAGGTTAGAGTACTCCGCCTAATTCAGTTGCTTAGGTTTTATGTAAACGCAATGTGATTCACTATTTTATATTTTCATAAAACAGGAATTTTAAACTGAATTTGTTATTGATTTTTGCTAATTAAAGCGATTAGAATTCGAAACGATTCTAATAAACAGAGGATAAACTATGGATTTTTCATAGGCGTTTTGGGGGTAGATTTAGGATTAATAATTAGCTTAAATAGGGTTTAAGCATTTGATTTTGAGTATCAAAGATATTAATTTTTACTAAAGAAGTATTTTTTATTTACTAATTACATTTTTTTTCGCATCCTCGCCACAGGAATATCGAGTTGTTCGCGGTATTTGGCAATTGTTCTTCGAGCAATCGGATAGCCTTTTTCTTTTAGAATGTCAGCCAATTGATCGTCGGGTAGTGGTTTGTGTTTGTCTTCTTCCTCAATGACGTTTTGTAATATTTTTTTGATTTCCAAAGTCGAAACATCTTCGCCTTGATCATTTTTCATCGCTTCCGAGAAAAACTCTTTGATCAATTTAGTCCCATAAGGCGTTTCCACATATTTGCTATTGGCCACCCGAGAAATCGTCGAAATATCCAAACCAACTATATCAGCGATATCTTTCAAAATCATCGGTTTCAACTTGGTTTCGTCGCCTTCTAAAAAGAAGTCTTCTTGGTAATGCATAATCGCATTCATGGTTACATAAAGCGTTTCTTGACGTTGGCGAATCGCATCAATGAACCATTTGGCCGAATCTAATTTCTGCTTAATAAACTGCACCGCTTCTTTTTGCTGTGTCGATTTATCTTTCGACACTTTGTAGGTTTGCAACATTTCTTGGTAATCTCTTGAGACATGTAGCGAAGGGGCATTACGGCCATTCAAACTCAATTCCAATTTACCTTCCACAATTCGGATAGCAAAATCAGGGACTATATTTTCGGTTACTTTGTTGTTACCGGTAAACGAGCCTCCTGGTTTTGGGTTTAGTTTTTCAATTTCGTGAATTGCTTTTTTCAGTTGGTCGTTAGAGACGTTGTATTTTTGTACAAGTTTGTCGTAATGTTTTTTGGTAAAGGCATCAAACTGATTTTCGATAATATCAGTAGCCAGCTCGATATATTCGGTCGGGGTTTTGTGTTTGAGTTGCAACAACAAACATTCTTGCAAATCGCGCGCGCCTACACCAGAAGGTTCTAACTCGTGAATCACATGCATCAGGCGTTCTACGGTTTTTTCATCCGTGTAAACCGCTTGGGTAAAAGCCAAATCGTCTACAATATCAGATATGCTTCTGCGAATGTAGCCCATGTCGTCGATACTTCCCACCAGGAATTCCGCAATTTCTCGGTCATCCTCGTTTAAAATAAAGGTATTGAGTTGGTTGATTAAATCTTGATGAAAACTAATCGGTGCTGCAAATGGCGCATCGTGGTCTTCATCGTCATCACTGTAATTATTAGTTTGGGTTTTATAATCCGGAGTATCGTCGTTGCTTAAATAGTCGTCGATATTGATTTCTTCAGCGTCGACACGTTCTGATTCGGCCTCATCATAATCGTCATAGTCTTCCGTTTCAAACTCGTCATTTACGTATTCCTCTTCTTCTTTACCGGCTTCGAGCGCTGGATTTTCGTTCATTTCTTCCAATAAACGTTGCTCAAAGGCTTGCGTAGGCAACTGAATTAACTTCATCAACTGAATTTGTTGTGGAGATAATTTCTGGGTTAATTTGAGATTTAGGAATTGCTTTAGCATTTTTTTTAGTGTAAAAGCGTATAGGTTTAAAAGTTTAAAAGCCTAGATAAATTAAACTTATAAACTTTTAAACTTCGACCTTTGTTTAGAATTCTGCATTCATCGGTGTTCTTGGGAAAGGAATCACGTCACGAATATTCGTCATACCGGTTACAAACAACACCAAACGTTCAAATCCAAGTCCGAAACCAGAGTGCACTGCAGATCCAAATCGGCGTGTATCCAAGTACCACCATAATTCTTCTTCGTCAATGCCTAAGGCTTTCATTTTTTCGACTAAGACATCATAACGTTCCTCACGTTGCGAACCTCCCACGATTTCTCCAATACCTGGGAAAAGGATGTCCATCGCACGAACGGTTTTACCGTCTTCGTTCAAACGCATATAAAAAGCTTTGATATTGGCTGGATAATCAAATAAAATTACCGGACATTTAAAGTGTTTTTCTACTAAATAACGCTCGTGCTCCGACTGTAAATCGGCTCCCCATTCGTCAATGATATAACTGAATTTTTTCTTTTTATTCGGAGTCGATTCTCTTAAAATTTCAATTGCCTCTGTATACGATACACGTTTGAAATTGTTTTCTAAAACAAAGTTTAATTTGTCTAACAACGCCATTTCGCTACGTTCCGCCTGTGGTTTTTGTTTTTCTTCGTCTAACAAACGACTTTCTAAGAATTTCAAATCGTCTGGACATTTGTCCATGGTGTATTTAATTACATACTGAATAAAATCTTCAGCCAAGTCCATATTGTCATCCAAATCATTGAA
>DFXW01000009.1 GCA_002382495.1 Flavobacterium sp. UBA4098
ATGAATTTTTAATGGATAAATACGTCATTGACGTACCGTTTTTATTACGCGCTTTGTTAGTTCGAGGGATTATTTTACAAACAAGACCTAAAAAATCTGCCGAAGCCTATGCTAGAATTTGGACCAGCGAAGGTTCGCCTTTAATCGTGATTTCTAAAAAAATGCACGAAAAAGTGAAAACTTTGGTAGACATTCCTGTGGCATTATCGATGCGATACGGCACCATGACCATTTTAAAAGGACTACAAGAATTGCATGATAAAGGCGTGACAGAAGTGCTACTTTTTCCTTTGTATCCGCAACATGCTATGGCGTCTACCACCACTATTTTAGTATTGGCAGAAGAACTTCGCGCCAAGCATTTCCCTGATATGAAATTTACAACCGTTCCGGCTTTCTACAACAAACCTGGATATATTGAAGCCTTGTCTAATTCGATCAAAAAACACTTAGAAGGTTTTGATTACGATCATTTGTTGTTTTCGTATCATGGAATTCCAAAACGTCACATTCGCAAAACCGATATTACCAAATCCCATTGTAAAATTGATGGTTCGTGCTGTAATACGCCTTCGCCAGCGCACGAATTTTGTTACCGTCACCAATGTTATGAAACTACCAAACAAGTAGTGAAAACATTAGGGATTCCAGAAGGAAAATACAGCCAAACCTTCCAATCTCGTTTAGCAGGTGACAAATGGTTGACGCCATACACCGATGTCGAAGTGAATAAAATGCCTGAAAAAGGAATTAAGAAATTAGCCGTGGTAACTCCCGCTTTTGTAGCCGATTGTTTGGAAACCTTAGAAGAAATTGCCATGGAAGCTAACGAAGAATTTTTACATCACGGAGGCGAAGAATTTATGGCGATTCCATGTATGAATGATGAAGACGAATGGTGTGGCGTTGTAGCAAAATGGATTGAAGAATTTAAAAACAACAAATAGTTGAGCCCATGTACGACTACCTAAAATCCTTGCACTTAATTTTTGTTATCACTTGGTTTGCCGGATTGTTTTATATCGTCCGCCTTTTTGTGTACCAAATTGAAGCCTCTGAAAAACAGTCCCCTGAAAAAGAAATTTTGCAGGAACAATTCAAGATTATGAGTTACCGTTTGTGGTATATCATCACTTGGCCTTCGGCAATTTTAGCCAGTTTTTTTGCTTTTTGGATGTTGTTTTTTACTGAATTGGGAAATGCTTGGTTGCAAATGCCGTGGATGCATGTGAAATTAGGTTTTGTATTCTTGTTGTATTTGTACCATTTGAAATGCCATCAAATTTTCAAACAATTGCAAAATAATGAGATAAAACATACGGGGAATTTCATGCGCATTTGGAACGAAGGGGCTACTTTAATATTATTCGCAGTCGTGTTTTTAGTGATTTTAAAAAATGCGGTGAATTGGATTTATGGGGTAATTGGCATCTTTTTGTTTTCCATTCTCATCATGCTTGGGTTTAAATTTTACAAACGCATTCGAGAAAAAAAGTAACTAGTAAATAGTGATTAGTAAATAGTTAATCACTAGTTACTAGGAACTAATCACTAATCACTCAATATGGTCAAAGGCTATAAAATATCCATGCTTTCGCTTCGTACTAGGATTTTCCTTTCGATGATAGTATTGATTATTATGGCTTCAATTATATTGGCCTCTATTTCAATTATTCAGTTTAAAAACGAAGCCAGAGTATACCACCAAGAACGTTTAGAGCGGAAAGAAAACGAGGTTAAAGAACACATCAACTATGTGCTCTCAACGACCACTTATCCTTTGACAACGCAAAATTTGCCTTTGATTTTTAAAGATAAAATTCACGAATTGGCACAAATTCATGCCATCGAAATCAATATTTACAGTCAAGAAGGAAAACTGCTGAAATCTTCCAAAGAATCTTTTTCGGTAGACCAAGTGGCGCCACCCATTCCGAAGTACATTTTGAAACTCGTGCGTTCTTCTATTGAAAAACGTTTTGTTGATATCAAAACGATTGACGGGCTAAAAAATCGATCTTCATACAGCCAAATCAAAGACGACAAATTCAAACCACTCGGAATTTTGAATTTACCCTATGTCGAAGATGATGGTTTTTATGAAAAAGAATTGAACGGTTTTCTGATTCGCTTGGCGCAAGTGTATTCGTTTATGTTATTAGTCGCTTTTGGCTTGGCCTATTTTCTTTCGACTTACATCACGAAGTCGTTAAAGACAATTTCAGATAAATTGAGCGAAACCAGTTTGAATCAAAAGAACGAAAAAATTGGGGTGGAAGCCAGTAGTAAAGAAATCAATTTGTTGATTAAATCGTACAATGCGATGGTAGACGAATTGGAAATCAGTGCGGTAAAATTAGCCCAAAGCGAACGTGAAGAAGCCTGGCGCGAAATGGCAAAACAGGTTGCCCACGAGATTAAAAATCCGCTAACACCTATGCGTTTAACTGTGCAAAGTTTCCAACGAAAATTTGAACCGAACGATCCCGAGATCCAACAAAAGATGAAGGATTACTCCGAAACTTTAATTCAACAAATTGATACGATGAGCGCGGTCGCCTCAGCATTTTCGAACTTTGCATCGATGCCCGCGCAACAAAACGAATTGCTTAACGTGGTGGAAGTGGTGGAATTGGCTTTGGATATTTTCAACGAAGACTACTTGGTTTTTGAAAAAGAATCGGAAGAAATTATTGCGAAAATTGATCGGACACAACTCATCCGGATTATTACCAATTTGGTGAAAAATGCCATTCAAGCCATTCCGGACCAACAAGAAACTAAATCTATTGTAGTACGAGTGATACAAAATCAAAAAAACATATTAATCACAGTAAAAGACAACGGAATTGGTATCAAAGAAACTGATCAATCCCGAATTTTTGAACCCAAATTCACCACCAAAAATAGCGGCATGGGATTGGGTTTAAGTATCATCAGAAATATTATCGAAAATTACAAAGGAAGCATTACATTTGAAACACATTATGGTCAAGGCACCTCTTTTATAGTTAGTTTGCCAATTTTAAATACTAAATAAATTTTTATGAATTTTGAAAATCTTATCATTAGCGTTGAAAATAAAATAGCAATTGTCACGTTAAATCGTCCAAATAAATTAAATGCTTTGAATAAAAGCACTTTAGAAGAATTACATGTTGCCTTTACACATTTTGAGCAAGACGATTTAGTACAAGCTATTATCCTTACAGGAAGTGGAGATAAAGCGTTTGTTGCAGGCGCTGATATTTCAGAATTTGCTCATTTTTCTCCTGTAGAAGGCACAAAATTAGCAGCCGAAGGACATGAAAAAGTATTTAATTTAATTGAAAATTTAACAAAACCAGTAATTGCTGCCATTCATGGCTATGTGTTAGGGGGGGGATTAGAATTGGCATTAGCTTGCCATTTTAGAATTGCATCCGATAATGCAAAAATAGGCTTTCCAGAAGTGACTTTGGGCCTAATTCCAGGATATGGTGGAACGCAACGACTTCCAAGATTAATCGGTAAAGGGCGTGCTATGGAAATGATTTTAACAGCATCTACAATTCCGGCAAACGTAGCTAGAGAGTATGGCTTAGTGAATCATGTAGTGCCAAAATCTGGCCTAATAGAATTTAGTATAGGTATTGCTGAAAAAATTACTAAAAATGCTCCAATCGCTATTTCTGAAGCCATACTAGCAATAAATGCAAGCTTTGATAGAAGTAAAAATGGGTATGAAGAAGAGATAAACGCGTTTGGAAGATTGTTTGGCACAGCCGATTTCAAAGAAGGAACAACAGCATTTTTAGAAAAAAGAAAAGCTAATTTTAGCGGAAAATAATTCAAAATTAAAACGAAACTAATGGCTTTTCAAACCGAGTTCGCCCTTTTTTGGGAGAGTGTAAAAGAAAGTATGGCGCAATATACTTTTGCTAAATTAACCTTAGCAAAAACCATTGGTGATACCGAATTAAAAAATATTTATATGCGTCCCGTTTTAGTAGATGACCAAGTGCAAATTTCACTTATTGCACGTTACAAAACGGAGGAAGTAGAAAGTTTTCACACCTTAGACGAAGCGTTTTTTGTACTTTCTTCTTATATGAATAATCCCTTTTTGACCGCTTTATTATTTACTACAGAAAACGATTTGACCTTCAAATTAAACAAAAAAAGAATTGGAAGTATTGTAGAACAAGCCCCTACTTTTAAAAGTGCTTCGGATGTGGTTTTAGAAATGCAAGAAAAGCAACTTTCAATAGACTAATCTTTATTTTTTGCCTTCCCATTCGGCATAAAATTGTTCCAAAAAATCTTCCATATACCGATGACGATCTTGGGCAATTTGTTTTCCTGTTTGGGTGTTCATCTTGTCTTTCAACAGCAATAATTTTTCGTAAAAATGATTGATAGTGGGTGCTTCGTTGTTTTTATATTCGTCTTTCGTCATGTTCAAATTCGGCGCAATTTCAGGATTATACAACGCTCTGTTCTTGAATCCGCCATAATTGAATGTTCGGGCAATGCCAATGGCTCCAATGGCATCCAATCGATCTGCATCTTGTACAATGTCCAACTCGATAGACGAAAATTGTCTCTCTACTTTCCCGCCTTTAAACGAAATGTTTTCAATAATTGCAATTACGTGATCAATTGTAGCTGGCGACACCTTTTCTGATTCTAAAAAAGCGCGTGCGGTTTTAGGACCAATCGATTCATCTCCATTGTGAAATTTACTATCCGCAATATCGTGAAGCAAAGCGCCCAATTGTACTATTTCCAAATCACAGTTTTCAGATGCTGCAATCAATACCGCATTTTTGTACACGCGTTCGATGTGAAACCAGTCGTGTCCCCCTTCAGCTTGGGCTAAGGTTGCTTTTACAAATTGGATTGTTTTGTCAATCAAGTTGGTGGTGCTCATTTTAGAAATTATTTTATAAAAAAAGCTGAATTGCAATAATTCAGCTTTTTATTTTATTTAAAAATACTACTTTTTTACAAAGTAGCAGGCTCTACCCATTTAAAGATATACGACTCTTGCGGAATCACTAATCTTTCTGAAATTTTAGCCATTCTCGCTGGTAATTTCATCAAATAATCACGTGCTTTTTCAGCTTCGTCAGTCAATCCAGAAATTTTATCAATTTGCCATTTGTCGATTAGCTTTTGCATGATCTCTACATAATCGTTGGCGGTATATACTCCAATTCGTTGTGCTGAATCCGAAAAGTTTTCAAATGCTGAACTGATCTGTTGTCCTGATTCTCTTAAGAAATGCGCAGGCATTACAATTTTTTGTTTCATCATGTATTGAAACGCTAACATCATTTCGCTTGGATCTACTTGGAAAATTCGATTCACAAATTCGCTATACGCATGGTGGTGACGCATCTCGTCTCCAGCAATCATTTTACACATTTTAGACAATTTATTATCGCCGTATTTTTTAGCAATTTGTGATACTCTATTGTGTGAAACATAAGTAGCTAACTCTTGAAAACTAGTATATACAAAATTTTTATACGGGTCTCTTCCAGTACCAATATCAAATCCATCATTGATTAAATGTTGGGTTGTAATTTCAACCTCACGCATGTTCACACGACCCGACAAATACAAGTATTTATTTAACATGTCTCCGTGGCGGTTTTCTTCTCCGGTCCATTGACGAATCCAGCTTGACCAACCGTTTCTTTCTAAATTATCGATTCCTTCAACTTCCATTAACCAAGACTCATAGGTAGGCAGAGCCTCTTCAGTGATGGTATCTCCTACCATAGCAACCCAAAAATCATACGGTAACTCTTTAGCAATTTCTCTAAGTTCTTTTACTTCTTCAAAAAAGTTTTCACTTTGCGAATTAGGCAAAAAATCAGTAGGTTGCCAAATGCTTTCCACTGGAATTAAGTACTGTTCTACGAAGCTATCCACGTTTTTTTCCAAAAACTGCATCACTTCTAAACGAATGTTTTTAATTGACATTTTTTTATATTATTAAATTTGTATTCCTTCTACTACTGCTTTTTCAGCTTTTTCGACAATTTCTTCAAATGTATGTTCACTCACTAGTAAAGGAGGGTGAATGGTAAATTTGAGGGGGTTGCCTAAACCCATTGGGAATGTACCAAATCGAACCATCTTCCATGAATTGTTGATGGTAATTGGAACCACATAAGCAGAAGGGGCGTACTTACATAATATTTTCAATCCGCTTTGCGCGAACGGTTTTGGTTTTCCGGTTTTGCTTCGGGTTCCTTCCGGAAAAATTACAGCAGAACGGGTGTTTTTTTCAATATATTCAGACAATCCTTTGATAACAGGAATGGCTTGTTTCGGATCTTTTCTGTCAATTAAAACAGAGCCCCCGTGATTCAAATTGTAGGACACGCTCGGAATTCCTTTTCCTAATTCTTTCTTGCTCACAAACTTGCAATGAAAGTCTCTTAAATACCAAATCATGGCAACAATATCATACAAACTTTGATGATTGGCTACAAAAATTATCGGTACATTCTTTGGAATACGCTCTGTATTTTCAAACTGATAAGTCGTTCCTAAAATATTGGTACACCGCACTAAAAACAGGTTCAATATATCGACACTTTTTTTATGTGCTTGGTAACCAAAAACGTTGAAGCATACCCATTGAATTGGATGAAAAACAACCAAACAAAGTCCAAAACACAAATAGTAAATAATGGAAAGAGGATACGAAATTAGTTTTTGCATGCATGAAAAATGAATGACAAAAGTACGAAATTAATTTTTAGGGCTATTTAAATCCTCCAGAATTACGCCTGTTTAGCGTTTAATTGTACCTTTGAGAACTAAATTAAGTGGTATTTTTTCCTAAAATGAATTTCAATTATCCAAAAAACGAAAAACTAAAAAGCAAGATCACTATCGGATTATTATTTTCCGAAGGGAAATCCGTATCCAAATACCCCTTGCGATTAGTCTATCATTCGGGTAACTTGGGAGACAAACAGCTTTTAAAAGTTGGCGTATCGGTGTCTAAAAAATACTTCAAAAAAGCGGTTGATCGCAATTATTTCAAGCGTGTTTTACGCGAGACCTACCGACTCAATCAACATTTGCTCAAAGACCAACTTCATCAGCCGTATGCATTAATGTTTTTTTACCAAAGCAAAGAGCGCTTGTCTTTTGAAGAAATAAATACCAAAACAGTTCAATTAATAGAGAAATTTTTAGCACAAATAAATGCTGTTTCTAAGGAAGAGCAAAAGTAAAATAGTGAAAATGTAATGGAAAAACTACTCAAAATAGTGTTTTTACTACTGTTTCTTAACGGGATTGCTCAAGAAAAAATTACGCAAAATGTGTATTTTGATTTTGATGTAGACCTGCTTAAAGAACCACAAAAAGACCTGCTTTGTGATTTTTTTCAAAAAATAGACAGNNAATTTGTCTGACCGAAGGGTAACTACTGTTGAAAAAATCTTACTCAACCTGGGATTGAATCCGAAGAAACTAATTGCATTAGAAGGCAAAGGAAGAGTGCTAGTTAACAAAGACGTTGAACTAGACCTAGACCAAACACGTTCTATAAACCGCCGTGTGGAAATTGTGGTAGAACAAATTAGGCCTAAGTTTTTCATGGGAATTCCACACTTGTTTTCTGGTTTTCAATTACCACATCAAAAAGGGGATCGGATCTATTTAGAAAATGTAAAATTTGGGGTGGGAAGTAGTTATTTGGACTTAAAATCGAGAGCTATTTTAGATAAGATTGTGATTTTTTTGAAGAACAATCCGTATATCTATTTTGAAGTTCAAGGGCATGTTTGTTGTACTCCAAAATACTTTTTGGATGCAATCGACAAAGACACCAAAGAAAGAAAGTTATCTTATAATAGAGCCAAAGCGGTGTATCGTTATTTAGTAATGCGAAAGATTGATCCTTCGCGAATGACTTTTAAAGGGTTTGGTAATCAATTCCCTATCGGTAAAGAACCTGAATTAGACCGACGAGTTGAATTAGTGATTACTAAATGTTAATGACTCTTGTCCATTTGAATGTGTGGAATGTCATCTTCTAAATACATTTCGCTAGTTTGAACAAAGCCATGGCTTTCGTAGAATTTTTTGAGATATAATTGGGCCCCAATGGTGATTTCAATCTCGCCAAAATGTTCAAAAACTCCTGCAATGGCTTGGTGCATTAATTCATGACCCCATTTTTTGTCTCTGTGTTTTGCATCGACAGTTACACGACCAATGGAAGCATGAATGAATGAAATTCCGGGTTTAAATAGTCGAGCGTGTGCTACAATTTTACCATTAAACGTTCCAAAAAGATGCAATGCTTTTTGGTCTTTGCCATCCAAATCAAGATACACACAGTTTTGCTCTACTACAAAGATTTCACTTCGCAAGCGAAGGATATCATACAATTCGTGTACAGAAAGTGATTCAAAAGATTTAATCGTCCATTCTAATGCCATGAAATTTATTTTTTATTTGGGGTAAATGTATTGTTTTTAAGTACATGAACCGAATGCATGATTGCTTCTAATTCATGCATGACGTCTCTTTTTTCTTTAGAAGGTGAATAACAAAATCCTTCCAAGACTACCAATCGTTTATTAATAGAATCCACTATAGTGTAATTGATAAACGGTCCCGACATATAATCATTTTGAAGTTGCCAAGTACCTCTGGTTTCATAAGCAAGTCGATGGTCAAGTGTAGATTTGAAAAAATAAGGGGTATAGCCTGTCTCGCTAATCATGTAGGTTTGGGGTTCGGTTCCTTGAATGTATTTCCCAATAGAATCTCTCATTGAAAGAATCGCAGCAGAAACAGTAGAGGTTCTAATTGTCTTCAACGGCAGTTGATACAGTAACAAGCTACTACTTCCGCTAATACTATTTTTCTTTAACCAAACAAAATTGGGTTTCCGCATCACCTGCTCAAAGTTAGAAGGGACTTGAAGACTAAGCTGAAATTGTTTCTTAAATAACCCCGCAGGAAGAAGCGCCTTTTGATTAATTCGTTGACTTTCTAGAATTTCAGCTTGTTTGATATAGCGTATTATTTCTGGCGAATGTTCTTCTAACAATTGTAAAATTTCTACAGCTGTTTTTCCAGAAATATGAAAGACATTTTGAGGAGACGCATATTGATTTTTCTTGATTTCGAATTTATTTTCAGTTGCTTTTTTAACGATAATAATCGCGCGACTGGCTGTAGCAAATCCTTCTAATAATTGAATCGGAAATTGATTAATAGTAAATAATGGTTCTTCCTCAGGGAGTCCTATTACTGGAGAAGCAAATTTATTTCGGATGCTATCACCAACTTCTCCATTCCACAATTGGTCTTCAATAATAACCGAAATGGTGTTAATTGCACCCGATGTTTTTCGTGGTAAGTTGGCTTCTTTCTTCAAACAAGAAACTAGAACAACCGAAAGTAATACGCATAAAAAATGGGCTTTATTCATGATTCTCATCTTATGAAATAAAACCCAAATTTAAATTGATTCATCGAATTATCCGTTAATTTTTAATTTCATTCCCGGTTTTAATTCTTCTCCCTTGATATTGTTCCATTTCTTTAAATCAGAAATGGTTACTCCTGGGTATTTTTTTGAAATGCTATACAATGAATCTCCTTTTTTTACATAGTATTCGGATTCTTTGCCAGCAGTACTTGGATATTGATCTTTCTTTTTAAAACTGGCAATGGCTACTTTATTAGTATCAATAACAATTTCGTTTTTTGCTACAATCAAACTATTTCCAATAGCAATTGCATTAGAAGTAAGATTATTCCATTGTTTTAATTCTTCAACAGAAGCGCCAAATTTCTTAGCAATACTCCCTAAATTATCTCCTTTTTGAACGCTGTAGGCGATGTCTTTTCTTTCAATTGGTTTCGCTATAACCTCATTATGTATGGGGTTTTTAACTACTTGAAGTGACGCTCCTAGTGGAATACTTTTAGTAGTCAACTTATTCCAATCTTGAAGTTCAGCTATAGTGACATTGAATTTTTTTGCAATGTTACTTAAATTATCTCCTTTTTGAACCACATAAATTGAGTTTGTTGGAGTAGCTAAACTGTCTTTCTGAATTCCTTTTTTGTCTATTTCAACTTTGGCAACAGCCGTCGATTTTTGATCGGCTTCAACTCCATTGATTTTTAAATTCTTTCCATACGCTACCTTATTCCCTCTGATATTATTCCATTTTTTTAGATCGTCAACGGCAACATCATATTTCTGTGCAATGTTGCTTAAATTGTCTCCCCGTTTCACACGGTAATAGCGCACTTTGGCTTGAGCCAATCGCTGAAACGTATTGACAGAATCTTGAGTAACAATTGGTCGAACAATTTGGAATGGTCGTTCTCTTAAATTGGCTTCTCTGTCTACATACGCATAAATCTTCGATTCGTTCGAAGTAAAAACAGCCATCTTGTCTTGAGGCAATCTCAAAAAATGAGTTTGGTCATTGTAGGCAGGAACTACATTTAGTTTGTACGACGGATTTAGAATTTGCAATTGGGCCACCGGAATGTCAATCAATTCTGAAATTTGTTTGAACGACATTTGTCTTTTAATCATTACAGTATCAGTAGCAAATTGCTTGATTGGTGCTTTCTCTGGTTTGATTCCGTGTTCTTTATGGTATTCGTAAATGTACATAGTTGCAAGAAATGCTGGCAAATAGCCTTGAGTTTCTTTAGGTAAGTTTTTACGAATATTCCAATAATTTTGTTGACCTCCTGAACGTCGTATGGCTTTTGCTACATTCCCTGGTCCTGAATTATAAGATGCCAAAACCAAGTCCCAATCGCCAAAAATAGCGTACATGTTTTTCATGTATTGGGCAGCCGCTTCAGTTGCTTTTAATGGATCGCTTCGTTCATCGACATACGAATCAATTTTTAATCCGTACTGTTTTCCGGTTTGGTACATGAACTGCCAAAGTCCCGTAGCACCTACTCTAGAAACCGCTTTAGGATTTAATGCCGACTCAACAACGGCTAAATATTTAATTTCAAGTGGTACATTTTGTTTGTCAAAAGCCTCTTCAAACAAAGGAAAATAAAATTCGGAAACAGCCATTAAACGTTCAAAAGAACGCTTTCGGTTTTTCAAAAAGGACTTGATGATGTTTTCTAAACCTTGATTGTATTCGATATGAAAAGGCGATTTATCGTCCATTTCTTGTAATCGTGCTTTTAACAAATCCGTTGGCAATTCATAATCTACTTTTTCATCAATGTTGATGGTTTGAATGTCTTCGGTAAGATTACTGTAAATATCTAAATTGGTTAATTCCTTTAACCACAAACTGTCTACACAAGCGGCCAAATCATCTTTGACAAATGTTTTCTTAATAGAATCTAAGTAGGTCCTTTTAATCTCTGGTTTGAGAGGGGTCGTTTTCTCCACTGTTTCCTGCGCAAATAGCGAGAAAGATAGCAGGAGAAAAAAAGGAAGTATATGGAGTTTTATTTTCATAGTTCTTGTAATAAAGGGGCTAAATTCCAAACGATTATAACAATCATTTTTACAAACTTACTAGGTTCAAACTGAAAAAATACCTAAATATTGTTAAAAAATCAGTTTTGAGGGTATTTTTGGGATTTTTTGATTGTTTTTTGTAAAAAAAGTCAGCACTTAAGACTAAAAAAGAAAACCTCAGCTCAAATTTATTTCGCTAAGGTTTTCTATAAATAGGTTCAAGTTCATTTAACTTGATTATAATTTAAATTGCTTATTCTAAAATAGCTGCAATTCCTGGTAATACTCTACCTTCTAACATTTCTAACATGGCACCTCCACCAGTTGAGACATAACTTACTTTGTCTTCAAAACCAAATTGTTTTACAGCCGCAACTGAATCTCCACCACCTACAAGTGAGAACGCTCCGTTAGCTGTTGATTCAGCAATGAATTCTCCTAAAGCAATGGTTCCTTTTGCAAAAGTTGGCATTTCAAAAACACCTAAAGGTCCGTTCCAAAGAATTGTTTTTGACTCTAATATTACTTTTTTAAAGTTTTCTAATGATTTAGGCCCTGCGTCCATTCCTTCCCATCCGTCAGGAATTGCTCTTACATCAACTACTTGCGTATTAGCGTCATTTGAGAATTTATCTCCGGCAACCACATCCACTGGAATGTGAATTTGAACTCCTTTTTCTTTAGCTAAACGCAAAATTTCTAGAGCTAATTCTTGTTTATCGTCTTCGCAAATAGAATCTCCAATTTTTCCGCCTAGTGCTTTTACAAAAGTAAAGGTCATTCCACCACCAATAATCATGTGGTCTACTTTATCTAAAATATTTTCGATCACCGTAATTTTTGAAGAAACTTTAGATCCTCCAAGAACAGCAGTTACTGGTTTTACACTGTTGTTTAATACTTTATTCAAGCTTTCAATTTCTTTTGCAAGCAAGGTTCCAAAACATTTATCGTTTGGAAAAAATTGTGCGATAATAGTAGTTGAAGCATGTGCACGGTGTGCGGTACCAAAAGCATCGTTAACATAAATATCACCTAATGAAGCTAATTCTTTGGCGAAAGCTACGTCTCCCGCTTCTTCTTCAGCATGAAAACGTAAATTTTCCAACAATAAAACTTGACCAGCTTGTAATTGGTCTGAGGCTGCTTTAGCATCTGCTCCTACACAATTAGCGGCAAATTGAACCGGTACTCCTAAAATAGCCGAAGCCGTTTTTAAGATGTGTTTCAAAGAATATTTGTCTTCGGCTCCTTTTGGACGACCTAAATGCGACATTAAAATAACGCTTCCACCATCAGCCAAAATTTTATCAATTGTTGGTTTTGCAGCTTCAATACGTGTTGCATCTGTTACATTGAAATTTTCATCCAAAGGCACGTTAAAATCAACGCGAATGATTGCTTTTTTATTATTAAAATTAAAATCGTTTACCGTTTTCATTGTATCTGTTTTTTAGTTTTTCTGAAAGAGAAACAAAGATAGAACTTTTCGTGTTGTGACAAATTCTGAAAAGCGATAAAAAATCAGATTTTCTTAACGAAATCGTTGTAAATTAAATAATTTGCTATTCTTTATTCTCTTTTTTTTAAAAAATTGAACTTTAATTGTGATTTTAGTTTTGGGTGCAAACACAATTGCTACTACCTTGAGAAAAATCAAAACCTAAAGTTAGCATATGAGTACCTGAATTATAAGCGGCAAATGAGTTCAAGTCAACTTGATACAAATAACCAAAATAGAAATTGGCTTTTTTAAATCCGACCATGGGACTAATTGTAAACGGTTTAAAAAGTTGATTGTTTGTAAAACGATAGCCAATCCCGGCCCAATAATAATTGCCAAAAGTAGTGTGTCGCCTAAATTTTATATTAAAATCAGTTGTTGAAGGGTGTCCTTCGGAAAATAACTGATGATAAATAGAAGGTTCAATTTCAACATTGGAATTATTCTTTATTAGATAACCCAAATAGAGTTGGTAATTGTTACTCAAACTTGGTTTACTATTTAAATTATTGGTTCGAGTACTGGGTAATAAATTAGTTTTGATAACACTCC
>DFXW01000026.1:0-54138 GCA_002382495.1 Flavobacterium sp. UBA4098
TGAAAGAACAAAGGATTGATAATTGGATATTAAGGCTTCTTAAAAGAGAATAAAGGGATAATGGATATATCTAAAGGACTAAATTTGTTTATAATACTACTGTTATTTTTGTTTTGCGGATCAGTTTATCCTATTGTTTTTGGAGCTAATTTGTTTTATTTCATATTGCTAATTGTGTCAATTGTGTCGCTTTTATTTCAAAAAGAATACTATAAAGATCATTTAATATCATTTTTAAATGCTACAGGGATATTAATGTTTTTTTTGTCTTTAAATTGGATTTTAACTGGGTTTAATTCAAGTTTTATTGAGTATCCTGTGATGTATGGTTTAGTTTTTATTTTCAACATGGCTTTTCTTGCATTAATTAACAAAGAAAATATCTCTATTTATAATTTTGATTTTGTTTTTATTACAATTGTTATTTATTCATTTTTGAATTTTATTGCTAGTAATTTTCTGACGAGTTTGTTTACTCCTTTTTCAAACGACAGTTATTCCTGTAATCAACTTTTTTATATCTTTTTCTATGTAGCCAAGCATACGATATTAGGAATAGATATAGTTAGAAATCAAGGTATTTATTGGGAGCCTGGAGTATTGAGTGTAGTTCTTAATGTTTTTTTATTTAGGCTGCTTTTTGGAGAAAAGCGAAAACTTAATAAACTTTTGGTATTTTTAACTTGTTTTTTGATTTTTACAACTTTTTCTACAACAGGTCTTTTAGTAGTATTTCTTCAGTTTGTATATTACCTTTTTAAAAGTGATAGTAGCAAGATAAAAAAAATAAGTTTTTTGTTTTTATTTTTGGTAGTTTCAACTCCTATTTTAATTTCTAATATTAATGAAAAAGTTTCAGGTGAGGGAGAAGCGTCATTTTTAATTAGAAATTACGATGCATTAGTTTCTCTGGATATTACTAAAGATAATTTTTTTACAGCGGTTGGATTTTCAAAAATTAAAAATAAAGAAGCTCAAGAAAAAAGTTCAATCTATATGGATAGTGATTTTACAGAAGCTCACGGCAACACGAATTCTGTAATAACTATTTTTTTATATTTAGGGGTGCCATTAGGGTTGTCTTATTTATTCCTATTGTATAATCAGAAAATAATTAATTATAATAAAGGATTTTT
This sequence comes from Flavobacterium sp. UBA4098, assembly GCA_002382495.1. Lineage (GTDB taxonomy): Bacteria > Bacteroidota > Bacteroidia > Flavobacteriales > Flavobacteriaceae > Flavobacterium. Next base: position 1,137 of record DFXW01000026.1, read on the forward strand.
TTTTCTCCTAATGTTAATTTGTATGGCTTCTGAGCCATTGATTTTTCATGGTTTCTTTGTTTTTTTTATTAGCAGTTATTTTTACTCTCCAGTCAAAATGCTTTAGAAAAATTCTTAATTTTTAAAAAAAATTGATTTAATAAAATTAAATGTCAAAATACAATCTTATAATAATTTCAACCTGCTGTGATCATAATTATATTTATAAATTAATAAAAAGTGTTAATGACAATAACTCATTTATTTCTGTTTGTGTGATAATTGTAAATCAAACTAAAGAATTAATTAGTGGTATTAAAAAATCAGGGTTCAATAATTTTAAAGTAATTGATCATGGAGAAAATGTCAATAGCTCTGTAGCTAGGAACATTGGAATAAAATATTTACTAGATAATAATTATTATTCTGAGTTTGTCTGTTTTCCTGATGATGATTCTTCTTATGATGATTCTTTTTTCAAAGCAATTCAAAAGAAAATCCAGGAAGAAGATTTTAAGAATTTAATAACAGATGTGTATTGTACAGGAACATATCGTTATTTTAGAAAAATTAATCTTAATAATATAACATTATTGTCTAAAAAAGATTTCAATATTGTAGGAGCTGTTAATATGGTGTTGAATTATTCAACTTTTTTTAATGTTAAATATTTTGATGAAAGTTTCGGAATAAATGCAAAGTATGGAGCTGGTGAAGATGGAGATTATTTCATTAGAGCGGTAAAATTTGAGCCGTTTTATTATAGTAATGAAGTGTATTCGTTTCATCCGTCTAGTTTTGATAAGTTTAAAAAGCTTAATTATAAACAAAAAAGAAAGAAACTTAATACTTATGGTATTGGGGTAATGGCTCTCTTGTCTAAACATAAAATGTATTTCCATGCTTTATATGTTGTTTTTCGTGCTTTAGGCGGTGCTATATTTTCTTTTTCTAGGTTAGAATTATCATTAGGATTAGCATATTTTGAGGGCAATTTCGTTAGACTAAAGACACTAGTGAAATTTTTAATTGTTCCAATTAAATGATTTAAGGGAAAGTAAATTTTATTAATGATTTCAGAAAAAGATTTATCGACACTTGCATTATTATAAATTAAATTAAATGACAGTAAAAATAAGTTCCAGTATCGTTTTGTATAAAAATAATTTTATGTTGGTGCAAAATACAATTAAATCTTTATTGAGAAATGAAGCTGTCGATATAATTTTTTTAGTAGATAATTCCCCAACAGATAAGTTGAGAGAGTTAAAAATTGGTCCACGAATTGAATATCTGCATAATCCATCAAATCCTGGATTTGGATCAGCACACAACATTGCTATCCAAAAAGCAATAGCAGCGGGGAGTAATTTTCATTTTATCGTCAACCCAGATATTTACTTTACAGATAATGTCATTTCAATGATGGTAGATTATGTAGAACAAAATCCGGACATTGGATTGATGATGCCTCAGATTTTAAATGAAGATGGTACGATTCAGAATTTGCCTAAACTACTGCCTAACCCATGGAGTATTTTATTACGAAAAATTAAAAGACCAAGCGGATATTACACAAAATTTATTGAAAAATATGAATTAAGGAATGTACCACAACAACATATATATAATACTCCAATTCTTTCGGGTTGCTTTACTTTACTAAATTTAAAAGCTATTCAAGAAGTAGGAATGTACGATGATAATTATTTCATGTATTTTGAGGATTGGGATTTATCCCGTAGAATGCATCAAAAGTATAAGACTATTTACTACCCGTTAGTATCGGTATATCACGGATATGAGTCTGGAGCAAACAAAAGTTTTAAATTATTTAAAATTTTTATTCAATCTGCCTATGCTTATTTTAACAAATGGGGTTGGTTTTTTGATAAAGAGCGAATACAAATGAATAAAAAGGCTTTATCTCAATTTGAATAAATGAAAATATCAATTACAGGTGTTACTGGTTTTGTAGGATCTAATCTATTTGAAAACTTATTAGAGCATAATTGCGAGCCCAAAGCCCTTAATCTCAGAAAACCAAATTGGAAATCCGAGATTGAAACAGATGCTAAAGCCATCATTCACCTCGCAGGTAAAGCCCACGATACAAAAAACTCTTCAAATTCTAAAAATTATTTTGATATAAATTCCAAACTAACTCATGATTTATTTGATGTTTTTTTGGAAAGTAATTGTCGCGATTTTATTTTTTTTAGTAGTGTAAAAGCTGTTACAGATCAAACAGAGGATATTGTAACAGAACAAACAGTTACTAATCCCAAAACTGCTTATGGTCAATCAAAGTTATTGGCAGAGCAGTATATTTTAAGCAAAGAATTACCCAAGGGAAAGCGCGTTTTTATTATTCGTCCTTCTATGATTCATGGGCCAGGTAATAAAGGTAATTTGAACTTATTGTATCAATTAGTTAGTAAAGGTATTCCATGGCCTTTAGGAGCTTTTCATAACCAACGTTCTTTTTGTAGTATTGATAATGTTTGTTATGTAATTCTTCAGATATTAGAACGAGAATATATTCCTTCGGGAGTATACAATTTAGCAGATGATGAAACTTTATCAACTAATGAATTGATTGAGTTAATTGCTGCTTCTACAAGTAGAAAAGCTAGAATTTTTCCAATTCCTAAGAAAATAATAAATACAATCGCTAAAATTGGGGATATTTTACATTTGCCTTTAAATACAGAACGCTTGGATAAGTTGACTGAAAATTTTGTGGTGTCTAACACTAAAATAAAAGCTATTTTTGTAATTGAAAAATTACCTGTTTCAGCAAAAGAAGGGATTTCCAAAACGATTAAATCTTTTAATTGTGATTTTTGAAAAAATACAAAAAGTGTTAGACTCGTATTCCTTAAAGGTTATTTCAAAAGATAATCGCCCCTGGGGTGGTTTTTTCGTTATTGCTGAGGAGCAAGCACAAGAGTTTGCTAATCATTATTTTGATGGCTTGGATGTTTCGACTCTAAAAAGAGGCGGTGCATTAAGTCCAAAGATATTAGTGGTAGCGCCAGAGAAACGATTGTCCTGGCAATACCACCATCGCAGAGCCGAAATTTGGCGTGTCATTCAAGGACAAGCTGGGGTTAAACGAAGTGCTACCGATACAGAAGGAGAGTTGGAAATTTTAAACGTTGGAGACACTATTACCCTACAACAAGGCGAACGTCACCGTTTAATTGGGCTTGACGATTATGCTGTCATTGCTGAGATTTGGCAACATACGGATGCGAACCATCCATCGGATGAAGATGATATTGTTCGAGTACAGGATGATTTTGGAAGATAAGTAGATATACGATTTACGAAGTTAGAGGTACGATATTTAAGTGTTAAGACTAAACTAATAACCTCATAAACTAATTAAACAAAAACAAATGATACGTTTTTTTGATTTTATTTTTTCTTTGATTGGACTGCTACTCTTAAGTCCGATACTTTTGGTATTACTAATTATTGGGTATTTTGATACGGGTTCTCCTATTTTTTGTCAAGAGCGCGTGGGGAAAAACAAGCAAGCCTTTTATTTGTATAAGTTGCGTTCTATGCATTTGGATACGAAGTCGGTAGCTACTCATTTGGCCAATTATAGTGCAGTGACAAAATACGGTGCCTTTTTACGAAAATCCAAACTAGATGAGTTACCACAATTATGGAATGTATTACTAGGGGATATGAGTTTAGTAGGACCACGACCTAATTTATTCAATCAAGAAGAACTAATTCAAGAGCGCGATAGCCGAGGTGTGTACAAAGTAGTACCTGGCATTACGGGTTTATCACAAATCAATAAAATAGACATGTCCACGCCACAACTCTTGGCAGAGACCGATGCCAAAATGACATCAAACTTAACCGTAATCTTGTATTTTAAATACATTATTATGACGGTTTTTGGAAAGGGCTCTGGGGATAGAATGATAAATCGTAAATCGTAAACCGTAATTAGCTTCGCTCCGTTCGGCTTTGCCTCGGGTCGTGATTCGAATCATGTTCAACAACATATAACTGATATCAAAAACAATGACTATAGAAACTACACCCATACAAGATTTAGTAATTATCAATCCTACCGTATTTGAAGATGCGCGTGGGTATTTTTTTGAGGCCTATAATCAAAATTCATTAGCAGCAGAAGGGATTAACATCCAGTTTGTGCAGGACAACCAATCGTTTTCCAAACGCGGTACTTTGAGAGGCTTGCATTATCAAAATCCGCCTTTTGCTCAGACGAAATTAGTTAGAGTGCTACAAGGAGAGATTATTGATGTGGCTGTAGATATTAGAAAGCAATCGCCTACTTACGGTAAGCATTTTGCTATTAAACTAACCGCTGATAACAAAAAACAATTGTTGATTCCGCATGGTTTTGCCCATGGGTTTTCAGTCATCAGTGAAACGGCCGTAGTATTGTACAAATGCGATCAGTTTTACAACAAAGAAAGTGAAGGCGGAATTCGTTTTGATGATCCCACTTTAAACATTGACTGGGGCATGGACTTAGCAGCCGCTATTGTGTCGGCTAAGGATTTGGTGTTGCCGGGGATAGAGGGGTGTAATAGTCAATTTTAATTGTGAGGCGTGAACCGAAATTCATGAATCGTGAATCGTGAATCGAATTACGATTTGAAAATGAGCTAATTTGTAAATTTGAAAATGTAACAATTCGTCTATTTAGCGCTAGACGTTCCCCTCTTGAGAGGGGCTAGGGGTGTGTCTATTATTTCAATATTAGATATACGATATTAGCTTCGCTCCGTTCGGCTTCGCCTCGGGTCGAATTACGATTTACGAATCACGCATAAATTATGAAAAAAATACTAGTAACAGGAGCCAATGGCCAATTGGGATCCGAATTGAAGGAATTGGCAAGTGATTATTCACAATTCGAATGGGTGTTTGCGGATCGCTCGGTTTTGGATTTGAGTGATTTGACATCGATATCGAATGTGTTGGATACTATTCAGCCACAAATTATTATTAATTGTGCAGCTTACACAGCAGTAGATAAAGCGGAAACAGAAACTGAATTAGCAGATGTATTGAATCACCAAGCTGTAGGAGTTGTAGCTCAATGGAGTGCAAACCACGATTGTCGTTTAGTTCACGTTTCTACCGATTATGTGTTTGATGGGAATTCTAGTATGGCTTTAACCGAAGAGGCGCTAACCGGGGCGATCAACGTCTATGGACAAACCAAATTGGCTGGAGAACAAGCCTGTATGAGTGAAAACCCAGATGCGATTGTTATTCGTACTTCGTGGGTATATTCTCGTTTTGGGAATAATTTTGTTAAAACCATGTCTCGCTTAATGCAGGAACGCGATAGTTTGACTATAGTGAACGACCAAATAGGCAGTCCCACTTATGCCGCCGATTTGGCGCAAGCGATTCTAACCATTATAACGCATTCGCATTGGCAAGCAGGGATCTATCACTTTTCGAACGAAGGGGAAATCAGTTGGTACGAATTTGCCCTAGCCATTCAAGAAATTGGAGGTTTCGATTGTGCTCTATCTGGTATTCCAAGTTCGGATTATCCTACGCCAGCCCAACGACCGCATTATTCCTTATTGGACAAATCTAAAATTACGACTACTTTTGGTGTGGTGGTGCCTGGATATCGAGAGAGTTTAGAAAAATGTATGGGATTGTTACGAATTGACACGAATTAACTCTAATTGACACAAATTAATTCGAATTATGGGATTAGATTCTGAGAATATAGTTTTTGAATGAACTAAAATAACCCTAGGATTTCGATTAATTTTGGCAAGCTAAAATAATTTATAATAATCAATTAAAATACTCTGAAATATTTCGCGTTAATTCGTGTAATTAGAAAAATTTGTAATTAAAAATGAAAAAAATACTAATCACCGGCGGTGCCGGATTTATTGGGTCTCATGTGGTAAGACGATTTGTGAATCAATATCCGAATTACCATATATATAATTTGGATGCCTTGACCTATGCAGGGAATTTAGAAAACATAGCCGATATTGAAAAGGCGCCTAATTATACCTTTGTCAAAGGGGATATTGTAGACGCTCCATTCATCGATGCTTTGTTTGCGGAGCATCAGTTTGATGGGGTTTTGCATTTGGCAGCCGAATCGCATGTGGATCGCTCGATTACCGATCCTTTGGCTTTTGTGAAAACCAATGTGATTGGGACCATGAATTTGCTGAATGCGGCTAAAACCATTTGGAAAGACCAAATGGAAGGCAAACGCTTTTACCACATCAGTACCGATGAGGTGTATGGAAGTTTGGGTGCCGAAGGTTTGTTTACCGAAACCACGGCTTACGACCCGAATTCGCCTTACTCTGCTTCCAAAGCGAGTTCGGATCATTTTGTGCGTGCTTATGGTGAAACCTATGGTTTGCCGTATGTGTTGACGAATTGTTCCAACAACTACGGACCTTTTCATTTTCCAGAGAAATTGATTCCGCTGTTTATTAATAATATCATTCACAACAAGCCTTTGCCAGTCTACGGCGACGGAAAATATACCCGCGATTGGTTATTCGTAGAAGACCATGCGGTAGCCATTGATTTGGTTTTCCACCAAGGAGTGAATCACGACACCTATAACATTGGTGGTTTCAACGAATGGCAAAATATTGATTTGGTTAAATTATTGTGCCACATCATGGACGAGAAATTAGGACGTCCAGCTGGTACTTCGGCTCAGTTGATTACTTATGTGAAAGACCGTCCGGGTCACGATTTACGTTATGCGATTGATGCTACAAAAATCAATCAAGAGTTGGGTTGGAAACCATCTGTTACTTTTGAAGAAGGATTGGAACGCACCGTGAACTGGTATTTGGACAATCAACAATGGTTGGATAATGTGACCTCGGGGGCGTATGCATCCTACTACGAAAAACAATATTCGAATTAACACGAATTAGACGAATTGAATATGGATGCCCCCTCCAAAATACTCTTTAAAGACGAAAGTTATGCTATTATAGGCGCTTGTATGAAAGTACATAGAGCTTTAGGTCCTGGATTTCTAGAAGCTGTCTATGAAGAGGTAGTAGAAAAAGAGTTTATTGTTCAAAATATTCCCTATAAAAGACAAGTTCAATTGAATTTGTATTACGAAGGAGTACAATTGAAAAAGCGGTATAGAGCTGACTTTGTTTGCTATGATAGCATCATTGTTGAATTGAAAGCAGTAACTCAGATACATTCGGTATTATATGCGCAACTGCAGAATTATTTAAAATGCACGAATATGGAATTGGGACTATTGATTAATTTTGGAACCCCATCCCTAACTTATAAAAGAATAGTAAACTCAAAAAAATTCGACTAATTTAAGTAATTAGTTTAATTCGCGAAATTCGCGAAAATTCGCAAAATTAGAACCTATGAAAGGAATTATACTCGCCGGAGGATCCGGTACACGATTGCATCCCTTGACTTTGGCCATGAGCAAGCAAATGATGCCGGTTTATGATAAGCCGATGATTTATTATCCGTTATCCACTTTAATGATGGCTGGGATTAATGAAATTTTGATTATTTCGACACCCCATGATTTGCCTAATTTTAAAAAGTTGTTGGGTGATGGATCACAGATTGGGTGTCAATTTAGTTATGCGGAGCAAGCCGTTCCTAATGGATTAGCGCAAGCTTTTGTAATTGGAGCTGATTTCATTGGTGACGATTCAGTGGCTTTAGTATTGGGCGATAATATTTTCTTTGGCGCCCATATGCAAGAGTTATTGCAATCGAATACGAAACCTGATGGTGGTGTGGTATTTGCCTATCACGTTTCGGATCCGGAGCGTTATGGAGTAGTGGAATTTGATGCCGATTTAAAGGCACTTTCTATCGAAGAAAAACCATTGGAACCCAAATCGAATTATGCGGTACCCGGTTTGTATTTTTATGACAATTCAGTAGTAGAGATTGCTAAAAATATTCAACCTTCAGCTCGTGGTGAATACGAGATTACTGATGTCAACAAAGAATACCTGAAACAAGGGAAACTAAAAGTGGGTATATTGAGTCGCGGAACCGCTTGGCTGGATACCGGAACCTTTGCTAGTTTAATGCAAGCGGGACAATTTGTTCAGGTATTGGAAGAACGTCAAGGTTTAAAAGTGGGTTGTATAGAAGAAATCGCTTGGCGCCAAGGATTTATCACGACTGACCAATTGAAAGCGATAGCTGAACCCCTACGTAAGTCAGGTTATGGAGACTATTTAGTAGGATTGTTGAAGTTTAAGATATAAATAATAAACAATTTATAATACCAAAATAATATTCTTTTACTTACAAATATTTGTTTACTTTTGAGTTTATCATTCGTAACCGTTTGATAAAGTTGTTATAAAATCAAAGTTGTTTGAATAGTCATATGCCTGAAAATAAAACTACATCCAGTTCTTTTTTTTCTAGAGAAAATCTGAGATTCAGTATTAGTAGTTTGAATTATCTACCTCGCTGGATCATTTTATCTATTGATTTTGGGGTGTTAATTGCCTCTTGTTTGTTTAGTTTTTTACTTTTTAGAGGTACTGGTCTGAACTTTGTACTGACACCTTACTGGAAAGAATTATTGTTTTTCTTTTTAGTCATGAACGTCTTTTCGTTCTGGTTGTTCAGAACCTATTCAGGAATTATTCGACATTCTTCTTACATCGATGCCGTAAAATTGTTATTTTCACAGGTCTCGATTTTAGTTTTCTTCCTGATTTTCAATTTGATTTACGAGTGGAACTTTGAGGATAAAGCCTTTTTAAATACGGCCTTGTTTGTCAATACGGTTTTCACTTTTTGCGGTTTGTTCTTATACCGTGTCATAGTCAAGCGTACGTTTGAACTCTATTTCTCTGATTCTTCTAAAAATAAGCTCGTTCGTGTCATTATTTATGGTACAGATGCCAATGCGATTTCGGTAGCCAATGCGTTGAATTTTGAAACTCCTGCTCGTTTTAAGGTGATTGGTTTTGTGGATCACAACAACCAAAATACCTCCAAACGTATGTTGGATTTGCCTATTTTGGCACAAAAGAAAAAATTACCAGCCTTGTTGCGATCTATTGGTGCAGAGGGTGTTATCATTGCCGATAAAAGCTTAAGCAAAGACGAACAAATCCAAATTGTTGACCAATGTTTGGAATTCAATTATAAGGTATTTACGGTACCATTGATTACTAACTGGGAAAACCAAAAAGAAATTTCTCAGAAAATTAAGAACATTCAGATTGAGGATTTATTAGATCGCAAGCCAATCATTTTAGATGATAAATCCATTACGAAACAATTGAAAGGTAAAACGGTTTTGATTACCGGTGCTGCGGGTTCAATTGGAAGTGAAATTGTACGACAAGTACTAAGCTTTGAACCGGCCAAGTTGGTTATGGTGGATCAAGCTGAAACGCCTTTGCACGATCTTACTTTAGAGACCAATGCTTTGGAATCTAGCTCTGATATTTTTAGTGTCATTGCCGATGTGCGTAGTCGTAAAGCTATGGAGTCTGTTTTTGCAGCTTACCAACCCCAAGTGGTATATCATGCTGCTGCCTACAAACATGTTCCTTTGATGGAAGAAAATCCAGCTCAGGCGATTATCACCAATGTGAAAGGGACTAAAAATTTAGCGGATCTATCCTGTAAGTATGGAGCTGATAAATTTGTGATGGTCTCCACCGATAAAGCGGTAAATCCTTCGAATGTAATGGGGGCAAGTAAACGTATCGCCGAAAAGTACGTACAGTCATTGCAATGGAAACAAAAGCAGCAAAATAATGGAGCTGCCACTAAATTTATTACTACTCGTTTTGGGAACGTATTAGGCTCTAACGGTTCGGTAGTACCCTTATTTACTAAACAAATTGCCGATGGTGGGCCACTAACCATCACTCATAAAGACATTATCCGTTATTTTATGACGATTCCAGAAGCCTGTCAATTGGTATTGGAAGCTGGTGCCATGGGTAATGGAGGCGAGATCTATATTTTTGATATGGGTAAACCGGTTAAGATATACGACCTAGCTGAGAAGATGATCAAACTTGCTGGTTTTATTCCGAATGTGGATATTAAAATTGACATTGTAGGACTTCGACCTGGTGAAAAGTTATACGAAGAATTATTGAACGATAATTCAAAAACAATTCCTACTCATCATGAAAAAATCATGATCGCTCAGGAAATTGAAGAAGAATTTGAAGAATTACACCAAGATATTATTGAATTAATTTCGGGTTCTGTGGTCTATAATAACGAAGCTATTGTAGCACAAATGAAGAAAATTGTACCAGAGTATAAAAGTATGAACTCTGCATTTGAAGTGCTGGATAAGTAATACTTGGTACATAAATCGCATACGAATCCCTGGAGAACTATTCTCTGGGGATTTTTTTATAGCCACAAAGGCGCTAGGGCGCGAGGTTTTGTTATCGGTTGTCGGTAATGGGTTGTCAGTTGTTGGTTGTTGGTTGTCAGTCATTGCGAACGCAGTGAAGCAATCTCTGGTTATTGTACATCGTATATCAAATATTGTAAATCGTAGACACACCCCTAGCCCCTCTAACTCTAGATTTTATTAATTTCTTTGGAATCGTTGAATCTTCGATTTCAAGAGGGGAACGTCTAGCGCTAAATATACGAATTAATACATTTTCAAATTAGCACATTTCCAAATCGTACTTCGTATGTCGTACTTCGTAAATCGCATATTATTAGTTTGTAAAAAGAATAAATCTTAATTTCGCGTTTGAAATTTGGAAACCCCTAACTATGTTTTTTAACTCGTTGTCCTTTGCGGTTTTTTTACCCATCGTATTTGTGCTCTATTGGTTTGTTTTTAATAAAAGCAAAGCCAGTCAGAATGCAGTGTTGATAGTAGCGAGTTATTACTTTTATTCGTGTTGGGATTGGCGTTTCTTGTTCTTGTTGGTTTTTTCAACTTTTTTGGATTATTACACCGGACTCCGAATTGAAAAAGGCAAAACCGAAAGGGGAAGGAAGTTTTGGTTTTGGTTGAGTATCATTGTGAATCTAGGATTCCTTGGCGTATTCAAATACTACAATTTTTTTGCTAGTTCACTTTCGGAATCGTTGAATGCTGTTGGTTTATCGACGAGTCCCTTATTACTGAATGTCGTTTTGCCTGTTGGAATTTCGTTTTATACTTTCCACGGTTTGTCCTATGTAATCGATATCTATTTAAAACGCATCAAGGCCGAAACTAATTTTGTCGATTATTCTCTTTTTGTGAGTTACTTTCCATTACTAGTGGCTGGGCCAATTGAACGTGCAACGCATTTATTGCCACAAGTAAAAATCAAACGTCATTTTGATTTTGAGAAAGCCAAAGAAGGCGTCTATCAATTTCTATGGGGATTGGTTAAAAAAGTAGTCATTGCCGATACTTGTGCGACCTATGCCAATGCCATTTTTGATTATCATTCGTCCATGAATTCGCTGTCGCTGATTTTGGGAGCGGTCTATTTTGCTTTTCAGATTTATGGTGATTTTTCGGGTTATTCGGATATGGCTTTGGGAATGTCTAAATTATTTGGAATTGACTTATTGCGCAATTTTAATTACCCTTATTTTTCTAGAGATATAGCCGAGTTCTGGCGTCGTTGGCACATTTCACTTTCGTCTTGGTTCCGAGACTATTTGTATATTCCGTTAGGAGGAAGTAGTGGCGGTATGGGAATGAAAATTCGCAACACTTTTATTATTTTCTTAGTGAGTGGTTTTTGGCATGGTGCCAACTGGACGTTTATCGCTTGGGGATTGATTAATGCTATTTATTTTCTGCCTTTGCTACTTTTACAACGCAATCGAACCAATATGGAAACGGTAGTTTTACATCGCAATTGGGAATCGGTTCGCGTTCTTGGCAGTATTTTGATGACCTTTATGTTGAGTTGTTTGGCTTGGATTTTCTTTAGAGCGAGTTCAATAAGTCAAGCGCTTCGTTATATTCAGCAGATTTTCACCGACCAACATTTCAGCTCTCAATTTCTTAAAAACCAACGATACAATTACGAATTACTTTTTTTAATTGGCGCTTTTGTTGTGGTAGAATGGAATTCTAGAACTAAGGTCGAGCCCATTTCAGGAAAGTACAGCGGTTTGAAATTAGTACTGTGCTTAGCCGCTATTTTGGCTTTGGGTACTTTTTCGGATTATAAAGAATTTATTTATTTTCAATTTTAATGAAACAATTTAGCCGTTTACTAGCCTTTATTCTGATTGCAATACTCCTACTGGCAGTAGTTTTGGATTGGGGCTATACTACCATTTTTCAACAATCTTCCACTAGAGGAAAAATCGAATACGTCTATCACGCGAGTCCGCAGCAATACGATGTTGTTTTTTTGGGTTCGTCTCGAGCCAACAATCATTTTGTAGCCCCTTTATTTGAAGAAAAAGGAATCAAGACCTTAAATTACGGCATGAGTGCTTCGCATTTGTTTGAAGCTTCCTTATTAATAAAATTGATGATAGAACGGAAATTTGTAATCAAAAAATTGATTTTGGAAACCGATATGAATTTGGCTAACGAAACTCGGGATGCCGGAATATCAGCCCAATTTTTACCCTATCTCCACGACTCACAAATTATCAAAGATCATTTTGCTGTAGAGCAGGATTTTTGGAAGTTGTATTACATTCCATTCTACCGATATTTGGCTTTTGATGCCAAAATTGGGTTTCGCGAAATGAACCGCAGTTGGCGACAAGTGCCAACGAACTATCTGGATAATTTAGGCTATCATCCTTTGGGAGGCAAGAAAAAAGGGAATATGAAAAATGATATTCGCAATATGAAACCTTTGGACAACCGCTATTACAAAGAGATTAAAGCCATTTGCAAAGCCAATCATATCGAGTTGATTGCTTTGATGACTCCGATGTGTTCTAACGTCAAGGGAATGGATTATTTTGATAAAGTGAAATCAAAATACCCAGAGATTCACAATTATGAAAAGGCGGTTGAAGGCGATCAGTATTTCTCTTCCTGTGGTCATTTGAACGACGAAGGCGCTCGCATGTTTACTAAAATTATTTTGAAAGATTTCTTTGGGAGATCGTAATTAGTGATTAGCTTCGCTCCGTTCGGCTTCGCCTCGGGTCGTAAATCGTAAATCGAATAGCGTGAATTATACTTCTTTCTTCGAATAACGTCGTACTAGAATCACTCCATTGGTAATAATTAAAGGCGCTACTATCCAAAGATGTGCTTTATTAGTTAGCAATACAGCATAGAGTACTAATGCAATGCAATTGAACCAAAAAGTGAATTGGACGCCTTTTTTGTTTTTGGCTTTGGCAAACGCGATCAAGGCGATCAAAGCAGGATTGAACACTAAGGTGTTGTAGTTGTTCGCTAATTCTAAATGGGTAGAGTAGAATCCTAAAATGGTAAATGCGATCCCCAAAATTCCCATACTAGTTAAATAAAACGTATCACTCCATTTTTTATTTAGAAGTAGAATGAATCCCAAAAACAGCAAGTAGGTATAGGGATTGTTCCACCATGACGAATTGGTTTCGGGTTCAAATTCCAATAGTGTGTTGTTTTGTTTTACAATTGGTTGTTGGTTCAATTGAATTTGATCCAAACTTTCTTTCAATTCAAAAGGTAAGAAAATAGCGGTTCCAGCTTGATCTGTTTTGGTACCAAAAATGATACTGGTTCCCAACTGTTCGTAAAAATGATGGTCAAAATACGGATACAAGATACTTCTGTAGGTCGAAATGGTATCACCTTTTTTTACAATAACTTCCTTTTCAACTGCTTTATTGATCACGTCTACTGCCATTGAAGTGCAGTTTTGGTCGATGAATTTATAGGTGTATTCTCGGTTTTCTAGTAATAAAGATTGGTTGAGTAAGGCGACTAATTTTTCTTTTTGAGGAACTGTTAGACGCAATTCTTGTTCGTAAACAGAACGTCTTTCATAAGAATAATTGGCAATAAAATCGGCATACGAATTAGCAACAGCAAAATACTGCAAATTGCCTTTAACAAATTTCAGCGCAAAATTCGAAGTCCCAAAATCAAAGGCGCCATAATTATATACTACATCCATTCCGTTAGCGCTATCGTTTACTCGGATGGCGGTATGGCCAAATAAGGCATAAATTTCGTTGCTGGTGCCACAGGTTAGTACACTTATTTTAGCTTCTTTCGAAATCGGAGTTGTTTGCGAGAAGCAAAAAGGAATACTCATCCAAAGGACTACTAATAGAACGATTTTTTGCAGGCTTAGAAACTTCATAATGGGAATATTACTATCGTTTTCAAAAGTAAACTTTTTTATAAAGAGTTACTATTTTGTCATTGAAATTCTATTAAACTAGGAATGCTATCGAAAAAACCCAGGCCAAACGCAATAGCATTCACTAATTATATTAAATTTGCCCTCCTAGACGGTTATTTATTACTTATGATGACGATTAAAAAACAGATTCCCAATACGATTACATTACTCAATCTTTTCTGTGGCTGTATCGCTATGGTTTTTGCCTCGAATGCTAATTTCGAAATGGCTTTTTATTTTGTGAGCTTGGGTATTTTCTTGGATTTTTTTGATGGTTTCTTTGCCCGCTTGTTTCAAGTGTCCAGTCCCTTAGGATTGCAATTGGATTCTTTAGCCGATATGGTGACAAGTGGAGTAGTGCCAGGAATTGTAATGTATCAAATGATGGGAAGTGCTAGTGGTTATCCAAAATTAGGCTGGGCTGTGGAACCCTTTCCGTTTCTAGGTTTTTTGATTGCTTTAGGTTCTTGTTATCGTTTGGCCAATTTCAATATTGATACCCGTCAAACCGATTCTTTTATTGGATTACCAACACCGGCCAATGCTTTATTTATTTTGAGTTTGCCCTTGGTATTGCGCTATTCCGATTCCTTTTTTGTGTTGGAATTGTTAACAAATCCATTCGTTTTGGTTGGAATTACCCTACTAAGTGTGTACATGCTAAATGCTGAGATTCCGTTATTTTCCATGAAAATCAAGCAAATGGGTGTAAAGAAAAACGCCTTACAATTTAGTTTTTTAGGTTGCTCAATCGGATTGTTGGCTGTTTTTCAATATGCTGGAATTCCTTTGGTGATTGTATTGTATGTGCTGCTTTCGGTTGCGAATAATGCCTTGACTAAAATGAATCGCTTAGCTTAAACGAATTATTTTAACGATTCAGCGTAGAGTACGCTTAAAAGACAAAAAACAAGTATAGCTACAAATAATGCTACTGATTTTGGGTTGGCAAAATTGACAGTCCATCCCATCCAAGAAATTCGTTTTGGTGGCTGCAAACGATGGTCTTCTTTGTTATAATAAAAGCTACCCCATTTCCAATTGTTGGGATCTTTGTGCCATTTTTCAAGAGTTTCTTTACTCGGTTTTTCCATCATTCGAAAGTTAGAATTCTAATTTTTTCTTTCTCAATTCGAAGTTTTGTCCCAAATACACGCGACGAACCATTTCGTCTTCGACTAATTCTTCAGGGATACCAGCTTTTAAAATACCACCTTCAAACATCAAATAGGTTTTGTCTGTAATGGCTAGTGTTTCTTGAACATTATGATCTGTAATTAAGATACCAATATTTTTATTTTTCAATTGGGCTACAATGCGCTGAATGTCTTCTACCGCAACTGGATCGACACCTGCAAAAGGTTCGTCCAATAAGATGAACTTAGGATCAGTGGCCAAACAACGTGCAATTTCGGTACGACGTCTTTCTCCTCCGGACAGCAAATCGCCTCGGTTGGTACGAATGTGTTCCAAACTAAATTCGGCTATCAAACTTTCCATCTTGGCTTCTTGTTCGGCTTTGGATAAAGAAGTCAATTGTAACACACTTAGAATATTATCTTCAATACTTAGTTTTCTAAAAACAGAAGCTTCTTGAGCTAAATATCCAATTCCGGCTTGAGCCCTTTTGTACATCGGATAATCTGTGATATCCAAATTATCTAAATGAATGCTCCCTGAATTAGGCTTTACCAATCCCACAATCATATAAAAAGAAGTCGTTTTCCCCGCTCCGTTTGGACCTAAGAGACCTACAATTTCGCCTTGGTTTACTTCCACCGAAATCCCTTTCACGACACTGCGGCCTTTGTAGGTTTTTACCAAATTATCTGCTCTTAATATCATTTCTTTAAGTGTAAATTATTCAATTAGTACATGTAGCAATCGCTTCATGGTTGCATTGATACATTATTGATTATTCTCTAAAGCTTCCCAGAATTCATAAGCTCTACGCAAATGCGGGACTACAATGGTTCCGCCAACCAAAGTGGCAATCCCCATAGCTTCCATCATTTCTTCTTTGGTCACTCCTTCTTTGTAACTGGTTTCCAAATGGTATTTCACGCAATCATCACAACGCAAAACGGCAGAGGCCACTAGACCTATAAGTTCTTTGGTCTTTACATCCAAAGCGCCTTCAGCATAGGCATTGGTATCCAGATTAAAAATACGCTTTACTATTTTATTATTGTCTGCCAATAATTTCTCGTTCATTTTAGAACGGTACTCATTAAATTCTTGAACGATATCAGCCATTTGCTTTGTCTTTATTTCGGATTACAATTTTAGAAATCAAAATACTTGCTTCGTAAATTAATAACATTGGAATAGTCACAATAATTTGACTCACCACATCTGGAGGAGTCACGATAGCGGCTACAATCAAAATTACAATCACAGCATATTTCCAGTATTTTCGTAAGAAGGTTGGTGTTACCAATCCTAATTTGGTTAAAAAGTAAATGATGATAGGCAATTCAAAAAACAATCCACAGGCGATCACACTGGTTTTAAGCATGCCAATATACGAATCCACACTGAATTGATTTTTAATCACATCGCTGACCGTAAAGGTCGCGAAAAAGTTAACCGACATGGGTACGATGACAAAATAGCCAAACAAAACTCCCATAAAGAATAGAATGGACGACGTAAAGACAAACAGTTTCGCATGCTTTTTTTCTTTTTCGTACAGAGCTGGGCTAATAAATTGCCAGATTTGCCATAAAATAAATGGAAATGCCAATATGAAACCGGCGGTGATGCAAGTCCAAACTAGAATGTTGATTTGCCCTTCCATATTCGTATTTTGAATAATGAACGACATATCTGTAACACAAATACTATCGGCAAAACCCAGCTGATGGGATAAATCGCAAAATAGTTCGTAGGTTATAAATTCGGCTTTGGTTGGTCCGAAAATGACATCATTAAAAATAAAGTCGCTTACAAAAAAAGTTATAGTAGCCATAACGAGGATGGCAATCGTACTTTTAACTAATAACCATCTCAGTTCTTCAAGATGGTCCAAAAACGACATTTCGTTTAAATCTTTCTTCGCCATTATATAATTCCCTCTTTTAAAATATCGTGTAAATGCAATACGCCTTTGAATTCTGAATCATCTACCACAATCAGTTGAGTGATTTTGAAGTTTTCCATCATGTGAAACGCATCAATAACCATCGCTTCTGAGGTGGTGGTTATTGGGTTTTTAGTCATAATGTCTTGAGCCGTTACTTCAGCAAAAGAATCTCTTTCGTTCAACATGCGTCGGATATCTCCATCCGTGATAATTCCGATAACTTTATTGTTTTCTACCACTGCGGTTACGCCTAAACGTTTTTCAGAAATTTCAAAAATTACTTTTTTGATAGGTGCGTCTGGCGCAACAATGGGTTTCAACGAATTCTCTAACATATCTTTGACGCGAAGCAACAGTTTTTTTCCTAAAGCGCCTCCTGGATGATACACCGCAAAATCTTCCGCTTTGAAATCGCGCATTTCCATCAAACATACGGCTAAGGCATCACCCATCACCAATTGGGCTGTGGTACTATTGGTTGGTGCCAAATTATTAGGACAAGATTCGCTATCTACTGTAGTGTTTAACACAATATCCGATCCTTGCGCTAAAAACGAACTCATGTTTCCAGTAATGGCAATCAAAATATTGTCGAAACGTTTTAATAAAGGAACCAAAACTTTGATTTCAGGACTATTTCCGCTTTTTGAAATACAAATCACCACATCTTCTTTTTGCAGCATGCCCAGGTCACCATGAATGGCTTCGGCGGCGTGTAAAAAAAGCGAAGGTGTTCCTGTCGAATTGAAGCTGGCTACCATTTTCTGAGCTATGATAGCACTTTTGCCAATTCCAGTCACCACTAATCGTCCTTTGGATTGGTAAATTTTTTCTACCGCTGCTACAAAATTAGCGTCTAGTAAATCGGCTAGTTTTGAGATGGATAGACTCTCAGAGAGAATCGTTTTTTTGGCACTGGCCAATATATTTGATGTTGTTGTCAAAACCGAATAGTTAAATTTGTGTTTGTAAAAGAAAATAGTATCTTTATGTGGTGCAAATTTATACAAAATACCACATAGTAAATAATGAATTCAAACGAAATTGATATCCATAAAGAATTAAAGAAGTATTTTGGCTTCGGACAATTCAAAGGACTGCAAGAACCTGTAATTAAAAGTATTCTCAATAAAGAAAATACTTTTGTAATTATGCCCACGGGAGGCGGTAAATCACTTTGTTACCAATTGCCTGCCTTGATTCAAGAAGGTACTGCCATTGTAGTGTCTCCATTAATTGCTTTAATGAAAAATCAAGTCGATGCCATTCGAAGTTTGTCTTCTGAAAATGGTATTGCTCATGTGTTGAATTCCTCTTTAACAAAAACCGAAATTACACAGGTTAAAAATGATATTACTGCGGGTATTACCAAATTGTTGTATGTTGCCCCAGAATCCCTAACAAAAGACGAATACGTTCAATTTCTTCAGTCGGTTAAAGTATCTTTTGTTGCTATAGACGAAGCCCATTGTATTTCAGAATGGGGTCATGATTTTAGACCGGAATACCGAAATTTACGACATATTATCAAACAATTGGGCGATGTTCCCATTATTGGTTTGACCGCTACAGCTACACCAAAAGTGCAAGAGGATATCTTGAAAAACTTGGACATGTCAGACGCAACTACTTATAAAGCGTCTTTCAACCGACCTAATTTGTATTATGAAGTACGTACTAAAACGAAAAATATCGAATCGGATATTATTCGTTTTATCAAACAAAATAAAGGAAAGTCAGGAATTATCTATTGTTTAAGCCGTAAGAAGGTGGAAGCAATTGCCGAGGTCTTGCAAGTAAACGGTATTAGTGCCGTTCCCTATCATGCCGGTTTGGATGCTAAAACTAGAGCCAAACACCAAGACATGTTTTTGATGGAAGATGTAGAAGTGGTTGTTGCAACGATTGCTTTTGGTATGGGAATAGACAAGCCGGATGTGCGTTTTGTAATTCATCATGACATTCCAAAATCTTTAGAAAGTTATTACCAAGAAACGGGTCGTGCAGGTCGCGATGGAGGAGAAGGTCATTGTTTGGCGTATTATTCGTACAAAGACGTAGAGAAATTAGAAAAATTCATGTCGGGCAAACCAGTCGCTGAACAAGAAATTGGATTTGCATTATTACAAGAAGTAGTAGCTTATGCTGAAACTTCAATGTCGAGACGTAAATTTTTATTGCATTATTTTGGTGAAGAATTCGATAGCGAAACGGGAGAAGGTGCTGACATGGATGACAATGTTCGCAATCCGAAAAACAAAGTCGAAGCCAAAAACCAAGTCGTGCAATTACTCCAAGTGGTAAGAGATACTAAACATTTATATAAGTCTAAAGAAGTAGTCTTTACTTTGATAGGTCGAGTGAATGCGGTGATTAAAGCACACAAAACTGATTCACAATCCTTTTTTGGTTGTGGAGCTGATAAGGAAGAGAAATACTGGATGGCTTTGTTACGCCAAGTTTTGGTGGAAGGCTATTTAGCGAAGGATATAGAAACCTATGGTATCGTAAAAATCACGGATAAAGGATTGGGTTTTATTAAAAATCCAGTTTCCTTCATGATGTCGGAAGACCATGAATACAATGAATCTGAAGACGATGCTATTGTAAGTGCAGCTAGTTCTTCTGGGACTGCAGACGAAGCTTTGATGGCCATGTTGCGCGAACTGCGTAAAAAAGAAGCTAAAACATTAGGTGTACCACCTTTTGTGGTGTTTCAAGACCCATCATTGGAAGATATGGCGTTGAAATATCCTATTTCTTTGGAAGAATTAACGAATATTCACGGAGTAGGTGAAGGAAAAGCGAAGAAATACGGAGCTCCTTTTGTAGCATTAATTAGCCGTTATGTAGAAGACAACGATATCATTCGTCCAGATGATTTGGTGGTGAAATCAACCGGAGTCAATTCGGCGAATAAATTATACATCATTCAAAATATCGATCGAAAATTATCACTAGATGATATTGCTTCCGCCAAAGGGATGTCGATGGATGATTTGATTAAGGAAATGGAGCAGATCGTATATTCGGGTACCAAATTGAATATCAAATATTGGATTGACGACATGTTAGACGACGATCAGCAAGAAGAAATTCATGAGTACTTTATGGAGTCAGACTCTGACAAAATAGAAGATGCTCTGAAAGAATTTGATGGCGAATACGATATTGATGAATTGCGTTTGATGCGTATTAAATTCATTAGTGAAGTAGCCAACTAATTACTCTTGGTACACTTCTCCTCGATGCGGTTTTAAAGCATCGCGAACAGAAATCATGTAGCCATCAGTCACTACCATATACGCAATAGCATGCATTTCATTCTGTATTTCAAATCCAGTAATATTGAGAGGTAAATTTTCTATCGCAATGTATTCTTTAAGATGAATTTCGTGATGTTCGGCCGTTTTTGCTGATGTAGGTCCTCTAAAATCCCAAATTAATTTTATTTTTCTTTCCATTTTTGTACCATTGAATCGCAAAGGTACAAACTCTCCTATAAAATGGATGCTATTTTCATAGACCGAATTCACTTCAAAATGTTATTTTTGTAAGCTGTTGTGCCAAAAGGGTGCCACCAATATAAATTACTAATTAATGCCTCAAGTACTTTTACTTCAAGTTAGTCCTGAAATTGCAGCCGATGGCGCTTTGCTACAACAGTATTTGTCCAAACAAATAAAGGTTGGAGTAAACGATATTCAACATGTTTCTATTTTGAAACGTTCTATTGATGCGCGTCAAAAAGCGATTAAGATCAATTTGAAAGTGGTCATTTATTTGCAAGGGGAATTAATTCAAGAACCAACAATCACGCTTCCGGATTATCCTAATGTAACTAACAAGCAAGAAGTAATTGTTGTAGGCGCTGGGCCAGCAGGTCTTTTTGCAGCTTTGCAGTTAATTGAATTGGGTTTGCGACCTATTTTGGTCGAACGCGGAAAGGATGTTCGTGGTCGACGTCGTGATTTAAAAGCCATTAACCGAGATCATATTGTGAATGAGGATTCCAACTATTGTTTTGGCGAAGGTGGGGCAGGAACTTATTCTGATGGAAAGCTGTATACGCGTTCTAAAAAGCGAGGCGATGTGACTCGAATCCTGGAATTATTAGTTGCTTTTGGAGCTACACCCGATATTTTGGTGGATGCCCATCCGCATATCGGAACCAATAAACTTCCCCAAATTATTCAGGATATTCGTGAAAAGATTATCGAATGTGGCGGACAGGTTTTATTTGAAACCCGCGTTACTGATATTGTGATTAAAAACAATGAAGTTCAAGGCGTAGTCACTCAAAAAGGAGATACAATTTCGGCTAATAAACTTATTTTAGCCACTGGGCATTCGGCTCGTGATATATTTGAATTATTGGATCGTAAAAAAGTTTTGATTGAAGCGAAGCCTTTCGCTTTGGGTGTTCGAGCTGAACATCCCCAATCGTTAATTGACAGTATTCAATACAGTTGCGATTACCGTGGTGACCATTTACCACCCGCTCCGTATTCCATTGTCAAACAAGTTGGAGGTCGTGGGATGTATTCATTTTGTATGTGTCCCGGAGGTGTTATTGCACCTTGTGCGACCAGTCCGGGCGAAGTGGTAACCAACGGTTGGTCACCTTCCAAAAGAGATCAGGCAACGGCCAATTCGGGAATTGTCATCGAATTGAAGTTGGAAGATTTCAAACCTTTTGAAAAGTTTGGTCCTTTGGCTGGAATGGAATTTCAAAAGAATATTGAGCAAAAAGCCTGGCATTTGGCAGGAGAGACGCAACGGGTTCCTGCACAACGAATGGCTGATTTTACTCAAAATAAAGTATCCTCAAGTATACCGGCAACCTCTTATGTACCGGGAACGACATCGGTTGAAATGGGGCAGGTATTTCCTGGATTTTTAAGTCAGATTCTACGTGAAGGATTTACCGAGTTTGGTAAATCGATGAAAGGATATTTGACTAACGAAGCCATTTTGCACGCACCAGAATCGCGTACTTCGTCGCCAGTAAGAATTCCAAGAGATGGGATTAGTTTGGAGCATTTGCAAATCAAAGGGTTGTATCCTTGTGGGGAAGGAGCAGGCTATGCAGGCGGTATTATTTCTGCCGCTATTGATGGTGAAAAATGTGCTTTAAAAATTGCAGAGAGTCTGAATTTATAAACTGCTTTGTTTTACTTTGTAAAAGTATTCATATAATCAACAGTAAGATTGGTCATAGCTTTCATACCAAGAACAAATCCGCTTTCGTCTATATAAAAATCAGGCGTGTGATGCGAAGGCATTTCATCTGATTTTTTTCCTTTTGGCATCCCGCCTAGGAAAAAGAATAGTCCGGGAATTTTAGCTTGGTAAAAAGAAAAATCTTCAGCACCGGTTACAGCTTCTGTTAAAATTACATTTTCTTTTCCGGCAGCATTTTCCAAAGTAGGCAGCATTTTTTCAGTTAGCTGCGGGTCGTTGTAAGTAATCAATGTTTTTTTAGTGATATCCACTTCTGCAGTTGCGCCAGCACTTTCAGCAATGTTTGTTGCAATTTGTTTTACTCTGGAATGAATATAATCTTGTGCCTTTTTATCAAGAGTTCGGATGGTACCGCTCATATTTAATTCTTCAGGAATAATATTGCTTCGGATACCAGCATTAACTTGGCCTACACTAACTACAGCTGCATTTTCAGTGAGCGCCATATTTCTACTCACAATGGTTTGCAATCCTAAAATAATTTGCGATGAAGTGACAATGGGGTCAATTCCTTGCCAAGGTGTAGCGCCATGAGATTGTTTACCGCTTACTTTAATTTTAAACCAATCAGACGAAGCCATGGTTCCCTTTGGGCGGTATTTTAGTTTACCAACTTCAGTTTGTGCATTGATATGAAGTCCAAAAATGACATCCACTTTTGGATTTTCTAATACTCCTTCTTTTACCATAAGTTCAGCTCCACCTTCTTCTCCTTCAGGTGCGCCTTCTTCGGCAGGTTGGAAGATAAATTTGACAGTACCTTTAATCTCTTTTCGCAATTCAGATAGAATGGTTGCGGTTCCCATTAACATAGCTACGTGGGTATCATGACCACAAGCATGCATAACAGCTACTTTTTGATTGTTGTATTCTCCTTCGGCTTTGGAAGCAAATGGAAGGTTTACTCGTTCTTTAACGGGAAGGGCATCCATGTCTGCACGAAGTGCAACAACGGGTCCTGGTTTTCCGCCTTTTAATATCCCAACAACACCTGTTTTTGCAACACCCGTTTGGACTTGAATACCAATACTTTTAAGATAGGTGGCAATTTTTTCAGCTGTTTTAAATTCGCTATTTCCTAATTCTGGATTTTGATGAAAGTCACGTCTCCATTGAATTACTTGATTTTCTAGAGCTGCAGCTTTTTGAGCAATTTTCGTTTTAAGAACGGTATTTTGAGCTTGAACAATTGAAGTTAGGGTAAGTGCAATACAGAATATTAGTTTTTTCATTTGGTGCTTATTTTAAAAAGTGTAAAAACCAAATATACAAAAACTATCGGCACTTTTACCTTGACAAAAATTAGGTTAGTGGATTAGTTTTGGTTTTTCAAACGCTTTTTAAATAGTTTTTCAAACTTTTCAATTTTAGGTTGGATCACCATTTTGCAATAGGGTTGGTTCTTATTATTGTTATAATAGTCTTGATGGTACTCTTCTGCTTTGTAAAATTGAGTGAGGGGCTCTATAGTAGTTACTACAGGACTATCATATACTTGAGCACTTTGTAAAGCCGCTATCACATTTTGCGCTTCTTGTTTTTCATTTTCGTTAGTATAAAAAATAACGGAACGGTATTGTGTTCCTACATCAGCGCCCTGACGGTTAAGGGTTGTTGGATCATGAACGGTGAAAAAGACTTTAAAAATTTCGTCTGTATTAGTTTGGGTAGGATCGTAAGTTATTTGAACCACTTCGGCATGTCCTGTTGTACCAGAGCAAACCTCTTCATAGCTTGGGTTTTTTGTTCGGCCCCCAGCATAACCGGAAACTACCGATTGAACTCCTTTTAAATTATCATACACTGCTTCGACACACCAGTAACAACCGCCACCTAAAGTAATAGTGGCCAAACTTGTACTTGATTTTTTTGGATCTACATTGGGAACAAAATCCAATGAAATGGCATTCATGCAATATCTTTTTCCAGTGGGTTCCGGTCCGTCATTAAACAAATGTCCTAGATGGCTGTCGCATCTTCCACATAGCGCTTCTGTGCGAATCATCCCGTACGATTTGTCTAATTTGAAGACGATACTTTGTTTGTTTTCTTGTTCAAAAAAACTAGGCCATCCGCAACTGCTGGTGAATTTTTGGTTGGATTCAAATAGTTTGTAGCCACAAGTGGCACAATAATAAGTTCCTTTGGTTTCGTCATTCCACATGGTTCCGGTAAACGCTCTCTCGGTATCAGCTTCTCTTGCAACTGCATACAAATCAGGAGAGAGTATTTTTTTCCACTCGGCATTTGAAACGTTTAGTTTGCTCGTATCGGTATTGGAATAGTAAGGATTTTCAGGTTTAGAAATAGTATTCGACATAATTGTGGTATTGGATTTATTTTGATTTGTTGTTTGGCCACAGGCATTTAAAAATAGCAAGGGGATCAATACTAAAAAGTAGTATTTCATATTTTTGAATTTTAAATTAAAATGCAATTGAAATAAAAGCAATGTAAATTTAACTCATTTGTTGATTAGACATTCGTTAAACTTTGTTTAAAATAAAAAATCAACGTTCATGCTCCATCTTTTTTGTATTTTTGGCAATCAATAGTTGTATATGATCGAAGAGAATGTAATATTAGTGAATGAAAAAGACGAGCCTATTGGGTTGATGCCTAAGATGGAAGCGCATGAAAAAGCAGTATTACATCGTGCTTTTTCGGTTTTTGTTTTGAATGACAAAAACGAAATCATGTTGCAACAACGAGCGCATCATAAATACCATTCGCCTTTGTTGTGGACTAATACTTGTTGCAGCCATCAACGTGAAGGAGAAACGAATATTCAAGCAGGGAGTCGACGACTATTTGAAGAAATGGGTTTTCAAACCGATTTAAAAGAATTGTTTCATTTCATCTATAAGGCACCCTTTGATAATGGATTGACTGAGCATGAATTGGATCATGTAATGATTGGGTATTATAATGATGCGCCAAGTATTAATCCCGAAGAAGTTGAAGATTGGAAATGGATGCCAATTGAAGCAGTAAAATCTGACATTCAGAATAATCCTGATTTGTATACCATTTGGTTTAAAATTATTTTTGACCAATTTTACCATTTTCTAGAAGAACACACCCTTTAAATTATTTCAAATGAGAGTTACGATTTCACGAAAAGCCCATTTCAATGCGGCACACCGTTTGTACAGAAAAGATTGGTCATTTGAACAAAATGATGCTGTTTTTGGGAAATGTAACAATCCTAATTTTCACGGACACAATTACGAACTAATTGCAAGTGTTACTGGACCAATTGATCCCGAAACAGGTTATGTTATGGATGTTAAATTCCTTTCGGATATCATCAAAGAAGAAGTTGAAAATCAAATGGATCATAAAAATTTGAATCTGGATGTTCCTGAATTTAAAGAGTTGAATCCAACTGCTGAAAATATTGTGGTGGTAATTTGGAATAAAATGAGAAAAAGAATTCCAGCTGCCCTTGATTTGGAAGTAGTTTTATATGAAACACCTCGTAATTTTGTAACCTATAAAGGAGAGTAATGGCATTAGGAAAAGGAGATCAGGTTCCGCAATTTACGGCAACAGATACCAACGGAAATGTTTTTGACAGTGCAGCTATAATTGGAAAAAAACCATTGGTGCTTTATTTTTATCCTAAGGATAATACGCCAGGATGTACCGCACAAGCCTGTAGTTTTAGAGATCAATACGAAGATTTTTTAGATCTTGGTGCTGAGGTGATAGGAGTAAGTGGTGATGATTTTACTTCTCACCAAAAATTCACTTCACAATACCGACTTCCTTTTTTGCTTTTGTCGGATTCGAACAGAAAAATTAGAAAATTATTTGGTGTTCCAACAGCTTTATTGGGAATGCTTCCAGGCAGAGTAACCTATGTTATTGATGCGAATGGAATAATTCAAATGGTTTTCAATAGTATGTTAGCAGGTCAACACATTCCAAAAGCGCTAGCGGCAGTAAAAAAGATTGTGGCTCAGTAAAAAAATCACCTAATTTTTTGCTCAACATCAACTACTTTAATTATTTTTCATGGATACGGAAACACTTCTATTTTAGAAATTTACATTTCGTAGTAAGGAATAGAAAGATTATGTGTACTTTTGCCCACGCAAATTAAAATTAAAAATAAAATGGCAAACGTTAAGAATTTAAAGAAAGACATCAACTACGTTTTAGGAGATATTATTGAAGCAGTTTATTTATTTGAAATTTCTACTTCAGGAGTTCCAACACCAGAAACGAATGCTTTGATTGATGAAGCTATTGCAGCTTTTGATGCTTTGATCACTAAAGTAAACGCTAAAAACGTTGAAAACAAAAAAGCTCACTTCAAACAAATCAATGTTGAATTGGAACAAACTGCTAATCAATTGATTGCTAAAATCAACGAATTATAGTCGAAAAAAACGGTAAAAAAGTGCTAATATATTTTGGAAAATTAAAATTCAGAATTATATTTGCACCCGTTATACGCTGCCAGCGTAGCTCAGTTGGCTAGAGCAGCTGATTTGTAATCAGCAGGTCGTGGGTTCGAGTCCCTCCGCCGGCTCCAAAAAACCACAACGCAAGTTGTGGTTTTTTTATGGTCTATAATGGCATAAAAAAAAACCGTCAATTAATTGACGGTTTTTTATCTTGAATAGTTTGTTTTATTGTTGCTTTTTGATTGAAGCAATATACTCCGTTAATTTCTTTCCGTAAAGCGATTGAGCAACCTTTGGTGACATGGATTTATGAATCGTATCCAAATATTTTAAATTAATATCATAGATTTCTGAAAGTGCTATATAAGGAGCTACTTCATAGTCTTTATTATTGATGGCAAAGTTGGTTGCATACAGGTATTTTCTTTTAATGTTAGTTTCTTGTTTGGCAACAATATTTGTAAGTTCACTTTCATTTTTATTCTTCATTGCTTTGAATTTTTTCTCAATTAAAGTCAAACTTTCATCTTGAAAACGCTTATCTACTTTTTTGTACTCATAGTACAAATCTTGATTTTTTGATCCCGTTACTTTAGCATCTGCAATATAGTTTTCTAGATTTGTTTCGATACTAATGTCTCCTGGCTCAGCAAAGAATAATAAATTATTATCCAAGGAATTACTAACACCTCTATCCAGAAATAAATACATCATTTCTGGTGATTTCAATTCGATGTTGGTTTCGAAATTAGAATTCCCATCGATTGAAATAGTATCTATAGCTACTAATTTATTGTTATCCACTCTTTGTACGTACAAAGTTCCTTTTTTTAATCCTTTAATGTTTCCTGTTAGGTGGAGGTTGTTTTCTGATTTTTTTTCAGAGCAGGCGAATAGTAGTGTAATGGCTATGAAAGCGATACTAATTTTTTTCATGTGTATTTGTATTTTGGCGCAAAATAACGAAAATTGTTGGAAAGCGAAATTGAATTGCAAAAAAAATCCCAATCTATTTCTAAATTGGGATTTTGGAGGAATTAATTTAATTTTAACCTTTCATCCAAGCATTTTTCATATTGGATTTGGTACTATTGGTTGCTTTCAAACCTTCAATTTCTTCATAGGGTAAATGTACTTTTCCAGTGATGATTTGTTCTTTACCGTCTCTTTTAATTTTGATGGTTATAGCGTCATTTTCTTTCCAATTTTCGCTATCGCCAATCATTTCATAAATGTTATCCAAAGTATAGGCTTTGTTGTTAATAGCCATAATAATATCTTTGGCTCTAAGATCCAAACTTGTATAAAACTCGATTAATTCAGTATCAGGTCGCACCAAAATTTCTTTGGTTTCCTTATTAACGGTAATGTAAGGCGATTGTCCTTTTAAGAAAACGTTACCCGCTTTTTTGTCTTTCGTTTTGATTACTCCAACTTTAGCAAGGAATGTTTCGTAAGGAATTGGTGTTGGTCCTGAAACATAGGTACTTAAAAACGCACCCACTTCAGGATACGTTAAAGCTGTAATTTTAGCAAACAACTCTTCGTCATTAAAGGCTTTATTCACACCATATTCTTTCGATAATTGTTGCATTAAATTCAAAATGCCTTTTTCACCATTGCTTTTTTCACGGATAATAATATCAATACACATTCCAATTAACGCTCCTTTTTGGTATACATTTAAGTATTGCTCTTTATAAGGACTTTTCAATACGTTAGCACTCATAGTAGTAAAAGGCATAGTATCGTTAAGCGATTTTGACTGTTCAATTTTCTCAGCAATTCGATTTAAAAAATCAGTTTCATCAATTAATCCTTGGTTGATTTGGAACAAATTGGCAAAATATTCGGTCACCCCTTCGTACATCCATAAATGTTGTGACATTTTTGGCGAATTATAATCAAAGTATTGAATTTCGTTAGAATGAATCGTTAATGGCGTTAGAATATGAAAAAACTCATGCGAAACGACATCAATCATTGATTTTTGCAATTCAGCCAAAGGCATCATTTCAGGTAATACTACTGTGGTAGCTGTTGGGTGTTCCAATGCGCCAAAACCTTTGGCATCATTAGGTTGCATTGATGACAAGTACAATAAAACCGAGTACTTCTTAGTTGAATTAATATTGCCTAAAAAGGTTTTTTGAGCGGTCATCATTTTTTTCATTTCAGGTGTGATGCTTTCCGCTGTAACTTTTCCCGAAGGAGAATACACCACAATTTGAATGTCCATTCCGTTCACATTAAAAGAAGTGTAATCGGGTTTAGCATACATTATCGGGTTTTCAACTAATTCAGCATAACGCGGTGTGTTGAAAACGTCTTTAGTAGCACTTGCATCAGTGTCAATAATGGACGTAGCTCCCCAAAGTGTTTCTGGATGTGTGATTGTAACTTGATACGGAAGGTCTTTTTGGTCTTGGAAATAGCCTACAAAACCATGTGTGTTGATCATGAAGTTTTTTCCAGCCTCAATATTAGTTCCAGCAGGCGAAAAAATATCAGTTCCAAAACTTCCACCTTTTTCTGTGTCAAAAGTATCGTTAACTAAATAAGTGATTTTTGCTAAATTTTTAGCATTTGAAATTGACCAGGTATTGTCATCAGTTTTGGTAACGGCTAAAGAGGTTCCTTTAGCATCAAAAGCTTTTAGATCCTCAATGTTTTTCCCGTAATTATCCTCAGAATAAGTACCTGGAACAATTTTAGGGATGCTGTACGTAATTTTGTCTGATTTGATTTTAGGTGCTTGGACGGTTACTTTTACTTTGTCGTCTTTCACATCTACCAGGTCGATACCTACTTTAATATCTTGAGCAGGATTTGATTTTTTTTGTGCATTTACTGTGTTGCTGTTCCAAAGAAAAGCTACCAAAGCAAGTGCAATTATTGATTTTTTCATTTTGAATTATTTAGATTGGGTTGTTAGTATTCTTTTATAGATAAATGTTACACTTTATAATGAACGAATAAAAGTAGTAATAATTGAGGTTAATTCTACACATATTGGTAATTCGGGATTGGTGTAGGATGCTTTATTCTCGGTATCGTCTCCCTTAATTACTTTGAATATGTGATTCATATTAGGAATAATATGGAGTTGTGCATTGGGTTGTGCTTGTTGCAATAGTTGTGCGTCTTGCACACTCACTTGTATGTCTTTGTCTCCATTGATTAGCAAGCTTGGAATCTGTAATTTTTTGATTTCATTTTGCGGATTGTATTTGATCCACGAAATCATATACGGTTGCACACTCGCTCTAAATAATGAAGCTAGCATTTGGTTTTTTAACTCGAAGGTATTTCCGCTTTTTAAAGTAGTTAAGTTTTTTTCTACTTCTTCTTTTAGAAAAGGCGCTTGTTTTCCAATTTGTTCCAAAAGTACTTCATCTATAGGTCGACCGGCTCCAGCTATTGAGATATAAGCATCGGCATTTCCATTAGCCGCTACCATTCCAATTAAGGCCCCTTCGCTGTGCCCGGCAACAGTAATGGAGTGGTATTTTTTTTGATTTTTAAAATAGAGTACCACTGCTTTAGCATCATCTATAAAGTTGTCAAAGGTAAGGCTCGCCTCATCTAATTTTCCAGAAGCCATTTGAGCAAAAATACGTTTGTCATAACTGTAAACGGCAATGCCATTATTAACTAAAGATTCCGCTAGCAATTTCAACGAATTGTTGGTCAGTCCAATTTGATTTCCATCTCTATTGGTTGGACCTGATCCTGCTATGAGGATGACTAGCTTGGTTGCGTTATTTTGCTTTATTGGAGTATACAAAGTACCATTTAACAGTGAATTTATAGCAATGTTTTCTGTTTTAAATAGTGGGGTGTTTTGCGAAAAAGCAGCTGACGATGCAATCAATATGAGTATATAAAGTAATTTTTTCATGGTTTGGTTATTGAATAAAAAAACTCCTGTTGGTTCAGGAGTTTAGTGAATTAGTCTAATTTATTTTTGATGTAATATTTGCCATCCAATTCGTCGTCAAAATCATCAATTTTTACCGGTTTTGGTTTTGGTTTGTTGGCTGCCGCTTTCTTTTTCCACATTTCGAATTTTTCTGCGGGCATTTTCTTTTTCATAATTTCTAAAACCTCTTTTTCTACTAAGCCAAATTCTTTTTTAATAATTTCAAAAGGGTTTCTTTCTTCTAGGGCCAACGTCATCAATTTTTCGGTCTCTTCCCAACTTAATTCTTTACGGCTACTCTTTTTCATTGGATGAAAATAATTCAAATAGTTTTAATTAGTTAAACGTTACTACAGCTTGATTTAAAATCAGTTATCAATATTAATAAAAAAAATAATTAGTTCAATAGTCGCTGTTTACTTTTTTTTCTGAAAAGGTATTTTTAATAAATTCTTCAATTCATTGTGTTCTTCGGGTTGCATATGTGTATCGACACCATAGACAATTTCTTCTCTTGGGAGCACCTTAAAAGTCCCAAATAATCGATCCCAAATCGAAAAGATATTTCCGTAATTACTGTCGGTATAAGGCATTACATAATGATGATGCACTTTGTGCATGTCTGGCGAAACAATGAAATAACTCAAAAACAAATCCACTTTTTTAGGCAAGGCAATATTGGCATGATTGAATTGCGTGGCAACAACCGATAAGGTTTGGTATAAAAATACCAGCCACATCGGACTTCCAACAAGCACAACACCTAAGGTTGTAAATACAAATCGAAGCACACTTTCACCAGGATGGTGTCGGTTTGCTGATGTGGTGTCAATCCAAGTGTCAGTATGATGAATCAGATGAAAACCCCAAAGGAATTTTACTTTGTGTTCTACCAGATGTACTAAGTAAGCCCCAATTAAATCTAATAGTAATAAACCAATAATTGTATAGGCAGCTATTGGCATCTCAGGAAGCCTTTGTAATATTCCAAAATTGTTTTGATAGGCCCAATCGGCTACTTCTAATAAAATGAAAGCCAAACAGAAATTGACTATTATGGTAGTGAGTGTAAAAAAGATATTAATCCCGGCATGATGCCATCTTTTGTACTTGAAATTAAACAAAGGAAAGGCATTTTCAATCAGCCAGAAAATAGTGATTCCTCCTACTAAAATTAAGCTTCTGTGTGAAGAAGGTATGGTCGAAAAATAATCAATAATGGTTTGCATAATGGAACGATTTGAATCCAAATATAAACAATTATTTAATGGAGCGAAAAGTTAAGTTAATTCTTGTTCCAATGGGTTTAGCCGTTTTTGGAATTTGGTGTTTCCAAAAATGTTGGGTGCTTCCTTTCATTAATAAAAGACTGCCGTGTTCTAATACAATACTCTTTTTAGCATCAGCTATTGTATTGTGTTTGAGCTGAAAAACCCGTTCTGTACCGAAGCTTAACGAGGCAATAGTTGGGTTGGTTCCTAATTCTTTTTCGTTATCGGCATGCCAACCGTTACTGTCTTTTCCGTCTCGGTATTGATTGAGTAATACGGTGGTAAATTGACAGCCGGTTGTCTCCTCAATATAGTATTTTATTTTTTGCAAAAGGGAATTCCAAGGATGTGGTTGCATCTTGATATTCGAATAAGAATAGGGCTTTCCTTCATTGCCATACAAAGCAGTCAATCGCGGTTGTGGATGTGTTTTGCCGAAGATTGTAATGTTATCTTGTTGCCAAGCAATATCTTGAAGTAATTCGGTATAGATTTTATCTGCTTGTATTTTGTCAAAAAACTGCGGGTAATAGATAATCTCGGCATCAGGTAAATCCAATACAACGGGCTCCGATTTAAATAATGACTCCAAACTAGTTGTTAATTTGTTTGCGATCCATTTCAGATAAGTCACTTAAATGCAAACGCAAAGCATTGACTGAAATACTGATTTCCCAAAACGACAAACCAAGCGATATTAAAAGACTCAACAAACTCAATCCGAACAAGTAAATGCTGATTCCTGGTTCGTCAAAAAACAACAATAGCATGGCAAAAACAGATAAAAACAAGCATAAAACTCCCGCCATTTGCATGTACCGAATTAAGGTTAGGCGCAGATTCAGATTTTTGATTTCCAATAAAATCATGCTATTCTCTTTCTCTTTGTATACTTTTTTTAGTCCACGGATAATACTAGCAATAGTTAAGAATCGATTGGTGTAGGCCAAAAGAATTAACGAGGTAGCTGAAAATAGTAGTGCAGGAGTTCCGATTTCTAAAGTCATAATAATATGAATGTTGTTTCTAGCAACAAAGTTCGGGATTCTTTTTTAAATTAAATCAGAATAAACAGATAAACAGTTTTGTATAAAATAAAATTATAGGTATCATAATAACTATAAATGAAAATTTATGATTTTTATTTACCAATTTTAAAAAAAATTGAGGGTAGATAATAATTTTCTCCCGATCAGAGACCAACTTTCGGGTTTGTTTAAAAATGTTAAGTTTTGTTTTTAATAATTTAGTGAATTAGTACAGCTAAATTGTAGTCATCTTTTTAAGAAAACTTAGAAAGATGACTTTTTTTTTGATTATGGCATTAGTCAGAAATAAAAACTAGTTTGGTTTTTTTAGTGTTATTTTTTTGAGTTTATTTACTAATTGGTGTAACAAAATAAAAAAATAGATACTAAATCATCGAACAAAAAATTATAAATGAAAAAGATTTTTATTTTACAAGCCTTATTTTTCGCATCGGTTCTTCAACTTGCTGCTCAAGAAACTTCAAAAAAAGCGGAAGAGCTTAAGGAAGTTACTATTACTAAAACTAAAAAAGCCATTGAGCAAAAAGCAGATCGTACCATTTTTGATTTTGCCAGTCAGCCTAGTTTGAATTCTGGTTCTGTTTTAGAAGGATTGAAAAAGTTGCCGGGTTTAATTGCTTCAGATATTGCCGGAATGATGTATCAGGGAAAACAATTAGAAGTGTTTATGGACGGTCGTCCGTTAAATATTTCTTCCAATGAACTGAACGGTTTTTTAGAAGGGATGCCTGCTAATGCGATTGAAAGAATTGAAATTATTACCCAACCAGGAGCTGAATTCCCTGCCACTTCAGGAGGAGCAATTCTAAATATTATCACCAATAAAAATGCAAAGAACTTTTTAAGTGCAACCTACACCAATAGTACTAATATTACTAATTATGATCGTCTAAGATGGAGAGTCAACAATAGTATTTTGCTTAATGCTAAGAACAAGTATTTTGGGTGGCAATTAAATATGGGTCAAAATTATAGAGAAAGTGCTACTTGGGGTTCTTTTACTAAAATTGAAAATCAGGTTAGTTCGTTACTTTCTCAGGTTAATTCGGATCGACTAGGGAGGTCTAACTTCATGAAATCGTCTTTAACATTTGATTTGAAAAAAGACCGCTTGTTATTAAACTACGACTTAAATCTAAATAATAATAATAGTGATACAGATTCTAAAGGAATTGGTTTTTCTTCATTAGATGCTACAAATTCTCAATCTATTCGACAAGATGCTGTAGCCACTTATCAAAAACGATTTGACGATAAAACAAAGAAGTTGGATTTTGTTTTAAATTTCAATCATAATACGAATGAATTTTTGCTAAATACTGCAGGAATCGTTGCGCCAGTTCTGGACAATTCTTCTTTTCAGAAATATTTGAATTTTAAATTTGATTACTCACAACCCATTTCATTTTCGGATGAAGGGAAAATTAGCTTTGGTGGACTTCGTGATGATTTAATTTTTCAAACGCAAAGTAAAGGGATTACGAATTTAGATTATGAAAGAAGTACTACTGCAGGGTATTTTGAATTACAAACCAAGTTTAAAAGTTTAAGTTTTATTGTAGGTGGACGCGCTGAAGATTATTCTATCACTGGAAAGACACTTACTACTGAATTAATACCTTTTCAGCAATTTCGTTTTTTTCCAAACGCCAGTGCACAGTACAATTTGAACAAGAATGTTTTCTTTAATGTGAACTACAATAAGAAAATTACGTTACCAAGTACTTCTGCTTTGAACCCAAACAATACCAGTTACCAAAATCAAAATATTAATAATACAGGTAACCCTAATTTACAGCCTACAATTTTTGATAATTATGAAGTGAAGTTGAGTGCTTACGATTATGCATTTATCGGATATTCGGTTAGTAATGCGAAAAATCAAGTAGTGCAACGCATAAACTTGAATCCCCGTTCGAATGTTGTGATCAATACTTTTGAGAATGTACCAGAACTTAAAGTGCATAACTTCAACATAGGAATGCCAATTCCGTATATGTTGTTTACCAAAGGAATTGCTGAAACGATGAAAATGAATGTCAATCCAGATGAGATGAACTTTCTATTTGTATACGCAGCCTATCAGTTGCACCAAATTCCTACATTAGATACTCGTGGTTTTTGGATTTATAATCTAATGTCGCAATTGGTTTTACCAAGTAAAATTAAGTTTGTAACTAATTTTAGTTATATCACTGCTAATGGCAATTACTATTATTTCCTTGCAGAAAAACCTTTTAACAACTCGTTGGATCTATCTTTCTCAAAGAAGTTTTTCAACGATCGATTATCTGTTTCAATCAATGTGGATGATTTACTCAATACAAACCGCATTGTTTTCAATTCGGTAAATACTCCTTTATTTTTGACTAGTAAACAAGATACCCGTCGTTTTGGATTTAGTATTAATTACAAGATTCCAACGAAGAATAAATTAGCGAGAGAAACCCCAATTTTATTGAACAAGGATAAAAAAGAAGAAACCGGAATTATAGGAAACTAAATAAAAAATCCTGCTAGTATCTAGCAGGGTTTTTCTTTTATACGAAGTTCGTATTATTTTAAGATGTCAAAACTACGTTTTACAAAAGCGGTTAGAGCTTCTCCTTTCAATAAATTTTGAGATAACTTAGCCAAATCTAAAGCTTGTTTGATCAAACTTTCTTGAGCGGTTTTGTCTTCGGTGTTCAAAATGGTGGTAGCCAAATCAGAATTGGTGTTCACCACTAAGTTATACATTTCGGGCATATTGCCCATACCAAACATACCGCCACCGGTTTGACTCATTTCTTTCATTCTTCGCATGAACTCCGGTTGCGTAATAATGAATGGTGCCGATTGACTATCTAACGCCTCTAATTGTACCGTATAGTTTTGCTTTGGTACAATCGTTTCCACTACCGTTTTCAAACTCGTTTGTTCTTCGTCTGATAATTTAGAAATAGTAGTGTCTTCTTTTTTGATTAAATTATCAATATGGTCTGAATCCACACGTACAAAAGTAAGGTCGCTGTTATCGCCTTCAATCTTTTGGATCAGGTGCGAAATAATTGGCGAATCCAATAACAAGACTTCGTATCCTTTTTCTTTTGCAATTTCGATATACGAGTGTTGTGCTTCTTTATTGCTAGCGTAAAGTATTACTAATTTGTCGTTTTTATCGGTTTGTTTTTCTTTCAGCTGTTCTTTTAATTCGTCCAAAGTAAAGTATTGGTCATCTACAGTTGGGTACAAAACAAACGCGCCTGCTTTTTCATAGAATTTATCTTCAGACAGCATTCCGTATTCCAAAACAATTTTGATATCGTTCCATTTTTGTTCAAAATCAGCACGATTCTCATTGAATAAAGCTTTTAATTTATCGGCTACTTTACGAGTAATGTAATTCGAGATTTTCTTCACAGCAGCATCTGCTTGTAAACCAGAACGCGAAACATTCAAAGGAATGTCTGGTGAATCAATCACACCTTTCAGCATTGTAAGGAATTCAGGTACAATGCCTTCGACATTATCGGTAACAAATACTTGGTTTTGGTACAATTGGATTTTGTCTTTCTGAATTTGTAAATCCGATCCTAATTTAGGAAAGTACAAAATTCCAGTTAAGTTGAACGGATAATCTACATTCAAGTGAATGTTGAATAAGGGCTCTTCAAACTGCATTGGGTACAATTCGTGGTAGAATTTTTTGTAGTCCTCTTCGTTTAATTCAGCCGGTTGTTTGGTCCAAGCCGGATTTGGATTGTTGATAATATTGTCTACTTCAATAGTTTCTGGTTTTGAATCTTCGGCAGCACCTTCTGGTAAAGGAAGTGTTTCTGTTTTGGTTCCAAATTTAATTGGAATCGGCATGAATTTATTATAACGATTCAGTAATTCTCTAATTTTAGCTTCTTCTAAAAACTCCAAAGAATCTTCGGCAATATGCAAGATGATTTCGGTACCTCTATCAGTTTTGTTAGCAGGTTCTAAAGTAAATTCGGGACTACCGTCGCAAGTCCAGTGCGCTGCAGGTTCGTCTTTGAATGACTTAGTGATGATTTCTACTTTTTCAGCCACCATAAACGCTGAGTAGAATCCAAGACCAAAGTGTCCAATAATTCCGGAATCTTTAGCCGAATCTTTGTATTTGTCCAAGAATTCTTCTGCTCCAGAAAAAGCGACTTGGTTAATGTATTTTTCTACTTCGTCAGCTGTCATCCCCAAACCTTGATCAATGATGTGCAGTTTTTTGCCTTCTTTGTCAATTTTTACTTCAATAATGGGATTTCCGTACTCTACTTTGGCTTCGCCAATGCTTGTTAAGTGTTTTAATTTTAAGGTAGCGTCTGTTCCATTTGAAATCAATTCGCGCAAGAAAATTTCGTGATCGCTGTATAAAAATTTCTTGATTAATGGGAAGATGTTCTCTACCGAAACATTAATTTTTCCAGTTGTCATAGTGTATAAATTTTAAGTTTAAATTGATGGTTTCCCAGTTTTCAAATAGAATACCATTTTATAAAAATGTGACAAATTGTCGCAACCCTTCTTGGATTCAAATTAAACATTGTAAATTTGGCTTCTTTAAATCCAACCATGCTCGAACTTACGAATATTTCGTTTACCTATATTGATAAAGCCGTAATTAATGGGCTTAGTTTTGTGGCGCAACAAGGTCAAAATATTGCCGTCATTGGCGAAAGCGGTTGTGGTAAAAGTACCTTGCTCAAGTTGATTTATGGTTTGTACGATTTGGATTCGGGAAACATCAATTATAATGGAAATCCTATTTTAGGTCCCAAATACAATTTGATTCCAGGTGAGGATTACATTAAATATTTGGCACAGGATTTTGATTTGATGCCTTTTATCACTGTCGAAGAAAATGTGGGTAAATTCCTTTCGAATATTTACCGAGATAAAAAGAAAGCTCGTGTTCAGGAATTGTTGGAAATGGTCGAAATGACTGACTACGCCAAAGTGAAAGCGAAATACTTGAGTGGCGGTCAACAACAACGGGTGGCTTTGGCTAGAGTTTTAGCTTTGGAACCTCAAATTTTATTGTTGGACGAACCCTTTAGTCAAATCGATTCCTTTCGGAAAAATGCCTTGCGCCGAAATGTATTTCAATACCTAAAAGAAAAAAAAATTACCTGTATCATTGCCACTCACGATAGTTCGGATGCTTTGTCTTTTTCGGATGAAACAATGGTAATGCAGGACGGAAAAATTATTGCTAAGGATACGCCTCAAAACCTGTATCATCAACCAAAGAACAAATATGTTGCATCCCTTTTTGGTGAAGTTAATGAATTGGAATGGAACGGAAAAGTTCATTTGGTTTACCCACACCAACTTCAATTAGACCCCAATGGAACAGTAAAAGGGACGGTACAGCAATCCTATTTTAGAGGAAGTCATTATTTAATTGCCTTTACTTCCGGTGCACAAATCTTGTTTTTCGAAAATGATACTTGGCTAAGTGAAGGAACTTTAATTGCTGTAAATAGTTCAATAAAATTGTTATAAATCGGCTAAATCCGATTTATTTATTACTTTAGTTTTTTTATTCCATAACGGAAACAATTATTAAAATTTAATACATACAAAATGTACCACTCCAAAATAACAGGCTTAGGATATTATGTTCCTGACAATGTAGTTACTAATGATGATTTGTCTAAAATCATCGATACGAATGACGAATGGATTCAAGAAAGAACGGGAATTCAAGAACGTCGTCATATTATTCCAGGAAAAGACACTACGACTTCTATGGGTGTTAAAGCAGCAACAATTGCGATTGAACGCTCTGGTGTAGCTAAAGAAGATATTGATTTTGTGGTTTTTGCCACCTTAAGTCCCGATTACTATTTTCCAGGACCTGGAGTTTTAGTGCAACGCGATTTGGGTTTGCGAACTGTTGGTGCATTGGATGTTAGAAACCAATGTTCTGGATTTGTGTATGCTTTATCGGTAGCCGATCAATACATTAAAACGGGAATGTACAAAAACGTTTTGGTAATAGGTTCTGAAGTGCAATCAACCGGATTGGACATGACCACACGTGGTCGAGGTGTTTCGGTTATTTTTGGTGATGGAGCAGGAGCTGCAGTTTTGAGCAGAGAAGAAGATGTAACCAAAGGTATTTTATCGACGCATTTGCATTCAGAAGGACTTCATGCCGAAGAATTAATTGTAAAAGCACCCGGAATGGGCGGTCGTTGGGTAACGGATATTTTAGAAGATAAGAACCCAGACGATGAAAGTTATTTCCCGTATATGAATGGCCAATTTGTTTTCAAACATGCTGTAGTTCGTTTTGCTGAGGTAATTAACGAAGGCTTGGAAGCCAATAATTTGAAAGTAGATGATATTGATATATTGATTCCGCATCAAGCGAATTTGCG
The DNA here is from genome assembly GCA_002382495.1 of Flavobacterium sp. UBA4098. Classification (GTDB taxonomy): domain Bacteria; phylum Bacteroidota; class Bacteroidia; order Flavobacteriales; family Flavobacteriaceae; genus Flavobacterium. The sequence continues at coordinate 40,833 of DFXW01000026.1, forward strand.
AATCTCACAATTCATTCAGAAAAAATTCGGATTGAAAGACGAACAAGTGCATAACAACGTGATGAAATTTGGTAACACCACTGCAGCCTCTATTCCGATCGCTTTGACTGAAGCTTGGGAACAAGGTAAAATTAAATCTGGCGATACGGTTGTTTTAGCAGCTTTTGGTAGCGGTTTTACCTGGGCAAGTGCTATTATCAAATGGTAGTTAAAGTCTAAACTCATTTTATAATCGAAATCAGAAAGCCGAAGGATTCAATTCTTTCGGCTTTTTGTTTTTAGTGTACCAAAACCGACACAAAAAAGGCTATTCTATTTCCTTCTGAAATCCTTATATTTGCACTCTTAAAAAAACAGATTCAATGTCATTACAACACATTCTTACCTCATCTATAGCAAAAGCGATTCAAGATTTATTTGAAGTATCCGTTGATAAAGTAGAGTTTCAGGCTACTCGCAAGGAGTTTGAAGGCGATATTACGATGGTTATTTTTCCCTTGTTGAAATTGGTAAAAAGCAACCCAGTGGAGTTAGGAAACAAAATAGGGAATTATTTGGTGGAGAACGTTCCAGAAGTAGCCCGATTTAATGTGGTATCTGGATTTTTGAATATTGTTATTTCAGACTCGTATTACTTGAATTTCTTTAACGGAATCAAAGACGATGTGAAATACGGTTTTGTAACGCCAAATCCTTCTGACAAGGCGGTAATGGTGGAGTATTCTTCGCCAAATACCAACAAGCCGTTGCATTTGGGACACGTGCGTAACAATTTGTTAGGCTATTCGGTAGCAGAAATTATCAAAGCTTCAGGGAAGAAAGTCTATAAAACTCAAATTATCAACGACCGTGGAATTCACATTTGCAAGTCGATGTTGGCTTGGAAAAAAATGGGTAATGGCGAAACGCCAGAATCAACTGGGCTTAAAGGAGATAAATTAGTTGGAAATTACTACGTAGCTTTTGATAAAGCCTACAAAGAAGAAATCAATGAGTTGATGGCGGCTGGTAAAACCGAAGAAGAAGCCAAAAAGCAAGCGCCTATCATTTTGGAAGCACAAGAGATGTTGCTGAAATGGGAAGCAGGAGACGAGGAAGTGAAATCGCTTTGGGCGATGATGAACCAATGGGTGTATGATGGTTTTGCAACTACCTACAGTAATTTAGGCGTTAACTTTGATAGCTTTTATTACGAAAGCAATACCTATTTATTAGGAAAAGATGTGGTTCAAATTGGTTTAGAAAAAGGTGTTTTTGAAAAAGATCCAGACGGTTCCGTTTGGATTGATTTGACTGACGAAGGTTTGGACCGAAAAATCGTGTTGCGTTCCGACGGAACAGCGGTATATATGACACAAGATATTGGTACGGCAATCCAACGTGTGAAAGACCACCCCGATGTGGGCGGAATGGTATACACAGTGGGTAACGAACAAGATTACCATTTTAAAGTGTTGTTTTTGATTTTGCAAAAACTAGGTTTTGATTGGGCTTCAAGCTTGTACCATTTGTCTTACGGAATGGTCGACTTGCCTTCGGGGAAGATGAAAAGCCGTGAAGGAACCGTAGTCGATGCGGATGATTTGATGCAAGAAATGACAAGTACCGCGCAAACTATTTCGGAAGAATTAGGCAAACTAGAAGGTTATTCAGAAGAAGAAAAAACCAAATTATATAATACGATTGGCTTGGGTGCATTGAAATACTACATTTTGAAAGTAGATCCTAAAAAACGCATCTTGTTTAATCCAGAAGAGTCGGTTGATTTTGCGGGAAATACAGGACCGTTTATTCAATATACATATGCGCGTATTCAGTCGATTATTCGTAAAGCGACTTTTGATTTTTCGGCTACAGCCAAAATTAATGACTTGCACGAAAAAGAAAAAGAACTGTTGAAACAAATTGAATTGTATCCAGAAGTAATTCAGAATGCGGCTCAAAATCACAGTCCGGCTTTGATTGCGAATTATACCTATGAGTTGGTACGCGAATACAATTCGTTTTACCAAGCGGTGCCTATCTTAGGCGAAGAAAACCAAGAAAAGAAAATTTTCAGAGTCCAACTGTCTAAAAAAGTAGCCGATACGATTGCTTCTTCTTTTAGTTTGTTAGGGATCAATGTTCCGGAACGAATGTAATATTGGAACCCAAAAATAAAGTAAAACGACTTCTATCCGAGGTCGTTTTTTTGTTGGTAAAAAGCTCATTTTCCCCCTTTAATTATCTAAATATTGAATTGCCTAATTATTGAATTAGTTTATCTTTGCACTTCAATAAAATCAAATACTATGTTTAGTAATTTAAGCGATAAATTAGATAAAGCCTTTCACGTCTTAAAAGGACATGGAAAAATCACGGAGATTAACGTTGCCGAAACTTTAAAAGAAGTACGTCGTGCGTTATTGGATGCCGATGTGAACTTTAAAATTGCCAAAGATTTTACTGCTAAAGTAAAAGACAAAGCAATGGGTCAAGATGTATTGACGACATTGCAACCAGGGCAATTGTTGGTGAAGTTGGTTAAAGACGAATTGACCGAATTGATGGGTGGCGATGTAGCTGGAATTAATCTTTCGGGAACGCCAACGGTGATCTTGATGTCGGGTTTGCAAGGTTCTGGGAAAACGACTTTCTCTGGAAAATTAGCCAATTACTTACAGACTAAAAAAGGAAAGAAACCACTTTTGGTGGCTTGTGATATTTACCGTCCAGCGGCGATTCAGCAGTTGTATGTAGTAGGAGATTCAATAGGTGTTGAGGTATACTCTGAACCTGAAAATAAAAATCCTGTTGAAATTGCTCAAAACGCCATCCAACACGCTAAAGCCAACGGTTTTAATGTGGTGATTGTCGATACTGCAGGTCGTTTGGCTGTAGATGAGGAAATGATGAACGAAATTGAACGCGTTCATAAAGCGATTCAGCCGCAAGAAACGTTGTTTGTTGTCGATTCGATGACCGGACAAGATGCGGTAAATACTGCTAAAACCTTCAACGACAGATTGAATTTTGACGGAGTAATCTTAACCAAATTAGATGGAGATACTCGTGGTGGAGCCGCGCTTTCTATTAAATCAGTAGTGAACAAACCAATTAAGTTTGTAGGTACTGGCGAAAAGATGGAAGCGATTGATGTATTCTATCCAGATCGTATGGCAGAACGAATCCTTGGAATGGGAGATGTAGTGTCATTAGTAGAAAGAGCGCAAGAACAGTACAACGAAGAAGAAGCTCGAAAACTGCAAAAGAAGATCGCGAAAAATGAATTTGGCTTTGACGATTTCTTATCACAAATTCAACAAGTAAAGAAAATGGGTAATATGAAAGACTTGGTGGGAATGATACCAGGTGCTTCAAAAGCAATGAAAGATGTCGAGATTGAAGACGATGCATTCAAGCATATTGAAGCGATTATTCATTCGATGACACCCATTGAAAGAAGCAAACCGGCTTTGATTGACATGAAACGTAAAACGAGAATCGCTAAAGGTTCAGGTACTAAAATTGAACAGGTGAATCAATTGATGAAGCAGTTTGAGCAAATGAGCAAGATGATGAAAATGATGCAAGGTCCGGGAGGTAAAAACCTGATGAAGATGATGGGCGGAATGAAAGGTATGCCTGGAGGTATGCCGGGGATGAGATAAAAAAAGGTTAAAAGGTTAAAAGGTTATAAGGTTAAGAGATTAAAAGGTTAAAAATTACAACACACTATTCAGGGTTTATTTTTTAAGTTTAAACATATAAACTCCTAAACAACTAAACTATATATAATGCAACTATTAGACGGAAAAAAGACATCGGAAGATATCAAACAAGAAATTGCAGCTGAGGTTCAAAAAATGAAAGCCAATGGCGAAAAAGTACCTCACTTAGCCGCAGTTTTGGTTGGAAATAATGGCGCTAGCTTGACGTATGTGGGCAGCAAAGTGCGTTCTTGTGAACAAATTGGTTTCGAATCGACTTTGGTGTCTTTGCCAGAAACGATTACCGAAAACGAATTGTTAGCTAAAATTGCTGATTTGAACGAAGACGATAATTTGGACGGTTTTATTGTGCAATTGCCTTTACCCAAACACATCAACGAAGAAAAGATATTGATGGCAATTCATCCAGATAAAGATGTGGATGGTTTTCATCCAACGAATTTTGGTAAAATGGCTTTGGAAATGGAAACCTTTTTGCCAGCTACTCCGTTTGGAATCATGCAGTTGTTAGAGCGTTACAAAGTAGAAACTGCTGGAAAACATACTGTGGTTATTGGTAGAAGTCATATTGTAGGTCGACCAATGAGTATTTTGATGAGCCGCAAAGGGTATCCAGGAGATTCGACGGTAACTTTGACGCACAGTAGAACTAAAAATATTGAAGAATATACTAAGAATGCCGATATCATTATCACTGCTTTAGGCGTGCCTAATTATTTAAAAGCGGATATGGTGAAAGAGGGTGTAGTTGTTATTGACGTTGGTATTACTAGAGTAGAAGATGCTTCACATCCAAAAGGCTATGTAATTACAGGTGATGTTGATTTTGATGAGGTAAGTAAAAAATCATCTTTTATCACTCCAGTTCCTGGAGGAGTAGGGCCTATGACGATTGCGATGTTGCTTCAAAATACGCTTTTAGCACGTCAGATACGTTCTAGAAAATAATTTATAATCGATTTAAAATACAAAAGGCCGTTCGTGAGAACGGCCTTTTGTTTGTTCTAATTTCTTCTGAATTTAGAATTATCTCTTCGAGGAATTTCTATTTTTCGTCTGGTTGGTTCTGCTTTGGGTAAACTCGCTTCTTCCGTTTTACTAGAAGGTTCGATCAGTTGGTTTAATTCTTTAATTTCGACATCGGTCAATTCGCGGTAGCGCCCCACAGGAATGTCAAGTGAAATGTTGATAATTCGGATGCGTTTCAAAGCAGTTACTTCGTAGCCTAAATACTCACACATTCTTCGAATTTGGCGATTCAAACCTTGTGTCAGAATAATTTTGAAGGTGTATTTACTAATTTGTTCTACCTTACATTTTCGGGTTACAGTTTCCAATATTGGAACACCATTCCCCATACGTTCAATAAAACGATCGGTTATTGGACGATTTACGGTTACGGTATATTCTTTTTCGTGATTGTTTCTGGCACGCAATATTTTGTTGACTATATCCCCGTCATTGGTCATGAAAATCAATCCCTCGCTGGCTTTGTCTAATCGGCCAATTGGGAAAATACGTTTGGGATAGTTGATGTAATCGACAATATTATCACGAACGTCTAAATTAGTCGTGCATTCGATTCCAACAGGTTTATTGAAAGCTAAATAAATTGATTTTTCGTTTTTCTCGACAATCAGTTTGCCATCGATACGCACTTCGTCATCAGGAGACACTTTAGTACCCATTTCTGGAACACTACCGTTGATGGTCACTCTTCCTTCTTCGATGAGTTTATCGGCTTCCCTGCGGGAGCAATAGCCGGTTTCTCCAATGAATTTATTAAGGCGTTTTAGATTTTCGTTTGTATTTTCCAAAGGATCAGTTGAATCAAGAATTTATTTATTTGATTTTTATGCGTGGTCAAAGATACAAACTAGAAATGTTTTTCTGTTCCAACCTAATGCTTATATTCTGTGTAATTAATAAATGTTTTTCCATCGAAAAAGTATAAACCATTTTCTCTAGTCCCCACCCAAATAGTACCGTTTTTATCTTCCAAAATCTCCCAAATCCAAGGATTGATTAGCCCATCGTTAAAATAGGTGAAAGTTTTACCATCGTAACGTCTAAGGCCGTCGCTGGCACCAAACCAAATATTTCCCTTTTTGTCTTCAATAATTCGAGTGACTTCTCTTGGTAAACCATTTATTGCTGTAAAACTTGTAAATGTATTTCCATCATACCGATAGGCTCCACCCCAATTGCTGAACCAAATATTACCATTGCTGTCTTGCAATTGAGGCCATCCCCAATTATGAGCTTTTGGTTTTGGTCCATCTTGAAACAAATCCATTGGTTTGAGGTTGGTTACAAATTTTCCATCGTAACGAAAAACACCTTCATTGGTTCGTCCACCTAACCAAATATTTCCTTTATTATCTTCTAATATGCGTTCCACCTTATCGTTACTGGTCAAAAAGCCATTGGAGGCTTCATTCATTGGAAAATGTGTAAAGGATTTACCATCATAAATATAGACACCATCAATAGTTACAAACCATATTTTTCCATTTTTTGCTTGTAATATATTGTATACCCAATGGTTTTGATTGAAGGGATTTCTATTAGGAGGTAGATTTTTTGGTAAAGGAATCTGTATTTTGGAAAATGTCTTTCCATTGTAAAGACAAAGTCCCACTTCAGTTCCTACCCAAATTTTACCATCTTTATCTTCCAAGATGCAATAAATTTTATTAGAATCCAGTCCATCGTTTGTTGTAAATTGGTTAAACGATTTACCATCATAGTTGTAAAGCCCATTATCTGTTGTTCCGAACCAAAGGTTACCTGATTTGTCCTGCATAAAACGAGAAACATTACAATTCCCCAAACTTTTAAAAACAGTTGGAAGTTCCTTTTCTTTTAGTAAGTCTTTTTTTACTGTGTTATTGCAGGCAGTCCCCAAGAGTAGTATTGTCAGGAAAGTAAATAATGGCATTTGTAATATTATTTTTTTCATTTGTCAAATAGTCTTAAAGGGTTGTTATTTTTTTCGGTTTTGGTGTCGCTTCCTATGATCGCTTATAAAGCACCTTTAAAGTTTGATTTAATTCCAATCCCAACGAATCCCAAATGAGACATTATTTAAAGGTACATGATTAATATCAGAATTCTTTTTAAACATTGGATTCATATCGTATTTGCAATACAAACTAATCGCTTTATAACCTACGTAGGTACTCAATCCGTAATTGAAATCCGTTACATTGAAATCTCCTTTTTGTTTGGTTTTTTCTTTATCACCATTTTCTTCATAGTGAATTAATTGTTTCGATTTGACACGTACACCTCCATAACCTCCAATTCCTAAACGAATTGATTCGTGTGTTCTGAAATACGATGAAGTACCGTCTTTGGAGGTTTTTTTAGGTGAAAAATCAAATTCTATATGAAATGGAACCGCTAAATATACATTTCTTAATCGTGACTCTTGTAAATCAAAACTTGAAGTTGCTAATAGTGTTTGATCTCCATTTTTTTGAAAATAACGATTGTCTGTTGGACGTAAATTATTATACATGACAGACAAACCATATTTTGCATGTACTAAATTATGATTTTTAAAGATTCTAGTATTATAGGTTAGTCCCCATTCATAAAAGTGAGAACCCCAAACTCTAAAATCTGAATTTTCTAAATCCCCATCTTTAGGAATTGCATTATTTAATCCGAAAGCAAATACAAATTGTGAGGTAGTTCTTTTTGATTTACGCTCAATTTCATCGGAATCCGATTTGTAAATCTTAAATGAAGGGACATCATAATGTGTTGTATTGAATTTTTTGGAATAGACAATCACTTTTTTACCGTTTATAGTGTCTAATTTTCGAATAATTTCTTTGCTTCCAATTTCAACTTTATTTTGAATTAAGCTATCCAGTTTGGAATTGTATTTTTCCAAACCGAGTTCAATTTTTTTGGCTGTTTTTTCGGCTTCAATTTGCTTTAATTCCTTTAATTGTTCTTTTGATATTGTATTTGAATTATGCGCATGTTCAAGTGAATCAACGACTACTTTTAATTCGCCTTTTTCACGAGCTAACAAATACTCCATCGCTAATGAAATTTCTTCTACTTTTTTTCCAAATGATACTAATTGATTTTTTTTCGATTGTAATTCTTCCTTTCTTTTTTCAATCTTTTTTATTCTATTTGAATTAGTTCCTTTGCTTTCTTGAGCTACGACTTTGTTGACTAAACTCAATACTATGAAAATGGTGTAAACAATAATTTTTTGCATGATATTTTGATTTAATGATTAGTATTTTAATTTACTCGAAATTTCTGTTGGCAATAACTGTTTTGATTTTATTAAAGTTTTTATTTAATTTGTCAAGTGTTGTTTCGCGATACACACTATCTAATTCTTTTTCAATGCCGGTAAGCAGTGATGCAGCATTGATTTTTATTTTGTTTTTTGAAACAGTTTTTATGTTAGTAGTGATCGCTTTTTGCCCCGTTTGTATTTCATTTAAAAGGGCTTCTGGACTCATGTATTGGTAATTTGTTGGTGGAGTAGTTTTTGAATTGGGTGCTATTTCTTGAGCCACAATTTTTTGAATGGGTTCTAATTCTTGGATGTTTTTTTTCTCTCTAATAATAGTTTTTGTGTTGATTTTGTTTGTATTGGTTTGAACCAAAATGGGTGATTGTTTTTCGACTGCAATTGATGCGCTTGGAGCTGCGAAATCATTTTTTGGCTCATTTACAGTTACAATAGAACTTGAATTGTCATTTTGAGTGTTAGATGTTGGTGTTGTAGTGTAGAAAATTCCTAAACCAAAAAACACTACTACTGCAGCGGCAACAGCTATCCAATTGTATTTTTTGATTGGTTTATTTTTCTCCGTACTATTTAGCATCGCGTCTAATCGATCCCAAGAAGAAGCCGAAGGTGGAATAGTCCTTTTATTCAACTTGTCTTTGATTTGAGTATCTATTTTATTTGGTTCCATTGAGTTTCTTTTTTAATTCAACGATTTGATTCTGTAATAATTTTCGAGCATGTGACAACTGCGATTTTGAGGTGCCCTCACTTATTTTAAGCATTGTTGCTATTTCTTGATGTTTATAACCTTCAATTGCAAATAAATTAAAAACCATTTTATAACCATCTGGTAAATTGTCAATTAAGTATCGAATGTCATCAATTGAAAATTCTTCCATTTCGTAAGCCGATTCATTTTGGCTTAAATAGTTGTCTTCTGTATTTTGATGAATAATTTGATTTTTATTAGCTCGAATAAAGTCAATGCATTCATAAATCATAATCCGTCTTATCCATCCTTCAAAACTGCCTTTGTGTTCAAATTTTTTCAAATGGGTAAACACTTTCATAAAGCCAGTTAACATGATATCTTCCGCATGATGAATATCGCTGATATAATTCCTGCAAACGCCTAACATCTTTGCAGAAAATTGATCATAGATCTGTTTTTGAGCCTGCCGATTGTTTTCAATGGCTAAATCAATGAGTTCTTTTACTTCTTGATGTAGGGGAATTACTTTCATTTACAATTTTGTAAATTATAATTTCGGTTTAGAAATTAGTCTCTGTAGTAATAGACGAGTTTTTCTAATTAATGGTTGTATAAGGTTTACTATTTTTTTTAACTAAAAATATTCAAACCAAAATAGTTTTATTGAAATAGAAAGTCAACTATTTTTTTGTACACTATTTTGTTTTGCAAACTGTGTCCTAAACCTTGAGTAGTTTCTAATACAGAGGCTTTCCAATAGTGGTTTATTTTTTGGCTTTCGTCATGCAGTACTACTTTGTCGTCTAGATCATGCAATAGAAGTCCTTTTGCTGTTATCGATTGCGCATAATATTGTGCTGAAAACTCAGCCACTTTTATTTGGAAACGGTCCCAATAGTGTTGGTGAATTAGTTGTTCCATTCGGCTGCTCAATCGCAATAAGCCAACGTAATTCTTAAAGATAATGGCGTAATCAGAAGGGGCGCCTAACAACACCATTTTCTCTACGGTTGGATTATTGTAGGTGGCTTGGTAGTACAAACTTGCTTTTCCCCCAATGGAGTGACCAATGATATAATTGGGACTGTACTTTTTGGCTACTATGTTGATACTTGCAGCGTAGCGTATCACGTTAAATTCTTTTCCTTCAGATAATCCGTGAGCGGGTGCGTCAATAGCAATAATGGTAGGGCCGGTTTCAAGCAAATGTGGAATTAATTTTTTCCATCGTGCCGTATTGCTTTCCCAACCATGTAGTAGAAAAATAATTTTCTCATTGCCTCTCCAAATATAGGTTTGGATAGCTTGTCCGTCTTTGTCAAAAATTTCTTTTTCGGCTTCAGCCAAAAAGGGAGGAAGTTGGGTAGTCATTAGTTTTCCTTTTCGAGGATGACTAAAAAGAGAGAAAGCAAGCAGTGTTGCTTTTTTTGGTGCAAACAAACACAGTAGGTTGATATAAGCTCCGTAGGATTTGGTGGTAATAAAGAAAAGGAATCGTTTCATATAAAAAAGTCCCGATTCGCATCGGGACTTAAAGTATTTAAAATTTAGAAAATAATTTTTCCATTTTTTCTCTTTCTTCTTCGGCTAACGTACTGTCAACTAAAATTCTTCCAGAGTGCTCATCGGTGATGATTTTCTTTCTTGACGCAATTTCCACTTGTGTTTGTGGTGGAATAGTAAAGAAAGAACCTGCAGATGCGCCTCTTTCAATAGAAACAACTGCTAATCCGTTACGAACACTGCTTCTGATTCTATTGTAAGCAGTCAACAAACGCTCTTCGATTTGTCCTTGGAACTCTACTGATTTTTCAGATAAGAATTCTTCTTCTTTCTGAGTCTCAGCCATAATAGCTTCCAATTCTGATTTTTTATGTTTCAAGTGAGTTGATTTTGCTTCTAATTTTTCTTTAGAATTAGCAATCACCTCTTTTTTGTGTTCGATAGAGGCTTTCATTTCTTTGATTTGCTTTTCAGCCAATTGAATTTCTAATTCTTGAAATTCAACTTCTTTAGTCAAAGAATTGTATTCTCTGTTGTTACGAACGGTCTCTTGTTGTTTAGTGTATTTTTTGATCGCTTCTTTGTGCTCATCAATAGCATTTTTCTTTACTTTGATTTGCTCTTCGATTACTTCAAGCTCGCTTTTTAATTTTTCTGAACGAGTGCTTAAACCAGCTACTTCATCTTCTAAATCTTCTACCTCTAAAGGAAGTTCTCCTCTTACGTTTCTGATTTCGTCAATTCTAGAGTCAATTAATTGTAAATCGTAAATTGCTCTTAACTTGTCCTCGACACTTAATTCTTTTTTAGTCGCCATATTTTATAAGTACTTAACTGGATTTGTATTTTCTTCTGAAAAAATGATGGCAAAATTAAGGATTTTTTTTCTAAGAAAGTCAACAATATAATTTTTTGTATACCGTTCGCTTTCAAAATGTCCAATATCGGCCAAAAGTAACTGATTTTCAGCTTCGTAAAACTGATGGTATTTCAAATCGGCAGTCAAAAAAGCATCGGCTCCGGCTCGAATCGCATTTTTTATAGCAAAACTTCCAGCTCCGCCCAAAACAGCTACTTTTTGAATGGATTTATTAAGATATTGCGAATGACGAATACCGCCCGTTTGCATTTTTTCTTGCACCATTTCCAAGAATTCTTTTTCGTTCATTGGAGTTGCTAATTCGCCTATCATTCCTAATCCAATATTTTGATGTTGGTTTTTCAGATCGTAGATTTCGTAAGCGACTTCTTCGTAAATATGGGTTTGAAACAAGGTCTTTAGAATTTTACTTTCTAAATGCTTTTCAAACGTTACTTCAATTTTAATTTCATCGGCTTGAACTAATTCAAGGCGTTCGCCAATTACGGGATTACTATGTTCGTTGCCTTTATAGGTTCCCATTCCGTTTGAGTTGAAGCTGCAGTTGTCATAATTACCAATACTTCCCGCTCCAGCTTTGAATAGTGCATTGCGCACTTCCTCTGCATTTTCAGGAACAGTGTAGGTCACTAATTTGCGGATGAAATTTTCTTTTGGGATCAGGATTTTGGTATTTTTCAGTCCCAAAGCATCGCAAAATATTGTATTGACTCCTTCAGGATGATTGTCCAAAGCGGTGTGAACCGCATAGATGGCAATGTCGTTTTTGATCGCTTTAATAATGGCACGTTCTACATAGTTTTTGCCTGTAATTTTCTTCAAACCCGAAAAAAGTATGGGGTGAAAGCAAACCACCAAATTGCATTTTTTGTTAACCGCTTCGTCAATGACACTTTCCAAAGCATCATGACACACTAAAATTCCGGTTGCTTCATTTTCTTGATTTCCTACTAATAGGCCCACATTATCAAAGTCTTCGGCATAAGCCAAAGGAGCCATTTCTTCGAGGATGGGGAATATATCTTTAATTTTCATTTACATGTATTAGAGTGAACAAAGTAACGAATAATGGTCGCAACTTTTATATAAAGATAAAATATTCTACTTTCGTAGGATGAATCTTTTCCGAAAAATACTTTACCCTTTTGCTATTCTGTATGGTTTCATAACGGGTATTCGTAACTTTTTGTTTGACAAAGGGATTCTAAAATCGTATTCATTTGAACTTCCAGTTATTGTAGTCGGCAATTTGAGTGTTGGTGGAACTGGAAAAACACCTCAAATAGAATATTTAATTCGATTACTCTCGGAACGTTTTTCACTAGCAACATTGAGTCGAGGTTATAAAAGAAAATCAGAAGGTTTTATTTTGGCAAATGCCAATGCAACAGCGGCTACTTTAGGCGATGAACCTTTTCAATTTTTTCAAAAATTCCCTTCCATTCAAGTAGCAGTTGATGCGGATAGAAAAAATGGGATTGAACAATTGTTGGTACAAGATAAAAAGCCCGAAGTCATTTTGTTAGATGATGCGTTTCAACACCGCAAGGTGAAAGCGGGATTTTATATTCTGTTGACAGCCTATGATGATTTATTTGTGGAGGATTATATACTGCCCACAGGAAATTTAAGAGAATCAAGAAGTGGCGCGCAAAGAGCGGATATTATTGTAGTGACGAAATGCCCTGAAACACTTTCTGGAATAGAACAAACTCAAATTAAGCAAAGCATCAAGGCCTATTCCAATGCGCCAGTTTATTTTAGCACGATTGCTTTTGATGACCAAGTGCATTCCAATGCAAAAGCTATTCTGGTAAGTGAAATACAACAATCTTCATGCGTATTGGTAGCTGGAATTGCCAAGCCCGATTCCTTTTTTGATTACTTAAAAAATGAGCAATCCGTTTGTTTGACCTATCCAGATCACCATCATTTTACAGAAAATGATATTCTACATATTCAACAACAAGCGGGAGAGAAGAAAATTGTAACTACTGAAAAAGATTATGTTCGTTTGAAAGATTCGGACTTGAAAGACCAATTGTATTATTTACCTATTCGTACTTCTTTTATTAATGATTCAGATCAATTTGATGCCGCAATAGTGAATTATTTGAGGCAATAATTTACCTCTTTAGTTGATTAGAATACAAAATCAAATCAATCAATCGGGACGAATATCCAATTTCGTTGTCGTACCAACCTACCACTTTTACCATTTTATCAATTAC
>DFXW01000026.1:54154-93082 GCA_002382495.1 Flavobacterium sp. UBA4098
ATTTCGTCAATCGTAACTGCTCGTTTGACGTTAAAAGTAATATCTGTTAACGAACCGTCAGGGACAGGAACACGTATGCCACAACCTCCTATTTTATTGTCTAAATGTGTGAATATTTTGGTCAATGCTTTGGCAGCACCCGTTGTTGTGGGTACAATAGATTGGCTCGCGCCACGTGCACGTCGTAAGTCTTTATGAGGTTGATCGTGTAAACTTTGATCGGTAGTAAACGAGTGAATGGTAGTAATATAGGCCTGTTCAATTCCGCATAATTGGTCAATGATTTGAATCATCGGAGCGGCGTTATTGGTCGTACAACTCGCATTAGAAATAATGGTTTCACTTCCGTCAAGAATTTCTTCATTAACTCCTAAAACAACAGTTTTTATGGTATCGACTTCAGCAGGTGCTGATAGAATTACCTTTTTGGTTCCAGCCAAAATGTGTGCATTCAGTTCGTCAAATGTTTTGTATTTTCCTGTCGATTCGATGACATAGTCGATGTTGAGACTTTTCCAGTCCAAATTAGCAATGCTTTTTTCGTGAAAGAAAAGAAAATGCTGTCCGTTGATCATAATGCCTTTTTCATCTGAGTCGACTTCAAAAGGCAAAACACCATGAATACTATCGTATTTCAGTAGATGTGACATCGTCTTAGTGTCGGCAATGTCATTGATGGCAACGACTTCGATTTCAGGATGATTCAATAGTAATCGAAATAGGTTTCGACCGATTCTACCAAAACCATTAATTGCAATTCGGATTTTCAAAATGGTGTGTTTAAAGAATATGTTTTTGTGCCTTGTACGAAGAACGAACTAAAGCACCACTTTCTACATGTCGGAAACCTAATTCTAATCCGTATTTTTCGTATTTCTCGAATTGTTCCGGCGTGATGTATTCTTTTACGGGTAAGTGTTTTTTAGTTGGTTGTAAGTATTGACCAATAGTCACCACATCCACATTAGCAGCACGCAAGTCACGTAATGTTTGCATTACTTCTTCCTCTTCTTCGCCTAAACCAAGCATAATACCTGATTTGGTTCTGTTGATTCCTTTTTCTTTTAAATAACGCAATACTTCCATACTGCGATCGTATTTGGCTTGGATGCGCACTTCGCGTGTTAAACGACGTACGGTTTCAATATTGTGAGAAACTACTTCCGGATTGGCTTCTACGATACGATCTAGATTTCTTTCAATGCCTTGAAAATCGGGAATTAAAGTTTCTAAAGTCGTGTTCGGATTCATTCTGCGAATGGCTTTTACGGTTTCTATCCAAATGATAGAACCACCATCTTTTAAATCATCACGATCAACACTTGTTATCACGGCATGTTTGATGTTCATGATTTTAATAGAACGAGCTACTTTTTCGGGCTCGTCCCAATCTACTGTTTCTGGACGTCCTGTTTTTACCCCACAAAAACCACAAGAACGTGTACATACATTGCCCAAAATCATAAAGGTAGCAGTACCTTCTCCCCAGCATTCGCCCATGTTGGGACAACTTCCGGAGGTACAAATCGTGTTCAAGTTGTATTTGTCAACTAAGCCACGTAATTCCGTGTATTTTTTACCAATAGGTAATTTTACACGCAACCATTTTGGTTTAGACGTAGGTAATTTATTTTCTAAAACAGTTTCCATACAATCAATTTTTCGGTTACAAATATAAGGAATGTTGTTGAGTTGAAATGCCTTATTTTGGTTTAACAAAAGTTAAATAATAGCGGTTCAATTACTTTCCTTTTTGGATGATTTCAGCCAATAATTTTTTGGCTCTTAAAATTTTGATTTTAACATTACTCAGTGGTTCTTCAATTTTGTTGGCTATTTCTTGATAACTCATTTCTTGAAAATAGCGCATTTGAATGACTTCTTGATAATGGGGTTTCAATTCTTTGATGAATTTTAATAACTGCGAAAGGTTTTGCTCTGTGATGAGTTTGTCTTCGACTGAAGGTGTTGTATCAGCGACATTTTGTGCTCTTTGATCTTCGAATTCAGTATTTTCAACAAACAGACTTGATTTTCTTTTTCGCAATAAATCAATGTGGCCATTTTTGGCAATAGCGATCAACCAGGTGTTGAATTGAAATTCGTTATTATACGAGTTTATTTTGCCAAAGGCCTTCGAGAAAGTTTCGATAGTGATGTCTTCGGCATCGGTTTCGTTTTCTGTGCGAACCAACATAAATCCATAGACTTCATTCCAATAATGATCCAATAGAAAAGTGAAGGCAGATTGATCGCCTTGTTTTGCTTTTTCTATTTGAAGGTTTATTTCCAATGGATTGGTTTTGAGAATAAATTGGTAAAATACGCATTTGCTTGCGTAAAGATAAGTACAATTTCAACGATTGGGAACCACCATTTAATATCGTTTTCTTTTAATTTACCTGCTGAAAATCCAACCACTGTCCAAGCTACAACATAACGCATTAAGAAAATGCTCAAAACGATAATCCATTCAAACTGGAATGCTAATAGAATTATAGCCATTATAATGAAAACCAATTGGGAAGCATAAAAAAGCCCTAATCGCAATTGATCCATTACTGGAAAGTAATTAGCAGTAGCAATTTGCCTTCTTTTTTGATTGAAGAATTCTGAAAAAGAAGTTTTAGCTTTGGAAATCGAAAAACTTTCAGGCGTAAAAGCAATCGTTGTATTTTTACCATTTGCCGCCTGATTGATAAATAATTCATCGTCGCCTGTGCGAATTTGCATATGGTCAATAAATCCGTTTACATTAAAAAACTCTTCTTTTTTGTAGGCCATATTTCGACCCACACCCATATACGGTTGGCCTAATTTAGCCCATGAAAAATAGTTAATGGTGGTCAATACATTTTCAAAACGAATGATTTTATTTAAGAATGAGTGGGCAATTTTTTCATATTTACCATAACCCAAAACAATCGTTTTTTGCATGGTAAATTGAGAACTCATAGCAGTAATCCAATCTTTAGATGTGGGATAACAATCGGCATCAGTAAATAGCAGGTATTCTTTTTTAGCCGCTTTGATTCCTAAAGTCAGTGCGTATTTTTTGTTGCCCCAAAACGCTTCGTTATTTTCAACTTTTACTAAACGTATGTTGGAGTATTGCTTTTCAAATTGTTCAAAAATTTCTAGAGTATTATCTCCAGAAGCATCGTCAATTAATACAATTTCAAAATCAGGATAATTTTGTTCAGCCAATAGCGGAATGAAATTGGCTACATTTTCTTCTTCATTTTTGGCACAAACAATCACCGAAATAGGAATTCTTTTGGGTGTAATTTTTTGCGCTTTCGCAAAAGCAAATTGCCCAAAAACACCTAGATAATAGGCCAATTGAATTACGGCTATGCCAATAAAAATGTATAAAAGTATCATCATGTGAAAATAGTCTTTTTAAATCGTGTGCAAAGGTAGGAATACAAAAACGAATTTGAAATGAATACGGAGCAAATTTTTAGAACAATTAACCAATTTAATTTGCAATTTAAAAAGCTGAAAATCGGATTAAATTACATTAACTTCTGCTTCGATATGAATTCCAAAAGTAGCAAATACGGTCTCTTGTATATTTTTAGATACTGCCAAAATTTCTTGCCCGGTGGCATTTCCATAATTGACTAAAACGAGTGCTTGGTTTTTATGAACTCCAGCATCGCCAAAACGCTTGCCTTTAAAACCTGCTTGTTCAATTAACCATCCCGCTGGAACTTTCACTTCGGTAGCCGAAACTTCATAGTATTTCATTTCAGGAAATTGTTGGTGTATTTTCTCGAAATCCGATTTCAAAACAATAGGATTTTTAAAGAAACTACCGCTGTTTCCTAATTCTTTTGGATCGGGTAATTTACTTTGACGAATCGCAATAACGGCATTGCTCACATCTTTTAGACTTGGAGTTTGAATGTTATTTTTTTCTAATTCGCCAAGAATATCCCCGTACGAAGTGTTGATTTTGTGGTTGCGTTTAGTTAGTTTAAAAACTACTGAAGTAATGATGTATTGGTCTTTGACTTCGTTTTTGAAAATACTTTCTCGATAACCAAAATGACATTCTTCGTTGGAAAAGGTTCTTAACTCTTGGTTTGCAATAGCCATAGCTTGACAGGAAACAAAATGATCTTTAATTTCTGCACCATATGCCCCAATATTTTGTACCGGCGTCGTTCCAACATTGCCAGGTATTAATGACATGTTTTCTAAACCGCCAAAATTTTGTTCTATCGTCCAAAGCACAAACTCGTGCCAATTTTCACCAGCCTGACTTTCGACCCAAACAAAATCATCATTTTCCTCAATAATTTTTTTGCCTTTCAAATCGATATGAATGACCAAGGCGTCTATGTCTTGGGTTAAAAGCATGTTGCTTCCGCCACCTAAAATGAATTTCTTCTCTGTTGGATTATTTACTAAAACGGTTTTCAATTCTTCAACTGAATGTACTGCTGTAAACTGTTTCGCTTTGGCTTCAATGCCAAATGTGTTGTAGTTTTTTAGAGAAAAATGAGAATGTAGCGTCATGGAAAAAATTGCTTTTTGAAAGTTCAAAAGTAAGAATTAAAATTCGTCAGTGGTAACTGCACGATTGATAAAATCGTTCAAAGGTTTTAAAGCAATTAATTTTCGCGTCATTTTGGGAACAAAATCTTCTTTCAATACTTCTGAAATGTCAAATTTATGACTTGCTTCAAAGCTTTTTAATTTTAAGTTCTCTATTGCTGGATGGTCTTTCTCAAATCCACGAGGCGGATTTTTTAAAGTACTGGATTCGTTTCGATCAAAATCGCCAAACTCCTTTTTGAAATTTTTCTCCTGTAAAATTGCTTCCAAGTCATCATAAAAATAAGCAATTTCTCGGCGAACTTTTTTCAAATCGTCAGCTTCAGGACAGTAGAATCCACCAGCAATAAAACTTTTATTTCGTTCAATATGAACATAGTAACCCGAACGGTTATTCCCTTTTGAACCTGAAGAGATCCAGATTCCAACGTAGGTTTTGTAAGGTGTTTTGTCTTTGGAAAAACGAATATCACGATTGATTCTAAACGTACAATTTTTAATTTCCAATAGTTCCAAAGAGGGATCTAAAGGTTTCAAAGCATCCAAAAAATGACCAACTAATTGTTGGTAGTCTTTTTTGAAAGTCTCGTATCTTTTTTTGTTGTCTAAAAACCAATCTCGGTTGTTATTGGCTTTTAAATCGTCTAAAAATTGTAGGCTGTCTTTGGAAAGCATGGTGTGTTTTTTAGAGTTGTTTTTTTTTAGCAGTTGTAGCCAAACCTTTAGTGGTCCAATTAATAATGCCGCCCTCCATTTCAATAATGGTTGTAAAACCTAGTTCGACTAGTTTTTCTGCAGCTAAATGACTTCTTTTACCACTTCTACAATAGATAAAAACTGGTTTAGATGTGTCGTATTTGGTAGTATTAGTTGAGAAATCGGGGCTATACCAATTCACGTTTTCGGCATTTTGTAGGTGTTCTGCTGTAAATTCTTCAGCTGTTCTAACGTCTAAAATTTGCGCATTGGGTGTAGTTGAAATTTCTTTTTTGAAAGAAACAGGATCTATAACTTTAATGTTCGTTGCTGTTTGGGCGTTACACGAAAAAATCGCAAATAATAGAAAAGCTGAAAATGTTGGAGCTAATGATTTCATTTATAGGTTTAATAAAATTAATAAGCTAAAGTACCTTTTTTTTAATTTTAATCGAAGTGTAATCGTTATAAATTAAAAATTTTATAGCTCTGAAGTGTTGATTTAACAATGGTTTCGGTACGTTCTGGGTGCGTATCCGAAATAAAGAGTTGTCCAAAGGTGTCACTGTTTACCATGTCAACAATTTTAGCCACACGACTTTCGTCTAATTTGTCAAAAATATCATCAAATAGTAAAATAGGTTTAACACCGCTTTGTTTTTTCAAGAATTCAAATTGCGCCAACTTTAGCGCAATTAAAAATGATTTTTGTTGGCCTTGAGAACCAAATTTCTTGATTGGATAGGAATCGATTTCAAATGATAAATCGTCTTTATGAATCCCAACACTGGTGAATTGTAACGCGCGATCTTTGTTGATATTTTCAACTAATAATGTTGCTAAATCATTGTTGAATAAATGACTTTCATATACGAGTTGAACCGTTTCTTGCGAATCAGTAATAGCTTGGTGGTGTTTGTTGAAAATAGGAATGAATTCTTGAATAAACGCTTTTCTTTTTTC
Organism: Flavobacterium sp. UBA4098; assembly: GCA_002382495.1. Lineage (GTDB taxonomy): Bacteria > Bacteroidota > Bacteroidia > Flavobacteriales > Flavobacteriaceae > Flavobacterium. Next base: position 60,380 of record DFXW01000026.1, read on the forward strand.
GAAAATAGATTGCGCAAAACCGTTGAGTTGCTCGTTATAAATAGATAAAGTATCGTTTTCAAAGACATGATTCAAGGCAAAGTATTTCAACAAGGCATTACGCTGACTGATTACTTTTTGGTATTGAATAAGTTGTTGTAAATAAAGTGAATCTAATTGTGATATCACACTATCCATGAATTTGCGACGGGTTTCACTTCCTTCAATAATTAAATCTCTGTCGGCAGGTGAAATGATTACCAAAGGCACAAAGCCAATATGGTCTGAAAATTTATCGTAAACTTTTCCGTTGCGTTTAAGAATTTTCTTTTGCCCTTTTTTGAGACTGCACACAATTTGTTCAGCTCTATTCTCTTTTTCCAGTTCGGCATCGATTACAAAAAACTCTTCACCGTGTTTGATATTTTGGACAGCAAGCGGATTGAAATAACTCTTTCCGTAGGATAAATGGTAGATTGCATCGAGTACATTGGTTTTTCCGATTCCGTTTTTACCAACAAAACAATTGATTTTGGTGTCAAACTCGAAATTGGCCTCCGAAAAGTTCTTGTAATTGAATAATGAAATCTTTTTTAAATACATTTTTTGTCTTGCTGGAATGAAGAATGGGGCTTTATGAGAGCGCTTTTTCAAACTGCCCGCAAATTATTGAAAAATATCCATAAAATGCCTTTTAGATTTGAATAAAAATTTTATTTTTGCCACTCACTAAATTTAATTGAAATGGCCACTTATAATAAAAGAGGATATAAAACCCCGAAAGAAAAAGAAGTTAAAGAAGTTGTAGAAGACGTACAGGTTGATGAAAAAGACAGCACAACTGCTGGTGTTTTTTCAAAACTAGACGAAACTGCTTCTAAAACGGAAGATTTTGTTGCTAAGAATCAAAAAGTAATTATTGGTTTTGTGGCTGCAATTGCATTAGTAACTGTTGGGTATTTAGCCTATGAAAAATTCATCGCTACACCAAAAGAGGAAGAAGCGGCTAATGAAATGTTTGTGGCACAACAAAATTTCCAAAAAGCAACTGACGGAGTAGCAAGTGACTCTTTGTACAAATTGTCATTGAATGGTTCTGAAGGTAAATTTGGTTTTATTAAAATTGCTGAAGAATACGCTGGAACAGATGCAGGAAACTTGGCTAACTATTATGCAGGTATTGCTTACTTGAATACAGGAAAATATGCTGAAGCTATTGATTTCTTAAGTCAGTTTGAATCAAAAGACATGATATTAAGTGCTTTGGCTAAAGGGGCAATAGGCGATGCTTACGCTCAAAAAAAACAACCCAAAGAGGCTTTAGAAAATTACATCAAAGCGGTTGAGGCTAGCAAAAACGATTTTACAACGCCACGTTTCTTGTTAAAAGCTGGTAAAACAGCTTTGGCATTAGGAAACAAAGAAGAAGCTTTGAAATACCTTACCGATATTAAAGATAATTATGATACAACTCCTGAAGCAGCTTCAGTTGATGTATTGATTGGATTGGCACAATAGTTCACTTCCAAACTACAATTTAGGTTAGCAATTATAGTCCCATTAGTTTTCTAAGGAGTTGTAATTTCTAACCTTTATTTTTTATCTTTATATCACAACCTTAAACTTGATTTACGATGGCTACCGAAAATAAAAATTTATCAGAATACGATAAAAATAGCGTTCCAGATGCTCGCAATTTTCGTTTTGGAATTGTAGTGGCCGAGTGGAATGAAACCATTACCGAAGGGCTTTATAATGGTGCGTTTACAACCTTGATAGAGAACCAAGTTCCTCAGCAACAGATTATTCGTTGGAATGTTCCGGGAAGTTTTGAATTGGTGTATGGTGCCAAAAAAATGCTGCAAACTCAAAATGTCGATGCGGTAATCGTAATTGGTTGCGTAATTCAAGGACAAACCAAACATTTTGATTTCGTTTGTGAAGGCGTAACTCAAGGAATCAAGGATTTAAATGTACAAACAGATATACCTGTTATTTTTTGTGTGTTGACTGATAATACCATGCAACAATCAATTGATAGAAGCGGTGGTATTCACGGCAACAAAGGAACAGAGGCGGCTATAGCGGCTATTAAAATGGCCTTTATTCGTCAGCAAGCTTCCTTTTCTAATCAAATGGACAATCAGCTCTTATTAGGAAATGCTACTTTGCAAATAGATAGTAAGCCATTGCAAATAGAAGAATAGATAAAACAAAATACATTTTGAAACCTATACTGTTAACTAACTAGTATAGGTTTTTCTGTTTTTTGTAATTAGTGATGTTTTAAAACCAAGTATAAATTCCCTAAATTTGTGCTTTATGGTTTGGCCATAAATTAACCCCAACAATTAAAACTTTTTTGATGTCGAGTATTATTCAATTACTTCCTGATCATGTTGCCAATCAAATTGCCGCTGGAGAAGTGGTGCAGCGACCAGCTTCTGTGGTGAAAGAGTTATTGGAAAATGCGGTTGATGCCAAAGCAACAGACATCAAATTAATCATTAAAGATGCTGGTAAGTCCTTGATTCAAGTGATTGATAATGGAGTAGGTATGAGTGTAACCGATGCGCGTTTGTGTTTTGAGCGCCACGCTACTTCAAAAATTCGCCAGGCCGAAGATTTATTTTCCTTGCACACCAAAGGTTTTCGTGGTGAAGCCTTAGCCTCCATTGCGGCGATTGCTCATGTCGAAATGAAAACCAAGCAGGACCAGGAAGAACTAGGAACACATCTTATAATTGAAGGGAGTAAATTTATTTCTCAAGAAGTAGCAGTTTTGCCCAAGGGAACTTCGTTTGCGGTTAAAAATCTATTTTATAATATTCCGGCTCGACGCAATTTCTTGAAATCGGATATTGTGGAATACCGTCATGTGATTGACGAGTTCCAACGTGTTGCCTTGGCACATCCCAATATTCATTTTACGTTTTATCATAATGGCAGTGAAATGTTCAATTTGCCTCAATCTAATTTCAGACAGCGAATTGTAGCTATTTTTTCGGGTAAAACCAATGAAAAATTAGTTCCAGTTCAAGAAGAAACTGAAATTGTCGAGATCCAAGGATTTGTGAGCAAACCTGAATTTGCCAAAAAAAATAGGGGAGAGCAATTCTTTTTTGTTAACGATCGTTACATCAAAAGTGGCTATTTGCATCACGCAGTGATGGCAGCCTATGACGGAATTCTGAAAGATGGGACTCAACCAAGTTATTTCTTCTTTCTGACTGTTCCTCCTCATACGATTGATATCAATATTCATCCAACTAAAACCGAGATTAAGTTTGATGATGAACAAGCTTTGTATGCGATTTTAAGAGCCGCTATCAAACACAGTTTGGGACAATTTAATGTGGCCCCTATTTTAGACTTTGATCGTGATGCTAATTTGGATACGCCTTATCATTACAAAGATGTTGAAGGAGCCATGCCTACTGTTCAAGTGGATGCTAATTTCAATCCTTTTGCTGACGAAAAAGCAACAAAATCCTATTCGGGTTCAAGTTCTAATTATAAAAAAACCGCAATTGCTTCGAGTTGGGAGGGATTGTATGTGGGTTTAAAACAAGAAACAGAAACCTTTTCGGCAGCAAGCAATTTTAGCTTTGAAAATGAAGAAGTCACCGCTTCTTTGTTTGATCTAGAAGATGCTGAACCCACGGTACATAGAACCTATCAAATTCATAAAAAATACATTGTGTCCCCAATCAAATCTGGGATGGTGATTGTCGATCAACAACGGGCACATCAACGCGTGTTGTACGAACAATTTTTGGTCAATATGACGGTGCAACAAGCGTCTAGCCAGCAATTGTTATTTCCATTGAATTTGTCTTTTTCAAATAATGAGTTGGAATTGATTGCCGAATTGCAATTGTCATTGATGAATACCGGATTTGTTTTTGAGGAAACCCAAGCCGACCATATTGTTATTTCTGGAATTCCAGTCAATATCACCGAAAGTGAAGTTGCTTTAGTTTTGGAACAATTGCTATCTGATTTGCAGGATGGTATTCCGGAAAGCAGTTTCAGTCAAAACGATACCATAGCTAAATCTATGGCGAAAAGTTTGGCGGTTAAAACCGGAAGTTATTTGACCGAAAAAGAACAAGAAAATTTGGTTAATGGCCTTTTTGCTTGTAAAGAGCCTAATGTTTCCCCATTTCAAAAACCCACTTTTATCACGATGCGTGTGGAAGATATAGATAAAAAATTTGCCCTATGAGAAATGTAACAGAGACGGTTAAACAGTTAATTATTATTAATATTTTATTTTTTATTGGTACCTTATTAGTATCGGGTCCTGCCTATAAATACCTTGCTTTATTTTTTCCTGAAAACCAAGATTTTAAAGCTTGGCAGCCCATAACTTATATGTTTATGCACGGCGGATTTATGCATATTTTGTTTAATATGTTCGCTTTGTATTCGTTTGGTTCGGCTTTAGAATTATTTTGGGGAAGTAAAAAGTTTTTGTTTTTCTATATTTCGTGTGGATTGGGTTCGGCCTTGGTGCATACCGGAGTGAATTATTATCATTTTCAAGAAGGTTTAAATACCCTGCTTTCTAATGGTTTTTCGAAGGTTGAAATTATACAATTGTTAAATGAAGGTAAAATTGATACCCGTTGGCAAGAGCTATTAACCGTTACTGAATTTCAGAATTTCACTAGTGCTTATTTAGGTACAGCTGTTGGTGCTTCGGGAGCGATTTACGGAATCATTGTTGCGTTTGCATTCATGTTTCCAGAGGCTGAATTAGGTTTGATGTTTATTCCCATTCCGATTAAAGCCAAATACTTTGTACCTGGATTGGTATTGATTGATTTATATCTAGGTGTTTCTGGTAAATCCATCTTTGGCGGAGGCGGTATTGCTCATTTTGCGCATGTTGGAGGGGCTTTGTTTGGTTTCTTAATTATGTGGTATTGGAAGAAAAATCAGTTCAATTCGAACCGTTGGAACTAGTTAAGAATCAGTAATATTTTTACAAATGAGTAGTATACTGGACGATATAAAAATGCAATATCAATTTGGAGGAGTAGCCTTTAGGCTTATCTTTTGGAATGTTTTGTGTTTTCTTGTTTCAGTACTATTTTTCTATAACTTTCAGTTGGGAGTTTTCCATTTTCCATCGTGGATCGCATTGTCTTCAGATCCGAATGTATTTATCACAATACCTTGGACTTTAATTAGCTATGCTTTTTTTCATCATGGTGTTGGGCATTTGTTTTTTAATATGATGGTGTTGCATTTTTCCAGTATGTTGTTCTTGACTTTTTTTAATTCCAAACAATTTATGGGATTGTATTTGTTAAGTGCACTATTTTCAGGAGTAGCATTTGTGGTGGGTTATTATTTTTTGCAAATGAATTCATCTATGGTGGGTGCTTCAGGAGCAATAATGGCAATTTTAGTGGCTACAACGACTTATCGTCCATTAATGACTGTTCGGTTACTGTTTTTTGGAAACGTTAAATTATGGCATATTACAGCTGTAATTTTGGTACTGGACTTTATGCAATTTAAAATTGAAAATACCGGTGGACACATTGCGCATTTGGCGGGTGCTTTTTTTGGATTTATTTTTATTAAATTGCTCCAAAATGGAATGGATCTGAGTCGGATTTTAGATAATCCATTTAAACAATCAAAACGTACTCCATTTAAAAAGGTGCACAAAAATTATTCTAAACCGACATCAAAGCCGAGTTCAAGAATAGTGGTTAAGGATAAAACGCAGCAACAAATTGATGAGATTTTAGATAAAATTAGTCAATCTGGTTACGATTGTTTGACCCAAGAAGAAAAAGAATTTCTGTTCAAAGCAGGTAAATAATTTTAGATAGAATACGAAGATGAAAAATCTTTCATGGTTTAATAAAGGGATGTTTCTTTTAAATATAGTGCTGACTGTAGTGACATTCAGTGCGTATTTGTTACCTTTTTTAGCACCGAAAGCATTTCCATTATTATCGGTATTGACCTTGTTTATGCCTTTGTTTTTTGTTTTTAATGCTTTGTTCTTTTTTTATTGGGGAGTCCAATTTAAAAAGCGAATGATTTTATCAGGCTTGGTTCTTTTAATGGGAATTACCTTTATTAATAAATTCTATAAATTTTCTACTAAAGAATTTCCCGAAAGCGAAAAGGATTTTACAGTCATGAGTTACAATGTTCGGTTGCTCAATCTTTTTAAATGGATTGATAGAGACGATGTGCCTTTGCAAATTGTGAGTTTTATCAATGATGAAAATCCAGATATTTTATGTATCCAAGAGTATTCTACTTCGGCAGATATTGATTTGAAAGTATATCCACACAAATATATTTTAATGGCGGGTGACCAAATTAAAACTGGTCAAGCTATTTTTTCTAAATTTCCTATTATCAATGAAGGAAATATTGTTTTTCCCAATTCGAATAACAATGTCATTTTTGCTGATATTAAGAAAGGAAAAGAAACGATTCGTGTCTATAATATGCATTTGCAATCCATCAAAATCTCTCCCGATGTTACTGAAATTAACGATGATATCAATGTGATTAATCAAAGCAAATCGCAAAAATTGTTTAACCGAATCAGTAAAGCTTTCAAGCAACAACAGCAACAAGCGGAATTGTTTAAAGAACACAAAAATGATTGTCAATATCCTTTAATCATTTGCGGCGACATGAATAACAGTGCGTTTTCGTATGTATACCGAAACATAAAGGGCAAATTAAGAGATAGCTTTGAAGAAGCGGGTAAAGGTTTTGGAGCTACCTATAAGTTTCGTTATTACCCAGCGCGCATCGATTATATTTTTGCTGATGAAAAGATGAAAGTGAAAAAATTCGAAAGCTTTTCGAGTTTTGAAAATTCGGACCATTATCCTATAATGGCTAAACTTTCTTTTGAGTAATTACTTTATGATTAGGGATTGCGATTTCAAATAATCCAAAGCAAACTTCCCTTCGTTGAATACCAAATCCAATACACTAAGATTGTTGATGAAACCAAATTTATCATCAAACACTTGGGTGTAACTTTCAAATTGAGATTGGTCTTTTTTTCCGTTGGCCAAATAACGAAAATCAATTATTTCGTTAGCCTTAATTTCATGTACATATTCGGTTGTTGCATTATACTCAATTTTCATTCGAAGGCAACGTGTAATCAACTCAAATACTTCTAGATTCAGATCCATTAAAAACGAGTGTTTTTTTTCAAAAATCGGGAGTAAATCATCTTCAAAAAATTCAAAGAATGGAGAACTTCTGTAGGCGGCTTCTAAAGATTTGAAATGTTGTTTTTGCCAATCAAAATCATTTTCAATTTGAATATCTTTTGTTTTTTGATGGGCTATTTTCGAATGTTTTACAGGAATATTGAGTAGTTGAATTCCATTAGGACTGTAGATATAAGTCCGATTCCGATTGGTTTGTTTTTGGAAATTATCTTCCATTTCAAAAGTGACTTTTTCGGCTTGAACAATAGCCGCAAAATGACTGATAGAAGAGAAGTAAGTAGGGTGAATAAGAATGTTCATTCGGTTATTCGTTGATTTGGTTATTTGTTGATTTGATAATTTCGTAATCCATTCAACTTATTAGTAATGCTCTCTAATTCCAATCTTAATTTTGAATATACTTCTTCCGAAATAAAATTCATTTCAAAGCATAAGATAAGTTGGTTAATTACTTCAATAGCAGAGCTAAAAGCCATCGTAGTAAAATGCGCTTTGTCTTTATAAGTAGTTCTTGCAGAGCCTTCCGCTATATTAGAACAAATTGAAACTGCAGCTCTTCGTAATTGGGAAATTAATCCAAACTTTTCTTGATCAGGAAATGTTGAAGTTATGGTATAGATTGTTTTGGTAAATTCTTTTGATTCGTTCCAAACTTCAAGTTTTTCAAATGAATAAGTATACATTTTTTTCAAATTACCAAATTACCAAATCAACGAACAAACAACTTTAAATTACATTGTTTTCTTTTTCTTCCAAAAATATTCTCCAATGAAATAAGCGACTAAAGCGAATAGGAAAAATTTAAAATACGATTGCGGTTGCCCTTCGCCACTCACTGTTGTGAACAAACGTTCCCAACGAATTTTTTTCAATCCTTTGGCATTCGTATCATAACTCATCCAAATAAAGGTTGGTTTTCCAACAATATGATTTTCGGGCACATAACCCCAGTAACGACTGTCTTCAGAATTATGGCGATTGTCTCCCATCATCCAATAGTAATTTTGTTGGAAAGTATATGAAGTGGCAATTTTTCCGTTAATTCGAATCTCAGATCCGGTCACTTTTAAGTCGTTCTTTTCGTAATCAGTGATGATGGCTTTGTAAAATGGTAACGTTTCTAAATTTAAAGCTACCGTTTTTCCTTGTTGCGGAATATAGATAGGACCAAAATTATCGCGGTTCCATTTGTTGATATGAGGAAAAATACCAGATTCTACTTCTTTCGAAATGATTTTTTGCACTCCTGTAATTCCTGGAATTTGTTGTAATCGTTCCGCATTGGCAGCAGTTAAGGCAGCTATGAATAAGGTATCTCTTTTTTCGGCATCCATAAAACCTGCACCGTCAGTGATGTCCATATCTTGTAATAGATACTCAAAATCAATTGGAGTTTTTCCGTCAAGTGCTACTTTGTAAGAAAATTGAGGTCTCGCTCTTTCTGGTAAAATCAATTCTTTACCATTTACGAATACAATACCGTCTTTGATTTCAAATTGATCGCCAGGAACTCCAACACAACGTTTTACATAGTTGGATTTTTTATCAATGGGTTTGTCTACTCTTAAACCCGATTGATCTCTGAATTTGTATACTGTATCGATTGGCCAATTGAAAACGACTATATCATTTCGCTCCACTTTTTGAAATCCTGGTAGTCTAAAATAAGGTAATTCTGGCCAGGTTAAGTAGGATTTCTTTTTGGTTAATGGAATGGTGTCATGAACCATAGGTAAAGCAACAGTAGTCATTGGAGTTCGTGCGCCGTAGTTGACTTTGCTTACAAATAAAAAGTCACCAACCAATAACGTTTTTTCTAAGGAAGAAGTTGGAATAGTAAATGGCTGAATGAAATAGGTGTGAACAAAAGTCGCTACTACAATCGCAAAAAGCAATGAACTTATAGTGTCGGCAGTTTTATTTAAAGTTTCAGTACTTCTATCACTAGTATAGTGTAATTTTTGGGTATAGCTTATGTAAGCGATATACAAACCGAAAGTAGCCACACCTAACACCTTATCTAAAGTGGAGTTTTTGCCAAAACTACGAAGGGTTTCAACCCAAATTACAGGAAATATAATTAAATTGATAATAGGCAAAAAAAGTAAAATGGTCCACCAACTTGGTCTTCCAATTATTTTTAAAAGTACAATTGCATTGTATACAGGAATAGCGGCTTCCCAACTTTTTCTACCTGCGCTTACATACAATTTCCATGTTCCAATAAAGTGAACTACTTGTACTAGTAAGAAAAAAATAAACCATTGTGCTACTGTCATAATCGTGTCATTTAAGTTCTAAAGTTATCGATAAACTTTATGAATTATTTAAAATTTAATACGTCTTTCATGGTGAAAACTCCCTGTTTTCCGGCTAACCATTCGGCTGCAATGACGGCACCCAAAGCAAAACCTTCTCGGTTGTGAGCAGTATGTTTGATTTCGATACTATCTACTTCAGAGTTGTAGGTTACGGTATGTGTTCCAGGAACTTCTGCAATTCGTAAGGCTTCAATATGAATTTCATTATCAGCCGCTTTGTCCAATGTCCAGTTGGTATAGTGACTATTTTCAATAACACCTTTGGCTAATGAAATAGCAGTTCCACTAGGCGCATCTAATTTTTGCGTGTGATGAATTTCTTCCATGTCAACAGAATAGGAAGTGTACGGAGCCATAATCTTAGCCAAATAATCGTTCAATTCAAAAAACAAGTTAACTCCTAGGCTAAAATTGGAACTTGAAATAAAGCCTCCTTTTTTCTCCTGGCAAAGTGCTATAATTTCATCATAATGCTCTAACCAACCTGTTGTTCCCGAAACTACAGGAACATTGGCATGAAAACAATTAGATATATTTTCTACCGCTGCCATAGGAACACTAAAGTCAATTGCTACATCCGCTTTTTCAAGGCCTTCATAGGTGTTGTTTTCATCTTTTTTTAAGATAATTTCATGACCTCTTTCCAAAGCAATTCGTTCGATTACCTTGCCCATTTTTCCGTATCCTAAAAGCGCAATTTTCATTTTATTTAATTGTTTAAGTTATTTAGAGATGAATTTCTAATCTCTAAAAATTATAACTGAGCGTTAGTCCCACATTTGCTTTGAATGTTACAGCATCGGGATAAACGGTCGGTTGGAATGATAAATTTTCATTGACATTGAATTGGATCAATGCCGCGTCTACATTGGCATCAATTATATTTAAAGCATAAAAACCTGCCACAAACAATGCGGATAAGTCACGATTTCGTTGGTAGAATTTTTGTGCAGTAATAAGTCGGTTAGTATCTAAATAGCTAAATTTATCATCACTATAGCCTTCTAATCTTCGTTTATAAGCACCACGATAGTCTTGGTATTTAGCATTGCTATTAATATAAAAATACAAACTGGTCCCAATAGCGCCATACACCAAAGGAATTTTCCAATATTTTTTATTGTAGGCTTGTCCCAAGCCTGGTAAAACTGCAGAATAAAAAGCAGCTTTTGCAGGTGTTAATGGGTCGATGTTATTGGATTTCAAGCTGTCTTTTACCGTTTGCGATGGAATTGTTTTGCTTTGTGCAAAAACGAAAATGTTTCCCAAAAACAAAAATAAAAGAGCTATGAAAAGTCGTTTATGCACTATTCTTTGATTAGTTTGACAATTCGCTTGAAGTCTTCTTCAGAGTGAAAAGGAATGGTGATTTTACCTTTGCCATTTCCAGCTACTTGAATGTCAACCTTGGTTCCAAAATAGTCTGTGAATTTATTTTGCTCGCTTGCAGCCACTTCAAAAGAAGTTGATTTAGTTGTAGAAGCAGATTTTGGTTTCAAATTTTCTTGATACTTCTTAACCAAAGCTTCCGTTTCACGAACAGATAAATTTTGACTTACGATTTTTTGGTAAATATCCGTTTGAACATCTTGGTTTTCAATGTTGATAATGGCTCGACCATGCCCCATACTAATGAATCCATCTCGAATCCCAGTTTGGATGATTGGATCTAGTTTTAACAAACGCAAGTAATTGGCAATCGTAGACCGTTTTTTGCCGACACGTTCACTCATTTGCTCTTGTGTCAATTCAATTTCGTTCATCAAACGTTGGTAAGAAAGGGCAATTTCTATAGGATCTAAGTCGTGTCGCTGAATATTTTCTACCAAAGCCATCACCAAAGACTCATTATCATTGGCAATGCGGATGTAAGCAGGAACTGTTATTAAACCAACTAAAGTAGAAGCGCGCAAACGGCGCTCTCCAGAAATCAATTGGTATTTATTGAAGTCTAATTTGCGAACCGTGATAGGCTGAATCACACCTAATTCTTTGATAGAAGTTGCTAATTCTTTTAATGATTCTTCATTAAAATTACTTCTAGGTTGAAACGGATTAATTTCAATCGCATCAATTTCCAATTCAATAATGTTGCCCACAACTTTGTCAGCATTCTTATCATGTACTGATTTGATATCGTTCTCTGGATCCTTCAATAAGGCCGATAATCCTCTTCCTAAAGCTTGTTTTTTTATTGCTTTTGCCATACAATTAATTGCTGTTTTTTTGAATTACTTCCTGGGCTAAATGCAAGTAGTTGGTAGCTCCTTTACTTGTAGCGTCATAATTTATAATGCTTTCGCCAAAACTCGGCGCTTCGCCTAACTTGATATTTCTTTGGATAATGGTTTCGAACACCATATCGTTAAAATGTTTTTGTACTTCTTCCACCACTTGGTTGGATAAACGCAAACGGGAATCAAACATGGTCAATAATAATCCTTCGATGTCTAATTCTGGATTGTGAATTCTTTGAATACTTTTGATGGTATTCAATAATTTTCCTAGGCCTTCTAATGCAAAATATTCGCATTGAATCGGGATAATTACCGAGTCAGCCGCAGTTAACGCATTCAAAGTTAAAAGCCCAAGAGAGGGAGCACAATCAATAATGATAAAATCGTAATTGTCTTTTACACTTTGCAATGCTTGTTTGAGCATATATTCTCTATTTTCTTTGTCAACCAATTCAATTTCAATGGCAACTAGATCAATATGAGCTGGGATAATATCGACATTCGGAGCCGAACAACTTACGATGGCTTCTTTTGGGGAATGGCTATGTTCTAAAATTTGGTAGGTGCCAATTTCAACTGCTTCCACATCAATTCCAAGTCCAGAAGAGGCATTAGCTTGAGGATCTGCATCAATTAGCAGTACTTTTTTTTCTAAAACACCTAAAGATGCAGCAAGATTCACCGATGTAGTAGTTTTTCCGACTCCCCCTTTTTGATTGGCAATAGCAATGATTTTACCCATTTATTTTTTTGAATTTTGAAACGTAAAAATACAATTAATTATCGTTTCTGAAAATCTATTTCGTAAAGATTTATTACTACTTGATTTGGGGCTCTTTGGCAACTTTAAAAAGAATATTTCAAGCTGGTTATATCAATTTTTCTATTGAAAAATTCACCTAATTGGCAGAAAATAAAAAAATCCCTTTTGCTAAGCAAAAAGGATTTTTGTCGGGGTGGCAGGATTCGAACCTGCGGCCTCCTGCTCCCAAAGCAGGCGCGATAACCGGGCTACGCTACACCCCGTAACGCGAGTGCAAAGATAGAATTAATTTTTATTTAAGCAAGTCAAAACTACAAATAGGCGATGATTATTTTTTAATAGCTAAAAATGATATTTTTTTGTTTGCCGTTTTTATTTTAAAACTACCTTTGTTTTCTTTTTAAAATATACAAATACAAACAATCATGTCAGATACAATTGAAAAAATAAAATGCCTAATTATAGGTTCTGGACCAGCAGGTTACACAGCTGCAATTTATGCGGCAAGAGCCAATATGAATCCGATTTTGTACCAAGGAATGCAACCTGGTGGACAACTTACCACTACTAATGAAGTGGAAAATTTCCCAGGATATGTAGATGGAGTGACTGGGCCGGAAATGATGGTGCAATTGCAAGCTCAAGCGCAACGTTTTGGTGCTGATATTCGCGATGGATGGGCTACTAAAGTTGATTTTTCGGGGCCAATTCACAAAGTTTGGATTAATGATACTATTGAATTGCATTGTGAAACAGTAATTATTTCAACTGGAGCAACAGCGAAATATTTAGGCTTGCCATCAGAACAACATTATCTAAAAATGGGAGGTGGTGTTTCTGCTTGTGCAGTTTGTGATGGATTTTTCTATAGAAATCAAGAAGTGGTAATTGTTGGAGCAGGAGATTCTGCTTGTGAAGAAGCGCACTATTTATCTAAATTGTGTAAAAAAGTAACGATGTTAGTTCGTAGTGAAAAATTTAGAGCTTCTAAAATTATGGAGGAGCGCGTTCGTGCTACGGAGAATATCACTATTTTAATGAATCACGATACTGTTGAAGTCTTAGGAGATGAACAAGTGGTAACGGGTGTTAAAGCTAAAAACAAAACTACTGACGAAATTTTTGAAATTCCAGCAACTGGTTTCTTTGTAGCTATTGGTCATCAACCGAATACCGCTATTTTTAAAGAATATATTTCTTTGGATGAAACAGGTTATATTGTAAATACACCAGGCACATCAAAAACAAATGTTGCAGGAGTATTTGTTGCAGGAGATGCAGCGGATCATGTGTATCGTCAAGCAATTACAGCTGCAGGAACAGGATGTATGGCGGCTTTGGATGCGGAACGTTATTTGGCCGCTAAAGGACATTAATTCCTTCAGAATAGTATAAAAAAAAGTCCCGTAATTGGGACTTTTTTTATTTTTTAAGAGGAAGTTTTTTTAGCAATTTAGCTTCTCCTGAAAACTTACGAATTTCTATTTTCGGATTTCCATATACGTTTATTTCCGTATTATCATTAGCGTCAAGAGTGAAATTGTTTTCTACAAGTAGACTACAACTTGCTTTTCCTTCAATGGTTAAATCTGACGTTTTAGAATTAAATTTTATCGCGTTTAATTCAGCCAAATTGTCAATTCGAATAATCGAGTTGTCTGAGTCACCTTCAATTATGGCACTAGATTTCTGGTACAAATCACATTTCAATTCGGCACTGTTAATTAAAGCTTTTAACGAGCTGTTTTTACTCAATTCAACAAATGAGGTTTCGCTTTTCAAGTTGAGTTCTATTTTCGATTTATCATCTGCTAGTAGATTGAAGTTACCAGCATTGACATTCAAAAATAATTTGGATTTGTCTAACGATTTGAAGGTGATAGTGTCCAAAATAATTTCTTGAATCGCAGTAATAATAGACTCATCTTTGGTAGTGATTAAGTTTAAATCATTAGTGTAGGTTACCTTAACGGACAGTTTTTTGAATCCTTGAATTTCTTTTGATGTGGAAATGATTAAAATATTATTTTCAACTTTTAAACTGATAACATCATGTAAATTGTCATCGGCTTCAATTTTTATTTCACTTTTAGGTCCTTTTTCTAAATAGATTTCAATATTATCTTCTACTTCAATCATGGTAAAAGGTTTAACTTGTTGGATTGAAGAAGTTACTACTTTAGAACCTTTTATTTTTTCTGCTTTTTGAGAAAAAACAAGAGTAGTTGATAAAAGTAATATAATAAGAGAGGTAAAAAGTTTCGGTTTCATAGTAATTCGGATTTATACAAATATAAAAAAATCATCCACATATATGAATGATTTTTCTTATTTATTAATTGATTTCTAAATCTAATCTTGATTTATACTACCGCCAGAACTTGAATTTTTTTCAAACTTTTTTGGAACCGAATTGTAATTTATCGAAGCGCCGCTAGAAGCCTCTGCTTTTAAACTTACAATTGGATGTACATTTATAGAGGATCCACTCGAAGCATCAGCTATTACTTCATTGGTTAACAATTTAGAACAATCAGTTGTGCTACCACTAGATGCTTGTGCGTCTAATTTAAAAGCCAATCCTATCAATTTTAAGTTCGCGGCACTACTTGATTTACAATTGATTGATTCCATTTCAAGGTCAAGGTTGATTTGCGCAGCGCTTGATGCTTTAATATATATCTGACTTCCTTTAATAGTGTTTAGACTATGTATTGACGAAGCGCTTGATGCTTCCAGATTTTCAATTATTGGTAATTTAACTTTTACTTTTCTAGTACCATTGCGAATGTTTAAATAGGGTTCGCTAGAAATAACTAACATTCCATTTTTTACTTCGGTAATAATACTACTTTGAAGATTGTCATCCGCTTCAACTAGTATTTCAGTTTTTTCCGACTGTTCGATAGTTAATTCAATAGCACTGCTTACATCTAGACCGGTAAATTTTTCAGTTACAGTTCTGTTTTCTGTGGTAATGTTTCCACTTCCTTTTTTACTGTTGTAGTCGAAATGACACCCACTAAAAAATAATGCTGTGATGACTAGAACAATAATTTTGGTAATCCAAGTGATAATTTTAATCATGGTTATTCTTTTTTAATAATTACACCTTCTTTATTTATAGTTAATCCTTTTTTAGCGGATTGATTGATAGTTACCACCTCACCATTTACCTTAACAGTTGTTGTTACCACAGTATCATTATCCGTTATCTCTTCAGTCATTCCAGTTTCAACATCCTCGTATTCATTTTCATTATCAGGACAGTTCAAGCACTTTACTTGTGTTTCGTTTACCTTGTAAAGGTAATCATCTGAGCTATAATGCAAATTAAAAAAATCATTATTGGATTGATTGTAATGTTGGGCTGATTTATCTACTTTGAATAGCATTCCTTCAGGCAAGTACAAATAAATAGCTACTTCTTGATCACGAAATTTTTCTGAAACAGCAGTCAGTAAATAGTTGTCTAACAGTATCTTTTTGCCTTCTAATCGGTAACCAAATTCAATTTTTTCAGCTCGTTTTTTTGCTTCATTAAACGATTTTCCTCTAGCCCTTCTTTCTATTTGAATGTAAGGTGCTTTTTCATCTGTTTTTTCAATTTCAAAATGAATATTATTGGAATAAATCACCTCATTTTTAGAAGCGTCTTGAACAAATCTGAAATTATCATTATCATCAAGATCATTAGTATAGTTTTCGTTGTATCGAAACTCGATTTGCAAGGTATCAGTTGGAAGAATATTTAACGTTTCTTTTTTAATAGTCTTTCCTTCATAAGCCACTTCTGAGGCTTGTTGAATTCCAATTGAAATCAAGGCTGCAATAGCCAGGATCCATAAAGCTAATAGTGTATATTTAGCAATACTACCAATAGATTTCATACTAGGCGATAATAATCTAAATCCTAAAAGTGTCAAGAAAAAGAATGGAATTCCAACTCCCAAAAACATTAACAATCCAAATACCCAAATTGGATAGTCAGTAAAGTTACCTGCATTGGCAAATTCAGTCCAAGGGAATTCAATGAAAGCACCTGTTCCTAATGTGAAAATTCCAACGAACAAAAAGAATAAAACAGTAACGCCTGTTATAATTAAAATCACTCCTAGAAATTTCGCAAAAACTTTGAAAATGTTACTGATGATTTCGCTTAACGAATTACCAAATTTTTCAGCCCCCGTTTTGATTTGATTGCCATATTTGTCGTAATCTACATTTTTAAATTTCTCCGAAACCGAATCAAATTCCTCACGCACTTTTTTCTCAATGCTAGAAATAGTTACAGGTTCACCAGTCATCTCCAATTTTTCTGAGGTAGTTACTGCTTCAGGAGTAGCTATCCATAAAATGATATAAGCTAAAACCCCTGTTCCAAAACCAAAGAAAAACAGTAATAAAATCACTCGTATCCAAACCACATCAATACCAAGATAATGACTTAAACCAGCCGCTACACCACCAATCATACCTTTGTCTTTATCACGGTATAATTTTTTAGATTTTTTGTAAGCCTGATAATTGGATTCTGCTTTTGAATCGTCTTCAATAATATAGTCTTCAGGTTGTCCCATTACTGAAATGACTTCGTCAATTTCTTTCAAACCAATGACGTGTTTGTCTGAAAGTAGTTTTTCACTTAACAATTCTGAGATGCGCATTTCAATGTCTTTAATGATCTCTTCTTGTCCAGATGAGTTGTTCAAAGAACGTTTGATGGCGTCAAAATAACGCGATAATTTTTGGTACGCATCTTCGTCAATATGGAATACAATTCCGCCTAAATTTATGGTTACAGTTTTATTCATGACTATTCGTGTTGATTGGTGATTAAGTTTACAGCATTCGATAATTCCATCCAAGTGCCGTGCAATTCAGTTAAAAAAGTTTGTCCGTCCTCGGTCAAACCGTAATATTTTCTAGGTGGTCCTGAAGTTGATTCTTCCCAACGATAGTCTAATAAACCGTCATTTTTCAATCGGGTTAGTAATGGATAAATCGTTCCCTCAACTACCAATAATTTGGCGTTTTTTAAGGTGTCTAAAATCTCGGAAGTGTATGCATATTTCTCTTTTAAAACCGAGAGAATGCAAAACTCGAGAACCCCTTTACGCATCTGGGCTTTTGTGTTTTCTATATTCATTTTGTTTCTATTTTTTTGTTTAGGAGCTTTTTCCCGCTTTTCATTACAATCTTTTTATTTCGCTGCGCTTCATAAAAAGGATTTTCATTTCAATCGGGGCTAGGGCAATGAGTTATTTCATGAATTTTATTGTTAGTGGATAATGGAAACGTTCTCCATTAGCCGTTTTGACTGCTGCTTGTATGATTAAGAAAAACTCTACTATTTTCAAGCACACTAAGAAAAAAACGGCAATGGCTCCGGTAGTAATCAAACCAATGTTTTCTGAAAAGTTTAAGTCTTGCACTACAAAGTGTCTGTCATGAATCAACTCATCAAAGGTTACATGGCTTAAAAAAGTAATGACAAAGGTTGGAATAAAAATGGCTCCTAAAATCAGAGAATACAATAATACACTTAATTGAAAATTGATGCATTGTTTGCCATTGTAATCCACAAAAGCAGATTCATTTTTTTTGGAACTCCAAATAATAATGGGAATTACAAAATTTCCTAATGGGAAAAGATATTGTCCAAAGGCACCTAGGTGTGTTAAAGTTGCCCAATTTTTTTCTGTATTTGTTATCATAATAATTTTATATAGTAATTTCTTATGCAAATATATATCTAAAAGACAGTATCTTGTTTTGCATAGTAGTAAATATTAACATAAAATTAACATTTTTAAAATAGTTATAAATATTTAAGTAGTTGTTTTTAAGTCAAATAAGTGAATTTAGATAGCTTTCTGTTTATTGATTTCAATTTACTATTTTTACTAAAAATTAGTCCTTATGATACTTACAGCTTCAAAACTGAATCAATTTTTACTTTTTAAATTACCCTCTGCGTTTATCTGCGGTGTGCGCGTTAGGTCTATCGATGCTACTGAATGTGTGGTATCGGTCAAACACCGATGGATCAATCAGAATCCTTTTCAGTCAATGTATTTTGCAGTTCAAGCGATGGGCGCTGAGTTGAGCACAGGTGCTTTAGTGATGTATCATATTCAAAAAAGCGGAAAGAAGATTTCTATGTTGGTAGCTAACAATAAAGGAAACTTTACTAAAAAGGCAACTGGACGTATTACTTTTACCTGTAATGATGGTCATTTAATTGAAGAAGCGATTCAAAAAACAATAGCCACAGGCGAGGGCCAAACCTTTTGGATGAAATCCATTGGAATGAATGAACAAGGAATTCAAGTTTCTGAAATGGATTTTGAATGGAGTATACGAGTAAAATAAAAAAAGCCTCATAAATTGAGGCTTTTGATTTAATCTTTTAAAATGTTTAGGTCTTAGCTTAACACTTTTTTCCTGATGCTTTGTGTGCTTTTGCATCACATTTTTTTCCTTCTGCTTTACATTTGGCTTGGCATTTCGCTACTTCGTCATTTGACTTTTTAGCATTTTTTGAGCAACATGCCATTTCTTTTTTCTCTTGTTTAGTTTCTTGAGCAGTCATACTTACTGTAAAGAAAGCTAGGGCTAGAATTGCAACTACTTTTTTCATATTCTTATTTTTATCGATTTGATTTTTATTTAATCACACAAATATAAAATATATTTTGATACTGAAATTATTATAAAGTTAATGTTTACTTAAATCAATTAGTGTTTATAGTACTTCTTCTTCCACCAAAAAGCCACATTTACTAATGCTATTAAAGCGGGAACTTCTACTAACGGACCAATCACTCCCGCAAAAGCTTGTCCGCTATTAATGCCAAAAACGCCTATGGATACAGCAATAGCCAATTCAAAATTATTTCCTGAGGCGGTAAATGATAAGGCCACTGCATCTCGGTATTTAGCGCCAATTTTTTTACTTACAAAGAACATTAGCGTAAACATAATCGCAAAGAATATCACGAGAGGTAAGGCAATACGAAGAACATCTAGAGGTAAATCGACAATCATTTCTCCTTTCAAACTGAACATTATTACAATAGTAAACAATAAGGCTATCAATGTAATAGGAGATACAAAAGGAATGAATCGCTGATTGAACCATTTGTCTCCAAGGATTTTCTTAATTACAAAACGGCTGGATACGGCTAATACAAAAGGAATACCCAAATAGATTCCAACGGTTTGAGCAATTTCGATGATAGTAATATTCAATGCTAAACCTTTGATGCCAAACAACGGCAACATAATTTCAAGATAAAAATAGGCGTACAAGCTAAAAAAGAATACTTGTAACAAACTGTTGATGCCAATTAATCCTGCGGTAAGTTCTCGGTTACCTTCGGCAAGTTCGTTCCAAACAATAACCATAGCAATACAAGGTGCTAGTCCAATGATTATTAGTCCTGTCATGTATTCTGGGAAATCCCGTAAAAACAAAACCGCCAACGAAAACATTAAAAAAGGGCCAACAATCCAGGTGATAAAAAAGGACACAGTTAACAACTTTGGCTTTTCAAACATTTGAGGCACTTTCGAAAAATCAATTTTGGTTAATGGTGGATACATCATTAAAATTAATCCAATGGCTAATGGGATATTGGTTGTTCCAGAAGAAAAGGAATTAATAAAACTCGATGAATTGGGAATTAAATAGCCAATACTGACCCCAACCAGCATCGCTAAAAATATCCATAATGTTAAAAATCGATCTAAAAATCCTAATCTTTTTTTCATGATGATGATGTATGTAATTAGTTTGAGTTATTTTTTTATTTTCGAAAAAACATGATGCATTTCAGAAGCAATTTCTACACTTCGTTCAGCATATTTTGCATTCATTTGCTCAGTACCGTCAAAAGCTTTAGGATCTTCATATCGAATGGGTAATCGTTTTTCGGCTCCTGCAATGAAAGGACAACCGGCATCGGCTGATGAACAGGTCATGATGGCTGCAAATTCACTTGTTGGATTGAATGCGTCATCAAACGTTTTGGAAAAACAAACAATAGCCGCTTCATTTTTGTCAAATTTTACAGCATAAACTGGATTGTTGTCACTGCTTAATTGTTGGATTTGAAAACCTTGATTGTTTAGGGTTTCGCCTACTTTTGGAAACATAGCTGTAGCCTCTGTTCCGCCCGAGTAGCAAAATACATTTTGAATTCCGAACTGAAACGCCATCGTTTGTGCCCAAATTTGAGACAAATGACTGCGACGGGAATTGTGAGTACAAATGAAATTCAATCGAATGGATTGGTGTGTATCTATTTTTGTTTGAATAAAATCAATCAAAGGTTGCAACACTACTTTTCGCTCCTCAGCGATGATAGTTTTTGAAATATTTTCAATAGTTGTAATTAAGTTCTGATACATAGTCTTTTTGTTTGATTTAACAGCATCCGGAATCGGGTGTACAACAAGAAGTGGCTTTCGCTTTCCATTGTCCAACATGGGGCATTTTGTTTTCTGGGATACCACAGTGGTCCGGAGCTAAACAATTGGTGATTTTTGAAGTCAATTGAAAATGAGTTCCGTCAAATTCCAATCCAAACTTTCCTATACTGTCTTTCATTTGGTATTCCACTTCAATCTCTAAATCGGCTATGCCTAATTTTTGTTCCGACAATTCGATAATATTCAATAGTTTTTCTGGATGCAAACGATGATCGTAATCTTGGGCTTCCCACAATTGAAAGTTAGCTACCTCATCATTACGAATAGTTCCGCCACAGTCGATAAAGTGTTTGGTTATTTTGCCTACTTCGGTGACATGAAAGTGAGGTGCTACGAGTTCGCCATTAGGTAACTGAAAAGCGATAGTTGTTGCTTTTTGTAATTCTGATTTAATAGCTGATAGTGTCATTTTTTTTTAGTTAACAACATTCTTTCTTAGTAAGTTGTGTATTAATATGCTCAAAAAAGCCTTTCAATGGATGGAAACCTTCTTCATTTAGACAATAACAAATGGAAGTTCCTTCAATATTTCCTTTGATTAACCCAGCATTTTTTAATTCTTTTAAGTGTTGAGAAACAGTGGGCTGGGCGAGAGGCAATTCATTAACGATGTCGCCACAAATACAAGACTCCGTTTTCAATAAGTATTCAATTATAGCTATTCGTGCAGGATGCCCAATTGCTTTGGCTAAAACAGCCAACTCATTTTGTGTTGTTGTAAATCCTTCGGTTTTGGTAATTCCCATTTCTATTATATTTTAATATTGCAATATTACGATTAATAATTGCAAAGTCTATTCAATAAAGTTATATTTTTTAAAAAATATAAGTTTTGTGATTCGTTTTTATTTGAATAAGGATTTTCAAATATAATTTTATTTGTGATAGCAGTATTTTTTGATGCGTAATTTCCACATTCTATTTTATTTGTAAATTAGGTGTTTTGCTGAAAAAATTGCCATAAAAAAACCCCTAACACATTCGTATTAGGGGTTTTAGTTTTAGTAGCGAGGACGGGAGTTGAACCCGTGACCTCAGGGTTATGAAAATTATTTTATAAAAAGAAAAAGTTAATTAGATTTAAGTAATTTATTAACTAACGCAAGTAAGATTTAGAATTCGAAATTATTTCTTTCCAATCTTTCTAACTTTATTTTTCAATTCGTAAATAGTAACTTTTGGTCTTAAAACTTTATTTACTTTTTCACCTCTAATTTCTTTAGAAATTTTAAAACTTGCAGATGCAAAATTTTGTTCTGCATTTCCAAAACTTACTGTATAATCACCAGCTTCAGTTATCCAAGTGCTTGATGCAGTATTAAAACTTGCTAAATCAGCTGATGTTAAATCAAAGCTTAAAGTTTGTGATTCACCTGGTTGTAATAATTTTGTTTTTGCAAATGCTTTTAACTCTTTTACTGGCTTGTCCATTTTTATACCTGGTGCGCTTACATATAATTCAGTAACTTCTTTTCCAGCTACATTTCCTGTATTAGTTACCGTAACATTTACTTGAATTTTATCTTTCAATACAGGTGTGCTTACTGTAAGATTATCGGTTTTAAAACTTGTATACGATAAGCCATAGCCAAATGGATAAGCAGTAGGAACTTTAAAACTACTATAATATCTATATCCTACGTATACACCTTCTTCATAAATAACTTCGGCATCTAACAATTTTTGTCCAAATAATCCTGGTTTTTCTGTACCTGGAATTTCACGTCCTGGAAAATTTTTAGCTGTAATTTCATCCTCATATTTAGCGGGGAAAGTGGTTGCTAATTTACCTGACGGATTAACTTTTCCTGAAACTACATCTGCAATTGAATTTCCACCTTCTAATCCTGGTTGCCATGCCAATAAAATGGCATCTACTTGCTCTCTCCATGACATCACTTCAATCACTCCACCAATATTTAAAGTTACAATCACTTTTTTGTTTTGTGCATGAAAAGCAGTTGAAACGGATTTAATTAGTGCAATTTCTTTTTCAGATAAAGTAAAGTCGTCTTTAACTTTTCGATCCTTTGTCTCACCTGCATTACGTCCAATAGCAATAATTGCTACTGAAGATTCATTCGCTGCTTTAGTAACTAAATCAGTAGCTACTTCCATTTCTTGTATAGGCATATTCGGACTCATCAATTCTTCCCAAAAACCAAGCTTAGGTTTTTTGGCAAATTCGGCATCCATATATTTTGAATAAGCAAGATATAAATTGCTATTTAAGGTATATCCAGCTTTAAATAACCCATCTGCTAAAGTTACAGTATACATTTTATTTACGTCACCACTTCCAGTACCGCCAGCTATCAATTCTAATTGATTAACGCCAAATAAAGCTACTTTGCTACCAGATTCCAATGGTAATGTTTTTGCATTATTCTTTAATAATACCATGCTTTCTGCAGCTGCAGCTCGAGCGATTTGTGCATTCTCCTTTAAAGGAGGATTATCACTGTATTGATACCCATTAAAAATTGGTGACTTAACTATGATATTTAATATTTCAGACACATTTTGATCTACAACAGACTCAGCTAATTTTCCTGATTTTACTGCTTCTATAATAGCAGTACTTTGTTCTGGATTACCTGGCATAATTAAGTTATTACCTGCACTAATTTGCGACACTGCATTATTGCCGCCAAACCAATCAGTCATTACGAAGCCTTTAAAGCCCCATTCTTTTCTTAAAACAGTAGTTAATAATTCGCCATTTTCAGATGTAAAAGGCCCGTTCATTAAATTATATGAACTCATGATTGTCCATGGACTTGAATGTTTCAACATGATTTGCCATCCCTTTAAATAAATTTCACGGATAGCTCGTTCACTAATAATCGTATTCAATGAATTACGATTTGTTTCTCCATTGTTAGCGATAAAATGTTTAGCAGAAACGCCGACTCCGTTGCTTTGTATTCCATTTACCACTGCTGATGCCATTTGCCCCGTTATAACAGGATCTTCAGAATAATACTCAAAGTTTCTACCTCCTAATGGATTGCGGTGAATATTCATACCTGGACCAAGTATTACATCAATTCCATATTCTTTGGCCTCTGCCCCATAAGCCGCTCCAACTTTGCGAACCAATTCAGTATCCCAGCTCGATGCTAATAATGAACCAATCGGCCATGCTGTTGCATAATAGATTCTACTTTTCCCACCGTTAAACGCATGAACTCCCGCAGGACCATCGCAAACCACTAAAGATGGAATTCCTAAACGAGGAATGGCATAGGTAGTCCCTGCTGCACCTGTAACTCTTTTTTGCGCTTCAGATGGCACAACTGGAGCACCAGGAATAGCTACACCTGGAACATACATTCCTTGACCAACTAATAAATTTGCTTTTTCTTGGAGAGTCATTGATTTGACCACATCATTTATTGGACTTTTCCCTAATTGAGGAAGATTTTGTTGCGCTATTGCTACAGCGGAACTCATCAATAAAACAAAGATTCCAACTGTTTGTTTATAACTGATTTTCATAAAAGGTAATTTAGGGTTAAAATATCATTATGTAATACTGACACAATGATAAACAATTATAAATTATTAAACAAATATTAGTTGTAAAATTAGATTTTCAAACGAAGTGAAAATAGTAAACGCGAGATAAATATAAAAAAGGAGATAGTAATTGCAAAATTTCTTTTTTGAAAGAAATAATAAAAACCTCACGCACTTTCCTCACGCAGAAGATAAGAGGTAGAGAAATTAAGTCACAAAAATCCATAAAAAAAACCCTAACACATTCGTATTAGGGGTTTTACTTTTGGTAGCGAGGACGGGAGTTGAACCCGTGACCTCAGGGTTATGAATCGATAATTGATTCTTTGAACATCCGTAAACCCAATAAATACGTTGGTTTTTTCTACAAAATCAGATGTTTTTCAGAGTCGTCCTCACGCAGTTTCCTCACGCAACAAAACAGTTAACTAATTGATATATAATGATTTAACTATTATATTTGAAATTATAATAATTAAAATTAGTATATTTTATCATTTGCTTATGTCAAATAAATACTTCTTTTGTATTAGTTCCTCCGTTTTAGCGATATTATAGTCGAATACCCCCGTAGTATTATTAAGTACTTTTATTTGTTTTGATCGTTTAATAATTTTTTCTGTAACATACTTGACACTGTCAATTGAAGGAATTATTTCTAATGAGTGTTTCTCTATTTTGAGACCCGGATTAATACCTGTCATCAGTTTTAATTGATCAAACATAATTCTGTATAATTCCTCGTAATGTTCCTCAGTTGTTAATACCGCATCGTGAATCGTAAAAAATGGTGCTGATTTAAATTTATTATTAAACTCCACACATACTGTGTCTAGAACAAGAAAACTCTCCGCTCGTTGAAGTAAATATGAAAACCTTTTCACACCAACACCATTCAAACAAGAACCAATAAACTCATTAATTTGAGGATATTGTTTTACCAGGTATTTCAGCTCAGATTTTTGTTTGGCTTTAGGATTATTATAAAACAAAAATTGCATTGTTTTGTGTTTAAGACTATTCCTTTCGATTGTTGTTGGTTCTCGATCAAGTTCATTTCTCAACACAATAGAGTAGAAGTCATCCTGAAACGAAATATTTTGGTATTTTTCAATTCCTTTCTCTTTTCCTTCCAAAAAACGCGGAAACAATATTGACCCACCTACCGGTTTAATACTATAGTAGTTGTATTTGTTCTTGTTATCCTTATTGTAAAAGTTAATGTTTAATAAACTAGCTAATAGATAAGGTTGTGATGATTTTATGTCTACTGAAACTAATGCTTGGTTATTTACTAACAGGAATGGTCTTACTAATTTATTTAGTGATGTTATTGAACTGTTGTATCTATTGTTAGAATATGATCTGTTGTTGTAGAATTTACCTTCATTAATCTCTTCTATTATATTAAGGTTTCTTCCTATATAATTCTTTAATAAAGTAATCTCCTTATTTTTTTTAAGATTAGTAAGTACTGAATGATATAGATTGTATAGGAATTCTTTACTATTAGGATGTATAGAGAGTTTATTTGAATTAAACTGACTATCTAATAACGTTTCATTAGTTTTTACTTTTTGTTGATTAGGAGGTTTGTAATTGAATTTAGCCATTGGACTATTTCTATACTTTTCTTTAAGTCGATATGATTTTGAATAATCACCAACTTTGTAACTCTCTTTAGAATTTTCACTTTCTGTAATCTCTACAATAGGGTCTTTCCCTTCAGTCAATAGTTTGTGAACAAATTCATAATCATTATTTAAAATTCTTTTTTTAAATTTTGAACTAAGATGTGTGAATCCGTCAGCTTTGAATCTATGAAGATTATAGTTAGTGGGGTATAAGACAGAAACGATTTTAATGATTCTGATTTTGAGATTTTTCCTTCTAGTTCTAGATAATTCATATTTAGACAATAGTTCGTCTACATTGAAATTTTGTGGGTATAATATTGTTTTCATATCAATTCTAATTTAAATTATGCCGCTAATGATAGGGTAGATGGTTCAACAATAAATTTATCAGTGATCACCTTCAAGTCATCCAGATTAATTTCTTCCAAAGTATTTTCCATAACTCTACATCCGATTTTATGGTAGTGAGATGATAGCTCTGTTGACAATGCGACTCTGTTTAGTAACATTGACATTCTACCAACTACATTAGTTCCAGCGAATGGATCATACACGATATCACCTTCATCTGTTGTCATCATAATTGGAAGTACTGGTAACAATTCTGCCATAACAGCTGGGTGACCCTCAGAGTAGGCTTTGTATACACTAGAGTTTTTCCCGGCTTGACATTTGATCATATGTAGTACGTCTTGAGCTGAAATATGTGAGTAAATTTTTTCGTAAGGTTTTGAGAGAGATTTTGTTTTTTTCAAAACAGTACCCTTATTGTCAACATCCTTCGCACCAGTTGTCGCTTGAATTTCTTTCCCATCATCAAAATAGGTAATCATATTGTACTTGGCTTTTTTAGGGTCAACTACAAACCACAGAATATATTCTACATCATTAATTGGACGGGCTACTTTTTCACCTTGGGGTTTTGGATTAGGTTTGGACCAGATAATTTGTACTTTCGATTTTAAATTAGTGTCATTCAAGATTGCGAATTTTACTAAATCAGGAATGTTCATCGCACACCCATCTACATACGTTTCTCCAACATTAATAAGCACATTGGAAGTTTCTTTAAGTGTATAAGTTAGTTCTTTAAAGATTTTAGCAACATTTTTCGCGTATTCCTCAGGTGTTTTTTCGTGACCTAATTGGTTACGATCCTCCCCATTTTCATAATAGCGAACTTTCCAGTATGGAATCGATGTAAAGATGGTATCGATTTTACCTTTATACTCTTCTCTGTTTTTGATGCCAATACAATTGATGTTAAGTGAAGTCGATTTGTTTGGAATCACAAATGTGGATTCATAACTATTGGTTAAAAAATCTTTTTCAAGAATAAATTTGTTTACTTCTTTAATAGTTAACTCACCTTTTTCAAGTTTTTGGGTGAAGCCGTAATCATTATCAAGGTCAACTTTTTTCAGATTAGTAGTGTATTCTTCACAGTCATCCAATGTCCATCCTTTAGTTACAATCCCTTCGATTAAAATATTGTTATCAAAGTCATTTTTGATTACCGATTCTAGTTTTCGGATGGATTTTGGAGATTTCCAACAGTAATTTAATTTTTCAGAAATTACTTTATAACGGTCATAAGGTTCACCATCATTTCTTTTCCCTTGTTTTTTTGATGTGTTTTCAAAAACAGAAATAACCTCATTAGTTAAATCCATAGAGTTTTTTACTCTATATAGGTTAAAGGTGATCCTAGTATCAATTGTTGGTTCGTCATCAACAAAGATCGCATTAACAACTTCAATCCCTAATACCTTAAGTGAGTAAACTCTGTTATACCCATCAATGATAGATAGGTCCTTACTCAAAATGATAGGATATTTTTGTCCTTCATTTTTAATGGAGTTAACTAATTGTTGAATATCTTCATCAGAAGATTTAGTGTAGAAGTTTTTTAAGTTTTCAACTTCTTTAAGATTTTCGATTTTTACAACTTGAATTTGTTGACCTGTAGTAATAGATAAGTTTTTCATAGTATAATGTTTTTAATTACACTGCAAATAACTTTAATATGAAAAACGTATGACTCAATCGCAGCGCTGCGATTAAAAACTAGAGTTCTAGATACTAATCTTGAAAGTATTTAATTCGGGGGGTAGTATTAAGTATTCTTGGGATAGATCAATATTATAGACAGATACATCTTGACTTATTTTTTTTGATTTGAATCCATACTTATGGGCTAGCGATTCAATACTTAATTGATTTTTTAGCTTTGTTGAAATTCTTGAATGTATGGAAGTTATATTTTTGATATAACTTTCTATTTCATAATCGTATATGTTCTTATAAATGTGAACATATAATGATTTAAATTTTTCTCTAATTATTCCTTGTTTTGAAAAATCATCACTTCCAATTCCCACATCAGGGTTAATTAGATAAAATAAATAAGCAACGTGATATAATTTGCCTTTGCCTCCAAACTCGATAATCTGTCCCCCAATTTTTATCTTGTATTTCTCAATAACTTCCTTTTTTGATATGTATTTCTCAATCACTTCTTTTTTTGGATTGGGTTTTTCTTTATCTTCTTTTATTGGGATGTATTTCTCTATCACTTCAATTTTTAATTGATCTTCAGAAAAGTCAAAAACATAATTTTCTCTAACTCTATTACTAATTCTACTTAGGATATTTTTTATCTGAATTACATAATCGTTTGAAATATGTTTTAGTGCAGATTCAATACAAGATTGACAAATATATCCCGAGCGTATTTTTCCTTTTGTCTCATTTATGTTAGCACAAAAATCATTGATGCAAACTTCTGTTTCTAGATGAATTGATTTTTCTAATTTTTTTGAATACAGATCAATATTTCCAAGAAATTGAAATACGTTTTCAATTATTTGATGTGAAATACCTAGATATGATTTACCCTCAGTTATTATTTCCCATCCACCTGTTTTAACAACAATTGTTCGTTCATAATAGAAACTATACCAATCTTTTGAACTATTAAACTTTTGAGTTGGTGTCTCAAGTGATTTAGGTGATACTATAACAACTAAATCATCCCGATGTATATTATTAGAATCTCGAATCTGTTTAGATAGATTTTGAAGATCATTTGTCGAAATTCTAACTATTTCTTTATAAGATTGGTAATACTTTGAACTGTGGTCTACTTCTAAAAGTTTAAAGTTTAACGGACCTTTATCTTTTGAAAACATTGAAATTGTTTCCTCAATATTCTCATATCCTTGAGAACTCAAATATATAATATGAATGTCCAAATCTTACGTTTATGAATTAAAAGATAAAACTAGTAAATTCATTTTACATAATTGATAATTAAATACTTTCTTACTGACTTTAACTTAAGTTATTAGTAACTAATGTTTCTAGCTTTTATTTATTTTTTTTCGAAATTATAAGGTAGATTTCGGTACGATCTTATCGTAATAAGTTAAGTGGTAATTTAGACTTAATTTGAATTTTTTTTTAACCATATTTCCCGTTCAAGGTATTAAGAACCCAATAAATTAGAAAAGTAGAGTAATAGTTTTAATCGAAAAATATGTAGTGGGAAATTGACCCTTTCCTTAATCAGAGCCAATTATTTTTAAAAGTCTCAAAACAGGTATCCCGATGTTGTCTGGCAAAATCCCTAGCGGCAATTTCCATAGGATGATTCTCATACCCAAAATCATTTAATTGTTTAAAGTATAGTTTAACTTCTTTCTGTGTCCGCATATCAATATGATGTTGGTATTCGTGAAGAATTGTATCAATTACATCAATGACTTTTTTTTCATTTTTGAGATAAAGAATTATTGTTCGAGTATACCCACAATAACATCCTTCTAATTTAGTGTGATTGTAATAATTTATTTTAAAGGATAATTTACCTCTATGCTTAGGAATACAATGATTTGTCTCGCACCAATTTAATACGTTTTCAACCATTTTTTTCTTTGATATTTTCAGGGCACTGATTTTGGCAGACTTATTTTTTTTTATTGATGAATCTTTAATGGTCATTACCACATAGATCAAAAACAAAGAGGAGAAATATAATATAAACCCTATTTCAACCATATTATATTAGCCTCATTTTAAGTGCGGTGGTTTTTACTTTCATCACAGTATTAGTGGATTTTTTTGTCAACCCCGATATTTGTCTTATTGATAAATTTCTCTTTAATAACTTAATAACATCCGAATGTTTTTTAATTGTTTCCTCCTCCGTTTCAATTGATCCAATTTTACGGCCGACAGCTTTTGATCCTTTTGAGGCTAACAGAGAGCGGTAACCGGATTGCAAACGGCTGAGCGTTAATTGACTCTCCATACTTGCAACTGAAAATAGGATCTGAACCATAAACAAAGATAAACCATTGGGAGTTTTATCCTCATTCAATGTCTCTAAGTTGAAATTCTTAATATAGATAGATACTTTCTTGTCAGTCAATAATTGTATGTTTTGCAAAGATTGGATTACACTTCGCCCGATACGACTCAACTCCCAAACCAACACTTTGTCAATTTTTTGACTTTCAAGTTCGTCCAACATTTTAGAAAAAATGGGTCTCTGATTATTATTCTTGAACCCACTTACTTTTTCCTCATAAACCCCAACAAGTTCATATCCCATTTTATTTGCGTACTCAATAAGTTCTGTTGTCTGTCTTTCGGTGTCCTGTCTATTCCCTTCAGACGACACTCTCGAAAAGATTACTGCTCGTGTCATAGTGTATCAATTAAATCCTTTGGATTTCGTTGAGGCTAACATAAGCCGGAAAACCAATAAGTCGGCGCCTGTTTTTGGTATTTTTTTGATACACTAATTAATTTGAGACATTAATTACTAGAAAACAGAAAGCCAAACTTAATTCTATCACCCGGGATCATCATCTTCATCTTAAGCCAAACATTATCAATCCGGATCATACCAGGACCTGATGTTAAAATCCGATACTATTCTCCTTCGGGTCAAACATATTTCACCTTCCCAGGACCTTCATCTAGATTTTTTAGCCAAACATATTCTAGTTCTGCGCCAGTGCACCAGGAGTTTTTTGAATTACAATACTCAGGTCAAACATTATTTCTAGAAAAAAACGCCAGATCTCTTCACCGGGATGGTATATAAAAGTGGGCGGGCTGCCTACCTGCCTGCTTAAATCCTCGCACTGCATACCCAATTTAGGTCAATCTGAGAGGGGAGCTCGGTTTCGTTTAGTAAATTTTTTGGTAAAAAATCCCAAAAATTGGAATTTATCCTGAAATCACGATTAAAAAAATTTTTAGAAATTCTCTCAAATATTGTAAATGATTATTCCAAAAAAAACCTCCCAAAATTGAGAGGTCTTAAAAAATAGAATAGGGTAAGGTGTAAACTTTAAATTGATTTGGTCAACTTAAAAGTTTTAGGTTTTTTAGATTCCTCTAAAGTTGTTTCATTTGTTAGAGTGTCAAGTAATTTTTTTACCTGTTCCTCTCTTAAAATAATTTTCATAATATAAAGTATTAATAATTTATTATCTATAAATAGTCTAAAACTAAAAAAAGGTATCAATTGAAACCTCATTCTATGTGTTGTGAAGTTAAGTATTTTATAAAGAACTAATTATATTTGTAAGAATGATTACTATATTTGAGATAAATAATGTTTATAACTCCCACAAACTAGTTGGTAGACATTTCAAAAAACCGCACCAAACTGACAGAGAATAATTTAAACTAAATTTTATGAAAAAAGTAATTGGATTAATATTAGGAATTTTGGCAGGTGCAACAAGTGTAATCTTACTTGTTGTAATTTTTAACCAAATCTTCGGAACGATAAAAATCAAATAATTATGGACAAGAAAATGTTTAAAATAGGATTTCTAGTTGGAGTTTTATTAATCATTGGAGTAGGGATTTTTGTTTTTTTTAATATAAAAACTACGATAAATGATAACACAATAAAACCTATAGAATTGTCTCAATTAGATTTAGAGAACTTAAATTCTGAAAAAATATCCTTAAAAAGTGGAAAGCCGATAATAATTAATTTTTGGGGTACTTGGTGCGCTCCTTGTGTACAAGAGTTTCCTGAATTTGTTGAGATGAATGAAAAATATAGTGATAAAGTTGATATAATTATGGTTTCAGACGAAGATGTACTAAAAATTCAGAATTTCAAGTTAAAAAAAGGTTACAAACTAAATATGTTGAGAAGTATAAAGCCATTTAATGATTATGGTTTAATTGGACGACCAGCAACTTTATTTTATAATTCAAAAGGGGAGTTAAAAAGTAAAATTGGTGGAAGTATTAGTAATGAGGAATTGGAAGAAGCACTAAAAGGAATTATTGAATAAAAAAACAAAGAAGATCTTAATAATTAAAAAAACTACCAATAGTTATAAACGTACAAATAGCTAATACTAAAACACTAACTAGAGTGAAGAAATTCTTTTGGTATTTTATTACAAATATCATTCCAATTATCAAAAAGACTATTTGTGCAAGTAAAAATGGTAATGTCAGTAATTCTCCGAAAAC
>DFXW01000025.1:0-66369 GCA_002382495.1 Flavobacterium sp. UBA4098
ACGAGCCTATAAAAACTATAGAAATATATAATGAAAAAGATGAATATAATAAAAACAGTATAGGTTTTAAAGAGGTGTCTAATATAGCCACTGCTTCATTAATAGGCAGTGAAATAGATAGTACAGATACTGCAAAATTAAAACAAGATAGAGTTTTTATTGTAAATCGCTCCGATTCAAACAATGATATTAAAATTACCTCTGTTAAAAGTAATTCGCCGGCTTCAAATGATAATGAAACAATAATTTACCTTAATGATAAGAAGATTTCTAAAGACGAAATGGAAAAAATTGTTGCTAGTACAATTAAATCAGTTGATGTAAAAAAAGGGAAATCAAATGGTGAAATTAGAATTGTAGCTAGTTCTAATTTTGTAAATGATGACCCTGAAATTCTACTTGATAATAAAGTAATTTCTAAAGACGAAATGTATAAAATCAATCCTAAAACTATCAAATCAATTGATGTGAAAAAAGGAAAACCAAATGGGGAAATTAGAATGGTTACAAAGACAATTAATGAACTAACGGATATTGAATACTTAACACCGCCTACTCCTCCTACACCACCAACTCCTCCAGTTTTTTCTTTTAAATCTCCAAAACCGTTAGTTTTTCCAAAAGCTCCTAGAGCTCCTAAAGGAAATCCTAGAAATGGAGACGTAAAAGAATGGAAGGAATTCGAAAGAAAAATGGAAGATTTTAATAAAAAAATGGAGGCTATGGAACCTCAAATAAAAGCATTTGACGAGCAGATGGAAAAATTCAACAAACAAATGGAACCTCAAATGAAAGCATTTGACGAGAAAATGGAAATCTTTAACGAGAAAATGAAAAAATACGAGGAAAAAATGGAGGAATATCAATCCAAAATGAATTCAAGACTAAGAAAGTAATCCCTTAACTTCAACATTTAAAAGGCGTTCAAAATTATTGAACGCCTTTTTTTATTAATATAAAACAGTATAGTTATTTTTGACAAATCTATTTAACTCAATCGGACTAATCGGTGCTATTTCAACATTAACCAAATTTGTTGGAAGATTGGTGCAGTACTATTAAAAATACTAAGTGTTGAATGAGTAGTTTACAACTAATAAGATTATTTCAGTCAACAAATAAAAAGTTTCACAATTTAAGTGTATTTTTACTTGTAGAAATTAATTTAAATAATGAATAAAAATATAAAGATATTCCGGTGGGTTTTGATTTCAATATTATTGTTAAATACAAGTCAACATTTTTTGACAGACTTTAGATTTACGATTATAGTATCATTACTTTTAATTTCAATAGTAGGCACGATATTTTTTTCAAGTTATAAAAACTTAAGAGAAGATAGAAAAAGTAAATTAAATTAAGTTTTTATATCGTTTAAATTAAAATGATAATTCAAAAATATTACAGATACATTTCACAATAAAACGAATTATTATGAGCAACGGGTTTTTAACAATTTTGTTTCTGATTATTATAATTGGATTAGGTCAACGATATAAATTATATAAAGACAAAAAAAATAATCAATCCTGAGTTAGATTATTAAAACACGAGTGTTTTAGTAATTCAAAATTGATGGTTGTTTTAAAAAAATAAAAAATGAGAAAAAAAATTATCTTTTACTTTCCAGGTTTAATTATATTATTATTCAATTACAAATTAGCAATTTTATATTCTATTATAATATCTTTATATTTTATATACACAGAAAATAGGGCGGTTTTAAAAAAGAAACCTTAATGATATTCTTTGACTCAAATAAATTGGAGTAATCTTTAAACATACAATCCCAAATCTTCCAAAATAATAAGAAGCTGATCTAGTACTTTAAAAAGACAAAGGTTTGAATGAAGTGTTTACTTTTAAACTAAAATACAGTTAATATAATAAAAGGTGCCAATTGGCACCTTTTATTATTTAATATAGGATTTTATCACAAAAACTACCTTTTAATCAGTTTGGTTAACTCCAAATCTAGTAGTACCTCTGGAGGTAAATAAAATATCCACCACCAATTTAAGTTACTAGTAACTTTAGTTTACTTAATTCTCAAACAAGAAATTACTCCATATTTCCACTCACATTTCGTATTCTCAATTTTTTTATTTATTATTTTAAAAAGAGTCAATATTGAAATCTAAATTTAGATTTTTCAGCTTGGCCAGCAACTTAAACCGGTTTATATTAGCTTTAGTAACTAGATGTTTAACCATTAAAAAGAATAAAAATGAGATGAATTCAATGAATTAAATCGACGGTCTTGATATGACCTAAAAAAAATAATTCTCA
Organism: Flavobacterium sp. UBA4098; assembly: GCA_002382495.1. Classification (GTDB taxonomy): domain Bacteria; phylum Bacteroidota; class Bacteroidia; order Flavobacteriales; family Flavobacteriaceae; genus Flavobacterium. The sequence goes on from DFXW01000025.1 coordinate 2,290, forward strand.
CTCCTTAAATAAAAAAAAAGAGAATAGGGGAGTTGATATAATATGAATGAAGTAGAATCTACAATTTCAAAGAGTCAACCAAGATTGACTTTAAGACAGGTTGCTAAAGAATTAAATTACAAGGATGAATTAGCCACACGAAGATGGTTAAAAAAGAATGGAATCCAAAGACATCGCCTTGCCAAGGAAAATTTTGTTTATCAAATTGAATTTGATTTAGTATTTGAAAGACCTTATGTAAACAGTCTTAGAATAAAACATCCACAAAAGTGGAAGGAAATATATCGCCGTGCTTGCAAAGACGATACGTTATATGAATTAATGGTAATGGAGATAGAGGAATCAACGCCTCGTATTCCAATGACAAAAGTGAGTCTCAGAAGTAAATCAGATGATAAACGTTATAAATCATTACTGATATGAGTGTTCTAAAACTCCCAAAAAATCCATATAAAGGAATTAAGTTATACTGTAGAACCTGTAGAGTTGACAATCCAAAATGTAGTCATCACGATAGAATAATATATAGAGTAAGGGTTCACGTACCGGGCACAGATAAAGACATTAAGTCTAAAATGTTGTCTGCTACCAATTATGAGGATGCGGTTGCAGAAACTATCGAATTTGAAAAAGAACTCAAGTCTAACAGTTATGAAACAATTAAACCTAAAGTAGACGAGGGGAATGATTATTCTGTGACAGGTGCAATTATGAAATATTACTATTATTTAAATGGAGATTCTGAATACGCACATCTAAGGAAGAATGTAACAAAGGGTCATATAGATGAAATGTTTCGTTTCTGTAAATTCTTTGCCAAGACCTTGAAGCAGAAATATGATGTACAGAGGATGAGAATCGCAGATGTTTCTCAACACGATGTAGCTGATTTTTATGTTTGGGCTGACGAACATTACGCACCCAAGACGTTCAATAAATGTTTGGCGGGGTTAAAAGGGTTCTTTGATTTTTTAATTGAAGTTGAAGAAGTGGAAATGAAGAACCCATTTAGAAAGTACGTTAGAAAGTTTGTTCCGCAGTCGGACATTATGACTATAAATAAGGATGAATTTGAGTCGATTATTCAAGCGGTGGACAATTACACACCTTACTGCGTTTTAGGAGGAAAAGGAGAGAGAAAGAACTTGTACCGACCTTATTTAAAAGATGGGTTCAAACTATTTCTTCTTTCAGGTGGTAGGAGAGAAGAAGTGGTAGGTTTAAAGTGGAATAATATTTTTGAATCTGATAATAAGATTAAGTTCTTTAGAATCAAGAATCTTAAGGTCACGCGAATTATGAAAAAGGAAATTGTTTACAAGTACATCCCTATCACAGATGACTTATTCGATTTCTTGAATGAGTTAGGATACGAAGAAAAGCGTAACTCAGATGAATATATTTTATTTCCTGAGAGGTTTGAGAATACAAAGACAATGATGGATGTATTGAGTAAATCATTTACTCACTATAGAATTGGGGCAGGTATTGAAAAAGATATTTCGTTAAAACATCTTCGAAAAACTTATATCACTTGGGTAAATAATGAATTAGGGATAGACACAGGTTTAATTACCTCTTCTACAAATGGGGTGTTAGAGAAGTTTTATCTTGACCCTAAGATTTTGACTACGATTGAAACTGCATCATTAAAGGTTCGAGTATTTGGAAAGAAAAAACCTTAAGTATAAGTAATAATTATATTAAAATTAGTAAGAACCTCAGGTGAAAATCTGAGGTTTTTTTATTTTGGTTCAAAAATAATTTCCTTACGCAACAAAATATTTAAATAATTAATTTTATATAATTATTTAAACACTATAATTTAAATTTTCAAGTTGTTTAATTGTTTCCTTAGCTTCCTCCAAGTGGAGTTCCAAAAATACCTACTGCTAATTCAGCCCATACTAATAAAAATAGAATTAAAATTAATCCAATTATGAGAATCCGATACATTCTTTTTTTGGTTGTATATAAGACTATCTTAATACCAAAACTCAAAGAAAGAATAAGAATACCCATAATTATGAAATCAAAAAAACTCCAATTGACTTCGTTTGAAAAAATCATCCCTATCAAAGGGAATAGAAGAAACAACAAGGGTAAAAAAACAACCCATTTTCTATTCATCATAATGTCTAATTATATTACATCTATTTCTTATATTCTAATAAATCTGAAGGCTGACAATCTAGGACTTCACATAAAGCAGCTAAGGTTGAAAAACGGACCGCTTTTGCTTTACCCGTCTTTAATATGGAAAGATTTGACAAGGATATCCCAACCTTTTCGGACAATTCATTTAATGACATTTTTCTTTGTGCCATTACTACGTCAAGATTGACAATAATTTCCATAACTTATATGGTTAACTCGTTTTCTGATTTATATTCAATGGCATTGATTAGAAGTTTCTGTAAGATGTAGGTAAATACTCCAACAGAAAACGAGCCTAATAGTAAAATAATATTTATTAAGACGACTCCTGGGGCATCATCTTGCTGGGCAACATTGAAGATAAATGGCGAACCAATTAAATACATTAAACTTATCAGAAATGAAGAAACTTTTATCTTTCGCAGGGAATTAACTGACGAGTCAGTTAATGATAAATTGTTGTCAATGTTTTTTAATAAAAGAAACGCTTGGTAAAAAACAAATAACAAGGGAATGGTTGAAATTACTACACCAATTAATATTGGGCGGTAATATCCTAAAGAATCCGATTGGATGATTTGATAAAGTAAGAATCCGCATAGAACTAAGACTCCAATACTAAAAACTAAGAGAACTAACCTTAAGAATAAGGTTGAACTCTTTTCAAGCGACTTAAAATTTTGTTTAGTCATTTTTGTTTTTTATTAAATTTAATGACAAAAGTAATAAATTTATTGAAAAACAACAAATATTAAATGAATAACAATCGATTTTAACTCACTCATATTTTTTCAATTAAAAAAGGGTTGTACTAAAAAGTATAACCCTTTTTTAATTTTAGTTGTTCCTCATTTTAACGAAGATGTAACTGTAATTTGATGATTGAGTAAGTGACTATAAAGAAATTAATGTTTTGATTTCCATCATTAATACATAAAGTTCTAAATCGAATTAATCCATTTATCCGTTCCACCACAGAGCCACATTGCATTAAAACCATACTCTTTTAATAATTTTGCACCATCTGCCGAGCGTCCGCCACCTTTACCGCACGCAATAACGTATTGAACTTTTGGGTCAAGCTTGGAAATATTATTTTTTAAGTCTTGAAGTGAAATATTCAAGGCATTAGGAATATGTGATTGTTGATATTCTTCTTTGGTTCGTACATCAATGATTTGAATTTTTTTCTTACACTGAAATACTTGTTGTACTTCTTCAATTTCAATACACTCTTTGATTACTTTTATTTGTTCTGGCATACGAAACTTGATAATAAGTGAAGATATAATTGTTAATCCACCGATGAGAAAGATAGCGTATTCAATACCAAATAAGTCGGCAGTAACCCCTGAAATGATTGCGCCAAAAGCATAACCTAAATCTCTCCAAAGTCGAAATGTACCTATACTTTCTGCTCTTTGTTTGGGACTTGTGGCTTGTGCAATAGTTGATAAAAATGTTGGGTAAACTAATGCAGTTCCTAAACCTAAAATGGCAGAAATACAAACTAATACATAAAACTCACTACTAAAAGGAATAAATAAAATTGCAACACCTTGTAAAAGCATACCCCAAAACAGCATTGCTTTTTTTGAATAATGGTCAGACATTTTACCAGTAAAAAGTTGTCCAATACCCCAAACAGTTGGATAAGTCGCTGTGATTATACCAATATTTGCATTGTCAAAGTTCAGTGACAAAAGAACTATAGGCAGTAATCCCCAAATCATTCCATCATTCAGATTGTTTACAAGTCCTGCTTGAGTTACTGAACTTAATGTTTTATTTTTTAGAGTTGTTTCGAAAAACACATTTTCAAGTTGTGTTGTATTGTCTGTTACGCTTTCCTTTTGCGCAAAAACCCTTGTATCTTTTACCCATATTGCAGTTAAGATTAATCCCATAATGGATATAAAAATTCCAATGTAAAATGGATAGGGTGTAATTCCATAAGTATTGGCAATATAACCTGTCAATAATGCAACTATACCAACTGCAAAATATCCCGCAAATTCATTCAAACCCATTGCAAATCCGCGGTCTTTTTCGCCAACTAAGTCAATTTTCATTACCACTGTGCTACTCCAAGTAAGACCTTGACTAACGCCTAAGAGCATATTGGCAAAAATCACCCAACTCCAACTTGTAGCGTATATGAGAATAAAAGGAATTGGAATAGCGATAATCCAACCAAACAAAAGTAAATTCTTTCGACCGAATTTATTCGCAAGTCGTCCTGTAAAATAGTTTGCAATGGCTTTGGTAATACCGAAGGCTGTAATGAAAGAAAGAATTGCTGTTTTTGAAGCCACTCCAAACTCTAACTCGGCAAACTGTGGAAAAATAGTTCTTTCCATCCCTATCATTCCGCCAACAAAAGCGTTGACAATAACTAAAATTGAGAATTGTTTCCAATTTTCTTTTAACCCAATTCTTATTGTATCTGTCATTGTTGTTTACTTTTATTGATATGTTTATTCTTAAAAACTGATTAGAAATTTTAATAGAATACAAATTTGATGAATAAGGATTACTGTAGATGTAACAAAAGTCACATTGTTTATAAATAATTAAAGGTGCCAATTGCCATCTTTGAAATTGTAAAATCGTACTCAAAGAAAAGGGTTTCAAGAAATAAATATTAAAATCCTTATCATTTTTATTACCCTTTATCAATAAGATAGTAAGAACCTCAGGTGAAAATCTGAGGTTTTTTTGTTTTGGTTCAAAAATAATTTCCTCACGCAGTTTCCTCACGCAGAGGATAGGAGGTAGAGAGTAAAATCCATAAAAAAACCCCTAATATGTTGTATATTAAGGGTTTGTTTTGGTAGCGAGGACGGGAGTTGAACCCGTGACCTCAGGGTTATGAATCCTGCGCTCTAACCAACTGAGCTACCTCGCCATTTCTATTGGTTATGCATCTCTCAATGCGGGTGCAAATATAGAAATAATAATAATGTTTGCAAGTATAAAATAAGAAAAAAAATATTTTTAAAAAGACTTTTTTTTTGACTTTATATTCTTATATTTCGAAAAAATTAAACAGCATTCATGGATCCAAAAGTTCGCTATGAGATTGAGTTTCCTATCAACTCTTCCCCCCAATTATTGTATCAATACATTTCCACTCCTTCAGGTTTATCAGAGTGGTTTGCCGACAATGTGAATTCCCGCGGTGAGTTCTTTACATTCATTTGGAATGACTCTCAAGAGAAGGCGAGATTGGCCTCTAAAAAATCAGGTGAGAAAGTGAAATTCAAATGGGTGGATGACAATAATAAAGACTCAGAGTATTTTTTTGAAATCCATATTCTTGAAGATGAACTTACAAAAGACGTGTCGCTTTTAGTGATTGATTTTGCTCCAGCCGATGAAATAGAAGAAGCGCAACAATTGTGGGAAAATCAAATTTCCGATTTGAAACATCTCATAGGATCAGTCTAAAAATTGTATTTTATAACTTATATTTGCCCTGAACAAAATTCAGGGCTTTTTTATGATTAATAGTAACGGGAATAGTAGCGCACAAGAGAATAGTTTAACTCATAATCGTGGATTTTTATACGGTGATGCCGTTTTTGAAACGGTAAAAATTGTAAATGGTAAAATTCTCTTTTTGGAAGATCACTATTTTAGATTGATGGCTTCTATGCGTATTTTACGAATGGAAATTCCAATGAATTTTACGATGGAATTTTTTGAAGACCAAGTACTTACTACTGTTGCAAATAATGGTTTTTCCGAATCGGCTCGTGCGCGAATTACAGTATATCGTAATGATGGCGGTTTTTATTTGCCTACTACCAATACTATTTCTTTTTTGATTCATACTACGGCCTTAGAAAATCAGGCTTATATTTTGGAATCAAAATCTTGTGAAGTGGATTTGTATAAAGATTTTTATATCTCTAAACAATTACTATCTACCTTAAAGACTACCAATAAAGTACTGCATGTAACGGCTAGTATTTATGCTGATGAAAATGATTTGGATAATTGTATTTTGCTCAATGAATCTAAAAATGTGGTAGAAGTGCTGCAAGGCAATATCTTCATGTTACAAGGCAATACATTGACGACTCCGCCAATTTCCGAAGGATGTTGTAATGGAATTTTAAGAAAGCAGTTGCTTGTTTTGGCCAAAAAAATGGAAGGTTTGGAAGTGATCGAAGGAGTTATTTCTCCTTTTGATCTTCAAAAAGCTGATGAATTGTTTTATACCAATGTTATTAAAGGGATTCAGTCGATTACCAAGTACAGAAAAAAAGAATTTGCTACGACAACGGCTACTAACTTAGTTCAAAAGTTAAATGAAATGATCGCCAATTAATTCAAATAGGGATCATCTGGTGCGTTGGACCAGATGAGATAATCACCACCTAATTCTATAATTTTTTCTTTCCAAAAATGAGTAGTGGATTTACTGATAATCTTGTTTTCATGAGTATTGGAAGTGGCAATCCATGAATTTTGTTCCATTTCCGACTCCAATTGATTTTCATCCCAGCCAGTATATCCTAAGAAAAAGCGAATGTTATTTTTGCCAATTTTTTGTTGCTTAATCAATTCTTTTACCGATTCAAAGCAACCACCCCAGTAAATACCGTTTGAGATTTCGACACTATTGGGAATTAAATGGGGCACATCGTGAATAAAATAAAGATTGTCTTGTTCCACTGGTCCACCATTATAGACTTTAAACGGGGTATCTATTTCAGGGAGTAAATCCGTAATGGAGTATTGTAGAGGCTTGTTGAGAATAAAACCAACGGAACCCTCTTTATTGTGTGCAGTTAGTAAGATTACAGCTCTTGCAAAAGAGGCATCACCAAGTATTAATGGGTCGGCTATAAGAAGTTGCCCTTTATTAAGTTGTGCTGAAATCATAACTCCAATTTTTATTAAAATTAATAATAAAATTAAGATGAACTGTTTTTTTTCTGTTAAAGGCAAAAAAAAACCTTCCGATAAGGAAGGTTTATTTGTATAAGGAAAACTAAAATTAGTTTACAGCTCCTTCTAATTCTGCTCCAGCTTTGAATTTTACTACATTTTTAGCAGCAATTTTGATAGTTTTTCCAGTTTGTGGATTTCTACCGTCTCTTGCAGCTCTGTTAGATACTGACCAAGATCCGAAACCTACTAAAGAAACTCTTCCACCTTTTTTCAAAGTACCACTTACGTTTCCTAAAAATGATTCTAAAGCCAATTTAGCAGCTGCTTTAGTGATTCCTGCGTCAGCAGCGATAGCGTCGATTAATTCTGATTTGTTCATAATAAATGTTTTATTAATTGTTGGTTAAAAAAAAATTGTTAAACAAAATTAGCAGGAAATCCTTACCGTGCAAGGGTAAAAAACATTTTAGGGCCAATTTGTTAATAACTTGGGTTTTTTGTTCATAAAAGCGATGGTTTTTCACCCGAAAACGTTGTAAATGCTGGTTTTTTTAGCATTTAATACGCTTTTGCATCTGCTGTAAATTGGATTCCATTGAGGAATTCGGCAGTGTTCATCTTCTTCTTTCCAGGGAATTGTAGGCTTTCAATTTGGATAAAGCCATCACGAACGGCTATTTTTAATTCTTTTTTGGTACATACCAATTGGCCTACAGCTAATGTATGGGCTTCAATGACAATATTAGATTTGTAGATTTTGACATTCCATTCTTCTCCTTTATCGCTGATGAAACTCCAAGCAGCAGGATACGGACTTAGCCCTCTAATAAGATTATGAATATCTAGAGCAGATTTGTTCCAATCTATTTTACAGTTTTCTTTGTTTAGTTTGTAAGCAGTTTTAATCTCGTCATTGTCTTTTTGTATTGTGGTCGTTACTCTCCCACTTTCAAGTAGCGCTAAAGTTTGAATGACAGTTTCACTTCCCAATTCCATTAAACGATCGTGTAACTCTCCTGCTGATTCATTGACACCTATAGCAGTTTCAGAATTTAATATCATAGCACCGGTATCAATTTTGTCATCAATAAAGAAGGTAGTGACACCCGTTTTAGTTTCTCCATTGATAATTGCCCAATTAATAGGAGCTGCTCCTCTGTAATTGGGTAGGAGTGAAGCATGAAGATTGAAAGTCCCAAGTGATGGCATTTTCCAAACTACTTCTGGTAACATTCTAAAGGCTACCACTATTTGTAAGTTGGCGTTTAATGCTTGCAATTCAGCTAAAAAACTTTCGTCTTTTAGATTGGTAGGTTGCAATAAATGTAAGTTGTGTGCCAAAGCGTATTCTTTAACCGCCGAATATTTTATTTTTTGTCCGCGACCTGCGGGTTTATCGGCTGCAGTAATTACACCAACGACTTCGTAATTGTTGTGTAAAATAGTATCCAAAATGCCAACGGCAAATTCAGGAGTACCCATAAAGACGATTCGTAATTTCTCCATTAGTGATGAATTGTATATTTGTTATTCGCCTTGATGACGATTTGTTCTTGTTCTAATAATTGCTGCAGAATTTCAATGACTGTTTCTGTATCCGTTTGCGTTCTTTCTTGAATTTCTCTCGAATTTAATTCTTCTGTTTGCAATACGCTTAGTATGGTAGCAGCAAGTGAACTGGTGTTTTTAACTTTTTTCTTTTTGCCAATGCAATACGAGCAAATTCCACAATCAGTTGCTGTTTTTTCGCCAAAATAATCTAAAATCAACCGATTTTTACAAATCTGTTTCTCATTAATGTAATGAATAACTGATTGCAATTGCTCTTTTTTAAGCTGGTTTTGCCTTTCTAAATATTTTGCTACTTTATTAATGGTTCGTTCGTCTTCGCGAATTTCGTTAAAAAGGAGGGACGCATCATTATTTTTTGCTTGATATTCAATGATATTTTTCTCTTTTAATTTTTGTAAAACAGTTTGAACTTCAATAGATGTATGATTTGATTTTTTAACAATAAAATCCAAATTGAAAGCAGTTTGCATTTCATAAATGCCTGGATAGGCTCTCAACATGGTGAGCATAATTTCCTCATCATTTGGATTTAAACTAATGTATCGCAGTACTTCTTTCGAAGGAATTAAAAATTGCAATTTGATCTTTTCAGAAAATTCCTGCGACAAACTAATAATGCCTTGTCGGTCTAAAAACTGAATGGCATTATAGGTTTTTAAAGTTGGAAAATTGTATTTCAAACAAAAGTGATTCAGGTTGAAAGCAAATTGTTCGTTGATGCCTTCTCCATATGCAATTTGAAAATAATTGCACAATTTGATGTAGATCGAATTCAAAAAAGCTTTGTCAGGCAAATTGGATAAAAATTGATTTTCAGCTTGTAAGCTATCAGATGGACTGGTCAATAAAATGGCAAAAGCTTTTTCGCCATTCCGTCCAGCACGTCCTGATTCTTGGTAATAATTTTCAATATTATCTGGCAATTGAATGTGGATTACCGTTTTTACATTGGCTTTGTCAATTCCCATTCCAAAGGCATTGGTAGCGACAATTACTTGCGCTTCTTCTTGCATCCACAGCGCCATATTTTTGTCTTTTTCTTTTGGCGAAAGCCCACCATGATAATAGGTAGCTTTGAATCCTATAGTGTTTAGTTGATTGGATAAATCCATGCAAGAACGTCGGTTACGAACATAAATTATGGAGGGTTGCGGATTTTTTTTGAGAACCTGTTCTATTTTATACAGTTTGTCCTCCGCCTCAATTACCATATAGGCAATGTTGTCTCGAGCAAATGATTTTTGAAATATTTGCGGATTTTGTAAAGCTGTTTCGGCAATAATATCTTCTTTAACTCTAGGAGTAGCTGTGGCAGTTAAGGCCAAAAAAGGGACTTTTTGAAAGTGTTTTTTTAGTTCGGAAATTTTTAAATAGGCCGGTCTAAAATCATGTCCCCACTGCGAAACACAATGGGCTTCGTCTATCGCAATCAAGTTAATCGGAAGATTTTTTATTCGATCCAAAATCCAATCCGATTGCAAACGTTCGGGAGATAGATACAAAAATTTGTAATTCCCAAACTGGCAATTGTCTAATAAATCAATCATTTCTTCAGAACGGATACCGCCTGTCAAGGCAATGGCTTTGATATTGCGTGCTTGTAAATTGGCGACCTGATCTTTCATTAATGCTACCAAAGGCGAAATCACCAAACAAATCCCATCTTTCATCAATGCCGGAACTTGAAAGCAAATCGATTTTCCACCTCCTGTTGGCAAAATAGCTAGGGTATCCTTGTCGCTTACAACCGAATCAATGATTTCGTTTTGTAGCGATCGGAATTGATCGTGCTTCCAATATTTCTGAAGAATAGCTAGTGCTGTTTGCATAGATTTCAGGGCGCTACGTTGGAGTTGCAATGTAAAAGGGAATTGCTTTTACAAGGTATTATTAGTTTGAAATTTGCTCTAAGATAAAAAGAATTCTTTTATCTACGGTATCTTTGGGAACCTCAATCAATTCGTAACCGTATTTTTCATAGGTCTCAACTAAATGATCGTGAATTAATTGCGCTTGTTCGAAGTTTTCATAGCGTTCTTGATCACTCACATAGATATCCTCCCAAGGAGGTAAAATAAATATTTTGGAGTAAATGTGCTCTTTGCAAGCCACATCAAAAAAGGAAGGATAGCTATCGCCAATGTAATGCATATAAGCTAAAACATCTGGAATACCGCGATCCAAAAACACAATATTATGGGGTTCTTGATGGGCATCAAGAAATTGTTTTTTTCGCCCTTCTAACAAGAGTTCGCTAAAAAGCAAAGGGTTTTCCAAAAACAATTGTTCAATTCCTTGTTGTTGTGCTTGGGCAGTGACTTGTCTAGAAATCTCGGGATAGCAACAATATCCATTTTCGACTAATCCGTCAATGATAGTTGTCTTTCCTGTTCCAGGGCCACCAATAATTACGATGATTTCTTTTTGCACTTTTTGTAAATAAGTCGCAAATTTACCTAAAGTAATTGGGATTTTAAAAATTAATCCTTTAGATAATTATCATTGATTTCAAAAAACAACTTGAAATTCTAAAATCTAAAATCAATACCTTATATTTGCGTTAATTTTATGCTTAGTAATGGATCAAGAAAAAGAAAATAAGACCGCTGAGTTTTACGAGAGATTAAAAGTAGAGTTGGACATGAGTAATACATGGCCAGCAGAATATCTCTTTAAATTTATTGTTCCTTCAGTTGATGATAATGTCCAGCGAGTTGAAGATGCATTTGATTGCATGGGTGCTGTAATTAAAACTACTAAATCCAAAACCGGAAAATTTACCAGTGTTTCGGTAGATGTACAAATGAAAAACGCTCAAGAAATAATTGATAAATATATCGAAGTTTCGGTAATTGAAGGAATCGTTTCCTTATAAAATATGAATTCAAAATACACCAAAGAAAATGCGAATGATGTTGTACATCACTTGGAATACAATGCAGAGCGATCGCATTTGATTATTCCGGAGTACGGCCGTCATTTGCAAAAACTAATTGATCAAGCAACTGAAATTGAAGATGCTGAAGAGCGCAATAAAGCGGCTAAATACATCATTCAAGTGATGGGAACCTTGAATCCTCATTTGCGAGATGTTCCCGATTTTCAGCATAAATTATGGGATCAATTGTTTATTATGTCTGACTTTAAGTTGGACGTTGTTTCACCCTACCCAATTCCGTCTCGAGAAGTGTTACAACTGAAACCAGATGTGTTGCAATACCCACAAAATTTTCCAAAATACCGTTATTATGGCAACAATATCAAGTACATGATTGATGTAGCCAATAAATGGGACGAAGGAGAAATGAAGAGTGCTTTGGTAAAAGTGATTGCCAATCACATGAAAAAATCGTATTTAAGTTGGAATAAAGATACTGTGAAAGATGATGTTATTTTTGAACATCTTTACGAATTGTCTGATGGTAAATTGAATTTATTACAAAGTACAGAGGAGTTATTAAATACAACGGATTTACTGCGAACCAACAAACGGGTGTCGAATAAAATTTTGCCAGTAGGTCAACCAAAGATTCAAGGCAATAAAAACAACAATAAACCAGGAAAACCAAAACAGTTTCAAAAAAATAAACAAAAATAAATGGGAATTTTCAAAATCGAAGGTGGCATTCGTCTAAAAGGAGAAATCACACCACAAGGAGCAAAAAATGAGGCTTTACAAATACTTTGTGCTATTTTATTGACCCCAGAAAAAGTGACTATTAATAATGTGCCAGACATTATTGATATTAATAAACTGATTACTTTATTAGGTAATTTGGGAGTTAAAATTCAAAAAAACGGACCGAATTCTTATACGTTTCAAGCCGATGAGGTAAACGTAAATTACCTAGAAACAGAAGCTTTCAAAAAAGAAGGTGGCGCTCTTCGTGGTTCTATTATGATTGTTGGACCATTATTAGCTCGTTTTGGTAAAGGTTATATTCCAAAACCAGGAGGAGATAAAATCGGTCGTAGAAGATTAGATACTCACTTTGAGGGATTCATTAATTTGGGTGCCAAATTCAGATACAACAAAGAAGACCATTTCTATGGAGTTGAAACTCCTGCAGAAGGTTTACAAGGGTCTCATATGTTATTAGATGAAGCGTCTGTAACTGGAACGGCAAATATTGTAATGGCGGCTGTTTTAGCAAAGGGAACTACTTCTATATACAATGCTGCTTGCGAACCGTATTTGCAACAGTTGTGTAAAATGTTGAACTCTATGGGAGCCAAAATCACAGGTGTTGGATCCAACTTACTGACCATTGAAGGTGTGGCAAGTTTGGGAGGTTGTGAGCACAGAATTTTGCCAGACATGATCGAAATTGGAAGTTGGATTGGATTAGCTGCCATGACTAAATCAGAAATCACCATTAAAGATGTAAGCTGGGATAATTTAGGTGTAATTCCTAATGTGTTCAGAAAATTAGGAATCACATTAGAAAGACGCGGTGATGACATTTACATACCTTCTCATGTAGATGGTTATGAAGTCAAAACCGATATTGATGGTTCGATATTAACTATTGCTGATGCGCCTTGGCCAGGTTTTACGCCTGACTTATTAAGTATTGTTTTGGTTGTGGCAACACAAGCTAAAGGCGATGTTTTGATTCACCAAAAAATGTTTGAAAGCCGTTTGTTCTTTGTAGACAAACTAATTGATATGGGTGCTAAGATTATGTTGTGTGATCCACATAGAGCAGTGGTGATTGGTCATGATTTCAAATCGCAATTAAAAGCTACAACTATGTCTTCTCCAGATATTCGTGCGGGTATCTCTTTATTGATCGCAGCACTTTCTGCAAAAGGAACTAGCACGATTCAGAATATCGATCAAATTGACAGAGGATATGAGCGTATCGATGAGCGTTTAAGAGCTATCGGGGCAAAAATTATTCGAGCCTAAATAACAAATAGTAAATAAGTAAATATCGTTTAGAGTAATTTTTTGCAAAATCTCTAAACGATATTTTAATTTATAAATCGTCATACAATGCCAAAAGTAGCAGCAGCAATTAAGGCAACTTATTTCAGTATTATTGGAAATACTGCTTTAGCAATTATCAAAGGATTAGCTGGTTTTTTTGGTAATTCCTATGCGTTGATTGCAGATGCAATAGAATCGACTGCTGATATTTTTGCTTCCTTTTTAGTGTTGTTTGGAATTCAATATTCCAACAAACCAGCTGACGAAAACCATCCCTATGGTCATGGCAGAGCCGAACCTTTAATTACGTTTTTGGTAGTTGGGTTTCTAATTACATCGGCTACGATTATTGCCTATGAAAGCATTTTAAATATCGGAACCCCACATGACTTGCCAAAATCTTGGACATTATATGTGTTAGGAGCTATCATTGTTTGGAAAGAATACTCTTTTCAGTTGGTCATGAGAAGAAGTAAAGAAACCAATAGTTCATCTCTAAAAGCGGATGCTTGGCACCATAGAAGTGATGCTATTACTTCAGTGGCTGCTTTTATTGGAATTGCCATTGCCTTGTTTCTTGGAAAAGGCTATGAATCGGCTGACGATTGGGCGGCTTTATTTGCCTCAGGTTTTATTTTATACAATAGCTATCTCATTTTTCGACCTGCTTTAGGCGAAATTATGGACGAGCATTTGTATGATGATGTAATAGCGACTATTAGAATAGTATCCAAAACCGTAGAAGGAATTGTAGATACTGAGAAGTGTTTTATACGTAAATCAGGGATGAAGTATCATGTTGATTTACATGCGATTGTTAAAGCTACTATTTCGGTGAAAGAGGGGCACGACTTAGCGCATCAATTGAAAGATACCTTACGTGCTGAAATTCCTGAATTAGGACATGTGTTAATTCATGTAGAACCAGACGATTCGAAATAAAAAAGGCGTTGCAAACTGCAACGCCTTTTTTATGGTTTCTATTGATTTATAAAAACGATTGAATTGCTAGGTCGTAACTGTTCAATCCAAATCCTAAAATTACTCCTTTGGCATTTCCTGAGATATAGGATTGATGGCGAAAACTTTCTCTTCCAAAGGTATTTGAAATGTGTACTTCAATTACTGGAGTGGTAATTGCTTTTATGGCATCTCCAATGCCAATAGAGGTGTGTGTGTATGCCCCTGCATTTAAAATGATTCCATCATAATCAAAACCCACTTCTTGAATTTTTCCAATCAACTCACCTTCAATATTGCTCTGAAAATAGTCGAATTCGATAGAAGAAAATTTCACTTTTAATTGAACTAAATACTCTTCGAAGGATTGACTTCCATATACTTCAGGTTCGCGTTTTCCAAGAAGATTTAGATTGGGACCATTAACGATACAAATTTTCATGAGATTATATTTTTGTAAAAATAAAAAAACCGTTCCAATAAAAGAACGGTTCTGTAATAAATTGCTTTGTTATTAAAACATCAAACCAGCCGATACTTGAAGTACTGAGTTTTTGACCTTAGCTTCTGGAGAGATATCGGTAAGACCTACAACATAGCGTCCTTGTAAGAACAATCCTTTTGTAATATGGATCGTTAAACCTCCACCAGCACCAAAATCTAGATTTTTCTGATCATTAATGGAAACGTCTTTCTTTTTGCTCATCAAAAAAGAAGCTTGCGGTCCAAAGTCTAAACTAAAGGTGTTGTTTAAATTTATTTTAGCCATAACTGGAATACTGATGTAGCCAATATCATTAGTAAAATCGTTAGCAACCCCTACTGCATCGTATTTAGCTCCTTGAGTTGAATATAATACCTCTGGTTGCAATGAGAAACGTTCTCCTAGTTTTACTTCAGCTAAAAGACCAATATGATAATTAGAAATAGCTTCTGTTTTATAATTAGTACTATTGATAGTAATAGCTGTACCGTTTTGGTTGGCATAATTCACACCAGCTTTTAAACCTAGTTTGAAAAATTGTGCTTGAGAAGTAATTGAAAATGCTACTAATAAAAGACTTGTAAATACTATTTTTTTCATGGTTTTAAAATTTATTTCTTGTGATTTTAATTCAAAATATAACTCAATACATAAGGTTATACACTTAAAAACTCCTCACAAATGTAAGTATTTTACTTAAACTACAAATAGATTCTTTTAGTATTGTTATCCGGTACATTAGATAGAGCTAGTTTTTTAAAAATTGCGTTACTTTGTGAAGTGAATTGGACTTCCTATATAAAAAATTACCAATCCTATTTGAAAATCGAGAGAGGTTTGTCAAATAATACCATTGAAAATTATTCTTTTGATGTAGAAAGATTGTGTCTTTTTCTAGATCAAAATCAAATACAAGTTTCGCCAGTACAAATAGCCGAAGAAACGATTCAGCAATTCATTTACAGTGTTTCAAAGCAAGTGAATGCTCGTTCTCAAGCCCGAATTATTTCAGGTTTAAAAAGCTTTTTTAATTATTTGGTTTTCGAAGATTACCGCAATAACAATCCGTTAGAATTAATTGAAACTCCTAAAACAGGCAGAAAACTTCCCGATACATTAGCTATTGAAGAAATAGATGCGTTAATCAATGCAATAGATTTGTCATCCAATGAAGGGGAGCGAAACCGAGCTATGTTAGAAACTTTATATGGTTGTGGACTTCGCGTTTCCGAATTGGTAAGTTTAAAAATATCCGATTTGTTCTTTGAGGAAGGATTTGTAAAAATTACAGGTAAAGGAAACAAACAGCGATTTGTGCCTATAGGCGATTTGACTCAAAAATACATTCAGTTGTATAAAGAGAATGTGCGAAATCATGTATCAGTCAAAAAAGGTTTTGAAGATACCCTTTTCCTGAATAGGCGAGGAGGTCAGCTTACCCGCGCGATGATTTTTACCATCATTAAAGATTTGGCTGTCAAAGTCAATTTAAACAAAACGATTAGTCCGCATACGCTACGCCATTCGTTTGCTACTCATTTATTGGAAAATGGTGCTGATTTGCGTTCGATTCAATTGATGTTAGGTCACGAATCAATTACTACTACAGAAATTTACGTTCATTTGGATAGAAAGTTTTTAACCGAAGTGATGAATACTTATCATCCTAGAAAGAATTAAATTAAAAAGTCCAAATTTCATATTTGAAATTTGGACTTTTAATATGAGAAATAGAGTAAATTATTTTGCGATGTTGACCGCTCTAGTTTCTCTAATTACAGTTACTTTTACTTGACCTGGATAAGTCATTTCGGTTTGGATTTTTTGTGAAATTTCAAACGATAAGTTAGATGCATTATCATCTGAAACCTTTTCACTTTCAACAATCACACGTAGTTCTCTCCCCGCTTGAATTGCATAGGCACTTTTCACCCCATTAAATCCATATGCTACCTCTTCCAAATCTTTCAAACGTTGAATGTAAGAATCCAATACTTGTCTTCTTGCACCTGGTCTTGCTCCAGAAATAGCATCACATACTTGGATAATTGGCGAAAGCAATGATTTCATCTCAATCTCGTCATGGTGGGCTCCAATGGCGTTGCAAACTTCTTCTTTCTCGCCGTATTTCTCAGCCCATTGCATACCTAATAAAGCGTGCGGTAAATCACTTTCTGTATCTGGCACTTTACCAATATCATGTAATAAACCGGCTCTCTTAGCTAATTTCACATTCAATCCTAATTCAGCTGCCATGATACCACAAAGCTTAGATACTTCACGTGAGTGTTGCAATAAGTTTTGTCCGTAAGACGAGCGGTATTTCATTCTACCAACTACTTTAATCAATTCTGGGTGTAATCCGTGGATACCTAAATCAATTACAGTACGTTTACCCACTTCGATAATTTCGTCGTCGATTTGTTTCGCTGTTTTAGCTACCACTTCTTCAATACGTGCTGGGTGAATACGACCGTCAGTTACTAATTTATGCAATGACAAACGAGCAATTTCTCTACGCACAGGATCGAAACAAGAAAGTATAATTGCTTCTGGTGTATCGTCAACAATAATTTCGACTCCAGTTGCTGCTTCTAAAGCGCGGATGTTACGCCCTTCACGTCCAATAATACGTCCTTTTACATCATCCGATTCAATATTAAAAACAGAAACGCAATTTTCTACTGCTTCTTCTGTTCCTACACGTTGGATGGTATTGATGATAATTTTCTTAGCTTCTTGTTGTGCGGTTAATTTTGCCTCTTCAATAGTGTCTTGAATTTGAGACATCGCCTGAGTTTTTGCTTCCGCTTTCAATCCTTCAATTAATTGCTCTTTTGCCTCTTCTGCAGATAATCCAGAAATCACTTCTAATTGTTGCAATTGGCTTTTATGCATTCTTTCAACTTCAGCTTGTTTTTTCTCTAAAATTTCTAATTTAGAGTTATATTCTGATGTTTTTGCTTCGTAATCGTCGTTTACTTTTTTGGCTTTAGCCAATTCATTAGAAATTTGAGATTCTTTGTCACGAACTCTTTTTTCTACTTCGGCTACTTTTTTATCACGAGCTAAAATTACTTGTTCGTGTTCTGATTTTAATTCTATAAATCGTTCTTTGGCTTGAAGAATTTTATCTTTTTTGATATTTTCTGCTTCAAAATTAGCGTCTTTGATAATCGATGCAGCCTCTTTTTTAGCTGATTTTATGAGATTCGAAATGTTACTTTTTTCAATGATTTTTGCAATTGCAAAACCAGCTACTATTCCGACTATTCCGGTAATGATGATTGTTACTATGTTGTCCATGTTAATTAAAAATTGATGTATAAAAAAAGCCTACATTAGGTGCTTGTATAAACTCGAAAAGACAAGTTTTGAGCTAACTCACTGTTCAAGCTTCCTTACCAAAGTAGGGCATGCTATAGTAGTGACGATTCGCTCATTCTAAATTGTTAGTGTTGAGTTTACCAAATTGAACTAATGTAGGCAGTATCTTAGTCTATGTAAGAACGTATTATTTATTGAGATATTGGTCTAAAATCGAATTGATTTTATTCAATCTTTCGATGGTTTCTACTCCATCAATGGCGTTATCGATTTGTTTTTGTTCTACTTGAGAAGCAAATTGTAAGGCACACATGGCCAATACATCTTGTTTGTCACGAACAGCATAATTTTCTTCAAATTGCTTAATCATGGTATCAATTTTTTTTGAAGCACTTCGCAGTCCTTCTTCTTGTGATGGGTCTACCGTTAACGGATAAACGCGATCTGCAATTGATATTTTTATTTTAAGCTTTTCGTCCATATTATTTAATCTGATAGCTGAGCTATGCAGTAATCAATTTCGCGAATTAATGAATTTATTTTAAGCTTAGTATCTCTTTTGTTTTCTTCACTGCCAAGCAATGAGTTGGCTATTTTGAGNNAGTTTTTCAATCTTATTTTCAAGAGTATCAATTATTTCCGCAATTACACTCATTAGTATTCCAATTCATTACTTAATCTTACAAAGTTAGTATTCCTTTTTATTAATACAATATTTTATTAGCTTTTTTATTTAAAAATCAGTAATTTATTATTAAACAAAGGGTTATGGTTTTTAGGCCGTATTCTGGTTTTATTTGTCTATTAGTTTTTTTACCTTAGCCAAAATGAAATGTATGCGATTCTTTCTTTTTTATTTGCTGTTTTGCAGCACCCTTTTTGCTCAAAATAATTTTCCAAAAGATTATTTTAGTCCACCTCTAGATATTCCAATGCAATTGTCTGGTAATTTCGGCGAATTGCGCCCCAATCATTTTCATGCAGGCTTTGATTTTAAAACCCAACAAAAGGAAGGTTTGAAAGTGTATGCTTCTGCTGAAGGCTATGTATCAAGAATTAAAATTTCAACCTTTGGTAACGGAAAAACCATTTACATCACCCATCCAAACGGCTACACTACGGTCTATGCGCATTTACAAAAAGCGGTAGGTCCAATTCAAGATTTTATTACGACTACCCACTATAAAGAACAGTCTTTCGAAATTGAAATGTATTTAAAACCTGGTGAAATTCCAATCAAAAAAGGGGAGTGGATTGCGGTTTCAGGTAATACAGGCGCTTCTGAAGGCCCGCATTTGCACTACGAAATTCGAGATTCTAAATCAGAGTTTATCATTAACCCGATGCTTTTCGGTTTTGATTCTGGTTTTAGAGATACCAAAAAACCGATTATTTCAGGATTGTATGTCTATCCGTTATTTTCTTCAACAGTCAATACATCAAAACGACCAATTCTTTTAAATACCGCTTTGCAAAAAGATGGGACATATTTGGCTGATAAAGTTCTAGCCAATGGACCAATTGGTTTTGGGATTATTGCTAATGATTATGATGATGTTTCTTTCAATAATAATGGCGTCTATAGTGTGAATTCGTTTTTGAATGGACAACCTAAGTTTAGCTATCAGTTTGACACGCATTCTTTTGATGATATGCGTTACGTAAATGCGCTGATTGATTATGCCAAATACAAGAAAACGGGGCAGAGAGTTCAGAAATTATTTATGAAAAATAAATATGATTTGGCTTTTATTTCTACAGATGAAACTGAAGGTCAAATCATTCCAACTCCAAATTTGGATGATGTGTATCGTATTGAAGTGGCTGATTTTTTTGGCAACAAATCGGTAATTACAGTACCTATTCAGTATGATTCAAGTGTTTCATTAATCCCTGCAGAACCTGTTGTTTCTAACTATTTCTTAATAGCTAATAAAGAAAATATTTTTGAAAAAGAAAATGCTTCTGTATTTTTCCCTGCAGGTACTTTTTACGACGATTTTGCTTTAAACTTTGATGTTAGGAATAAAATACTATACTTACATGATGATAGCGTTCCGGCTCATTCTAATTTCACCATTTCTTTGACTGACAACACATTGTCAAATGAACTTCAAGAAAAAACATTCATTGCAAGGCTAGATGGAGAACAAATTAATTATAATTCAACCTATAGAAAAGACAGTGTTTTTAGTGCCAAAGTAAAGACATTAGGAAAGTATAAATTAGTCACTGATACCCTTGCTCCTAAAGTTAGTATTGTTAAACCAATAGAAGGGAAATGGGTAAGCCAGGATGCAATTCAATTACAGATTTTTGATTTGGGCTCAGGAATTAAAACTTACAATGGATTTTTGAATGGCCAATGGGTTTTGTTTGAATATGACAATAAAACTAGAACAATTACACATTATTTCAATGATGATTTTCTACTGAATGGTGCCAATGAGTTAAATGTCATTGTAACCGATGCTATGGGAAATTCTACTACCTTTGAAACGCATTTTTTTAGAAATAGAATTACTAAATAGAACCGTTTGAAAAGTACCCAAATAGCTATTCTTTATCTTCTGTTTTTCGGAATAGGATTTTCTGCATTGGCGCAAAACGCTAAGCTGAGAGGAATTGTTTTGGACGAAAACAAGCAAGCTGTGGCCAACGTATCTGTATTTAATGATGCAATTGGAACTCAATCCAATTCGAATGGTGTATATGAACTGTCTATTCCGGCTAACCAAAAAGTAAGAGTAGTTTTTTCACACATTTCTCTAAAATCAGCTTCAATTATTTTGTTTTTAAAACCCAACGAAATCATGGAATTCAATCCCGTTTTGAACACCCGTGAAGAACAAATGAGCGAAGTAATCGTAACAGCTAAGAATAGTAAACGTATCCAAGGTATTACGAATATCACTCCTGAATTACTTCGAAAAATTCCAGGAGCCAATGCTGGAGTAGAGAATATTTTAAAAACCTTAGCCGGTGTGAATTCCAATAATGAATTAAGTACACAATATGCGGTTCGTGGGGGCAATTATGATGAGAATTTAGTTTATGTTAACGAAATTGAAGTCTATCGTCCATTCTTAATTCGGTCGGGTCAGCAAGAAGGACTTAGTTTTACCAATGCCGATTTGGTCCAAAATATTGATTTTTCAGCTGGAGGGTTTCAAGCCAAATACGGAGATAAATTGTCCTCGGTTTTGGATATAACCTATCGAAAACCATCATCATTCGGAGCCAATTTTGAAGCTGGTTTTTTAGGAGGAAGTATGGCTTTTGATGCAGTTTCCAAGAATAAAAAATGGTCTGCCGTAACTGGTTTTCGTTACCGAAATAATAGTCTTTTGGTTAAAAGTCAAGAAACCCAAACGAATTATACTCCCACTTTTGCGGACGTCCAAACCAATATCAATTACCAAGCTTCTGCCCAATGGCATTGGAGTTTTTTAGGGAATATTTCGAAAAATGACTACCGTTATCAGCCGTTAACACGCCAAACTAATTTTGGAACTTTGGATCAACCCTTAGCACTTCTAGTCTATTATGAAGGGCAAGAAAAAGATCAATATGCGACTTATTTTGGTGCTCTAAAAACTACTTTTAAATCGAACGATTCCAATGTTTTAAAATTCATTGGTTCGTTGTATCATACTACTGAGCAAGAGCATTTTGATATTTTGGCACAATACCGTCTTGGTGAAGTCGATGCAAATGTCGCCTCTGAAACCTATGGCAAAGTAGGGTATACCAGAGGAATCGGTTCACAGTTGAATCATGCTCGAAATAATTTAGATGCCTTAATTGCTAATATCGAATTAAAGGGCTTCCATGATTGGAAGCAAAGCCAATTGGATTGGGGTGTTAAATATACTCGCGAATCTATTCGGGATCGAGTAGTGGAGTGGGAAGTAATTGATTCGGCTGGATTTTCTATTCCGCCGCCTGTAGTTTTACCTCAAAAGAACGAACCGTATACGTTATATACGGGGCCATTAGTTCCGTATCAAAATGTGCGAGCTACTAATTTTACAACGATCAATAGATTCTCAGGTTTTGCTCAGTGGAATTCTAAAAGTACTGTTGGATCCACCTCTATTTGGTACAATGCTGGATTGCGTTTTCATAATTGGGAAGTTTCAGGTACTGACAAAAATGGAAAATCGCAACTAGTTTGGAGTCCAAGGGCGCAAATTTCCATCCAACCCGATTGGGATAAAGATATGCTGTTTCGAATTTCAGGAGGAGTATATTACCAACCTCCCTTTTATAGAGAATTGCGGGATGCTAGTGGAATGGTTCAACCGAACGTAAAAGCACAGCAATCGGTTCATTTGGTTTTGGCCAATGATTATAATTTTAAAATGTGGAATCGCCCGTTTAAATTGGTTTCTGAGCTGTATTACAAATCCATGTCGGATGTAAACACCTACACGATTGATAATGTCCGAATTCGGTATGCGGCTACTAATTTGGCGAAAGCCTATGCGCAAGGATTGGATCTTCGTCTCAACGGAGAATTTGTACCAGGAACCGAATCATGGTTTAGTTTTGGGTATTTAAAAACGGAGGAAAATAGTGAAAACAAAGGTTATATTGCTCGCCCAACTGATCAGTTATTGAAATTTGGATTGCTGTTTCAAGACTATATGCCTGCTATTCCTAGTATGAAAGTATATTTAAATTTAGTGTACAATACAGGTTTGCCAGGAGGTTCACCTTCCTATTCGGATCCGTATGTATACCAAAATAGATTGCGTGATTACCGTCGTGCTGATGTTGGTTTTTCTAAAATTATAATCGATAATAAGGAAAATTCAATTCCAAAAAAGTGGTTTGGAAACTTCAAAGAGCTGGCCATTGGTGTCGAGATATTTAATCTATTTAACAATCAAAATGCCATTACCAATACTTGGGTTAGAGATGTGTATTCCAAAAATCAATATGCTATTCCCAATTATATGACTACCCGTGTTTTTAATATCAAATTGACAGCTAAATTATAGTCTAGATTAGAATATCACTTTCAAGATCGGATTTTTCAATTGTGATATCAAAATCTAATTTAGATACTAATTCGATCACCAGGTTTTTATACCAGTTTTCTGATTTGGGGTGAATGTAAATTTTATCAATCAATTGGCTGATGTCTACATTGATTTTAATTCCGTCATTAATAGTAATTGCAGTGTCAGAAGTGTCCGAAATAATTCGGACTTCACGTTCGTATTGAAAACTTTTTCGTTTGAATAAAAACGGGAAAAACAAATCGTCAAACGGGATATATTCTTTTTTGTAATCAATATAATTGACTTGCCCAATGTATTGCTTCAAATTGGTTTCGGGTTCTAATGCTTTTTGCAACCGTCCAATAGTAGATTGGATAGCCAATCCTTCGCTGTTTTGAGTAAAAATCTGCCACATGGCAAAGGATTCGTATTCGTTGATATGCCAGCTGCTTATCGCAACTTTTTCGCGATGGGTTTTGTAGTAATTTAAAAACTCGGGATTGTTAATAGCGAGCTTTTTTATTTCCTCAAAAGTAGGTTCGCTGAAGGTGCCTTCGTATTGATCTTCAAATTTATCAGATCGGGACATGAATAATTTTTTCGAAAGCAGTAAATCCAAAAATTTAGACAAATCCAAGTATTTCCAAACTATGGTGTCGGGATCTTCTGGGAGTTTGATATTTGGACTAGTTATATACATATTTACTCGAGTGATTGCATACTTACCAACTTATTATAGGTTCCGTTTAAAGCGATTAATTGTTCGTGGGTGCCTTGTTCCACAATTCGGCCTTTTTGCATCACTACAATTTTATTGGCCTTTTGAATAGTAGATAGACGGTGGGCAATTACAATAGAAGTTCTGTTTTGCATCATGTTTTCCAAAGCTATTTGTACAAATTTTTCGCTTTCGGTATCCAATGCTGAGGTCGCTTCATCTAAAATCATAATGGGTGGATTTTTCAATACGGCACGCGCGATAGAAAGACGTTGTTTTTGACCACCTGATAATTTATTCCCGCTATCGCCAATATTGGTATGAATGCCGTTAGGTAACTCATTCACAAATTCGAAGGCGTTAGCAATTTTAAGAGCTTCAATAATTTCTTCATCGGTAGCGTTTTCTTTGCCTAGGGCTATATTCGCTTTAATGGTATCATTGAATAAAATACTATCTTGAGTAACTAAACCTATCAATCCTCGCAAGCAATGAATGTCTAATTTTTTAATGTCGGTACCATCAATTTGAATAGTCCCTTCATTTACATCATAGAATCGTGTTAATAGATTGGCTATGGTACTTTTTCCACTTCCAGATTGGCCAACTAGTGCCACCGTTTGACCTTTAATTACCTCTAGTGAAAAATCTTTTAGTACGTTGTCATCTTTATATTTAAAGTTGATATTTGAAATTGTTACATTGGAATCAAATGTGTTTTTAATTATGGCATTTGGATCATTAGGTATTGTATTTTCAATTTCTAAAACCTCAAAAACACGTTCGGCAGCAGCTAATCCATTCTTTACTGCATATGATGCTTTAGATATGTTTTTTGCTGGTGTTAAAATATTATAGGCTAACAACATGTATACTAAAAAAAGTGATCCGTCTAGTGTTTTGTCCACTAAAACCAGATTCCCTCCATACCAAAGCAAAGTAGCAATAGTTACAATTCCCATAAATTCACTTAATGGTGACGCCAAATTATTTTTGTTACCAATTACATTTGCAATTGTAAAAAGTCTATTGATTGAATCGCCAAACATTGTTTTGAATAACCCTTCGGCATTATAACTTTTAATTACTTTAAGTCCGGATAAACTTTCTTCAACCAAAGAAATAAAATAGCCACTTTCCTCTTGAGCTCTAGTAGATTTCGCCTTTAAACTTTTACCCACCTTTGAAATTACAAATCCAGATATCGGTATGAATAGAAAAACAAACAAGGTTAAATTAACACTAATGTTTAACATTGCAATTATTGTAAAAAGGATGGTTAAAGGCTCCTTAACGATTAGTTCAAGGATGGAAAAAAATGAATTTTGAACTTCATTTACATCGCCTAACATACGCGCCATCATATCTCCTTTTCTTTTTTCTGAATAATAAGGTATCGGTAATTCTATAATCTTGTCATACATTGTTTTTCNNTTGAATAAAAATGTGATAATTACTAACACCACTGCTAATAGCAATGCCGACTGTGGGCCGTGAGTTGCATTTAAATGGGATATGTTATAGAAAAGCCATTCTTTACCATATTTCCCAATATTTTCAATTCCGGTGAATACTGGAGCTTTGATTACAGTTTCACTTTTTTTGAATAATACTTCTAAAAGCGGGAATAGTGTAATCATCGAAAGCGTACTGAATAATGCATATAATACATTATAAACAATATTCAATACAATGTTGGTCTTATAAGGTTTAGTATAGGGTAGTAATTTAATTAAGTTTTTTTCCATTAATTCAATTGCATTGCTGCGATTATATTTTTAATTTTTTGATCTAATTCAGCTTCTACTGCTTTGAAATTTTCGACTTTGTCCAAAGTAGTATTCACACTAAAATAGAATTTTATTTTTGGTTCTGTTCCACTTGGACGGGCACAAATTTTTGATCCGTCTTCCAAATAGTAGATTAATACATTTGATTTCGGAATAGCAATTGGCTCAATTTCATTAGTGATACGGTTCAATGAAGTTGAATTTTGATAATCATCAATACACACTACACGTTGTCCGTTAATTTCTTCCACTGGATTTTCACGTAAGTCAATCATCATTTGATTGATTTCGGCTAGACCATCAATTCCTTTTTTGGTTAACGAAATCAAATGCTCTTTATAGCAACCAAAATCAACATATAAATTCAATAATTCTTGGTATAGCGAACTTCCGGATGCTTTTGCCAAAGCGGCAATTTCGCAAACCAAAAGAGAAGCTCCTACGGCATCTTTATCTCGTACTGCATCGCCAACCATGAATCCAAAACTTTCTTCCCCACCACCAATGAATTTTTGGTTTGGGAAATCTTTAATCATTTTGGCAATCCATTTAAATCCAGTCAATCCTACTTTGCATTCAATTCCATAGGCTGATGCTAATTCCAACATCATTGGAGTAGAAACAATGGTTGATCCTACAAATTCAGTTCCTGTAATTTTATCGGCACGTTTCCATTGTTCCAACAAGAAAGCGGTCATGATTATCATGGTTTGATTCCCATTTAACAATGTCATTTTTCCTTCTTTATCTCTTACAGCAACACCTAAACGATCTGAATCGGGATCGGTACCAATTACGATGTCGGCATTAACTTCATCGGCTAATTTCATCGCCATTGCCAATGCCTCAGGCTCTTCTGGATTTGGAGATTTAACTGTTGGGAAGTTACCGTTGGGTTCAGCTTGTTCTTTTACACTATGCACTTGTGTGTATCCGGCTTGCGCCAAAACCGCTGGAATCGATTTTATCGAAGTTCCGTGAAGCGAGGTGTAAACAATTTTAAGATTTTCTTTAGCGGCAGCTGGAGTTGTTGTAAAACTGGCATTGTCAATAGTAGATTGATGAAAAGCAGCATCTACTTCTTCGTCAATATATTGAATCAAATTGTCGTTGGCTTCAAATTTTATTTCGTCATATTGTAATGCCTCAATTAACTGAATAATTTCGCCATCTTGAGGTGGAACTAATTGTCCTCCATCTTGCCAATACACTTTGTATCCGTTATATTCAGGCGGATTGTGAGAAGCAGTTAATACAATTCCGGCATGACAATTCAAGTGTTTTACAGCGAATGACAACTCGGGTGTAGTACGCAATTCTGAAAATAAGAAAACCTGAATTCCATTGGCAGAAAAAACATCAGCAACCACTTTTGCTAAGGTATCACTATTGTGTCGGCAGTCATAAGCAATCGCAACACGTAAATTTTCGCCAGGAAATACTTTTTTCAAATAGTTAGATAAACCTTGGGTGTTTTTTCCTAAAGTATATTTATTTATACGATTAGTTCCTACACCCATAACTCCACGCATTCCACCAGTGCCGAATTCCAAATTTTTATAAAAACTTTCTTCTAACTCTTTGGGAGCTGAAGTCATCATTTCTTTAATGGTATTTTGAGTGGCTGTGTCAAAAGTCGGCGAAAGCCATTCGTTTACTTTGTCTAAAATAGTTTGTTTGATTTCCATTTTTATAATTATTTGGTATAACCAATCTTTATTCGTTCTTGTTGTATTTGATGTTGTTGATTCGAATCCATCAAATGATTCAATGCTTTATAAATGTCTGGAAATTGCTGTTCAATTTCCGTAACTCTTTTTGTAAGTTCTTCATATGTTAGCGCAAATTTTCGAAGCGAAACAAAACTGCGCATGATAGCAATATTAATTTCAATAGCTTTTTCGTTATTCAAAACACTGGAAAGCATGGCGACTCCTTGTTCTGTAAAAGCGAAGGGAGTTGCACCGCCTAATTTCCTTTTTGATGGTATCACAGATTGTGATACCAAATCATTTACTTCTTCTTCAGTCAATTCAAACATGAAGTCAAGAGGAAATCGGTTTAGGTTTCTTCTGACGGCTTGTTTTACTATTCTTGTTTCCGTAGCATATAATTCAGCTAAATCAAAATCGAGTAGAACTTTATGACCTCTGATTTCGATAATTTTTTGGGTAATGATTTGGGATTTGGGCATTCAATTCAAATTAGGTTTTAATTCAGTTCATTGGCAATTTTATAACGTTCTTCGTTATTTTTAGTACGAAGGATTATCTCACCCAAGAACCCAGCTAGGAATAATTGAGTTCCAATAATCATTGTCGTTAGTGCGATGTAGAATAGGGGATTCTCAGTAACCAACATAGTATGGAAGCCTGCGTACAAACGGTACAATTTGACTCCAATTATTAATCCAGTTGATATGAACCCAATGATAAACATCAATACGCCTGCAGCTCCAAAAAAGTGCATTGGGCGTTTTCCATAACGCGATAAAAACCAGATGGTAATTAAATCCAAGAAGCCATTAATAAATCGGCTCATACCAAATTTGGACTCGCCGTATTTTCTAGCTTGGTGTTGTACTATTTTTTCGCCAATTTTATTAAAGCCAGCATTTTTGGCTAAAACGGGAATGTAACGGTGCATTTCGCCCGACACTTCCACATTCTTTACCACCACATTTTTGTAGGCTTTTAAGCCACAGTTAAAATCATTCAAATACACCCCCGATGTTTTTCGAGCTGCCCAGTTGAATAATTTTGAAGGTAAGTTTTTGGCCATAACAGAATCGTAGCGCTTCTTTTTCCAACCTGAAACCAAGTCGTAGTTTCCGTTAATAATCATATCATACAAACCAGGAATTTCTTCAGGACTGTCTTGTAAATCGGCATCCATAGTAATAATGACATCGCCTTGAGCTTTGGCAAAACCAGCATGCAAGGCTTGCGATTTACCAAAGTTTTTCATAAAACGAATTCCTTTTACATGAGGATTTTCTTGAGCAAATTGTTCAATACACTGCCAAGAATTATCTGTACTTCCATCGTCAAGAAAGATAATTTCGTAGGTGTAGTTATTGGTTTGCATCACTTTGATAATCCAAGTGTACAATTCGTTAAGCGATTCCTCTTCGTTAAGAAGCGGGATTAGTATGGATAGATTCATGTAGTTTTATTCTTGTGACTTGCTTTTGAAAAACGCGGCCATAATTAAGCCAATAATGGAGCTAATCAAGATACTGTAAACGGACCCTTTTAATAATTCAATTACAGAATAGGGATTACTTTCATTCATTTTTGCAATCATTTCATTGATAGCTGCTGCAGGCGAATTGAATTTTTGCATCATTTCAACTGCATTTTTTATGGTTATCTCTTTTAATGTATCTTGAATTGAAGGGTCGATAACATTGAAAAGCAGAATATTAAATAGGGTTCCAATTAATGTCCCAACTACAGCAGAAATAAAATAAGTAGTAAAGGCATCTTTAAATACAAACACACCCTTCAACTCTTTCTTTGTTTTGGAAAGTAATACGATACTAATTGTTAGATAAATTACCATACTCACTACACCAATCCACCAAGAGACGAATAGATTTAAATCAATAGCATATATAGTTGAGGTTATTAATGCAGATACAATTCCAGACAATACACCAAAAGTTAGTCCGTTCTTTTTAATAGTTTCATTTATCATGATGTAAAAATTTTAAAAATTAATCTACAAATATAGCAATTACTACATTATTAGTAACGAAAAATCGCGATTTAGCGATTGATAAAAAAAGTAAGACAAAGATTTGATTATTAAAAAATAAGTGTAAATTTGCAAACTCAAAATAATAATGTAAAAACAAAAAGTTATACTTGGTTTATACCTTTTCTGTTAGAAGAAAAGCTTCAAAACACAATTATAATTGAAACTAATAAAAAAGAATTACGATGAAAAAAGGTGTACACCCAGAAAATTACAGATTAGTTGCTTTTAAAGACATGTCAAACGATGATGTTTTTATTACTAAATCTACTGCTGAAACTAAAGAAACTGTCACTGTTGACGGTGTAGAATATCCAGTTGTAAAAATGGAGATTTCTAGAACTTCTCACCCTTTTTACACAGGTAAATCTAAATTAATTGATACTGCAGGTCGTATCGATAAATTCAAAACTAAATACGCGAAACACGTTAAATAATTTTAATTCGTTTCTTCTTATACTAAGCCTCACAATTTGTGAGGCTTTTTTTATGCAAAAACTTTGTAACTTTGAACCATTATAACTTTGAAATTTTTCAAAATGAATTACATCCTTTTTGACGGTCCTGCTCGAAATGCACTTTTGCCCTTCACTTTTACCCGACCAGTAGCCGATATTTTAATCGGAATTTTGACGATCCGCCAAAAATGGGAAGCCTATTTAGGTTCAACCACCACCACCTTGACCGAAGACTACCTTTCAGATAAATTTCCAATGGTTGAGATGGAGCAAAATGTTATGATTAACGCTTCTTTTTTGCCCAATGCTACTTTGGTAGATATGATTCAGAATTTAACCTCGAATCAAGCTATTTTTAAAGGAGAAGAAGTGATTGCTTTTTATACCAATGAAGAGCAAGAAGAAGTTGATTTTGACACCTGTGAAATACTCGAATATACAGATGACTGTATAACCGTAGAACATACTTGGGATATATTTGCCAAAAACGATGCAGCGCTTCGTGCTGACTTTGCGTTTTTGACTCAGGATAGAAAATCGCAACCCATACCAAAATCAGTTAATGTGATGGCTCCTGAAAATGTTTTTATCGAAGAAGGAGCTTCATTAGAGTTTGTGACTTTAAACGCTACTACTGGGCCAATTTATATTGGTAAAAATGCTGAAATCATGGAAGGCTCTGTAATTCGTGGACCTTTTGCTTTATGCGAAGGAGCTGGAGTAAAATTGGCTACAAAAGTCTATGGTGCTACAACCGTTGGGCCGCATTCTAAAATTGGAGGCGAAGTGAATAATTCGGTTTTATTTGCCTATTCGAATAAAGGGCATGACGGATTTTTAGGCAATTCAGTACTAGGTGAATGGTGTAATATTGGCGCAGACAGTAATAATTCCAACCTTAAAAACAACTACGAAGAAGTAAAATTATGGAGTTACGAAACCGAAGGTTTTGCTAAAACTGGTTTGCAATTTTGTGGTTTGATGATGGGTGATCATAGTAAGTGCGGAATCAATACGATGTTCAATACCGGAACCGTTGTAGGAGTAAGTGCGAATATTTTTGGTAGTGGTTTTCCTCGCAATTTTGTACCTAGTTTTTCTTGGGGAGGCGCCGCTGGATTTTCTACCTATGTAACTAGTAAAGCTTTTGCAACCGCAAAATTAGTTATGAGCCGCAGAAATGTGGAATTTGACGAAAAAGAACAAGCCATTTTAGAATACGTCTTTGAGGAAACGAAAAAGTGGCGAAAAGAATAATACAATAGAATACTTCACACAAAAAAAAACTCGCATCTTTTGATGCGAGTTTTTTTGTTTTTACTTGACTCTAATGAAATGGTCTTTCAACTTGATCTCTTTCATTCGTTTGTCATCAGGATTTTTTCTATACAATATAATTTCACTTTCGTTGTAGCCAGTTATCAAACTTAGTTTTGTGATAATGGCATTTAACGTATTTTCTCTTCGTTTTGTAGTACTTGAATAATTTTCGGACAGGTTT
Source organism: Flavobacterium sp. UBA4098 (assembly GCA_002382495.1). GTDB lineage: Bacteria > Bacteroidota > Bacteroidia > Flavobacteriales > Flavobacteriaceae > Flavobacterium. The sequence goes on from DFXW01000025.1 coordinate 33,860, forward strand.
TCTTGTTCAAATAGATTGTTTAACGAATTGATTGGAATGTATTCAGATTGATTTCGAATTAAATGAATAATGATTTTTAATTCATTTGTATCGAAAGCATCAATATTTTTTCCTTTAAATTTTAATTGTTTAGTATTGTTGTCAAAAACAATACTCTTGTTATTTATAATGCTATTTTTATTTTTTGTTTTGTAGAAAAGATAGAAAATTAGACTCAATACTGCCAGTGTACTCAATGCATAATACCATTTTTCATAAGGGTTACTAATAAAAGTTTCCGTAAGAATTGGGTTAATCAAAATTGGATTGAGCTTCAAGCGAATTACTTTACTTTTAGCAATGGTGCTTAAAAAGTGCAGAACAACTAATTCTTCAGAATTTTTGTCGAAATAACAAGATTTTATATTTAAATAAGACGGTAAATTATATTTTTTTATGGAATTATTTGCAATGTCGATTTCATAAAATTTATTATCAGCGCTTCGGCTAATCATGTACATTTTATTTTTATATTGAAAATTAAAATAACCCTCATCTGTTTTGATGTTAGTTTTATAAACCCCTTCCTTATTCCACGTCATGGTTTTAAGGTTCAATTTCCAAACTATATTATCAGAGGGAATTTTTCCATAATAATAATCATTGGGGTTTTCGCTTGACCCTCCAAAAATATATAGATCATCTCCGCTTATAATATGATTAGCGTCGCGTCGTAAAGAAGGAAATTCGCTTCCAAAAGTTTGAATAGCCATCCACTCTTTGGATTTAAAAATATATTTTGTTAAAATGTTTTTAAATGTGAATAAACCATAACCTCCAAAATAGTATATCTCGTTTTTGTAAACAAATGTAGCAGCGCCAAATTGATTTTGATGTAAAAATGAATTATCTATTCGGACTAAAGAGTCATTTCGCCATTCCAATACTGGCCCACAACCATAATGTGTGAAATAATTTTTACCTTTTATAGTATGACTAACATAACGCGAAATGATTTCTGGATATTCAGTATGTCTTAATTTCTGAAATTGAAGAGGGGAATTTTTGTAATACACAGAATCGTGTTCGATCACGATAGCGTCTCTAGTTTTGAGGTCTTGAAAGAGAAATGTTTCGCCTTTGAATTTATCATTCTGAGCAAAACCTTTTGGCGAAATGTGTAATATTAAAAAGGAGAAAACTAGTAGAATCCGATTCATAAATTTAGAATTGCATTATTTTTTTCTAAAAATACTATTTTTATTACAAATTACAATGCCGGAGAATGCTCGGGTAGTATATTTCTTCTTATCTCACTAATTAGACTAATATAGTCGTATTTCAATTTCTTTGGAATTTGTTTTTCGATGACATTATTGTTTTTCAAAACTATTTGTAAACGATAACTTTTAAAATCGAGCGTGTTGATTACAAAGAAATTAATAATGTAGATAAATGCCGAAAAAATTGACATTTCTAGATTAAGATATTGCATGCAAAGCAATGTGAAAATAAAATAACTGATTAAGAAAATTTTTAAAATCGTTTGATGATGTCTAATTTGTAGGTGAATTTTAGCTACCTCTGCAAAAGGAATTTGCTGATTCGATTTTGATTTTGAATTCAAAATAATGCCATTATTAGTAATACTAATTAAGTTGGTAGATTGTTTTGATATCATAGCAAAAATGTATTAGTTAATTATTTTAAATTGATCATGAATCAATTACTAACAATGTAAATTTCTGTAATACTTGTTTTCTATTTCAATTTAATGTACGAAACAATATTTTCTACTATTTTTAACAGCTAACTATATGGTTATCAGTATTTATTTTTTACTCTTTTTCAACTAATTCCATAGTTAGTGTGTTTTTTATAATTATTTTTTTGACAGTATTTAGCAATTTTAAGTCTTTAAAGCTAGTTAAGGTGGAAAAACCAAACTAAAATTGTATTCCTTTAAGTATAAACAACGGCTGATTTGAATTATATTTGCGCCTTCAAAATTGGGTGGTCGAATTACAGACTTTCCAAAAAAACATCTACTACCTAATGATTACAGTTAACGATATTTCGGTTCAATTTAGCGGGACTACGCTTTTTAGTGAGGTTTCTTTTGCCATTAATGAAAATGATAAAATTGCCCTAATGGGTAAAAATGGAGCGGGAAAATCGACGCTTTTGAAAATTATTGCAGGACAAAGTAAGCCTTCTACAGGTTCAATTTCGGCACCAAAAGATGCGGTCGTAGCATATTTGCCACAGCACTTATTGACTACTGATGGTGCTACTGTTATGGAAGAAACATCCAAAGCTTTTGGTGAAATTTTCAAAATGAAAGCCGAGATTGACGAATTGAACGAACAATTAACTGTTCGTACCGATTATGAAAGTGACGTGTACATGAAGTTGATTGAGCGTGTTTCGGATTTGAGTGAGAAATACTATGCTATTGAAGAAGTGAATTATGAAGCTGAGGTTGAAAAAATATTAATCGGTTTGGGATTCGTTCGGGAAGATTTTACCCGCCAAACTTCAGAGTTTTCGGGAGGTTGGAGAATGCGAATTGAATTGGCTAAAATTCTTTTACAGAAACCGGATTTGATTTTGCTAGATGAGCCAACAAACCATATGGATATTGAAAGTATTCAATGGTTAGAAGATTTTTTGATTAATCAAGCCAAAGCAGTTGTTGTAATTTCGCACGATAGAGCCTTTGTAGATAATATTACTAATCGTACCATTGAAGTAACTATGGGACGAATTTATGATTACAAAGCCAAGTATTCTCATTATTTAGAATTGCGAAAAGACCGTCGTATGCACCAACAAAAAGCCTACGATGAGCAACAAAAAATGATTGCCGATAACAGAGCCTTTATTGATCGTTTTAAAGGAACGTTTTCTAAGACCGATGCGGTACAATCGCGTGTGAAGATGTTAGAGAAACTTGAAATTGTTCAAGTAGACGAAGTAGATACCTCGGCTTTGAAATTGAAGTTTCCACCAGCGGCTCGTTCTGGTCAATATCCAGTAATTGTTAAAGAGTTGTCTAAATCCTATGGCGATCATGTGGTATTCAAAGATGCTAATTTGGTTATCGAACGTGGACAGAAAGTAGCCTTCGTTGGTAAAAATGGTGAAGGAAAATCGACCATGATCAAAGCTATTATGAAAGAAATTGGTATTGATAGCGGTAGTGTCGAAATTGGTCACAACGCCCAAATTGGTTATTTTGCACAAAATCAAGCGGCTTTATTGGATGGCAATGCATCGATATTTGAGACTATTGACGATATTGCTGTGGGTGATGTTCGAACCAAAATTAAAGATATTTTAGGGGCGTTCATGTTTCATGGTGACGATGTTACTAAGAAAGTGAAAGTGCTTTCTGGAGGTGAAAAAACACGTTTAGCAATGATAAAACTATTGTTAGAACCAGTGAACTTATTGATTCTGGATGAGCCTTCGAATCACTTGGATATGAAGACTAAAGACATTATCAAAGAGGCCTTAAAAGATTTTGACGGAACCCTAATTTTAGTGTCACATGACCGTGATTTCTTAGACGGTTTGGCAACTAAAGTGTTTGAATTTGGAAACAAAAGAGTGGTAGAACATTTCGAAGATATCGCTGGATTCTTGGCGCATAAGAAAATGGAGAGTTTGAGAGAAATCGAAAAGTAGTTTTTGTTGCAACTCAATTTCTTTGTGCTGTTGGAATCAATTTTTCTGATTAATATCCTTATTTTTACCCTGAAGTAATGTATTTTCGATAATGGATACCAACAAGATTTCGGTGTATTGCATGCCTGGATTAGCGGCTAGTTCGCTAATATTTGAGCGCATTGCCTTGCCAGAAACGCATTTTGAAGTCCATCTTTTAGATTGGGAATTGCCCATTGGAGACGAATCGTTACCAACCTATGCCGAACGAATGTCGAAAAAAATTACCGCTCCTAATCCGGTTTTGATTGGGGTTTCTTTCGGAGGAATTTTGGTACAAGAAATGGCGGCCTATTTGAATCCGCTGAAAGTCATAATTATTTCGAGTGTGAAATCGAATGTCGAATTTCCACGCCGAATGAAAATTGCCAAAACCACTAAAGCGTATAAATTAATTCCGACTTCCGTTTTTTCGAACATAGAAAAGTTAAGTGCTTTTTCTTTTGGAACAACTATAGCACAACGATTGAAATTATACGAAAGGTATCTCTCTGTTCGCGATGTGAATTATTTGGATTGGGCTATAGAACGCGTTTTATTGTGGGATAGAACACAAATGGATCCCAATGTGATTCATATTCACGGCGATGCCGATGAAGTGTTTCCAATACAATACATTAAAGACTGCATTGTAGTAAAAGGCGGAACACACGTAATGATTTTAAGTAAATACAAATGGCTTAACGAAAACTTGCCAGCGATTATTCAAGGCACTTTTTAGTTAAAAATATAAAGACAAAATAAATGAAAAAAAGAACTACAACCATTCGTAAATCGATCTTGTTAATCGGAATTGTCCTCATCAGCGGACTGTTTATTTTTGCATCTAAATTAGAATTGCCTTCCAATTGGATAGCCCGTTTTAATCCAAATTATTTTCCGGCTAAAATTGATTTTGCAGGCGAAGCAGTGCCGTTGCAAATTGCCGATGTGCAAGAGCGTTTGGATAGGGAACTATTGGTCAACAAACATTTAAATGCTTCGACCTTATTGATCTTAAAAAGGGCGCGTCGTGCTTTTGCGGTGATTGAACCTATCTTAAAGAAAAATGGAATTCCAGACGATTTTAAATACGTTGCCGTAATTGAAAGTGGTTTGGTCAATGTGGTTTCTCCGGCAGGAGCAAGAGGAGTTTGGCAATTTATGCCAGAAACTGCTAAAGAAATTGGTTTGGAAGTGAATGAGAATATAGATGAACGTTACCATTTAGAAAAAGCAACAGAGGCAGCTTGTGCTTATTTTTTGAAAGCCAAAGAGAAATTTGGGAATTGGACTTTAGTAGCAGCGGCTTATAATGCGGGTGGAACTGGAATCAAAAAGCAATTGGACAGTCAAAAAGTGAACAATTATTATGATTTATTATTGAATGAGGAAACTTCACGTTATGTATTCCGCATTTTAGCCTTGAAACAAATCATGCAACATCCAGAGCAATATGGGTTTCCTATTACAGAAGAAGAGCAATATAAAATTGTAGCTACGAAGAAAATTGCTATTGATAGTTCGGTAACTGATTTAGCTAACCTGGCGATGCAGCAAGGGATTAATTATAAAATATTAAAAATTCACAATCCGTGGTTGCGCACAACTAAGATGGTGAATCCTACCAATAAAAAATACCAGTTGGAAATTCCATTGGAAGGATATTAAAAAAAAAGAGGCGATGTACATCGCCTCTTTTTTTGTCTTATATTTTTTTCATTTGCTCTTTCATCATGCTGATTTGATCTTTCAACATGTTTTGTTTGTCGAGTTTTTTAGCTTCATTCAAAAGCGAGGTAGCTTCTAATTTTCTTCTTCTAGACATAGCAATTCCAGCCAAGTTTAATTTGGCTACAGCCAAATCCATATCCATTGATAATCCTAACTCTATCGCTTTTTTGAAAAATTTCTCGGATAGGTTGATGTTAGTTTGAGATAACATAATACCGTGAAGGTAATTAAAGTATCCTTGTTGTTTTTGAACCAAAGCTCCTTCCGGATTTTTGATTTTATCCAACCACTTTCTAGCGCCATCAAAATCTTGTTTTCTTAACTTTAAGAAAGCCAATAAGATGAATTCGTTTTTGAAATATAAAAAAACAGGAATAGCACTCACTAATAAAAGGAAGATTCCATTTCCGGTGTTACTTTCAGTAAATTGCCAAATGCCAGTAGCGACGATAAGTCCGGCAAGAATAATTTTGATATTTTTGTGAAACATAATAGTATTGAATTTATGGTTGCAAAGATAGTAAAAGGAATTAAAAATATTTTTATAAAACTACTTGCTAGAAAAAAAAGTCTTTGTATATTTGCACTCGGTTTTGGAATAACGGTTATTCAAAAACTAGAAGACATATAAATAAAGATTTTAAAGATACAAACCAATGAGCAAAAGAACGTTTCAACCATCGAAAAGAAAAAGAAGAAATAAACACGGATTTATGGACAGAATGGCTTCTGCTAATGGAAGAAAAGTTCTTGCAAGAAGAAGAGCTAAAGGAAGACATAAATTGACTGTTTCTAGCGAACCTAGACACAAAAAATAATGGTTATTCTATAATCAATATTAAGCCGTTACTATTTTTTAGTAACGGCTTTTTTTTGAAAATTTAAACTAACTATCTTTGATTTAGACTTTTAAATTGTATCTCAAATAAGTTCTTTATCTTTAAAAAGTTTACAACAACACACAAATTACACTACAATGCCAAAAGACACATCCATTAAATCCGTTTTGATAATAGGTTCTGGTCCTATTGTTATTGGTCAAGCTTGCGAATTTGATTACGCAGGATCGCAATCAGCACGTTCTATTCGTGAAGAAGGAATCGAAGTGATATTAATCAACTCGAATCCAGCAACGATTATGACTGACCCATCGATGGCCGATCACGTTTACTTAAAACCATTGACGACCAAGTCGATCATTGAAATATTGAAAGCACATCCGCAAATTGACGCGGTTTTGCCAACTATGGGAGGACAAACAGCATTGAACTTGTGTTTGGAAGCAGATGAAAAAGGTATTTGGGAAGATTTTGGCGTGCGATTAATTGGTGTTGATGTGAACGCAATTAATATTACCGAAGATAGAGAGCAGTTCAAACAATTGCTTCAGAAAATTGGAATTCCGGCCGCACCTGCCAAAACAGCAACTTCATTCTTGCAAGGAAAAGAAATTGCTCAAGAATTTGGCTTTCCATTGGTAATTCGTCCTTCGTTTACTTTGGGAGGAACAGGAGCTGCTTTTGTACATAGCAAAGAAGAATTTGACGAAAAACTAACTTATGGTTTGGAAATGTCACCAATCCACGAGGTGTTGATTGACAAGGCTTTGTTGGGATGGAAAGAATATGAATTGGAATTATTACGCGATAAGAATGACAATGTAGTAATCATCTGTTCGATCGAAAATATGGATCCAATGGGAATTCATACGGGAGATTCGATCACGGTTGCGCCAGCGATGACCTTATCGGATACTACCTTCCAAAAAATGCGTGACATGGCGATTTTAATGATGCGTAGCATCGGAAATTTTGCTGGAGGTTGTAACGTACAATTTGCGGTTTCGCCAGACGAAAAAGAAGATATTGTTGCGATTGAAATTAATCCACGTGTGTCTCGTTCATCAGCATTAGCATCCAAAGCAACGGGGTATCCAATTGCTAAAATTGCTTCGAAATTAGCTTTGGGGTACAACCTAGACGAATTACAAAACCAAATTACAAAATCAACTTCGGCTTTATTTGAACCGACTTTGGATTATGTAATTGTAAAAATACCACGTTGGAACTTTGATAAATTTGAAGGAGCTGATAAAACGTTAGGACTTCAAATGAAATCAGTAGGTGAAGTAATGGGAATTGGACGTTCTTTCCAAGAAGCTTTACACAAAGCCACACAATCATTGGAAATCAAAAGAAATGGTTTGGGCGCTGACGGGAAAGGATATACAAACTACGAACAAATCATCGATAAACTAACTCATGCAAGTTGGGATCGTGTTTTCGTAATTTATGATGCCATTGCGATGGGAATTCCTTTGAGTCGTATTCATGAAATCACTAAAATTGATATGTGGTTCTTAAAACAATACGAGCAATTATTCACTTTAGAAAAAGAAATTGCTACTTACAAAGTAGATTCTTTACCTAGAGAATTGTTGTTAGAGGCCAAACAAAAAGGGTTCTCTGACAGGCAAATTGCACACATGATGGGTTGTTTGGAAAGTCAAGTACATACCTTGCGTATGGACATGAAAATTAATCGTGTATTTAAATTAGTAGATACTTGTGCTGCCGAGTTTAAAGCACAAACACCATACTATTATTCTACTTTCGAGGCCGAAATTGAAACGCCAAACGGAGAACGTTATGTTCACAACGAAAGTGTAGTTACCGATAAAAAGAAAATTATTGTTTTAGGGTCAGGCCCAAATAGAATTGGACAAGGAATCGAATTTGATTATTCTTGTGTTCATGGGGTGTTGGCGGCCAAAGAATGTGGTTACGAAACCATCATGATCAACTGTAATCCAGAAACAGTTTCAACTGATTTTGATACCGCTGATAAATTGTATTTCGAACCTGTTTTCTGGGAGCATATTTATGACATTATCCAGCACGAAAAACCAGAAGGTGTTATTGTACAATTAGGAGGTCAAACAGCCTTGAAATTGGCAGAAAAATTATCGAAATACGGAGTAAAAATATTAGGAACTAGTTTTGATGCTTTGGATTTAGCCGAAGATAGAGGACGTTTCTCTGATTTATTAACCGAGTTAAAAATTCCTTTCCCTAAATTCGGAATTGCAGAAACTGCTGATGAGGCATCTGCTCTTGCAGATACTTTGGATTTTCCATTGTTGATTCGTCCTTCTTATGTATTAGGCGGTCAGGGAATGAAAATTGTGATCAACAAGCAAGAATTAGAGGAACACGTAATTAATTTATTGAAATCGATTCCAGGTAATAAATTGTTGTTAGACCATTATTTAGATGGGGCAATCGAAGCAGAGGCAGATGCGATTTGCGATGCAGATGGTAATGTATACATCATTGGAATCATGGAGCACATTGAACCTTGCGGAGTTCACTCGGGTGATAGTAATGCGACATTGCCACCATTTAATTTGGGTGAATTTGTAATGCAACAAATCAAAGACCATACACACAAAATTGCGGTGGCTTTGAAAACAGTTGGATTGATCAACATTCAGTTTGCGATCAAAAACGACATTGTGTATATCATTGAAGCCAATCCAAGAGCGTCTAGAACAGTTCCGTTTATTGCAAAAGCGTACGGGGAACCGTATGTAAATTATGCTACTAAAGTAATGTTAGGTGCGAATAAAGTAACCGATTTTAAATACAATCCACAGTTGAAAGGATACGCGATTAAACAACCTGTTTTTTCTTTTAGTAAATTCCAAAATGTGAATAAAGCATTAGGACCAGAGATGAAATCGACAGGAGAAAGTATCTTATTTATTGACGATTTGAAAGACGATCAATTTTACGAATTGTATTCAAGAAGAAAAATGTATTTGAGTAAATAATACTTGAATTTATTAAATAAAAAAAGCCTCTATTTAGAGGCTTTTTTTATTTAAAATCCTGTCACTTAGGGTTCCTTTTAAAAAAATAATTACGTACCTTTTTAAATTAGCTTCGTATCATTTTTTATTTTACTTTTGTTTAATTAAAATTAAAAAAGGATGAACAACGTTAAGAACGTATTCAGTATCAAAGACCTTGAAAATTTATCAGGTATTAAAGCGCACACGATTCGTATTTGGGAAAAAAGATACAATATCTTGGAACCCATGCGTACCGATACCAATATTAGGTTGTACGATCTAGCTAGTTTGCAAAAGTTGCTCAACATCACTTTGCTGCACGATTACGGCTACAAAATATCTAAGATTGCTACCTATCCACCAGATAAGATTCCTACATTAGTTCGAGAGATTGTAACCAATAAAACAGCCAAAAGTCACGCCTTGAGCGAATTTAAAATGGCGATGATGCATTTTGATCAGGAGTTGTTTTTTAATACGTACAACTGGTTGATGGCTGAAAAATCTTTTCAGGAAATCTTTTACGAAGTGTTTTTGCCTTTAATGCAAGAATTAGGGATGTTGTGGCAAACAGACACCATTTCTCCAGCACACGAGCATTTCATTACCTTTTTGATCAAACAAAAATTATTGATTCAAACCGAACAACTTCAGGTCTTGAAGCCAAGAAAAACAGATAAGGTTTTTGTTTTGTCTTTGCCAATGAATGAAATTCACGAATTAGGATTGATGTATTTGAATTATGAAATTCTTTCAAAAGGGTACAAAACGATTTATCTTGGAGAAAGCATGCCGATAGAAAATTTGAAAGATTTGAAGAAACATTTCGACTCTATTGTTTTTGTTTCGTACCTTACGGTTCAACCTGACAAAGACGCAATTAACGATTATGTTACTAAAATGAAACAGGAGTTAGAAGACGAGACTACCCAATTATGGTATATAGGACGAATGGTTGAATACATTGAAACAAGTACTATTTCAAAAAGTATGTTGGTTTTCAATTCCATAGATTCTTTAGTATCAGTTATTAAATAATAAAAAGAAATAATAAGTAAATGAATCAACCCAAAACAATTACAATAATAGGTTCTGGTTTTTCTTCTTTGGCAGCAGCAAGTTATTTAGCTCAAAGTGGCCATCAGGTAACGGTTTATGAAAAAAATGCTACCATTGGTGGTCGTGCCCGTCAATTAAAAAGTGATGGTTTTACTTTTGATATGGGGCCAAGTTGGTATTGGATGCCAGATGTATTTGATCGTTTTTTTGCTGATTTTGGTAAAAAAACGACAGATTATTATGAGTTGATTAAGTTGTCTCCAGCCTACAGAGTCTATTTTGGAATCAACGAATTCATTTCAATTGCTGATAATTTACCTGAAATTATTGCCACTTTTGAATCAGTTGAAAAGGGGAGTGGTGCTGTTTTGGAACAATTTATGGCCGAGGCGCGATCCAATTATGATATTGCAATTAAAGACCTAGTTTACCGTCCGGGAGTATCTCCTTTGGAATTGATTACATTGGAAACGGCCAAAAAAGTAGGGCAGTTTTTCAGTAACATCAGTCGTGATGTTCGCAAGAAATTCAAGAATGAAAAGTTAATTCAAATCTTAGAATTCCCAGTTTTGTTTTTAGGGGCTAAACCTTCAGATACGCCTTCTTTTTATAGTTTCATGAATTATGCCGATTTCGGATTGGGAACTTGGCATCCAAAAACGGGTATGTTTGATGTAATTCGTGGTATGGAAAGTTTGGCTACCGAATTAGGAGTGAAATTTGTAACCAATGCAGCTATTGAAGAAATCATCGTTGAAAATAAAACCGCTAAAGGAATTCTAGTCAATGGTCAAACTATCTATTCGGATGTGGTATTAAGTGGTGCCGATTACCATCATACAGAAACTTTATTGGAGGAACAACATCGCGCTTATTCTGAAAAATATTGGGATAGTCGAGTATTTGCGCCTTCTTCTTTGTTGTTCTATGTGGGTTTCAATAAAAAAATAGAAAACATTTCGCATCACGCTTTGTTCTTTGACACCGATTTTAATCAGCATGCTGTAGATATTTATGACAGCCCAAGATGGCCGGCAGAGCCTTTATTTTATGCTAATTTCCCTTCTTTAACAGATCCTTCGACTGCTCCTGAAGGAATGGAGTCAGCCTTTTTCTTGATCCCGTTAGCGCCAGGAATTGAAGATACTGAAGCATTGCGTGAAGAATATTTTTATAAAATCATGGATAGATTTGAGTCGTTGACCGGACAAGAAGTTAGAAAAAATATTATCTTTAGACGATCTTTTTGTAAAAATGATTTTGTCGAAGATTATAATTCCTATAAAGGGAATGCATATGGAATGGCCAATACCTTATTACAAACTGCATTTTTAAGACCCAAATTAAAAAGTAAAAAAGTAGAAAATCTTTTTTTTACAGGTCAATTGACTGTTCCTGGACCAGGTGTGCCTCCCGCCTTAATTTCTGGAAAATTAGTGTCAGAATTAATTAATAAACAATTTTCAAAAGCATAACATGAAGCAGTTATTTGACGACGTATCTTTTAAATGCAGTAAGCTAGTAACCAAAAACTATAGTACTTCATTTTCATTAGCAGTCTACATGCTTTCACCAAGCATCAGAGAGGCTATTTATAGCGTATATGGATTTGTTCGTTTTGCGGATGAAATTGTGGATTCGTTTCATGGCTATGAAAAAGAAACCTTGATTCATGATTTTGAAACTGAATATTATAAAGCCTATCATTCTGGAATTAGCTTGAATCCTATTTTGAATTCGTTTCAAATTACGGTGAAACGCTATAACATATCAGATGATTTGATTCAGGCTTTTTTGAAAAGTATGAAATTGGATTTGGTGAAAACCGAATACCACAGCAAAGAAGAGTACGAAGAATACATTTATGGTTCTGCTGATGTAGTTGGTCTAATGTGTTTGAAAGTATTTGTGGATGGCGATATAGAGAAATACAATTTGTTGAAGGACGAAGCAATGCGATTGGGATCAGCTTTTCAAAAAGTGAATTTTTTACGTGATTTGAAAGACGATAATTTGGTTTTGAACCGCACCTATTTCCCTGGAGTTGATTTGAATTCATTTGATGAAAATGCCAAACAAGCAATCATTAGCGAAATAGAGGAAGATTTTAAAGTAGCTTTTCAAGGTATTACTAAATTACCAATGGAAGCCAAATTTGGTGTTTATACCGCCTATGTTTATTACAAGAAGTTGTTGAATAAACTAGAAAAAACACCAAGTCACAAAATCGGTACTGCCCGAATCCGAGTTTCTAATTATACCAAAGCAGGATTACTTGCTCAATCTTTTGTTAGCTACAAATTAAAATTAGTTTAAATATAATTACAATGAATGAAATCCAGTTTTTTCTGATTTTCTTAGTTACTTTTTTAGTAATGGAATGCGTTACTTGGTGTACTCACAAATTTGTGATGCATGGTTTTATGTGGTATTTTCATGCTGACCATCACCAACCTAAATATGCGGGCATCTTTGAACGCAATGATGTGTTCTTTGTCATTTTTGCTATTCCAAGTATTACACTTTTCTATTTTGGAGTTGAAGGCGGATTGAATTATAAATTCTTCATAGGTTTAGGAATTATGTTTTACGGCATGTGTTACTTTTTGATACACGATGTCTTAATTCACCAACGATTCAAATGGTTTAAAAATACCAATAATAAGTATTTAATTGGCTTGCGTAAAGCGCACAAAGTACACCACAAGCATTTAGGAAAAGAAGAAGGAGAATGTTTTGGGATGTTATTTGTTCCATTCAAATACTACAAAATATAATGAAAGTATATTCATTAATGACAGAACAATTTGTCAATGCTAGTATTGAAGAATGCTGGTCTTTCTTTTCAAATCCAAAGAATTTACAAAAAATCACACCGAGCGATATGGGATTCGAAATCACTGATTTTGATGAGAAAAACATGTATGCGGGACAAATTATTCAATACAAAGTTTCCCCTCTCTTTGGTATTAAATTGGGTTGGATGACTGTAATTACCGTTGTTAAAGAACAAAGCTATTTTGTCGATGAACAACGTTTTGGACCTTATACTTTATGGCACCATAAACACTTTTTTGAAGCAAAAGACAATGGTGTTCTAATGACTGATTTGATTCATTATGCCTTGCCTTTGGGCTTCATAGGTCGTATTATGAATACTTTGGTGGTCAAAAATAAATTGAAAACCATTTTCGATTATCGAAAAGTAAAGGTGGACGAATTATTTAACACTAAATAATGGCAAAACAAGCAGTTTCTTTTTTCTGGTTTAGACGCGATTTACGTTTGGAAGACAATGTGGGTTTGTTTCATGCTTTGCAATCTAAGTATTCAGTTATTCCTCTATTTATTTTTGATGAAACTATTCTAGAACGTTTGCCTAAGAACGATCCAAGAGTAGGTTTTATTCATGAATCTTTGGCAGCTATAAATACTAAACTCCTTGAATTTGGCACTTCACTTTTGGTAAAAAAAGGGAAACCATCAGAAGTTTGGGAGTCATTACTATACGATTATAATATTCAAGAAGTATATTGGAATAAAGATTACGAACCCAATGCCATTCAGCGAGATCTTGCTGTTGACAATTTATTGGTAGCTAAAGAAGTTACCGTTTTAGCGTTTAAAGACCAAGTGATCTTTGAAGAAGCCGAGATTGTAAAAGCCGATGGTTTACCTTATACCGTCTATACTCCTTTTAAAAATAAATGGTTGGAAAAATACAATTCAATTGCTCCGGTTAAAGAATGGGATGCAACTCCTTATTTTTCTAATTTTTTCAAATCTACGTTTGAGTTTCCAAGTTTGGGACAAATTGGTTTTATACCTAGTTCAATTAAAGTAAAGCCACATAATTTAAATTTAGTCGCTAATTACCACGAAACGCGTGACTTCCCTGCATTGGACAGCACATCGTATTTGTCTCCGCATTTGCGTTTTGGGACGGTTAGTATTCGCAAGTTAGTGAATTGGGCCGTTCGGAAAAATCCAGTTTTCTTGAGCGAATTAATTTGGAGAGAGTTTTTTATGCAAATTTTGTTTCACTTTCCAAAAGTGAAAAATAGGAATTTCAAGTCGGCATACGATGGTATTGAATGGCGTAATGACGAAGCCGATTTTAAACGTTGGTGCAAAGGAAAAACAGGGTATCCAATGGTAGATGCAGGAATGCGTCAATTGAATGAAACTGGTTATATGCACAACCGAGTTCGTATGGTGGTGGCTAGTTTTTTATGCAAACATTTACTTATTGAATGGCAATGGGGCGAAGCCTATTTTGCTGAAAAATTATTGGATTACGAAATGGCGGCTAATGTTGGCAATTGGCAATGGGCTGCGGGTACTGGTTGTGATGCGGCGCCTTATTTTAGAGTTTTTAATCCGGAGATTCAACAGAAAAAATTTGACGAAAAAGGAATTTATATCCGTCAATGGATAGCTGAATTTGACTTAGGATATGGCCAACCAATGGTCGAGCATGCAATGGCTAGAGATCGTGCAATTGCTACTTACAAAGCAGGTATTGTAAAATAATTTCATAAAAAAACTCCCGATAACTTCAAGAAGTTTCTCGGGAGTTTCCAACCTAACCCTAACCTAAAAACAATTAATTATTAGCTCAATTTATTTGAAATTAAACTAATAAACTCTTTACGCGTTTTGTCTTTTTCAAAAGCGCCTGTAAACGACGAAGTTGTCGTTACTGAATTTTGTTTTTGAATCCCACGCATTTGCATGCACATATGTTGGGCTTCTATTACAACTGCTACACCTAAGGGTTCTAGAGCAGCTTGGATACAATCTTTAATTTGGTCTGTCAAACGTTCTTGCACTTGCATTCTACGTGCAAAAGCATCAACTATTCGTGGAATCTTACTTAATCCTACAATTTTTCCATTTGGAATATAGGCTACATGCGCTTTTCCAAAAAACGGCAACATATGGTGCTCACACATAGAATATACTTCAATGTCTTTTACTACAATCATTTGTTGATGATCTTCTTTAAATAAAGCCGATTTTAATATTTGTAACGGATCTAATCCGTAACCGTGTGTAAGATATTGCATGGCTTTAGCCACTCTTTCTGGCGTTTTTTCTAATCCTTCACGGGTAACATCTTCGCCTAAATTTTCAATGATGGTTTTGTAATTATTAGATAATGTATCTGTTGCTTCGGTATTATATTGTTCAATCTTTTCGTAGTTTTTCATTTAGTATTTTTCAGATGTATGTATTAAATTTTAAAGCTGACAATTCCATAATCCATTTCAAATATTTGTCCGGATATCGATTTTGCTTTTTCAGAAATCAAAAAGTCAGCCATGTTTGCTACTTCTTCGGGTTGCAAATAGCCCTTCATAGGATGGCGTTCCACCATATTTTCTTTCATTCGGTCGTTTCTTAAAATTCCTGCAGCTAAACTTGTATCTGTAATGGTTGGTGCAATGGCATTGATGCGAATGCTGGAGGCTAATTCAGCTCCAAGTGATTTTACCAAGCCTTCTACACCAGCTTTGGCAGTTGCAATACTCGCGTGAAATGGCATTCCCAATTTGGCAGCAACCGTACTAAACAATAGGATAGAAGGTTGGTTGCCTTTTTTCAAAACAGGCAAGTATTTCTGAATTACTTTAACCGCTCCAATTACATTGATTTCAAAATCATTTCTAAAATCATCAATACTCAAACTTCCAATAGGTTTTAAAGTAATCGAACCTGGGCAATATATCAAAGTATCTGAACTTTCAATTTCAGGAAGTGTATCTTGCAATACGTCTAACGAATAATGCGTAAGATTCGGATGTGTAATTTCTGGTGCATTACGGCTTATAGTAACTACAATATTGTTTTCTAATTGTTGTTGCAAAATGGCATTGCCAATTCCTTTGCTACCGCCAATGATGAGTATTTTTTTCATTTTATATAGTTTAGCGTTTCGCTATTTTGTTATTGTTGATTTGTCTTTGGCGACTGCATTTAAAACGCCCTTCTCTAAAATCACGTAATTTTTCGTGTTTTGTTTTTCTTCCTTGCACTCTAGCACGCCACATTCTAAAACTAGAAGGCTTCATTTCGGCACGCATAAGGTCAATGACTTCTTGTTCTTTTAACCCAAATTGCAGCAAAATAGCATCAAAGGTAGTTCGGTCTTCCCAAGCCATTTCGATAATGCGGTCTTTTTCGATATCGGTTAATTCTTTCTTCATTAGTTGTATTTCTGATAATTATGAACTTTTATCTCCGCCTTTAAATCAAACAATAAATTGTATAAACCAAAGAAAGTTCTGTTCATATAAATAAAATGTTTGGAACCACGGTTTCCATTCATCTTTCTTAGATTCGTATCGTTAGCAAAACGTTCTCCTAGTTGGGCAATTTTTTCAAAAAACAGTTCGTCAGAAAAATCAAATGTTTCCGATTGAAATGGTTGCGTAAACAAGGTCAACAAGTCGTAGAACATCGAAGTAAAATAAGTTACCTCTTCTGAGCTGTCATCTGTTCTCAGAATTTCAAGTTCAAATAATTTATCACTAAACAATACTTTATTATCAATGATTTCTTTTTTAACTAATTCGAAATAAGGAATGTAAAAGTCATTCGGAATGGTTTTCATACATCCAAAATCCAAAGCCACTAATTGGTTTTTTTCGTTGACCAAAAAATTCCCAGGATGCGGATCGGCATGCACTTTACGCAACACATGAATTTGGTACATGTAAAAATCCCAAAGGGCTTGACCCAATTGATTCCCAATTTCCGAGTTGGTATTGTCTTTAGTAAATTCAGATAAATGTTTCCCAGTCATCCAATCCATAGTAATGATTCTTTCCGAAGAATATTCAGGATAGTAATTAGGAAAAACCAAATGATCGATTTTAGAACAAGCGGCCACTACTTCTTGACTTTGTTTTAGTTCTAACAAATAGTTGGTTTCTTCAATTAATTTGTCTTCTACTTCTTTGAAGTATTTATCCGAATCTTTGCCTTGTAAATTGAACATTCGAATGGCAATTGGTTTTACTAAAGCCAAGTCTGATGAAATGCTATTCGCTACACCAGGATACTGAATTTTAACGGCTAATTTTTTATTGTTTTTTACTGCCAAATGGACCTGTCCAATACTCGCAGCGTTCACTGAATTGGGATTGAATTCGTCAAAAATTTCGTAGGGTGTTTTACCCAAATTTGATTTGAATGTTTTCAAAACTAAAGGTGCTGATAGTGGCGGTACCGAAAATTGAGACAATGAAAATTTTTCTACATACGCTTGAGGTAAAAAGCTTTTGTCCATACTCAACATTTGAGCTACTTTCAAAGCACTTCCTTTTAAACTTTTTAAGCCATCATAGATATCTTCGGCATTGTCTTCATTTAATTTGTCACGATTAAGTGTCGGATTGACTACTTTTTCGCCATAGTATTTTAAATAATTGACTCCTACTTTCGCCCCCGTTTGTACTAATTTGCTAGCACGTTCAATTTTAGAAGTAGGAATATAATCGATTGTTTTCATTTAGTTGTGTTGTATTTTTTCTTTGAATAGGAATTTACCAAAATCAATTAGGCTTTCTAATGGAGCGGTATTCATTAATTCAAAAGATGCTTTTACCGATTTTTCAATAAAAAGATCTGTTTTTTCAAAAGATGCAGAGCTGTCGTCTAACCAGAATTTCAGAGTCATCATCAGCTGAAACCAAGCTGATTCTTGTAACGCTTTTTCTTGGATCTCTTGAAACTTTTCTTGTTTCAATCGGTATTCGTCAGAAATGATTCCGCTAACAAAATCTTTAAATCCATTTCGTAAACTTGATAACTGCATCAAACCTTGTAATGGATTTTTGTTTCCTTTCAAACTCAACACCACATAGCTACGGTTAGCCGATAGTAATTCAAAAAAAGTAAAGTAGAAACTTAGCATTTTACTTTTCATGTCATAGTATTCATAGTCTTTGTCTTTATCCAATAGTTCTATGGTTTTAGCTAAAAAAGTGCTAAAAATTTCTTTTTCAACTCCTTCAAGCCCTCCAAAGAAATTGTAAAATTCTATTTCTGTCAATCCATTTGCTTTTGCAAAATGATATACAGATTTAGGTTTTTCATTGTTTTCAAGGGTGTCGTTCATGAACATTGAAACTATTTTGTCTTTTGTCAAAGTTGATTTTTTAGTAGCCATTTTCAAATCGTTTTCAAATTAGAGCATAAAGATATAAAATGTTTAACTAAATATTAAAAAAGTTAAACAAAATATTTGTTTATATTTGTAATGAATTCAAAATGAGAAAATAGTTCAGTTATGAAAAAAAATGTATTATTGACGGGAGGTACTGGATTTATTGGTAAGAAATTGACTCAATTATTAATTCAAAACGGATTTTCAGTTTCGATTTTGAGTCGTTCTGAAAAAGAAAATTATGGCGACATTTCGTACTTTCAATGGGATATTGAATCAGGGACCATCGATGAGGAAGCTATTTTGAAAGCCGATTATGTGATTCATTTAGCGGGAGAAAATATAGGCGCAAACCGATGGACAGCAAGTCGGAAGAAAGCCGTTTTAAATAGCAGAGTAAAATCAACTAAGTTATTATTGACTTGTTTGAAATTAAATAATAAAAAATTGGATGCTTTCATTTCAGCATCTGGAGTTGGTATTTATGGCGCAATTACGGATGAGCAAATTTGTGATGAAACCACTCCTCCAGCCAATGATTTTTTAGGAACGGTTTGTCAAGAATGGGAATCGGCAACTATTCCTGTTCATGAATTGGGTATTCGAACTATTCAAATCAGAACAGGGTTGGTTTTAGGTAAAGAGGATGGCGTTTTAAAACAACTGGCTCCTTTGTTCCGATACAAATTGGGAAGTGCTATTGGTTCTGGAAAACAGTACATGCCTTGGATTCACATTGATGATTTGTGTCATATTTATTTGAAAGCCATTTTAGATTCAACAATGCAAGGGCCATTCAATGCTGCGGTAAATGATAAAACAACTAACACCATTTTCTCGGAAACTTTAGCTAAAGTATTTGGCTATTCGATTTGGTTGCCAAATGTTCCTTCTTTTGTGTTGCGATTGGTCTTGGGCGAAATGGCACAATTGGTTTTGACAGGTAGGAGAGTAGCCTCTGATAAAATTGAAAAAACGGGATTCCAATTCCAATATACAGATTTAGAAAAAGCGTTACGCAATTGTTTGTAAGGCTAATGGGATTCTAAAATACAATCCAATTGAGTTTGGACTTTTTTAGAAACTTTTGCAATTATCATACTCGGAATTTTTATTTCAAAATCATCGGTATCAAGGATAAAGTTTGCTTGTAATTGGAGTTGATTTTTTGATTTCTTGAAAATCCCATTGACACTTAATGGTTTTGAAACCCCATGAATCTTTATCATTCCGTTTATTTTTAAAATAGTCCCTTCGTTTGAAATTTTATCAATATCTAAATTAGGAATACTTCCTTTAAATAGCGCTCTTGGATATTTGTCACTTTCCAAATAAATTTCATTGAAATGCGTTTTCATTAAATCCAGCTTAAAATCAAAATCCTTGATTTTTACAATACAACTAATCGTTTTGTTTTTTGTGTTTATGGTACATTCAACGAAATTATTTTCTGCTGTGATTTCTTCAAATAAAGGTACTGAAGCTTCGAAACCAATGGTGCCCGATTGCGTTGTCCATTTTTCTTGAGAAAATGCAGCTAAACTCAATGATAATAATATTAAGCTGTAGAAAAGTTTCATAATTAATTTAGTTCTATAACTAAAGATATCAAATGATAGTGATTAAACAAAGTGTTTTGTCTTAATTCAATTCTATGGAAACATTGTATTTTTTAAGACTTTCAATTGTTTCGATTGAACTGTAATCAAAAATTTCTTCGTGTAAATCCCTTTCTTTTTTCAAAGCAATTTGTTTAAGACAATTGCAAAAACGGCGAACTTCTTTTAGATTTGAAATAATCAATCCAGGAACAGGAACGCTATTTCCTTCTTTATCTTTGGCTACCATCGTAAAATAAGAAGAGTTACAGTGTTTTATGACTCCTGTTTGAATGTTTTCGGCTTCTACTCGTATGCCAATAATCATTGAACTTTTCCCTACATAATTAACGCTAGCTTTCATGGTTACGAGTTCGCCGACTTCAATGGGTTTTAAAAAATTGACCGTATCTACAGAGGCAGTAACACAATAATTTCCTGAAAATTTAGAGGCGCACGCAAATGCAATTTGATCTAGAAGTGATAAGATATAACCTCCATGAATTTTACCACTAAAATTAGTATGAGAAGGAAGCATTAGCTCCGAAATGCTGATATAGGAAGAGGCTACGGTTTTGAAGGTGTTATTCATTATTCAGATTGCTTTTCGTCTATTTCGGCACGATTAATAATGTTGTCTGGCAGCGCTTTTTTGGCTTTGGCCCCCATTTTTTTCAAACGTTCTACGCTACTAATTAAGTTGCCTTTTCCTTCTACTAATTTATTCATAGCGCCGGCATATTCCACCTTACTTTCGTCAATTTTCTTCCCGATTTTAATTAAGTCGGCAACAAAACCTTCGAATTTATCGTACAATGCTCCCGCTTGACGCGCAATTTCTAAGGCATTTTCTTGTTGTTTTTGATTAGTCCACATGCTATCAATGGTTCGCAGTGTTGCCAATAAAGTAGCTGGAGTTACTATGACAATGTTTTTTTCAAATGCCTTATTGTACAAGGTGGTATCTTCATTTAAAGCCATCGCAAAAGCAGGTTCAATAGGAATAAAGAGCAACACAAAATCAGGACTTTCAATTTGGTACAAATCCTGGTAATTTTTGTTACCCAATTGTTCTACATGGCGCTTGATAGAATTGACGTGTTCTTTTAGGAAATTAGTCTTTAACTCATCGTCTTCTTCATTGATGTATTTCTCGTATGCCGTTAACGACACTTTAGAATCGACAATCATTTTTTTGCCATCAGGCAAATTAATAACAACATCCGGGAAAACGCGATTGCCTTCGTCAGTAGTAAAGGCTTGTTGTACTTCGTATTCACGACCTTTTTCTAAACCTGATTTTTCTAAAACGCGTTCCAGAACTAATTCGCCCCAATTGCCTTGCATTTTGCTGTCGCCTTTTAAAGCTTTGGTCAAATTGATGGTCTCTTTGCTCATCTGAATATTCATTTCGCGTAAGCCTAAAATTTGTTGGCGCAAAGCCGCATGGTAATCAATACTTTCTTTGTGGGTGTCTTCGACCTTTTTCTCGAATAATTGAATTTTATCTTGTAATGGCGTCAAGATATTTTGCATATTTTCTTTGTTCTGCTCGGTAAATTTATTCGATTTTTCGTCCAATATTTTATTGGCTAAATTTTCGAATTCTTTTGTGAATTTTTCCTGAAGCTGTTCTACTTCTTGTTTTTGTTCTTTATTGCGTTCCCAAAGATTCTCAAAATCAACCTCTTTTTTAGATAATTGAATGGCTAAGCTGTCTTTTTCGTTTCGAATGACTTCTTTTTCCAAACGTTCTTTTTCTAGCGCTTCTTTGAAATTTTGAATTTGGGCTTGACCCGCTAGTACCTTTTCTTCTAAACTGATTTTTTCAGCTTGTGTTTTAGCCGAAAATAGGAGTTTTCCAATATAGATACCAATAGCTAAAGCTACAATAAAGGCCAACAAAAAAGGAAGAATAGCAGTCATAGAAAGGATAAATTTAGAAAGTAGTAAAAGTAGGTAATTCTCTGAATTTGGTGCTTCAAAATAATTATTTTTTCTTCAATAATAATGTACTTTTGCCACAAATTACAACCACATGTCTCACCAGCATTTTATCATACATAAACCTTATGGCTATTTGAGTCAGTTTGTGTATGAATTAAAAAGAAAGAAACGACTTTTAGGAGAATTGTATCTTTTTCCAGAAGGAACGATGGCTATTGGGCGATTGGATGAAGATTCAGAAGGTTTGTTGCTTTTGACTACTGATGGTAGAATGAGTGAACTCGTTCGTAGTAAAAAAGTAGAGAAAGAATATTATGTTCAGGTGGATGGGGTTATTCATCAAGAAGCAGTGGAGCAGTTGCAAAAAGGAGTCGAAATTGGATTTAATGGTAGAAAATACATCACGAAACCTTGCAAAGCATTCCTGATTCATCAAGTTCCTGATTTTGGAGCAAGAGGAAAAAAGATTCGAGACGAACGTCACGGTCCTACTTCTTGGCTTTCCATCACGATTAATGAAGGCAAGTTTAGACAAGTCCGTAAAATGACGGCATATGTAGGTTTTCCTACTTTGCGTTTGGTTCGTGTTCGCGTTGGTAATATTCATTTGAATGATTTACAAGCTGGCGAAGTAATTGAAATGAATGATTTTCAAATCGAAAATAAATAAAAGTATGTTAAACATCGTATTGGTTGAACCTGAAATTCCGAATAACACAGGTAATATTGGTCGGCTTTGTGTAGGAACAGAAAGCAAATTGCACTTGATTCATCCTTTCGGATTTGTAATCAATGACAAGAATTTAAAACGTTCGGGTTTGGATTATTGGGTACATTTGGATGTGACTGAATACCAGAATGTAGACGAATGGCTGAATCAAATTCCAGACCGTTCCCGTGTCTTTTTGATGAGTTCTCACGCTTCAAAATCGTATTTAGAAACCGAATTTCAAGACGGAGATTGGTTGGTATTTGGCAAAGAGAGTGTAGGTTTAAGCGCTGCGGTCTTAGACTTGTTTGAAAATCATTTGACTATTCCGATGTCGCCATTAATTCGCAGTTTTAATATTGCCAATTCGGTTGCTTTTGTGGTGGGAGAAGCCAAAAGACAAATCGGCTTGAAACGTTAAATCTGTTATCCTTTGATTACGAATTTTCCTTTTTCGGCATCAAAACTAATATGTTCGTCCTGAAATAAGGTATTGAAACTTCCTTTCATAATTAAATTACATGGTTGGTCTTGCACCACTGATTCGGTAGTCATTAGGATCATTTCGTCACTCAATTGAATGGCCATATCAATATCGTGTGTAGAAAACAAAATCGATTTTCCAGTTTCTTGGGTTAGTTTTTTCAAAAGTTTAAAAAGGGTTACTTTGTGTAATAAATCCAAGTGAGTAGTAGGTTCGTCCAGAATAATTAGTGGGGTATCTTGTGCCAATGCACGCGCAATAAGGACGATCTGTAATTGCCCATCACTAATTTCAAAATGACGTTTATCAGCCAAATGACTAATTTGTGTCAGCTCCATTGCTTCATTTACTTTGGCAATATCTTCATTTGAAAGTTTTCCAATCCAATTCGTATACGGCTGTCTTCCTAATGCAATGAGTTCAAATACTGTTAGGTTACTTGGTGGTAATGTATCCGTTAGTACTACACTTAAATGTTGTGCTAAAGTCAAATTATCTAAGGAATGAATGGCCTTATTTTCTAGAAAAACGGTACCAGAAAGGGGTGATTGAATTCCAATTAAAGTGCGTAAAAGCGTTGATTTTCCAATTCCATTGGCACCAATTAAAGCTGTTAGTTTTCCTTTTTCTAATGAAACAGAAACTTGAGAAGCAATAGTGGTACTTTTCTTTTTATTGGTGTACCCAATGCTAATGTCTTTGGTATGTAAAATAATAGTTGGCTCCATTAGTTCATCAATTTACGTTTGCGAATAAGTAACCAAATTACAATTGGAGCACCTAAAATAGAAGTAATGGCGTTGATTGGAATCACAATTGCTGAATTAGGTAACTGCGAAATGCTATCACAAACCAACATAATCATGGCGCCAAACAATAGCGTACTCCAAAATAAAATCAGGTGATTACTGGTTTGAAAAACTAATTTAGAGATATGAGGCACAGCCAAACCAATAAACGCAATCGGTCCTGCAAAAGCAGTGATACTTCCCGCTAAAATACTAGTAGCTAAGATGATTACAAATCGAGCTTTAGTATAATTCAATCCTAAACTCTTAGCGTAATTTTCTCCTAAAAGCAAACTGTTTAACGGTTTGATACTTACCAAACTTAAGATCAATCCAACTATAACACAAACAGATAAAATAGCAATTGATGTCCAAGATAAATTACCTAATGTTCCTAACGACCAGAAGGTGAATTTTTGTAATTGTTCAGCGGTACTAAAATAGGTTAACGTGCCAACTAAAGCATTGGTCAAACTACCAAACATTAATCCTACTATGAGAATCGCCATGGTATCTCGCAATCGTTGGGCTACAGCCAAAACCGCTAGTAAGACTAGAAAACTACCCAAACTGGAAGCCAATACAATTCCGTAAGACGAGAGAATAAATTCACTAGCAAAAGCAGGCAAAAATGCCGATCCTAAAATCACTAAGGCTACTCCTAAACTCGCTCCTGAACTTAAACCAAGTACATAAGGTCCCGCTAGAGGATTCCGAAATAAAGTTTGCATTAATAGTCCGCTAATCGCTAAACCCATTCCTACTAAAATGGCGACAATAGCTTTGGGTAAGCGGTAATCCATAATGATATATTCCCAAGATGATTTACTTGCCGTTGTTCCAAGTAAACTGTTACATACTTCTTTTAAAGGAATGGCAACGGCACCCATACTTATATTGAATAGAAATAGGAAAACCAATCCTACACTTAGGACAAGAAAAAGTACCGTATTTCGATGGGTTGTATTCAAATTAATTTAATTTTTCAAAAAAATAGGGACGATGATTTGGGAGTAATTCAGGATGAAAAATAGCAATCAAATCTTTCAGTACCCAATCCGGGCGAGTAGATGACCATTCAAAAAACAAAATTCCCCCTTTAGCCCCTTTGTTTAATGCGTACGAATATACTTTTTTATTTTTAAACGCCTCAAATTTGGCATAATGCGGATTGCTATTATTCATTTCTTTAATAGACGAAAAATCACCTGGGGCAATCCAAAATTCCGCTTTTTGTGCTTTTTCTAAAATAGTTTCAAAAGGCAAAGTTAAACTTCCTGTTCCTTTGGTATTGGCCCATAAATAATCGGATTGCGACTCTTTTAAAAACAAAGCCATCCAGCTTTCTCCTTGCGGCACAAACCATTGATCTTGATACATGGCGCCGCTTAACACTGTTGGTTTGTGTGTTGCTTTTTTGGCTAAAGCCAAGGTGGTTTGGTATTCTTTTTCAATAGAGGTGAATATCGTTTTGGCTTTGGCATCCAAGCCATACAGAGCACCAAAAAATTTGATCCATTCTGCTTTTCCAAGTGGTGATTGTTCGTTCCAGTCACCGTTTAAAAAAACTTTCAATCCACTTTTTTGTAAATTATCCAAAGTAGGATTGCTATTGTTTAGACCAAAACTCACAATGACATCGGGAGCCATATCGATCAGAATCTCTGGATTCAGGGTCTCGTTAGTTCCTACTTCGTTTACTTGTCCAGAATCAATTCGTTTTCGAGTTTTAGGTGAAGAAATAAAATCGGTATTTGGAAAGCCGACCAAGGTGTTTTCCACGCCTAATAATTCTAAAGCAGGAATATGAGTGGTAGAGGTGACCACGATGGATTGAATAGGAACCGAAATGCGGGAGTACTGTTGTAAACTATCGGGAATAATACCGTTTTTTTCTTGTAAAATATAAGTAAATGGTTGTGTGGCATTGGGCCAAGGATGCGTAATTTTAAGAATAGAATAGCCTTTATGATGGTATATTTCTAATCCTTTGGCATATTGAATTTCATTTTTTTCTGGACTTTGGGTTGCTGATGAGCGCGCATTATTTTGTTTGCAACTACTTAGGAGTGCAGCAAAAAGGAAAATAAATGTAGAAATAAATGATTTCATCGCTTTGATTACAAGAATTGCAAAGGTAGGTGTAAACGGTTTTAAAATTCAAATTTAATTTTTTATCCCAAACTTAGCCTTATCTTTGTTCGCGTATTGAGGTTGCTTTTTTGATTTTCAAAATAGCATTAAAAGGGAATCAGGTGAAATACCTGAGCTGTACCCGCAACTGTATGCTACTAAGCTTGTTGTTATCTACAAAACCATTGTTCGCATGGCGAATGAGAAGGTAAACAACAAGACGCAAGCCAGGAGACCTGCCTATTACATCGAGTATCAAACTTTCGGGAAAAAAGGTTTGGGTATGGGTAATTCTATACTTTTCTCCCTATTTATTAGTAAAGTAACAGTCCTGCTGTTACAAAATGTTTAATTAAATGAACAAGAAAAATGTTCGTATTAGCGCATTGTTTGTGCTAGTATCTGCTTGTGTTTTTGCGCAAGAAAAAGAAACCGTAGCTTCTCAACAGGAGTTGAAAGAAGTTGTAGTATCTGATTCTAAATTTGCTTTAGCAAAAGAAAAATCAGGAAAAGTAATTACAAAAATCACCACTGAAGATTTAAGGAACAAGCCCGGTCAAAGTATTGCGACTATTTTAAATACAGTCGCAGGCGTTGAAATCAATGGCAGTCAAAGTGCTGCAGGTAAAAACTTAGGTTATTATNNCCGGAATTAGTATGGAATACGATTTACGATTACTTCCAGCAGACCAAGTGGAAAGTATAGAAATTATGAAAGGCGCCGCGAGTACTTTATACGGATCAGGCGCTGCAACAGGAGTAATCAATATCAAACTAAAAAAATCTGGTAATGCAACAATAGCAGGAAGCGGCTATTTTAATGTGGGTACCAATACCACTGCCACTCATCAAAATCTAAAAGCATCCGATTTTAATCAAGGGTTTTCTATTAATGGAAGAACCACTAAACTAAGTTATTTTGCTGCTTTGAACAGTGCAGAAACTAAAGGGATTTCTCAAATTACGCCACCAAATCCAAATGTCAACTATGAAGAAGATCCTTTTTCACGTTTGAATTATATGGCGAAAGTAGGTTATTCTGTTTCGGATAAAATGACTTTAGATTTTTTCGGGAATTACGATCAAATTAAAAATGATTATGATGGAGGATTTGATAATACTGGAACTAGTGATACCAATTTAAACAAAACAAGTTCGAAACAATTTCGTTTTGGCTTTTCTCCTAAATTCAAATACAATAAAGGGGAATTCGTTTTAAATTCAAGTTTTAATAAACTCGTTCGTTCTTACGATGAGTTGGATACCTATTCGAATTCGGTTGTTTTTGCACAATACGAATCGAGAAGTGTAAATATAGATGGGTTTAACAAATATGAATTTAGCAACTCTTTTTATTTGGTTTCGGGTTTACAATACCAGTTTCATGATGCTAATAGTATAACTCCTTATGGGAATATTGCCAAAGAAAGCACCAAATTTAACATGATTGATCCGTATCTAACTGGAGTGTATACTTCTAAAGTGGGATTTAATTTGAATGCAGGTGTACGATGGAATAGTCATAGTGCGTATGGTAATCAATTAGTCTATAATATCAATCCGTCGTTTGATTTTCAAACGCTTCCATTCAAAATCGTTAGCTCATATAGTACGGCTTTTGTTACCCCAAGTTTGTATCAATTGTATTCGCCTTATGGTAATTCTGGCTTGACTCCAGAAAAAAATAGTACTGCTGAGGTAGGTTTTGAGACGCAATTAGCTAATAAAAAAATACGATGGAATGTGATTGGCTTCTACAGAGAACAAACCAATTTCATTGGCTTTTATTTCAATCCAACTACCTATGCTTCTAATTATATTAATATTGATGGCTTAAATAGAGCCAAAGGAATTGAAACAGAAATTCAATTTGCCTTGAATGACAAAGTAAAATGGAATTCCAATTATACGTTTACTCAAGTTGACGAAGTGTTGGATCGATTGATCCCAAAACATAAATTCAATACTTCTTTGGATTATAAAGTGGCTGACCGCTTTTTTTGGAATATCAATTACCAATACATTGACGCTAGAAAAGATGCTTTTTTTGACGGAAATACTTATGCTACTACTCAAGTAAAATTAGGATCCTATCAGCTGCTAAATACTATGGCTCGATACGAGATTAGAAAAAACAAGTTGTCTCTTTTTGCTTCGGTACAAAATATATTCAATGTTGATTTTGTCGAGAATGTTGGTTATAGTGCTTTGGGACGCAACTTCAAATTGGGTGTAAATTATAATTGGTAAAACCAATGTACTTCTAAAAAAAAGGCTTTCTTTTAAAGAAAGCCTTTTTTATGAATAATTATTTAATTGAATGCTTTTTGAAGTCCAGCGGGAGCCTTTTCTAAATACATTTGATTGCCAAATGGATTCATGGATTTTGAATCTTTAAAAAACTCGAATTGTTTTCCGGTGCTTTGTGTTGTCATTTTACCAGTTCCAGTAATCTTGGCGATAGCTAATTTTAATAAAGGTTCATTTACATCACCAAGTGTTCCAAAAGTACTGATTGTTTCTTTTAATTCATGTGTTGGGGTTAAACCATTGAAGTAATCTCCAAAACCTTCTGAGTTTACAATTTTCAAAACGATCGGTTGCATTGCATATTTGTGTTTTGGATTTTTATTGTTGGGACCCAAATCAGGAGAGTCATACAAAGTAACCGAACCTACATTTTTACCAGTAGTAACATCCCCGATCTGAACCACATTTACATGTGGTTTTAAGCCATTGATAATAAGTTCGCTAGCCGATGCGCTGCTTTTTGTTGTCAAAATATATACTTTGGACATGTTTACACTGTTAATAGGAGTAGACCCAATCTTATCAGTAAAGAAGTTGCGCAAACCGTTAGGATCTTCTTTTTCGAAATAGGCATTAATTTTTGAGTTCCATTGTTGTTTTGCAAAAACTTTTCCTGTATGCTGTCCTGTAATCATACTTGCCAAATAAGTAGCAGTTCTTACAGAACCGCCACTGTTATATCGTAAATCCAAAACTAAATCGGTAATTCCCTGTGTCTTAAAATCCCCAAAAGCAGTATTTAATTGTAAATCAAAATCAGCATAGAAACCATTGTACATTAAATACCCAATTTTTTTTGTGCCAATTGTAATTACTTTTTTGACTAAAATTGGGTTTTCGGTTAGTGTAGTTTTTGTTAAAGCAACTGTTTTACCATTTGAACTTATAGTTGTGCCAACATAATCCGCCATATTTAATGTATAATTGTCATTGGTTCCAAATAATAAACTTTCGTAATTACTTACTGTTAATTGAGTACCATTGACAGCGGTAAAAATGTCTCCACGACGAATATCTTTATTTGCAGCATCCGAACCTGGAATAATGTAACGTACATAACCAAATACTTCGGTTGTACTGTTGGGTTTATAACTCAATCCAAAATCAACCCCATTGTTTTTTGAAGTTCCTTGAAGGGATTGTTCTAGGGTAACGTAATCATCTACCATCCAACTGAATCGGTCAATAGTTGGGCCTACTCTTAATGCATCAAATAACTCTTCAGGAACTTTGTAATTAATTAAAAAGGCATCTTTTGCTGTTTGATTTGCAAAACGATTGTCGGCTAGGTTAGGCACATCAGTTTGCCATAAATAGTATTGATTCAATCCTTTCCAAATAAAGTTCTGCACTTCTAGATTTGCAGTTGGACTGGATGGACTTCCAACAGCGTCATCTTGGTCTTTTTGACAGGCTTGTAAAGTTGAAATTAGTAGTATTGCAATCGTAAAAATGGAAATATATTTTTTCATAATTCGAGATTAGATTTTGTTTAAAGAAGTAAAAATACAAACTTTATATTATAATTTTATAAAATAGTAACGTTCTCTTAGAATGCCATTAATTATTATTTAATACATTTAACACTACAAATACTATTTTAAAATACTATGAGAAATAAATTAATTGCATTATTATTTATACTGGTTTCCAATTCATTTTTTGGGCAATCTGTTTTTGATCAATTCGATGGTATTCCTGGCGTTGACGCAGTTATTATCAATAAGAAAATGTTTGATTTGATGAGTAAAGTTAAGTTAGATACTTCGGATAAAGAAACCCTACAATACATGAGTTTAATTAAGAAAATTGATTATCTCAGAGTATACCGTACTCAAAACGAACGCATCTCTTTACAGATGCGCTTGACCGCTGAAAAATATGCTAAATCCTCAGGTTTAGAAGAGTTGCTATCCACAATAGAAGGAGGAAAAAGGGTAAGAATTCTTGGTAAAC
Organism: Flavobacterium sp. UBA4098; assembly: GCA_002382495.1. GTDB lineage: Bacteria > Bacteroidota > Bacteroidia > Flavobacteriales > Flavobacteriaceae > Flavobacterium. The sequence continues at coordinate 64,291 of DFXW01000025.1, forward strand.
AAGGCGTGAGCGAAAACCAATTAAAAGAGTTGTTGCTATTTGTTGAGGGAAGTAAGACAGATGATACTGTTTTGATGTCTATTACAGGTATTTTTGATTTGAATGAAGTGCCAGCGTTGACAGATAAAATGAAAATACCTGGAAGTGCTGAGTTAAGGAGAGTGGGGAAGAAGTAATTATTTTGTGTTGAGATTATCCTAATAAAAACACCAAAATTGGTGTTTTTTTATTTCATATTTTGGGATTGACTGCGTTTTTGCCCCACAACTCCGCTTTAAAAAAAAATCCTGAAAGAATAATTTCAATCAAGCTTGATTATTCTTTTATGGGTTTTTATGTATTGGGAAGTGGTTTTAAAACTGATTTTGAATAAAAAAAAAGGTGGTCAATATTAAAATAACGACAAAAATGTTTAAAAATGTTTTTCTGAAATTTGTCGTTCTGTTTATTTTATCTTCTTTGTTTAAACTATATAAATGAAAAATAAGAATTGCAAATATTGACACATAAAAAGTATACAATGTATAAATCTCGAACTTTTCATTATTGTGCGGTTTTAACGAACGGTAGACAACATAAATGATAAAGTAGATTAGAGCAATGATTATCTTAGTTTTTTTTGACATAGTATTTTATTTTAAAAATTATAAACTGTTATAAAAAAATTATTTCATTACACATTCATAAAGATCTTGTTTTGCGTCATCTTTACAAATATAATGTGTCGTCATACAATACGCAGCTGAAATTAATCCACCAGTTCCTCCAGTAAAACCTGCCGCTACAATAGCAAATCCTCCACAAAACCCAAAATCGCGATCACATCTTCCAAGTTGTTTATTATATACTCTTATACAATCCGTTGTATTTGTAGGTGGTGTGACATCATACTTTTGGAAAACATTTGTATAAAATTTTTAACTAATCAAAGAATTTGAAAATTTAATAAACCAATCATCAAATGACTTGTTAAAAAGTTCTTTACGTTTCTCAAGATTCAATTTGTACAAATTAGGATTGTCTTGTTTGAAACTTAATTTTGCATTTAATTGATTCTTAAGTAAATTTAAAATTACTTCACTATTTTTCATTCCACTATTTTCAAATGTTTTTTTTATTTCATCTTCATTTTTTGAGTTGTATAATGTTGTAATAAAATTTGCATCAAATAAAAGATGGTCATTTTTTGATAATTCTTGTTGAATAATCAAATTACTTTTTAAAATGTAACTTGAAAATGCTTCAATATTTTTTGAGAGAGTTACTTTCTTTAACGTAGATTCAGAACTTACATCTTTATTGTCTGTTGAGCAAGATGGAAAAGCAAATATCAAGATAAATGGTATAAAACTTTGGGTAAAGTTTAATTTAATTTTTTTCATGATTTAATAAGATTTGGTTAGGTGTTACAAATCTTAAAAAGTTTTTTTAGACTTCCTAAATATAAGTTGGAATACATTATTCTTTAAAGGAATATGTCTTTGATTCATAGCTGTTTCATCGCATTTTTCAAAATTTTTTTGTAAAATTGTACGTCCCCTTATAAATACTATATAACTAAAATGTAATCTATGTTAAAAATTATTGTACTTGATGCCATCCGTTTGGCAAGATTTAAAAAAAGATTAAAACAGGAAGAAGTAGCTGTAAAGTTGAATGTAACCCAAGGCTATTATTCAAAAATAGAAAATGGTCAGTCTGAGTTAACACTATCTTTATTAGAGCAATTAGTCGATGTTTTAGAAATTGATTGTATGGATCTAATAAATGAACTAAGGAGATTGAGATAACCTTATTAAATAATGCATATCTAATTTAGAGTGTATAGGTGGGATTGACTACTTCTTTCCCTCAAAGTTCCGCTTTGAAAAACCGAACGCTTAAAAAATAATTTCAAGCAAGCTTGATTATTTATTAAGCGTTCGGTTTTGTTCGTGACCATGGAGGGATTTGAACCCTCACGCCCTTGCGAGCACCACCCCCTCAAGATGGCGAGTCTACCGTTTCTCCACATGGCCTTAAAAAAGAAAAGGTCATTCGAAAAACGAACAACCTTTTGTGACCCGACTGGGGCTCGAA
>DFXW01000025.1:66400-79457 GCA_002382495.1 Flavobacterium sp. UBA4098
CTCTACCAACTGAGCTATCGAGTCATTATCATTTCTTGAATGCGGGTGCAAATATAAGGCCTTATTTTTGATATTTCAAAGCTATTTTATTATAAATTTGTCTTTTTTAAACAAAAGTCCTTAACGCCTTAATCTGTAAGGTTTTATTCCAATGAAAAAAATTATATTATTAGGATATATGGGGTGTGGCAAATCAACAATAGCCGAAAAACTCTCAGGTTTACTACACCTTCCATTTGTCGATTTAGATAAAAGTATTGAAGCCAAAGCAAGAATGACAATCAATCAAATTTTCGAAACTTTTGGAGAAGTCTATTTTAGAAAATTAGAACACGATGTTTTTGTCGAATTGCTCGCTACATCCGAAAATCAAATCATTGGTTTAGGTGGAGGTACACCTTGTTATGCCAATAATCATGAATTGTTAAAAGGCAAGGGAATTACTTCTATTTATTTGAAAGCGTCAGTTGAAACATTGTTTAATAGATTGTCTCACAATAAAAGTAAACGTCCCATAGTATCTAATAAATCAGAAGCTGAATTACAAGAGTTTATCGCCAAACATTTGTTTGATCGCAGTTTTTACTACAATCAGGCTGAATACAAAGTAGCTGTAGATGGTAAATCAATCGATGAAACAGTTACAGATATAATGACAATATTAGCTTAAATAAGCTGTGTTTTGTCCGTTTTCATCAAAAACAACACGAACGTGTTCCAATAATGAAGTAGATAACGAGATGCCTTTAAAATCTGCTTTTACTGGATATTTTTTGTGATTACGATCCACTAAAACAGCAGTTTTGAATTTAGTTAATGGAACATCCAAAAAATGTCTTACTGCATAAATTAAAGTTGTTCCAGAATTCAGAACATCATCTACTACAATTAATCCTTTGTTAGCATATTCTTCTTTGGATAGTGAAGTTTGAATTGGCGCTTCGGGATGTAGTTTGTTGACATTCACCTCGCACAAAGCAATTTTTAGAGTTGCAATTTCTTGTAAAGCAGTTGCAATTTTTTGAGCAAAAATGAATCCGTTTGTAGCAATGCCTGCAATGACAATTTCTTCTTCATCAACAAATGTCTCATAGATTTGATACGCTATACGTTTGATTTTATGCTCGATTTCTTGATGAGTTAAGATGATATTTTGGCTCATAGTCTATTTTTTTTTTTGAAAGGTACAATCTTTTTTTGTTCGTTTTAATCCTTAGGGTTTCAATTATTACAAAAAGTCTTCTTCAAAATCTTCTGGAATTTCATTACCGTATTCGTCAATATCTCTTCGGTCTTTTTTAGTAGGACGCCCAGTTCCCGTTTTTCGATAATGTTCTTTGGATAATTTTAATAATTCTAAATGAGCAAAGGCTTCGGCAGGAGTATCATTTCGGCGATAGATGTCTACTAATTTTGCTCCAACACGACTTTCAGGAATATCTAAAACGGTTATAATTTGTGTGATTTGGTCTTTTCTAAATGTGATTTTGTCGGTTGGATAAACCTCTCGAGAGGGCTTTGCGATTTGTCCATTTACTGTCACATGGTTTTTTTTACAAGCCTCTGTAACCATGTTTCTCGTCTTATAATATCGTACACACCATAAATATTTGTCTATTCGCATAAATTTTCTAAAATCGAAGTTAAATAGTTTACAAAAATAAATCAATATTGTATCTTGCGCACTTAAAAATTCGCCATAATGAACAAATTTAAGTATTATTTTATTCTATTAATAACAACCCTTTCTTTATTTTCATGTTCTAAAGATAATGCAACTGAAGCAGAAACAATTAGAGAATATTCTGTTCAATACACAACAGATATTGCTACCATTGAAGAATATCTTAAAACTACTTACATTACTGTGATAAACCATTCTGGTTTTGCAGATGATCAAGATGTTACTTTTACCAAAATACCTGCTGGAGGAACTCAACCAGCGGTTTGGTCGTATTTAAATAGCACTTCATTTCCAAAGTTACTATCCAGAGAGGTTAAATTACACGATATAACTTATAAAGTATATTATTTAGTATTGAGAGAAGGTACTGGAGAAAAACCAACTAACGTTGATGGTGTCTTGGCTTCTTATAAAGGTGATTATTTAACCCAAGTAGCCGCTACTACAACAACAGCTGCAACATTGACTGCAACACAATTCGAAGAGTCCAAAAACCCACAAAGTTTTTTTAGTTTAACAAATACTATTGTAGGTTGGTCTGAAATTTTTCCACAATTCAAAAAAGGAACCTATACAGCTAATGCGGATGGAACAGTTTCTTATTCTGGTTTTGGTGCTGGAGTCATGTTTTTACCCTCAGGTCTTGCCTATTATGCCTCAGGTAGCGGTTCAATTCCTTCCTATAGTCCTTTAGTTTTTAGCTTTAAACTATACGAAATTCAACGATTGGATCAAGATGCTGATGGTATTCCGTCTTATTTAGAAGATTTGAATGGAGATGGATATGTTTACGATTTTAGAAATACGATAAATTACCCAACATCGATAGCATCAAATTCTGATGATACAGATGCTGATGGTATACCTAACTTTCTTGATATAGATGATGATGGGGATAATTTTACTACTAAATTAGAAATTAAAGATCCTATAACTGGATTAAGCATTCCTTTTGCAACTATTCCTGATTGTAGTGGTAATACTACCAATAGTGCAAGAATTAAAAAGCATTTAGATAAAAATTGTCACTAAAAAAAGAGTAAATAAAAAATCCCGATTTCATTGAAATCGGGATTTTTTTTATGGTATAAAAAAGGATTATTTTCTTTTGATCACTTTTTCTGCAGCAGCAACAATAGCTTGATTGTTTAACTTGTATTTTTCCATTAATTGTTCAGGAGTTCCTGATTCGCCAAAACTATCATTTACCGCTACAAATTCCTGTGGAGCTGGATGATGTAAAGCCAATACTCTCGAAACACTCTCGCCTAAACCTCCTAAGATATTATGTTCTTCAGCAGTTACAATACATTTTGTTTTGGCCAATGATTTTAAAATAGCTTCTTCGTCCAATGGTTTAATAGTATGGATGTTGATAACTTCAGCAGAGATTCCTTTCGCTTCTAATGCTTCAGCAGCAACTAAAGCTTCCCAAACTAAGTGTCCAGTCGCTACAATAGTTACATCGGTACCTTCGTTTAAAAGAATCGCTTTTCCAATAACGAATGGTTCATCAGCTGGCATAAAGTTAGGCACTACTGGACGTCCAAAACGCAAGTAAGCAGGTCCGTGATGATTTGCCAGTGCAATAGTAGCCACTTTGGTTTGGTTGTAATCGCAAGTGTTGATTACTGTCATTCCAGGCAACATTTTCATTAAACCGATATCTTCTAAGATTTGGTGAGTCGCGCCATCTTCACCTAGAGTTAATCCGGCGTGAGATGCACAGATTTTTACGTTTTTCTCAGAATAAGCAACTGATTGACGAATTTGATCGTACACACGTCCTGTAGAGAAACTAGCAAAAGTACCTGTAAAAGGAATTTTACCACCAATAGTTAGTCCTGCTGCAATTCCAATCATATTGGCTTCAGCAATTCCAATTTGGAAAAAACGTTCTGGGTGATTCTTTTTGAAATCGTCAAATTTTAATGATCCAATTAAGTCCGCACAAAGCGCTACTACATTTTCATTTTTTTGACCTAATTCAGTCATTCCCGCTCCAAAACCTGAACGAGTATCTTTACTTCCTGTATTTGTATATTTTTTCATTTGTTGTGTCTTGTTATTAGTAATCAGCTAATGTTGAAGTATTTTGTGCTAAAGCTTGTTCTAGTTGCGCATCATTTGGTGCTTTACCGTGCCAAGCATGCGTATGCATCATAAAATCAACTCCGTTACCCATTTCTGTATGCAATAAAACGCAAACTGGTTTTCCTTTTCCAGTTCGAGATTTTGCATCGTTCATTCCTGCAATGATTGCCTCTAGATTATTTCCTTCTTTGATTTCTAATACATCCCAATCAAAAGCTTCAAATTTTGCTTTTAAACTACCCATACACAATACTTCGTCAGTAGTACCATCGATTTGTTTTCCATTAAGGTCAACAGTAGCAATTAAATTGTCTACTTTTTTTGCAGAAGCATACATAATGGCTTCCCAGTTTTGTCCTTCTTGTAATTCACCATCACCATGTAAAGTGTATACTAGGTGTTTGTCATTGTTTAGTTTTTTGGCTTGAGCCGCACCAATTCCAACAGATAATCCTTGTCCAAGTGAACCAGAAGCCATGCGGATTCCTGGCAAACCATCATGTGTAGTTGGGTGACCTTGTAATCTGCAATTGATTAAACGGAAAGTAGCTAATTCAGCTACTGGAAAATAACCGCTTCTTGCTAAAACGCTATAAAAAACTGGAGAGATGTGTCCGTTAGAAAGGAAGAAAAGATCTTCGCCAATTCCGTCCATATCAAAACCTTCTTTGCGTTCCATTAGGTTTTGGTACAAGGCTACTAAAAATTCAGTACAACCCAAAGATCCTCCAGGATGACCTGAATTGACAGCGTGTACCATTCGAAGAATATCTCTTCTAACTTGGATAGTTAAATCGTTTAATTGTTGTGTGTTAGGCTTCATTTGATGTGTAAAGGTTAAACTGTTGCAAATGTAAATTTAATTTAGGGTTGGGACAAACGTTTTTCCGAATTGTTGTCCATGTTTTATTAAGAATAATGGATAATTATCAACAAAAACAAAATTTTAGTAGTAACAAAAAAAAGCCTCCCAAAATTGGAAGGCGTATATTTTAAAATAGTCAATTATAATTTGGATTGCAAACTAGACCAGCCGCCTCCATTATGAACGGAAGTATATCCATTTGATTTTAGTATGCTTTTTGCCGAAGCGCTTCGCATACCCGAAGCACAGCATGTGATAATAGTTTTGTTTTTGTCTTTTAATTGACCTAAATGATTTTGTAATACTTGTACTGGAATATTTACAGCTCCTTTAATGTGTCCGCCTGAAAATTCAGCTTTTGAACGCACATCTAATATGATTGCTCCCTGTTGTACCAATTCAGTATAATTAATAGCAGGGCCTAATCCTAAAAACTTTTTTAATAGTGTGATCATCTCTTTTATTTTGATTGATAGTAGTTAACATCTAGCCAGGAACCTCCATTGTAACAATCCAATCCTTGTTGTGAAAGGTAATGTTGCGCTTGTCCACTTCTATTTCCAGAAGCACAGCATAGAATTAATGGTGAATGTAAATCTTTTAATTCTTCAACTCGTTCTGGAATGGTTTGCAATGGAATATTGATAGAACCTGCCACATGACCACCCATGAATTCTTCGTGTGATCTCACATCTACAATGGTGCAATTGGCTTCTTTGATAATTTTTTCTAAAGTCATGATTTGAATATAAAGTTAAGTTTCCTGTATATTAGTTTAGAAATACGTTGATTTCGATGCAAATATAGTAGGGTCATTTTGTGGCTACAGTAACTTTTGTTACACAAGTCTCATTAACTTCAATGCTTTAAAACGGATAATACATTCCGCAGAGTTTAAAAACTATATAATTAGTACAATTTTTGAACTGCTTTTTCCAGCAAGGGTTGCATGGTTTGATATCCTTTTAAATTAGGATGTACACTGTCTTCAGAAAATTCTTTAGGCAAACCATTTTTGGCGTCAGCCATGGCAGAATGATAATCAACATAAGGAATATGTTGTTGTTTTGCATACGTTTGAATCATTTGATTCAATTGAATAATGTTTTCGGCAGCTTGATCATTTGGTCGCCAATAAAAATTATTGGCAGGTAAAACTGAACAAAGAATTACTTTAATTTTATTGGCTTTTGCCAATTCAACCATAGATTGAATATTACCAAAAATTTTCGCAAGGGTAGTAGGTCCGGTATTGCCTGCAATGTCATTTACCCCGGCTAAAATTACGACCACATCAGGATGTAAATTCAGTACATCAGGTCTAAAACGAATCAACATTTGGGGTGTGGTTTGACCACTAATTCCCCTGTTAATATAGGATGTGTTGGTGAAAAAATCGGGCTGAATTTGTAACCAAAACTCCGTAATTGAATCACCCATTAAAACGATTCTTTTTTCTCCAGAGTGTTTAGGCGGTAGCTGGTTATTTTGGGTTTCGTATTTTGCTAAATTAGCCCAATCTTGAGCAAATGATGTTTCAGACATACTAATAAAGATAAATAGTAATAAATAATAAATGACCGAATTTTTCATATTCCTAACTTTTTAAAGTTGAAAGTTAGTCAAATAAATCAGAAGATAAATATCGATCACCACGATCACAAATAATGGCTACTACCACTCCGGATTCCAATTGATTGGCAACTTTAATTGCTGTAGCAACTGATCCACCACTACTCATACCTGCAAATATACCTTCTTCTTTAGCTAAACGTTGGGTCATTTCTCTCGCTTCTTGTTCGCTTACTTCCATCACTATATCCACCTTTGAGGCATCAAATATTATAGGTAAGTACTCTTGAGGCCATTTTCGAATCCCGGGAATTTGAGAGCCATCAGTGGGTTGTACTCCAATGATTTGAATATCTTTATTTTGTTCTTTCAGGTAGGTAGATGTACCCATAATTGTCCCAGTAGTTCCCATAGTAGCAACAAAATGGGTTATAGTTTCATTGGTATCTCTCCAAATTTCTGGACCAGTAGTTTTGTAATGTGCTTTCCAATTATCCTCATTAGCAAACTGGTTTAACATAACATAACCACCTTCTTCCATTTTCTTATTGGCATAATCTCGAGAACCAATAATGCCTGAGCTTGCTGGTGTTTGTGTAACTTTAGCGCCATAGGCCAACATGGTTTGTGTACGTTCTTTAGTCGAATCTTCTGGTAATACTAATTCGATTTCAATATCAAACAACTGGGCAATCATAGCTAAAGCTATTCCAGTGTTGCCACTGGTAGCTTCTATTAATTTGTCTCCTTTTTTAATTTCTCCACGTGCTACTGCTGAAGCAATCATGTTATAGGCAGCACGGTCTTTAACACTTCCTCCAGGATTGTTACCTTCTAATTTGAGCAACAATTGTACATTCGGGTTTTGAATTAAATTACGGCTTATTACTAATGGAGTATTTCCAATTAATTCAATTAATTTTTTTGGTTCCATGTTATTTTTTCTCTTTTATTTTGACCTCTGTTGTAGTTGTGTTGGTAACGATAGAATAGGCAGGAATAGATTTGGTTACCCATGAATTTCCGCCAATAACACTTCCTTTTCCAATGGTGGTATTCCCTCCTAAAATAGTAGCATTAGCATAAATACAAACCTCTTCTTCGACCGTTGGATGCCTTTTGGAATTTTTCATCTCTTTGGTAATGCTAAGCGCTCCAAGAGTTACTCCTTGGTATATTTTTACGTTTTTTTCAATTATTGTGGTTTCGCCAATTACAATTCCTGTGGCATGATCAACAAAAAATGGAGAAGCTATTTCAGCACCAGCATGAATATCGGTCCCTGTGATTCGATGCGCATATTCACTCATTAAACGTGAAAACAGCAATAAATCCAACAAATACAATTCATGACTCAAGCGATAGATAGCGATGGCGTAAAAGCCAGGGTAAGCCAAATACACTTCCTCTAAGCTATTTGAAGCGGGGTCATTTTCTAAAATATAAGCGGCATCTTGATTTAGTTTTTCTAAGACAGAAGGTAAACTTGCAAGAAATTTATCCCATATTGAATCGCATAAATCAGAAGGTTTTTTGCATGCTATCGCTGAGATTTCTTTAAAAAGAAGTTCGAGTTCTTCAATGCTTTTATCCAACGGAGCATTGCCATCAAACAAGGTATAAAAAAGCTTTTCGGTAAAGATTTCTGTCTTTGTTTTAATACTGTAATTAGTTGAAAAATCACTTTTCAACAACTTTATATTTTGAATAATCTGATTTTTTATCACGACTAAAATTGGATTCTGTTAATGTGACGTAAAAGTAGGTGTTTTTTAGAATTAGAAGGTACGTTTTTTGTCATTTATCGACTTAATTGATATATGAAACAAAGAGTTTCGTTTCTGTTATTTTTAATTGTACATTCGAGACTATAAGTGTAAAATATGGTAAGGAAATCAATATAAGTTCAAAATTAAAACGTTTTTGGAAATTACTGGGACCTGGTTTAATAACTGGCGCCAGTGATGATGATCCATCGGGAATTGCAACCTATTCCCAGGCAGGAGCTGCTTTTGGTTTGTCAACTTTGTGGACTGGACTTTTGGCTTTCCCTTTAATGGCTGCTATTCAGCAAATGTGTGCTAAAATAGGATTAGTAACTTCTTTGGGTCTAACTGGGGCATTGAAAAAACATTATCCTAGACCCGTTTTGTATTTGATGTTGTTATTTAGTTTCCCAGCAATTGTCATGAATATTGGTGCTGATATTGCTGGAATGGGTGCGGTTGGTAATTTATTGTTTCCTACTATTGAGGCAACTTTTTTTAGTGTGTTTTTTACGATCTTGCTATTAATTTTAATAATTTATTTACCCTATTTAAAAATAGCAGCGATTCTGAAGTACCTCTGTATTGTACTTTTAGTTTATTTAGTGGTTCCCTTTTTATACAAGCAAGATTGGCTTTTGGTTATTAAAAGCACCTTTGTGCCTACTTTGGAATTCAATAAAGAATTTGTTGGAATCTTAGTTGGGATCCTAGGTACAACGATTTCGCCTTATCTGTTTTTTTTTGGAAAGCCACTATGGAAGTAGAAGAAATGAAGCATAAAAATCAAATTGTAGTCAACAAAAAAATCATTAGTGAAATGCAACAGGATGTTGATTTTGGGATGACTTTTTCAGGTTTGGTAATGTATTTTATAATTCTCACAACAGGAACGGTATTGTACAACGCAGGAGTACATCAAATCGATACGGTGGAGCAGGCTGCTTTAGCTTTAAAGCCATTAGCTGGAAATTTGGCTTACTTACTTTTTGCTATTGGAGTTATTGGAACGGGTTTATTGGCTATACCGGTTTTAAGTGGTTCGTTATCGTATATAATTACTGAAACTTTTGGTTGGGAACACGGTTTGGATAAGAAATTTCATGAAGCCAAAGCGTTTTATGTAGTAATTGCCATTTCATTAGTTTTAGGATTGTCTTTAAATTACGTTGGTATATCGCCAATCAAAGCATTGATCTATACAGCCATTTTGTAAGGCATGACTGCTCCAGTACTTATCGCAATTATTCTTCATATTAGTAACAATAAAAGCGTAATGGGGGAGTATACAAATTCTCTAAAGGCAAATATATTTGGCTTTGCTGCTTTGTTAATAATGACATTAGCTTCTTTGGCTTTGCTTTACTTGCAATTTATAGCGTAGTATCAATTATAAAAAATGCTTGTAATAATAGCCTCCAATCATTAGAATTCCATTAAGGGTTACCAATACAGTTAGTGTTTTTTTATAATTTCGTTTCGAATCTATAAAGTGAAGACCTGCAAAAAGCAAAAAAATAAGAGAAGAAAAAATTGCAGGATACATGACAAATGCTGCTTTAAAATCACCTTCTAAAAGTAATACAAAAGCACGCTGAAAACCACAACCTAAACACTCTATTCCGAAGAGTGTTTTACTAATGCAAGGGAACATGTATTTCTCTAAATTCAAGGCAGTTTTGTTTTTACAATTTTACGAAAAAATACCAAACCTTTTTGAGATTAAATTTGCTTCTATTTTAAATTGTTTACTTTTGAAAAACCAAATTTAGAATGATGAAAAAAATTATGATTCCGATGATGCTTGTCGCTTTTTTGATTGCTTTTTATGAGCAACAAAAAACAACTAGTAATGTTTATATTACAGTAGGGGCAGTAGCAATTTTTATGTACGGAATGATGCGATTGAGCGCAAAAACGCCAAGTAAAAATCAAGATAAAAACCAAGAAGATGCTGAGTAAAGGAGATGAGGTTTCTGTTTTAGACGAGGCGGTTAACGGACAAGTATTATCTGTTAATGGTGAGCAGGTTACAATAGAATCTACGGACGGATTCGTGATGACATTTAATGTCAACGAATTGATTAAAGTAAACAATTCCAGTAACTTAATGGATTCTATCAAAAGTTTTAATTCAGGAGAAATAAAAAAAGAAAAAGAGATTCCAAAACCCAGAAGTTTCGTTAAAGAGCGCAGAGAAAAACGCGAAGTTGGCGTGCCCGAATTCGATTTACATATTGAAAAATTAGTTCCAAACAAAAGAGGTATGTCTAATTATGACATCCTAACATTGCAATCAGAAACCGCAAAGCGACACCTTGATTTTGCCATCCGAAATCGGATTCCAAAAATTGTTTTTATTCATGGAGTTGGCGAAGGAGTTTTAAAAGCGGAGTTGGATTTTTTATTTGGACGTTATGATACTATTTCGTTTCAAGATGCCAATTATCAAAAATATGGTTTGGGTGCAACCGAAGTATATATTAAGCAAAACAACAAATAAAATTCAGTCGTTTTAAAGGTTATTGTATTCAAATAAAACGTCCGTATTTCAATCGAAAATACGGACGTTTTTTTATCATTTAGTAGAGAAGATAAACAGCTTAATTTGTCGTAATTAAATCCCCTAAAATATAACTGTCACCAAGTGTAAAATTGTTGTTTCCTTTTGTTAAAGTCACTTTCTTCAAAACGATACGATGAGTATAGGTGTTGAGCACGTTAGTGGTGGTAACTTCAATTATTCCTTTTACATTAGCAACACCAGCTTCGGCAATCCATTCTTGATTAATAGTTGGGACAGTTGGTGTGATAGTGTTGCAAAAGTAATTAGGCGTAACAATGCCGTTAGTAAACGAACGATAGACTAATTTGTTGGATGTAGTTCCAATCAAAGCAGTTCTAGGGCTGTTGAGTGGAGTGATTTGGTTTTTAATCAAATCGGTACTGACATTATCTAAGGTAACTGATTCGCTACTATTGTAATTGTAAATTTGTTTGGATGCAGAACATTGTTCTAAAGTCCCGTCAAATCCAAAAGCTACAGGGGTAATGGAACGACTGTAATCGCCAAATGCAAAAGTCTCGTATACTTGAGTTCCATTTTGTTTTGCAAAAGTGATGTTTTTAAATACAATATTGTGATTGTAGCCGGTAATTGAAGTTTGTCCGGTTGTTGTATTGGTGGTCTTAATTGCAGTGGTGGTAATTTGGATTTTACCTGCAGTTGCAATCCATTCGTCACTTACTGAAGGCGATGAAGGAGGGATAGTTTCGCAAAACATACTACTCGAAATGGCTCCATTGTAAAAACGATATACAACCCGATTAGTGGTATTTATATCAATAATTGTTGGATTACCAACAGCGGAGGGTTCGTCTGTGAAAGTTGAAGTAGGGATTTGAATTAGTAAAGCTTCTTGCTCTTTTATCTTGTAAATTATGCCGTTGTTACTACAGCTTTGTGTACTAACCGAATCAAAACTAATTACTTCTTGAGACAAATCGCCATCGCTACAATTTATAAACAATACAGTTAGTAATAGTAAGTAAAAACCTTTTTTCATTATTCTCAATTTTGGCTCAAAAATAGTCAAAAAAACAATAATTAATTTAGTGTATTAGAGTATTTGTGAAGATATTTTATAAATTTGCTTTCTATGAAGAAAGTATATTTAGATAACGCATCAACCACTGCAATTCGTCCAGAAGTCATTCAAGAAATCACTCGATTAATGACTGAAGATTATGGAAATCCTTCCTCAACTCATAGTTTTGGTCGAAATGCCAAAAGTGTTTTGGAACTTTCCCGAAAGTCAATCGCCAAGCAGTTAAATGTGGTAGGGTCTGAAATATTTTTTACTTCTTCAGGCACCGAAGCGAATAATTGGATTCTGCGTTCTGCGGTTCGAGACCTAGGTGTAAAGCGAATTATTACAACTAAAATAGAGCATCATGCGGTCCTGTATCCTGCTTTGGCTTTGCAAAAAGAATTTGGTATCCAAGTTGACTTTGTCGCCATATTACCGGACGGAAATATTGATGTGACCCATTTAGCTGAGCTGTTATCGCAAGAGGTAACTACCTTAGTAAGTTTAATGCATGTCAATAATGAAGTAGGTGTAGTGTTGGATTTAGAACGAATTGCGATCATTTGTAAAGAACACAATGCGCTATTTCATTCCGATACTGTACAATCTGTTGGTAAAACAGAAATCGATTTGAAAGCATTGCCAATTGATTTTATTTCAGCAAGCGCTCATAAATTTCATGGTCCAAAAGGAATTGGTTTTGCTTTTATTCGTAAAAACTCCGGTCTTCAACCGTTGCTTTTAGGTGGCGAACAAGAAAAAGGAATGCGCGGCGGTACCGAGTCAGTCTACCAAATCGCCGGAATGGCAAAAGCCTTAGAAATAGCTTATGCTGAATTAGATTCAGAAAGAGCTTATATTTCAGAATTAAAAGAATACTGTGTCAGTCAATTAGCGCAACGATTTCCCAATTCCAAAATAATTGGCTCCAAAAATAATTTCTACAATATAATTAATGTTGTTTTGCCGCTTTCAGCTGACAAAACTGGAATGTTGTTATTTCATCTTGACATGAAAGGGATTGCGGTTTCTCGCGGTAGCGCCTGTCAATCCGGAAGTAGTAATCCGTCTCATGTTTTGGCCGAAATCCTTTCTCCAGAAGAATTGGTTTTGCCAAGTTTGCGTATCTCTTTCAGTCATTATAATACGAAGGAAGAGATTGATTATCTACTTGAGGTGTTAGCTACTGTCTAGTTTTTCTGTCAAAGCCATCCGCTACGACTAATTTCTTGTGCGTTACCTGGTTTGCTTCGTGGCCTCGCAAACTAGGTCGGGCTATTGCTACAAGTCCTCGCTTTGCTGTGGGCTTTTCGCGTCTATCCCTAACGCGGTTTGTGATAAAAACACCTATATTAAAGTTCAACATTCAACATTCTTTATTGAATTTTCGTTGTTTGAACCTTCTAATTCAACCTTTACAATTCCCAATTGACAAAAAACTTTGGTATTTACAAAACGGGGAATCAGCGAGTTAAGAAAAAGCTGT
>DFXW01000005.1 GCA_002382495.1 Flavobacterium sp. UBA4098
CACGGAGCTCCTCAGCTGAAATCTTTTCTTCTTCAGCAAAATAGGAAACTAGATTTTTGTACGAACTATTAAAATAATTTGTAATAGCGGTATTCATAAATGCTTTTCGATACTCTTCGATTGGAACAATAGGGAAGTACTGGTGCGTTTTTCCGTAGGCATTGTATCCTACATATCCTTTTTCCTCTAAATTTCGAACAATTGTTGAGAGTGTATTGTAGTGTGGTTTATCATCTACAATTTCTTCCATAATGTCTTTTACAAAAGCTCTTTTAAGCTTCCATAAAATGTGCATTATTTCTTCTTCTTTGTTGGTCAGTTTTTGCATGGCTATAAATTTTATAGACCAAACGTAAAACTATTATTTTAGTTATACAACTATTTTTATAGTTATTTAACTAATTTTTTAGTTTTCGAACAGTTTTACTGGGTTTGTTTAAGTAAACGTTGCAACCAAATACAACATAGAACAGCAATCACTCCTAAAGATCCCATGACAAACCAATTAGCTTGGTAGTTAAAGTGGCTAATGATTTCCAAACCCATTTTAGAACTGGCAATGTGTGCCAAACTAAAACTCATAGTAAATAAAGCCATATACCGTCCTTCGTGGCCTTTGGGTGCGCGACTTAGAGCGAAAGAGTTGGAGAAGGGGAATATGAACATTTCGCCAAAAGTGATAAAAAGTAAACTCACAATTAAGATGCCTGCCCAAGCGTTGAATAACAAAACATAAAAACTGATTGCCATCAATACCGATCCCCAAAGAACTATGCTAAGTTTACTGATGTCTTTGCGTTGGCAATAACTTACAATAGGCATTTCCAAAAAGAAAATAATGATTCCGTTTAAAGATAAAATTAGTCCACTTTGAAATTCGGTCAAGCCAAAATGTTCACTGTGGTAGAGCGGGAGCGTCGTAAATAATTGAAAAAATAAAATGGCAGTAATAAAACAAACGAATAGGAAAATCCAAAATATTTTGTCTTTAAAAACCGATTCTCTTTCTGCTTCTGCCGCTTTTTTGGCAATCAAATCTTCGGGCACTTTCTTTTCTTTTACCAATACAGCAAAAAGAACAATGGCTATAATGCACGAACTTCCATCGACCCAAAATAGTGCTTGGTACCCATGGCTTAAAATAATTAAACCTCCTAAAGCCGGCCCGGCAGCAAAACCGAGATTTACCGCTAAACGCACTAGAGTCAAAGCACGCGTTCGATTTTCAGGTTTGGCATAGGTGCCTAATGATACAAACATGGCGGGGCGAAACATATCGGCAATGACCATAATGATAAACATGCTGGCGCACAAAGCCCAAAAGGAAGTGACGTATTGCAAGAAAAAGAACAAAACACCGCTAGTGAACAAACTAAAAATCATGATTTTGTAAAACCCAATTTTGTCCGATAATTTGCCTCCCATCCAAGAGCCAAGCATGGATCCAAAGCCAAAACACACCATAATCCATCCTACTTGAGAATAGGAAAGATGCAAGTCTTCTTTCAGGTATTTGGATAAAAACGGCAATACCATTGTGCCAGCGCGATTGATAAAAGTGATCAACGCCAAGATCCAAACTTCTCTGCGAAAGCCTCTAAAATTATTGATGTATCGTTGCAGTCCGGACTGAATCATAGTAAAATTTGTGTGCCAAAGGTACCAACTTTTGGTTTACATTTTATTCTAGAAATTAGTATGTTTTAAATTAATTTCATTTGCCCTGAAATCGTTTTGTTTTCTATTGGATTGTAGTATTTTTGTTGAAATTTAATTGGAATGAAAAAGATACTACTGCTTGTTATATTGTTGCAATTTAGTTTTGGCTTTGCCCAAAACCAGTTCAGCTTGTCTGCAGTTGAAAAGTTCCAAAACGAATTAAATGCCGAATATGCTGATGCAAAGACAAGTCCACTTTTACCAGATGATTTGAAAGTGTTCAAAAGCCTGGATTTTTATCCTGCTAATGAAAAATTCTATGTGGTTGCCCAATTCATTCGAACTGCTAACGAGCAGCCTTTTGAAATGAAAACCTCAACCGATAGAAAACCAGTTTATGTGAAATACGGAGAAGCGCATTTTAACATTGACGGTCAGTTTTTCAAATTGAATATCTATAGAAATATTGAATTGTCTAAAAAAGAGCAATACAAAGACTATTTGTTTTTGCCTTTTTCAGATTTGACTTGCGGTAGCGAAAGTTATATTGGTGGAAAATACATTGATTTGAAAATTCCGCAAGGCGATACTATTGTTATAGATTTTAATAGGTCCTACAATCCGTATTGTGCTTACAGTCCAAAATATTCGTGTCCGAAAGTCCCTTTAGAAAATGATTTGAAAATAGAAATTCGTGCAGGTGTAAAAAAGTTTCATGACTAATGCAGTACTTTAATTTACATACTCATTCGTTTAGCAATCAGGAAAATGTGGTTGAATTAGTCAACCAATACCCCCAAGAGTTTACGGATGCTTTTCCTCAATATTCCATTGGCATTCATCCTTGGTTTATTGTCGAAGATCGCATCGAAAGTGATTTAGCGATTATTGAAAGTAAATTAAATGAATCGGCTTGTATGGCAGTAGGCGAATGCGGATTGGACAAGCGAATTGACATTTCGTTTGAATTGCAGCAAACCGTTTTTGAACGTCAATTACTTTTGGCAGAAAAGTTCCAAAAACCTCTTGTGATTCATTGTGTGGCTGCTTTTCAAGAATTGATTGCCATCAAAAAAAAATTAAAAATCACGGTGCCGATTCTAATTCATGGATTTTCTAAAAATGAACAAGTAGCTAAAGAATTAGTGGCGAATGGTTGTTATATTTCCTTTGGCAAGTATTTAATGCGAATGCCCCAATTGGAATCTGTTTTCATAGACATGCCGAATCATCGTTTTTTCTTGGAAACTGATACAGACGAACAAACGATTCAGGAAGTGTATGCATTAGCAGCTCAATATAAAGGGCTATCAATTCCTCAAATACAAGAATTGGTATCTATTAATTTCAGTACTATTTTTGGTACCCAATTAAACAAATAACCGAATAACCGAATAACCCAAAAAAAAGATAGTATGGCAGAGTGGACAGAAAGAGCCGAATTATTATTTAAAAAAGAAGGATTAGAAAAATTACAAAACGCTAAAATTTTAGTCGTTGGATTAGGTGGCGTGGGGTCTTTTGCCGCAGAGTTTTTAGCAAGGGCAGGAGTAGGTTATATGACCATTGTTGATGGTGATGTGGTAGATATTACTAATATTAATAGACAATTACCGGCTTTACATTCTACTGTTGGACAACCTAAAATTACCATTGTTGGCGATCGTTTACTGGATATTAATCCAGAATTACAATTGACTCGTATTCAAGAATTTTTATCGCCAGAACGCGCGTTTGAATTGGTTTCACCAGAATTTGATTATGTTTTGGATTGCATTGACAGCGTGACACCTAAATTGAATTTAATTATTTCTGCCAAACGAAAAGGAGTTAAAGTTATTAGTAGTATGGGAGCTGGAGGCAAAATGGAAGCGGCCAAAGTAAAAGTATCCGATATTAGCAAAACCGAAAATTGCTTTTTGGCACGTACCATCAAAAGACGTTTAAAAGAAGTGAAAATTGACAAAGGAGTGAAAGTCGTTTTTTCTTCTGAGATTCAAGATGAAAGCAGTTTGAAAACAACGGATGGGAAGAATTTTAAAAAATCATTTTATGGGACTAATAGCTATATGCCAGGATTATTTGGTTTGTATGCAGCCGAAACAGTGATTCGTTATTTATTGGATAGAGTGATTAGTGAATAGTAATTAGTGAATAGAAAAAATATGATACATACGGTAATTTTTGATATGGATGGTGTAATTGTGGATACCGAACCGGTACATCGCTATGCCTATTACAAACAATTTGAAGAATTGGATATTGAAGTAACTGAAGCAATGTATACTTCGTTTACCGGGTTTTCGACTAGAAATACCTTTCAAACGTTAAAAGAGCAATTTCAATTGGAGCATGAAGTAGAAGATTTGATTCAGCGAAAAAGAAACATTTTCAATGATGCCTTTGATACCAAGGAAGATTTAGAATTGTTGGATGGAGTTCGCACTTTGATCGAAGATTTACACCAAAACGGAATCCAATTGATTTTGGCTTCTTCAGCTTCAAAGGTGACCATTGATCGCGTTTTTACTCGTTTTGGGTTGCATGATTTTTTTACCCATATTGTCAGTGGAGAAGACTTTCCAAAGTCCAAACCACATCCGGCCATATTTGAACATGCAGCTTCGTTATCTACTGCACCTAAAGAAAATTGCATTGTGATAGAAGATAGTACGAATGGGGTTAGAGCGGCAAAAGCAGCCGGAATTTATTGTGTGGGATATGTCAGCGAACATTCGAAAGATCAGCACTTAGATGAGGCCGATTTAGTGATCAATCACTTTAAAGAATTAACTGCTGAAGTTATTCGTAGTTTAAATTAACATTTATCTCAATCATTCAATTGAATTTGTAAATTTGGAATCAATAAACACAAACACTATGAAAAAAATAATTTTCGCATTAGCGGTATTCATTTCGCAATTTGTTGCAGATGCACAAATTAAAACACCACAAGCTAGCCCAAGAGCTATAGTGAGTCAAATGGTAGGATTAACAGAAGTAGAATTGAATTATTCTCGTCCGGGAGCAAAAGGCAGACCTGTTTTCGGTAACTTAGTTCCTTTTGGAAAATTATGGAGAATGGGGGCCAATGAGAATACTACGATTTCATTTAGCGATGATGTTATCATTGATGGTAAAACCTTGAAAAAAGGAAAATACGCTTTGTATTCAGTACCAAGAATTGAAAGTTGGGATATTATTTTTTATACTTCAACCGATAACTGGGGATTACCTCAAGAATTTGATGAGACAAAAGTAGCACTAAGAACGACTGTAAAAGAAGAAGCCTTATCAAAACCAGTAGAAAGTTTAACTATCAATATTTCTGGTTTAGATACGAGTTCTGCTTATTTGGAAATTTTTTGGGAGAATTCATCCGTAGCCTTGAAATTTGAAGTACCTACTCAAAAAACAGCTATGGCAAGTATAGAAAAAGTTTTGAGAGGTCCTACAGCCAATGATTATTATTCAGCAGCTAATTTCTTATTTCAATCCAATACAGATATTGCCAAATCATTAGTCTATGTGAACAAATCATTGGAATTAAGTAAAGACAAACCGTTCTGGTTTTTGCGTTTAAAATCATTGATCCAAGCGAAACAAGGCGATAAGTCAGGTGCAATTGAAACCGCTAAATTATCTTTGGAAGCAGCTGAAGAAGCTAAAAATCAAGATTACGTTAAAATGAATAGAGATAGTATTGCTGAATGGAGCAAGAAATAATTTCTTTATAAAAAGCAATAAAAATCCCGTTTGACATTTCAAACGGGATTTTTTTATTCAATAAATGCGATTTTATTTTTGAATACCAATCGCTCTAGTAGCCAAGCAATCACAATAGTCAATAGAGCCCCTATGAAATTCAGCCACAAATAACCTAATTTTTCCTCACCACTTGGGTATAAATAAATAGCAAAATAGTAGATAACAAAAATGGCAACTTGACTAAAAACCGCGCTATAAAAAATAGCACTCGATTGAATTCTTCTGGAATACATTCCTACTAAAAAAATACCCAAAACGGTTCCGTAGAAAATAGATCCAATAATATTTACCAATTGGATTAGGTTTTCAAACAAGGTACCAATACAAGCAAAAAGAATGGCAATAATTCCCCAAAATAAAGTAAATAATTTACTAGCATTCAAGTAATGCTTTTCTGATTTTTCGTTTCTTAAATTACGCTTGTAGATGTCAATGGTGGTGGTAGATGCCAAAGCATTTAAACCAGAAGCGGTGGAGGACATGGCTGCTGAAATGATTACAGCCAACAATAATCCAATCAATCCTTTGGGTAAATAGTTCAAAATAAAGTGAAAAAACACATAATCTTTATCGTTGGTTTCGCTGCGACTATCGGCCTTTAAAATAATTTCTTTGGCACGATCTCTTAAGTCTTTTTCTTTATTCGAAAGTGCAATCATTTCCTTTCTTAGAATAGGATTGTCATAGTCTTGGTTTAATTGGTCGATGTACAACAGGTTGATTACTTTTTTATCTTCTGAGATTAATTCTAATTTTTTTTCAAGGGTGTTGTATTCCTCTTTATAAGGCGAATTCTCAACACTTATTTTATTATTTGGATTGAAATTTAGAGGAACAGGATTGAATTGAAAAAAAACAAATACGAGTACGCCTGTCAGAAGAATAAAAAATTGCATGGGTACTTTCAATAGTCCGTTCATCAATAATCCCATTTGACTTTCTTTAACTGATTTTCCTGATAAATAACGTCCTACTTGCGATTGGTCTGTGCCAAAGTAGGCTAGGGCCAAGAAAAAACCTCCGGTAATTCCGCTCCAAAAGGTGTATTTTTCTTCGGGATCTAATGAAAAATTAACACTGTTCATTTTGTCATTGGCACCTGCAATATGCATAGCATTACTGAAAGTCATATCGTTTGGTAAATAATATAAAATCCAAAAAAAGGTAATCACCATACCCAATAAAATGATAAACATTTGTTGTTTTTGAGTTACGTTTACCGCTTTGGTTCCACCAGTTACAGTATAAATAATTACTAATAATCCGATGATGATATTCAGATAATTGATATTCCATCCCAACAAGGCTGACAAAATAATTGCAGGTGCATAAATAGTTAAACCGGTTCCAAGACCTCTTTGAAACAAGAAAAGTCCAGCGGCTAATGAACGAGTACGTAAATCAAATCGTTTGCCTAAATATTCATAAGCAGTGTAGACTTTGTATTTGTGATAAATAGGAATAAATGTAACACAAACAATTACCATGGCTATTGGTAAACCAAAGTAAAACTGAACGAATCCCATTCCGTCGTGATACGCTTGTCCTGGAGTAGATAAAAAGGTGATGGCACTGGCTTGCGTCGCCATAACTGATAAACCTACAATATGCCAAGGGGTTTCATTACTTCCTAAAATATAATCCTGCACGTTTTTACTTCCCTGACTTTTCCAAGCCCCATAAATGACTATGAAAAGCAGTGTAACGACGAGTATGATCCAATCAAATAATTCCATAATTTAAGCGTATAACTGCATTATGAAATAAAACAACAAGATGTAAATGGCATTAATAACAAGTACCCAAGTATAGCTTTTTTTCCAAATTTTAGTTTTTGATTTCATTTGTGATCTACTTTGGTGTTATTAATAAATTATCATTAATCAGTAAATTCAGAATCTGAATTTGATTCTAGACTGATAATCGAAATTCCTTTTTGTAATAAAAGGTTATTGGGGTAAATAACCAATTCTCCTTCTTTATTGATCATACTAATGTAAAATGCGCCAATGTCTTCAATTTCTGCAATTACAGGAAAATCTTTATCATGGATATGAATGGTATCACCAATTTTAAACGGATACGAAAAAAATAAAATAATTCCCGAAGTGATGTTACTCAAAATAGACCATTGAGCTACCATAGCCACACCTACTATTGTTGCCAATGATGACACTGCTATAATAATGTCTTTGGCATTTACACCCCAAATAATAACAAGCGCAATTAGTAAAAGAATATTGATCAACAAATGAAGGTATTTGATGACTAAGTTGGTTCTACGTTCTACCGTTTGACTCAAGCGGGCATAACGGCGAACCAATTTTGTTGTGATAATTCGTAATAATACTAACAGAATTAAGACAATTCCTGTAGCAATGGCTTCGCGGGCAAAATCGTTAAAAAAAGAATTATACATAGGTTAGTTATCTAAATTATTTAAATAGTTGAACACTTTATCCGTTGGCATTCCCATCACATTCGTATAGGAACCTTCAATTTTGGCTACTCCCACAAACCCAATCCATTCCTGAATTCCATAAGCACCTGCTTTATCATAGGGTTTGTAATGGTCCAAATAATAGTGAATGGCTTGATCGCTGAGTGCATTAAAAGTGACTTTAGTAACTTCAAAAATAGTATCTGTTTTTGCTTTGGTTTTAAAACAAACTGAAGTAATCACTTCGTGCGTTGCATTGGATAACGATTTCAATATAGCAAAAGCATCTTCCTCGTCTTTGGGTTTACCCAATGCTTTATTGTTGTGCCAAACAATCGTATCGCTGGTAATGAGTATTTCGTTTTCCTTAAGTTCGCCTTCAAATGCGCTGGCTTTTAATTCAGCTAAATAATTAGTAATCGCTTCTGCTTGTAATTCAGGAGGATAGACTTCTTCAATTTCTTTAAGACGAATTTCAAAATCCAAATCCAAGTCTTTGAAAAACTGTTGGCGTCTTGGCGAACCCGAAGCTAAAATCAAGGTATAGTTGGCTAGTTTATCTTTGAGCATTCGTTTGTTTATTAATCGTGTTTTCCGTCAAAATTGTCCATCCATTTTCCTTGCACTTTCATGACTTGTTCAATCACATCACGAACGGCGCCTTTTCCACCATTTTTATGTGAAATATAATTTGAAATTGATTTTATTTCTGGACTGGCATCTTGAGGACAAGTGGGTAACCCAACCAATTTCATCACATGATAATCAGGAATATCATCGCCCATGTACAAGACTTGTTCCGGTTTAATACTGTAAATATCAGTATATTCATCAAATGTGGCTACTTTATCTGGAGTTCCTAAATGAATATCGGTAATGCCTAGATTGCGCAAACGAACACGTACGCCTTCATTGCTTCCTCCAGAAATAATACACACATTGTAACCCGCATCTACAGCAGATTTCAACGCATATCCATCGCGGATATTCATGGTGCGAAGCATTTCGCCTTCATTAGATACAAAAACAGATCCATCAGTAAGTACGCCATCGACATCAAAAACAAAAGTCGTGATGTCGTTCATTATTTCTTTATAGCTTTTTGCCATTATTTTGTAGGGATTGAGTTAGTAGTTTGTAAATAGCAGCTTGATTTTCATCTTTTAAAAATTCTTCGTGGGCTGCAATAGTTTTCAGATCGTTTCGCTTGGCAGGCCCTGTTTGGGCATTTTTTGGCGAAAGGGTTGCAATTTTATTTGCCGTTTCCTGAATCAACGGTTTTAGGATTTCAAAAGGAATTGCATTCGCATCGCAAATTTCGTTGCCCATTTGGTACAAATAATTGACAAAATTATTTACAAAAACAGCGGCCACATGCAAGGCTTTTCGTTGTTCTGAGTTGATTTCATAAACAGCGTTTGAAATGGAATGTGCCAATTGTTTCAAAATCTGTACATCTGTTTCATTCTCTGCTTCAAGGCAAATAGGAACTGATTTGAAATCAATTGGTTTGTCTTTGGAAAAGGTTTGTAAAGGATAAAAAACAGCAGGACGATTATTAGAATTCAAACTATCTAAAGCGACTGTCCCAGAAGTATGCGCTATCAATCGATTTTTAAATGGTAAAGCTGAAGAAACCTCAGCAATAGCGTCATCCGAAACCGCGATGATATACAGATCAGCTTCTTGTAATTGAGTATAGTCAGACGTTATGCGATTGGAATCGAGTAGGTGTGCGACTTTTTTTATATCGCGAGCCACTACCTGAACCAATTCGATTTGGCTATTCAATTGAAATACCTGAATCAAATGTTGGGCAACATTTCCTGAACCGATAATGCTTACTTTAATCATAGCCACAAATTTAACAAAAAAATGAAGAGTTCAACTGATATTAATTCAATTCCAATAGCGGTTTAATTTTGGATTAAATTAACAACTGTGCCATTATAGAACTCAACATTTTTAAGTACTTTTGTGCCACTTATACCAAAATTAACTCCTTTCCAATGGATAAAAAAATAAGCTCAATTTTGTTTTCTACTCGCTTGATGGCGGTTCTTTTTATAGTTTTTGCTGTTGCGATGGGAGCAGGAACTTTTATTGAAAGTAAATACAATACCGATACCGCTCGTATATGGATCTACAATGCCTGGTGGTTTGAAGTAATTATGGTCTTTTTTATGATCAATTTCTTTGGTAATATTAAGCGTTACCAATTATTAAAAAAGGAAAAATGGGCTACGTTGTTATTGCATTTATCCTTTATTTTAATCCTTTTAGGAGCATTTATTACACGATATATTAGTTATGAAGGGGTAATGCCCATTCGCGAAGGAGCTACCGAGAACAAAGTATATTCTGATAAAACATTTTTAACTGTGTTTGTGGATGGTGACTACAAAGGAGAACCTAGACGTAGAGTTTTTGAAAAACAACTCCTGTTATCACCAGTTACAGATAATGATTTTACCCTTTCTGGAGAATTCTCTGACACCCCTTTTAAAGTCAATTATGCCAAATATATTATGGGGGCCAAACAAAAAATCGAACCCAATGTCAAAGGAATTTTATATTTAAAATTAGTTGAAGCTGGTGAAGGTGGACGAGAAGAACATTTCCTAAAAGAAGGAGAAGTACAAAATATTCATAATGTTTTATTTGCTTTGAATAAACCTACAGATGGTGCCATTAACATTTCCACTTTGGGAGATACACCTACCATTCAAACGCCTTTTGAAGGAAATTTTATGCGTATGGCCGACAAATTACAAGGCAAAGTGGAAAAAGATATTGTGCAACCTTTGATGATGCGTTCGTTGTATACTATTGGGGAAAAGCGTTTTGTTTTTCCAGACCCTCCTACAAAAGGAACGATCGCTTACGAATCGGATAATGACTTTAAAGCGAAAAATCATAATGATGCTTTGGTCATTACACTTACGGCAGAGGGGCAACAAAAAGAAGTTACGCTTTTAGGTTCTAAAGGAAAAACAGGCGAACCTCAAACGGTAAAAATTGGAAATAAAGACTATTCTTTCTTTTTTGGAAGCAAAACCTACGATTTGCCTTTCACGATTAAATTGAATGATTTTATTGCCAAAAAATATCCAGGAACAGAAAAGAGTTATTCAGCTTTCGAAAGTAAAGTAACTGTTAAAGATTCAATTGAAACTTTTGATGCTCAAATTTATATGAATCATGTTTTGGATTACAAAGGTTTCCGTTTCTTTCAGTCGTCTTTTGATCCTGATGAAAAAGGAACAGTTTTATCGGTGAATCACGATTTTTGGGGAACCAATATTACCTATTTAGGTTACTTTTTATTGTATATCGCTATGATGGCCATTTTGTTTACCAAACATTCTCGTTTTGGAGATTTAAAGCGAAAATTAGAAGCAGTAAAAACTAAAAAATCACAATGGATTACTATTCTTATTTTGATGTTAAGTTTGAATGCTTGGTCTCAAGATCACAATCATGCGGATCATGCAGGCCATTCTCACGCTGAATCCGAAGGCAAAAATAATCATTCGGGTCACATTCAGAAAATGCCTTCTACAGCCGAAATTGATTCGTTGATTGCTAAATTTAAAGTTTCTGAAGCACATGCAGCACAATTTGGTCGTTTGATTATTCAAGATGCAGGTGGAAGAATGAAACCGATCAATACATTTTCATCTGAATTGTTGCGAAAAGTAAGCCATTCGGACAGTTATAAAGGCATGAATTCAGATCAAGCTTTCTTATCGATGACGCAATATGCCAGTGCTTGGATTCAGGTGCCAATTATTTACATCAAAGCAGGTAATGATAGTATTCGTAAAATTATTGGAATAGATAGTAAAGCAAAATTTGCTCCTTTTGTATCCTTTTTTGATGCCAAAGGAAATTACAAATTAACCCCTTATTTGGAAGAGGCTTTTAAGAGTGCTAATCCGAACCAGTTTGAAAAAGATTTTATTGAAACGGATAAAAAGGTGAATTTAATGGAATCGGCTTTGAGTGGTCGTATCTTGAAAATATTCCCAATTCCCAATGATCCTAACAACAAATGGATTTCCTATTTGGAATTGAACGAATCAGGAATGAAAGGGATGGACGCGACTTATTCAAAGAGTATTTTGCCTTTGTATTTTGGAACACTTGGCAACGCGGCTACAAGCAATGATTACAATTCAGCCAATGAATTGTTAGCAAGTTTGAATGGTTTCCAAAAGAAATTCGGAAGTTCTGTTATGCCCACAGAAGATAAAATCGATTTAGAAATTGCCTACAACAAATACGATGTATTCAAAAACTTGCCGTATTGGTATTTGACGGCTGCAGTATTGATGTTACTGTTGTGTATTGTAGATATTTATAAATCAAGAAAAGCAATTCGTATTAGTATTAACGTAATTCATGTTGCGATTGGATTATTGTTTCTCTTACACACATTAGGTTTAATTGCACGTTGGGTAATTTCGGGACATGCGCCTTGGAGTAATGCTTATGAATCGATCATTTATGTAGCTTGGGCTACCATGTTCTTTGGTTTGGCTTTCGATAGAAAATCAAAATTAACCGTTGCTTCTTCGGCATTTGTTACCGCCATGATTTTAATGGCGGCCTATATGAATTGGATTGATCCAGAAATCGCCAACCTACAACCCGTGTTGAATTCGTATTGGTTAATGATCCACGTTGCGGTTATTGTAGCCAGTTATGGACCCTTTGCTTTGGGAATGATTTTGGGCTTAGTTTCATTAATCTTGATTTTGTTTACCAATGAGAAGAACAAAGTTAAAATGGATTTAAATATTCAGGAGATTACGTATATCAATGAAATGGCATTGACTATTGGATTAATTATGTTGACTATTGGAAACTTCTTGGGTGGTCAATGGGCTAACGAAAGTTGGGGCCGTTACTGGGGTTGGGATCCAAAAGAGACTTGGGCATTGATCAGTATTTTTGTCTATGCTTTTGTCATTCACGCCCGATTTGTTCCAGCTTTACGAGGAAAATGGATATTCAATTTGATGAGTATGTTTGCCTTTGTATCAATCTTGTTTACTTATTATGGTGTGAATTTCCATTTGGTTGGATTGCATTCGTATGCTAGTGGTGAAGCAAAATCGTTAGATTGGATTTGGCAATCGTTAGGAGCAATTTCTATCTTAGGAGCTATTACGTATCCTAAATATAGAAAGTATTATAAAAAATAATTCGAAATTGTTTTAGCTACTATTTATCAATTGTTTAACCTTCGTTTTGATTTTAATAATTTACATTTACAATTCAATTTAAAAACTAATATAATGAAACTAGCTGCTTTAACTTGTTGTATCGCATTGTTGTTTAGTTGTCAAAACAAAGCGCAAAATGCAATGTCCTCAAATACTAATACTTCAGTAACCATGACCAAACAATCCATTCATCAATTTAAAGTGACTGATTTGTCAGGAAACACTTTTGATTTCGCTTCTTTAAAAGGAAAAAAAGTAATAGTAGTGAATACCGCTTCAAAATGTGGTTTAACACCTCAGTACAAAGATTTAGAGACTTTATACACTACCTATAAAGACAAAGGATTAGTTATTGTTGGTTTTCCTGCCAATAACTTTTTCTCTCAAGAACCTGGAACCAATGAAGAAATAGCACAGTTTTGCCAATTGAATTATGGCGTTACTTTTCCAATGATGGCCAAGGTTTCGGTAAAAGGAAAAGACATGTGTGAGGTGTATCAGTTTCTAACAAAACAAGCAAAAAACGGATTTGAGGATTCTGATGTAGAATGGAATTTTCAAAAATACTTATTGAATGAAAAAGGGGAATTGGAGAAAGTAATTTCGCCAAGAACCAAACCGTTAGACGATGAAATTGTTAATTGGGTAAAAGGATAACAATTTAATATTTCAAATACAAAAAGGGATTTTCAATGAACTGAAAATCCCTTTTTTGTTTTATTCGGCAGCTATAATTTCTTTAACGGCCAATTCATAATTCCGAATGTTTTTAGTTTTGTTGATTTTCTTTAGCACTTTATGTGGGTTAGAGAAAATAACCGAAAAGTAGTCCCATAAATGGTGCATTTTCAATAAAATATGAGAAGGACCAGAAAGGGATTCACTATATCCCTGGTACAAAGTTTCGTGGAAATCACTAAATAATGCCATTTTATTCGAAGGATATTCAGTGGTGTTTTGTTTGATCATGCTAGGTAAGAAAGGATCTGCAATTAGCCCTCTGCCAATCATCCAATGATCAATAGTAGGGAAACGCTCTTGCATTTCTCTAAATTTCGCTACTGAAGTGATATCGCCATTATAATACAATTTGTGTTTGGTAGCATCAATGCAGGCTTGGAACGCATCTAAATCTACGCCACCTTTGTACAATTGTTTTCCAAGGCGCGCGTGAATGGCAATATTTTTTAAAGG
This sequence comes from Flavobacterium sp. UBA4098, assembly GCA_002382495.1. GTDB lineage: Bacteria > Bacteroidota > Bacteroidia > Flavobacteriales > Flavobacteriaceae > Flavobacterium. The sequence continues at coordinate 14,293 of DFXW01000005.1, forward strand.
ATATTGATCCAAAATAGGGAAAACATCCAAAATTTCTTGAGTAGTTTCGTAACCCAATCGCATTTTCATAGATACTAAAATATCGGTTTCAGCATGCGCTCTTTCTAAAATAGTATTGATTTTTTCGGTATTGCTTATTAAACCCGAACCCATTCCGGATTTGGTCACCATAGGATAGGGACAACCTAAATTCCAATTCAATTCTTTGTACCCTAATTCACGAACGTATTTTGCTACAAACAAAAATTCATCGGCATCATTAGTGATCACTTGCGGAATCACTTCTAAATCTAAATTGTTCTCAGGTAGCAAATCCCTTTCGTAAGACGGTTTAATAACCATTTTTCCATTCAACCTAATGTAGGGGGAGTAGTAGGTGTCAATTCCACCAAAATAGGTATTAATGGCATTTCTAAAACGGAAGTCAGTAAATCCTTGTAAAGGTGAAGAGAGTAGGGTAAAATTCATAGTGTGGGTTAGGCCTCAAAGATACGATTGTTTTTATTCTAAAATCAATTGTACAAAAACAGAATCCAACCAACGATTGAATTTAAATCCAGACTCTTTGATAATCCCAACAGTTTTAAAACCAAATTGATGATGAAAATCAATACTAGTTTGGTTTTCGGCATCAATGACCCCAATCATAGTATGTAAACCTTGTTGTTTAGCCAACTGAATTAATTCGGATAACAATAGTTTTCCAATTCCCAATCCTTGATTGTCTTGTTGAACATAAACCGAATGCTCCACGGTATATTTGTACGCTTCTCTAAATCGGAATTCGGAATACATACCAAAACCTACAACGGTTCCATTATTTTCTGCAACAATTACAGGAAAACCTGCTTGTATTTTGGAATCCAAAATAGCTTCTTGTTGTTCCAAACTTCGAATGGTATAATCGTACAAAGCTGTTGCATTCAAAATATTATAATTGATAATAGATAGAATGACTGCTGCATCTGATTTTTGGTATTGTCTTATTGTAATTGCCATTATTTTTTAGTTTTTGCAGCAGGTTTAGCGGCTATTTTTTTTCGTTCTAGTAGATCGGCCAATAACTTATCCGCTTCTTTGCCATCCCAACCCATTTGTGTGCTGAATGCTTTTGCTTTCTTTGTAATTGTTATGGCAATAGGGATATTATTTAGTTTTCGTTGTACACGCGCTTCCAATAATATTCCGTCATACGATTCTTCCAATTCATTAGAATGTTTGATCCAACTTAACGATTGATTTAAACTAGCCGCATCAGTTGAGTTGCGCATTACATTCAATACGATGGATTTAATTTCTTTTGGACTGTTCCAAACGTACTTTTTAATATCGGCAGCAGCTACTTTTTTGTATTCATTCCAATTCGAATTGAACTCATAATGATCCAAGTCGTATTGAAATAGCAACGAATCTATTACTGGTGATGTGATAGTTTTTGCAATAGCACGTTGTTTTTTGTAATTGGCAAAGTCATTTGTTTTTACAATGGGTTTCAATAGTTCCATCACACTATTTTTAAACTTGTCGTTGACTCTTTTTGGAGAAGTAATTGCGGCAAATGCTTGTTGGTTCGTGATTACAAATTGATACTCACGAGAAGCAATATCGCTAACTCCATTGGTAAAAATTTTCCAATTGACTTCATTGACGATTTTATCATCTGTAAGTTTTTCAAAATACTCATGAGCGATAGGATTTAATTCATTACGATCTCTACCTTTCTTCAAAGCCACTAAATAGCGCATTAAATTGATGCCATTAGTTTTATCTTTTTCGTATTCGGCTTTCAAATACGGCAATTGTTGTTTTGGATTCAAAGCCAATTTTACCTCTGAAAGAAATTTCTCTTTCTTTAATTCTCCTGTAAATCGAGCCAGTTCTTGCCCGTTTTCATCCAATACCAAAAAGGTCGGAAAGGTTTTGATATTGTATTTTGTTTTAAAATCTTCAGATCCTGGTTTTTCAAAATTCAAACCTGCAAAAACATAGTTAGCATTCATAAACGAAACTACTTCAGCGTCTTTGAGGGTAGTCGCCTTAATATTTTTACAATGCGGACACCAATCGGCATACGCCATGTAAAATATAGGTTTTTTTTCTACTTTAGCTCGTTGCATTACCAATTCTAAACCACTTTCGTCAAAACGAATGGTGTCTTGAGCATGAACTGAAAATGGAAAAACAAATAGAAAAAAAAGAAAGAAGGTTGTTAAGTAAGGCTTCATTTCAAAATGAATTTAATTTCGAATACAAATATATTTTCTTTTTTAAATCAATCCGAAAATTGTATCATAATTTACCAACAATTAGAATTACAATCGTAAATTTGCTTCTAGTTTTCAAAAAGAAGCAATCCGAATTATGATCTACCCCAAAATACCTTTAGCACAAAGTATCCTTGAGATTTTTTTAGCCAAAGGAATTACCAATATCATTATTTCACCAGGTTCGCGAAATGCGCCATTAACCATTGGTTTTGCTTCTAATCCTGAGTTTCAATGTTACAGTATTGCCGATGAACGTTCGGCTGGTTTTTTTGCTTTAGGAATAGCGCAGCAAATTAAAAAACCCGTTGCTTTGGTTTGTACCTCAGGATCGGCTTTGCTTAATTATTATCCCGCTATCGCGGAAGCTTTTTACAGCCAAATTCCGTTAATCGTTTTATCTGCAGACCGTCCTCAAAGCAAGATTGATATTGGCGACGGCCAAACCATTCGTCAAGAAAATGTGTTTGCCAATCATTCTTTGTTCAATGCTAATTTGCAGGAAGGTAGTAGTTTAGAAAACGATCAAAAAATAAACGAAGCGTTGAATAGGGCTTTCACCAAAAAGGGACCAGTGCATATTAATGCGCCATTTGAAGAACCTTTGTATGAAACGGTTTCTGAACTTGCTGTGCAATCTTATGTATCTCCTTCGATAGAAAATACTGCGATAGTAGGCGACTTAAGTTCGTTTGCCACAATTTGGAACCAAGCTTCCCGAAAAATGATTTTAGTTGGCGTCAATGAACCCAATGCAATTGATTCCAAAACAATTGATTTTTTAGCCAATGATGCGTCGGTTTCGGTTTGGACTGAAACCACTTCAAACTTACATCATTCCAGTTTTATTACGAATATTGATACCATAATTACACCATTTACTACCTCAGATTTTGAGAATTTTCAACCTGAAATTCTTGTAACTTTTGGAGGAATGGTCGTGTCAAAACGAATTAAAGCTTTCTTGCGAAAATACAAACCCAAACACCATTGGCATATTGATTCGTTACGTGCTTATGATACTTTTGGCGCATTGACTCAGCATTTTGAAATAGATCCGCAATTGTTTTTTGATCACTTCATTCCATTAATAAAGGTTGTTGAGAGTGATTATTCGAAACAATTAATTGAAATCAAATCCACACGAAAACTAAAGCATGATGCCTATTTGGCTTCTGTTCCATTCTCTGATTTTACTGTTTTTGAGAAAATTATACCAAGAATTCCTAAGCATAGTCAATTGCAAATTGGGAATAGTTCGGCCATACGTTATGCGCAATTAATTCCAATTGACGCTTCAATTGAAGTCTATTGCAATAGAGGGACTAGCGGAATTGACGGCTGTACTTCAACAGCTATTGGTGCGGCTGTTGCCAATGGAAAACCAACTACTTTCATTACAGGTGATATTGGATTTTTGTATGATACCAACGCGCTTTGGAACAATTATATTCCGAAGAATTTTAAAATTATTCTAATCAACAATGGGGGTGGAGGTATTTTTAGAATTCTTCCAGGACATGAAGAAACTCCAGTATTCAATACTTTTTTCGAAACCTCGCATTGTCATACAGCGGAACATTTAGCAAAAATGTATGGATTCAATTATAGCATAGCAAGTGATGAAAATACTTTAGAGCAAGCGTTAAAGGATTTCTATTCCAATAATGATCAACCTCAACTATTAGAGATATTCACACCCACTCGAAAAAACGATTCGATTTTACTTAATTATTTTAAGAATTTAACATAAAAAAAGGAGTTCAATAATTGAACTCCTTTTAATTTTACTTAACTGGAACAGGAAAGACGGGTAGACTTGAATGTCCTAATTCATCTACCGATTGAATAGCAAACAAATAATTGTCTTTTGAATACGGAATTGTGACTGCGGTATCTTTCACAAAAATTGTTTTTTCCCAATGGGAAGCCGAAGTTTCACGAACTAAAACTTGGTAACCAAACACTGGTTTCCCTTCCGGAGCCGACCAAACTAAGTCGGAGAAATTGGTTAACTCACTAATTTTAATTCCAACATTTTTTGGAGCTTTTGGTGACCAACCTAAATTACTCAAAGTAGCTAAGTTAGCACCAGTTACTTTACGCATGTATTCAAAATCCATAAACTCTGGTAAATCGCCAAATTGCGTTCCTTTTTCCAAACGTACATCTTGGTGTTGGTGATCGAAGTTTTCATTCATTTCGCAAAAGCGAATGGCAGTAAATCCATTTTGAGAAAACGGAGTATGATCTCCGCCACGTAGGAATCGGTCATTGCGGTAAACCAAATTAATATTCAATTGATCGATGTATTGACTTGTAGTAGTCTTAATATAACGAGCTAATAAACGTGATGGACTATCATTTTCTCGATTGATTGATTTTCTCAATTTAGCTTCAGCCTCAGTTTCTAAAAAGGGAATCGTTTCACTAAATACGCGTACGTTTAAATTGTCGCGTAATTTAGTTCCATTGGATAAACTATTACCAATCATATCATTGTTAAGCATGGCGATAATGTTCCAATTTTCGGCTTTGGCTTTTTCTGCCAAATGTCTAGCTCCATACAAACCTTGTTCTTCGCCCACAACAGTTACAAAAATGATAGTAAACGGAAATTCTCTTTGGCTCATAATTCTACTGATTTCCAATACTGCTGCCACACCTGATCCGTCATCATTGGCACCAGGTGCATCAATAGTAGCATTCATTACATCGGTGGCGCGTGAATCCAAATGTCCACTGATGATTAAAACTCTGTTGTCAGTTGGGTCAGTCCCTTTTAAAGTAGCCATCACATTGCCTAATTGGCTATCCACAGCGATTCTTCTACCATCTGCTTTAATAGTGAAATAATCTATTTCAGCAGTTAATCTACCATTGGAATTTTTAGCATATTTGTCAAATTCCGCTTTTACCCAACGTTGTGCTGCTCCAATACCTCGACTATTACTTTTGGTATCGCTTAGTGTATGGCGAGTACCAAATGAAACTAGTTTTCGAACTGTATTTTCCATATTGGTTGCGCTCACTTCGGCAACCATTTTATTAATTTCAGGATCGCTTACAGTAGATTGAGCATGGTTAATTTGGGAAATAAAAAGGAATAAAATGGCATACAAAAAGGAAGTAATTTTCATAAATTCAGTGGTTTAGTTTTTTCAAATTTAACGAATCAGTTTTAGTTATTTGGTTTTATGAATTCAATTATTTTTTGAATTACTGAAGCGTCTCCCAAAATCTTTCGGTGTCCTAAACCTTGAGTGAGCAGTATTTCACCGTTTTTAACATGATTATGAATATTGATTCCCGCTTTTACGGGAACTTCATAATCATGTTCGTCATGAATAACTAAAATTGGTAAATCGATAGTAGCAGCCGCTTTAAAAGCCGAATAATTATTCATTGCTTCGTTGTATTTATTTTCAAAATAATCGCGCAATTTCAAGCTTACGAGTGGTTGTAATTGTAATTTTTTGATAAAATCATCAATTATATCCTGAACAATATCACCGCTACCAATCACAACAATCTTGTCTGTTTGAAATCCTGATTTGACCGCATTCAGCACTGCCATTCCACCCAATGAGTGTCCAATGGCAATTTCGAATGGACCAAACTGCTTTTCTAATTCAAAGATTGATGCTATAAACTCTAGCATAATACTGGAATTTCCAGGCGATTTTCCGTGTGCTGGCGCATCAAAACTTATAGTGGCATATCCTTCCTTGAGCAAGGCATCGGCTATTTTAAAAAGTTGAGTACCTCGTCCAGACCAACCGTGAACTAACAATACTTTTTTGTCACTGTTTCCATATTGATATACCATTATCGATTTCTCAATAGAGGGTACCTTAATCAATTGTTGGCTACTATTGGTATCCATTTCCAATTCTCGCTTTGGAATTTTGTGTTTGATGGGAGTGGTGAATAATTTTGCGGCATATAATACTACCGCTTTAGTTGAAATAAGGTTTAAAAACTGTCCAGTTCTTACAATAATTTTAGGAATTGGTAGTGGATCTAGTTTTTTATTTTTTTTCTTAGTCATGATTAATTAATGTGAGTTCTAAAGTAGTTGTTTTTTTTCAATTGAATCGTGCTCTAATTATAAACTTTTATACATACTAACTAAAAAATAAATAAATTAGCCATCTAAACAAATTTGATTATGGCAGATTTACCAAAAGGAAATAATAAATTATTGAATGCTTGGGCATTTTACGATTGGGCTAATTCCGTATATTCATTAGTAATTTCCTCAGCGGTTTTTCCAATTTTTTACGAGGCTCTTTTTTCTGAACGCAGTCATTATATAACTGTTTTAGGATTTTCGCTAAAAAATTCGGCTTTAATTAGTTTTGTTACCGCTTTTGCCTTTTTGGTAGTGGCATTTATTTCACCGATTCTTTCTGGAATTTCCGATTATGTGGGGAACAAAAAATCCTTTATGAAGTTCTTTTGTTATTTGGGCGCTTTGTCTTGTATTGGATTGTATTGGTTTAGCCTTGATAATTTATATCTCGGATTAGTTTTTTACTTTTTAGGATTAGTAGGTTTTTGGGGTAGTTGGGTTTTTTATAATTCGTATTTACCAGATATCGCTTTTCCAAATCAACAGGATGCTATTAGTGCCAAAGGCTTTTCATACGGCTATGTAGGAAGTGTAATTTTGTTAATCGTGAATTTAGCTATGATCATGATGCCAGATGTTTTTGGAATCTCGGGAACAAAAGGAGAAGCAGCGATGAAAGCCATGCGCTATTCCTTTGTTATGGTCGGAATTTGGTGGATTTTATTCAGTCAATATACCTACTATTATTTGCCGAAAGGAAATAAAATTGTAGCTGCTAATTTGAAAAAGCATATTCTATTTAATGGATTTAAAGAATTGAAAAAAGTATGGTATTTATTAGCTGAAAATAGTACCTTAAAAAGGTATTTAGCTAGTTTCTTTGTTTACAGTATGGCTGTGCAAACAGTGATGTTAATTGCGACTTATTTTGGAGCTCAAGAAATTCAATGGGCTTCCCAAAGCGAAAGTACCACGGGATTAATCATTTGTATTTTATTGATTCAATTAGTTGCTATAGTAGGGGCTACGTTTACATCGAAAGCCTCTGCCAAATACGGTAATATTCCCACCTTGATGGCTATTAATGCATTTTGGATTGTATTGTGCGTGATGGCTTATTTTATCACATTACCTATTCATTTTTATGTCATGGCAGGTTTAGTAGGATTGGTTATGGGAGGAATTCAAGCTTTATCTCGTTCTACTTATTCAAAATTACTTCTGGACACTGAAGACACGGCTTCTTTTTTCAGTTTTTATGATGTAGCTGAGAAAATTGGAATCGTAATAGGAATGTGCGTGTATGGTATCATTGATCAAATTACCGGCAGTCCTCGATTTGCGATTGTGTTTATAGGACTCTTCTTTGTAATTGGTCTTATTTTATTGCGTCGTGTTCCAAAAACGGCAGAATTGGAATAATCATTCCCATTACTAATTCTATTTTGGCACAAAGATTGACTTATTAGGTGTCGCTCTTTAGAACTGCTTTGCGCATTGTTTAGGCCGATAGAATTTCAAAAATTAATGACAAAACGACTTATTATAATTTATGTCAAATCATAAAATACTCACAATTGACAATCTGTCACTTCAAGAATTTGATTCGGAAGCTGAATTAATCCCGTTATTGACTCCGGAAGATGAAGAGGAAATGAATAACGAAGAATTACCGGAATCATTACCGATTTTGCCTTTGCGCAATATGGTCTTGTTTCCAGGTGTGGTTATTCCCATTACTGCGGGACGAGACAAGTCAATTAAATTGATCAATGATGCGAACGCATCGGGAAAAAATATTGGTGTAGTTGCACAAAAAAATGAAGAAGACGAAGATCCAACAAAAGATGACATTCATTCCGTTGGAACCGTAGCTCGAATTTTGCGCGTGCTCAAAATGCCTGATGGCAATATTACTATAATTCTACAAGGAAAAAAACGTTTCGAAATTGCTGAAGTAGTTTCTGAAGAGCCTTATATTACTGCAACCGTAAAAGAAGTTCCTGAAAAACGTCCTAAAAAGAACGATACCGAATTCAATGCAATCATTGATTCTCTAAAAGAATTAGCGGTTAAAATTATCCAGGAAAGCCCGAATTTGCCTAGCGAAGCTACCTTTGCTATCAAAAATATTGAAAGCAAATCCTTCTTGGTGAATTTTGTTTCTTCCAATATGAACCTTTCGGTAAAAGAGAAACAAGATTTGTTGAAAATCAATAATCTGAAAGATCGAGCTTTGGAAACTTTACGTTTTATGAATGTTGAGTTGCAAAAATTGGAATTGAAAAACGACATTCAATCTAAAGTTCGTTTTGATTTAGATCAACAACAACGCGAATACTTTCTTCACCAACAAATGAAAACCATTCAAGAAGAATTGGGTGGTGTTTCGCATGAAGAAGAGTTTGACGAAATGAGTCAGCGTGCCAAAACTAAAAAGTGGGACGAAACTACGCAAAAACATTTCGAAAAAGAATTGTCAAAATTGCGCAGAATGAATCCGCAAGCTCCTGATTTCAGTATCCAAAGAAACTATTTGGATTTGTTTTTGGACTTGCCTTGGAATGAATTTTCAGAAGATAATTTCGATTTAAAACGTGCTCAAAAAATTCTAGATCGTGATCATTTTGGTTTGGAAGATGTGAAGAAACGAATGATTGAACACTTGGCAGTATTAAAATTACGCAAGGATATGAAGTCGCCAATTATCTGTTTAACAGGACCTCCGGGCGTGGGTAAAACCTCTATTGGACGTTCCATTGCCGAAGCCTTGGGTAGAAAATATGTCCGAATTTCTTTGGGTGGATTACGTGATGAAGCAGAGATTCGCGGACATAGAAAAACCTATATTGGAGCTTTACCAGGACGAATTATTCAAAGTTTGAAAAAAGCAGGTACATCCAATCCTGTTTTTGTTCTTGATGAAATTGATAAATTATCCAACAGTCATAGCGGCGATCCATCTTCGGCATTATTAGAAGTATTGGATCCAGAACAAAACAATTCATTTTATGATAATTTCCTTGAAATGGGATACGATTTATCAAAGGTGATGTTTATTGCTACTTCCAATAATATGGCATCTATTCAACCTGCTTTGCGAGACAGAATGGAAGTGATCAAAATGTCGGGCTATACGATTGAAGAGAAAGTAGAGATTGCGCGTCAGCATTTATTTCCAAGGCAATTAAAAGAACACGGATTGACGTCTAAAGACTTGACGATTGGTAAAAAACAATTGGAAAAAATTGTAGAAGGCTACACGCGTGAATCAGGCGTTCGTGGATTGGAAAACAAATTGGCACAAATCATCCGAAATGCTGCGAAATCAGTAGCGATGGAGGAGGAGTACAATAAAAAAGTGACGGACGAAGATATTGTGAAAGTATTGGGAGTTCCAAGATTGGAAAGAGACAAATACGAAAGCAATGATGTAGCAGGTGTAGTTACGGGATTAGCTTGGACTAGTGTTGGAGGTGATATTTTATTTATTGAATCCTTGCTATCTCCAGGAAAAGGAACGATGACGATTACAGGTAATTTAGGTACGGTAATGAAAGAATCGGCTACGATTGCTTTAGAGTTTATCAAAGCCAATTCAGCATCCATGGGATTGAATTCAGATCTCTTAAACAAATACAATATTCATTTACACGTTCCAGAAGGGGCTACACCAAAAGACGGACCAAGTGCTGGAATCGCGATGTTGACCTCTTTAGTTTCTTTGCTTACGCAAAAAAGAGTAAAGAAAAATTTAGCCATGACTGGAGAAATTACCTTGAGAGGAAAAGTATTACCAGTTGGCGGAATTAAAGAAAAAATATTAGCAGCAAAAAGAGCCAATATTAAGGAGATTATTTTATGTCATGAAAATAAAAGTGACATTGACGAAATTAAACCAGAATATCTCGAAGGACTTACGTTTCATTATGTAAAAGAAATGAGCGAAGTATTGCAAATTGCGATCACAGAGCAGAAAGTCAAAAATGCGAAGAAGTTAGACTAACCAACTTTCAAGAGAATATTAATTCCAAATTCCAAACTGATAATTTTTTCTGTTTTGGGGTTTGGAATTTTTCGTTTATTGTATTTATAATTTTATCTTCGCAACGCAAGCTTTAATTAAATCATTATATTTTGATAAATAAAATAACCATAGCTATAGATGGATTTTCTTCTACAGGAAAAAGCACTTTGGCAAAACAATTAGCCCAACAGTTGGGTTATATCTACGTTGATACTGGAGCAATGTACCGTGCTGTAGCTTATTTTGCTATGCAAAATCAGTTGATTTCGGTTGATTCTTTCAATAAGGTAGATTTGATTAACCATTTAAAAAACATTAGTTTAGAATTTAAATTCAACAATGAATTAGGTTTTGCCGAAATGTACTTGAACGGACAGAATGTAGAAAAGGAAATACGTACTATTGAAGTCTCGGCTTATGTAAGTAAGGTGGCGGAAGTATCCGAAGTTCGATCCAAATTAGTTGAGCAACAACAAGAAATGGGAAAAAATAAAGGCATCGTCATGGATGGACGCGATATTGGTACGGTTGTTTTTCCGGATGCTGAATTGAAGATTTTTATGACCGCGAGTGCTGCTACTCGTGCGCAACGACGTTTTGACGAATTAGTACAAAAAGGAGATGCAGTAACTTACGAAGAAGTATTAAAAAATGTTGAAGAACGAGATTATATCGATACCCATCGCAAGGATTCTCCACTAGTAATGGCTGAGGATGCTGTTGAAATTGACAATTCGCATTTATCAAGGGAAGAGCAATTTCAAGTTGTTTTGGATTTAGTAAATGCAATTATTGATACCAATTAATTGGTTGCATATATCTTTTTTAATGTTAGATTTACAAATTATTTATTAGAATTAACACCATTATTATGAGTATAAAATTGAGATTGACAGTCATGAGCTTTTTGCAGTTTTTTGTATGGGGCGCTTGGTTGATTACAGTTGCAAATTACTGGTTTGGCACAAAACATTGGGATGGGGCACAATTTGGTGCCATATTTTCTACAATGGGAATTGCTTCTATTTTTATGCCTACACTTTGTGGTATTATAGCTGACCGATGGATTAATGCTGAAAAATTATATGGTACCTTACATATCTTAGGAGGTTTAACTCTTTTTTATGTACCTCAGGTGACCAGTCCGACTGATTTTTTCTGGGTGATATTAGTAGCTATGATTTTTTATATGCCTACCATTGCTTTGTCCAATTCGGTGGCGTATAACGCTTTGAAAAAAGGAAATTTAGATGTCGTAAAAGATTTTCCACCGATTCGTGTTTGGGGTACAGTTGGTTTTATTGTAGCCATGTGGATTACCAATTTAACCGATAATAAAGCTAGCGAAAATCAATTTTATATTGCAGCTATTGCAGCAGTGTTTTTAGGAGTTTACGCTTTCACTTTGCCTAAATGTTTACCAGAAGGTAAAACCACTGATAGTAAATCGTTTATTGATTTGATCGGATTGAGTTCTTTTAAATTATTTGCTGATTATAAATTGGCCTTGTTCTTTTTGTTTAGCATGTTTTTAGGAGCTGCTTTACAATTGACTAATGCGTATGGAGATGTATACTTAGATGATTTTAAATTATTGCCTGAATATGCCGATTCATTGGTAGTAAAATATTCGACCATAATTATGTCGATTTCACAAATTTCAGAGACCTTATTCATTTTGGCTATCCCGTTTTTCTTAAAACGTTTTGGAATTAAACAAGTTATGTTGTTTAGTATGATAGCTTGGGTACTTCGATTTGGTTTGTTTGCTTATGGAAATCCCGGTGATGGATTGTGGATGATTATTATGTCGTGTATTGTTTACGGAATGGCATTCGACTTTTTTAATATTTCAGGATCGCTATTTATTGAAACTTCAACAGATTCAACTATTCGTTCATCAGCACAAGGCTTGTTTATGATGATGACGAATGGTTTTGGTGCTATTTTCGGAAGTATTACAAGTGGTTATATTATTGAAAAATATTTCACTACTCCGGAAGGAAAAGACTGGCATATGATTTGGCTTACTTTCGCTATTTATGCCTTGGTTATTACGGTGGCTTTTGCTATATTCTTCAAACACAAGCATAATCCTACTGAAATAGAGTAAGTTAGTTATTAAGATTTACCTCCTATTTATATTTAAAACCAAGACTTGTTCTTGGTTTTTTTATTTTTATAAGTCAAGAAAAGAGATGCGATTTCTATTTGCATTGTATAGTTTGTTATTCGTTCTGATTGTCAATGAATTAATCGGCAGTTTATCTTAAAATAAATTTGATAATTGAATAAAGTTGTATTACCTTTGCCCACCTTTTGGTGGATAAGGATTTCCTCTAGGTATCAATTAATTATACAAACAACTTCTGTTGTTTTCTTTCACATTAAGAAATCCGAGAAAATACAGAATACAAATTTTTAATCAGCATGTCTGAACAATTAAAATCACAAGAAGAGTTTTTAGCAAATTTTAACTGGCATAACTTCCAAGAAGGAATTGATGCAGTAGATGAAAAAAACTTACAAGAATTCGAAGCATTAGTATCAAAAACTTTTATTGCTACAGATCAAGAAGAAGTAGTAGAAGGTGTAGTTGTTAGAATTACAGATAGAGACGTTATCGTTGATATCAATGCAAAATCGGAAGGTGTTATTTCTTTAAACGAATTCCGTTACAATCCAAACTTAAAAGTAGGTGACAAAGTAGAAGTATTAATTGACATCCGTGAGGACAAAACTGGTCAGTTAGTATTATCACATAGAAAAGCACGTACTATCAAATCTTGGGATAGAGTTATTTCTGCAAACGAAACAGGTGAAATTGTTACTGGTTTTGTTAAATGTAGAACTAAAGGTGGTATGATCGTTGACGTTTTCGGAATCGAAGCGTTCTTACCAGGTTCACAAATTGATGTGAAACCAATCCGTGATTATGATGTTTACGTAAACAAAAACATGGAATTCAAAGTAGTTAAAATTAACCACGAATTCAAAAATGTTGTTGTATCTCACAAAGCGCTTATTGAAGCTGATATTGAGGTTCAGAAAAAAGAAATCATTGGTCAATTACAAAAAGGACAAGTATTAGAAGGTGTGGTTAAAAACATTACTTCTTATGGTGTGTTTATTGACTTAGGTGGTGTTGATGGATTAATCCACATTACTGACCTTTCTTGGTCAAGAATCAATCACCCAAGTGAAGTTCTTGAATTAGATCAAAAATTAAATGTTGTAATCCTTGATTTCGATGATGAGAAAACAAGAATTCAATTAGGATTGAAACAATTAAACGCTCACCCATGGGATGCTTTAGATGCTAACTTAGCTGTTGGTGATAAAGTAAAAGGTAAAGTAGTTGTAATCGCTGATTACGGTGCATTTATCGAAGTTGCTGAAGGTGTTGAAGGTTTAATCCACGTTTCTGAAATGTCTTGGTCTACTCACTTACGTTCTGCTCAAGATTTCGTAAAAGTGGGTGATATCGTTGAAGGAGTTATCTTAACTTTGGATAGAGACGATCGTAAGATGTCTTTAGGTATCAAACAATTGACACAAGATCCATGGACTGACATTACTTCTAAATACCCAGTAGGTTCTAAACATTCTGGTATCGTTAGAAACTTTACAAACTTTGGAATTTTCGTAGAATTAGAAGAAGGAATCGACGGATTGATTTATATCTCTGACCTTTCTTGGACTAAGAAAATCAAACATCCATCTGAATTTGTAAATGTTGGTGAAAAATTAGACGTAGTTGTATTAGAATTAGATGTTGAAGGACGTAAATTATCTTTAGGTCACAAACAAACTACAGCTAATCCTTGGGATCAATACGAAGGTTCTTTCGCTGTTGGAACTATCCACACAGGAGAAATTGCTGAAATCGTTGACAAAGGAGCTACTGTAGAATTTGGTGATGATATCGTTGCTTTCATTCCTACTCGTCACTTAGAAAAAGAAGACGGTAAGAAATTGAAAAAAGGAGAATCTGCTGATTTCAAAGTAATCGAATTCAATAAAGAATTCAAAAGAGTNNATCTTCCGTGAAGAAGAAGAGAAAAATGTGAGAACAGTTTCTGAAAATACTTCATCTGCTTCTACTACTAATGCACCTGCTGCAACTTTAGGAGATAACAACGATGTATTAGCAGCTTTGAAAGCTAAAATGGAAAAAACAGAGAAAAAATAATTCTCAGTTTTTCTATATATAAAAGCCTCACAGAATTGTGAGGCTTTTTTTATTGGTAACAATTATGTGCTGCAACAAATAAAAAACCCTAAATCCAAATGACTTAGGGTTTATACTTTTTATATTACTATATAAATCTATCTCAAAACAGCTCCTAGTTCTGTTTCAAAATTCTTCTGTAGCTTGGACATGATTTTATCAATTTGCTCGTCAGTCAAAGTTTTTGAGCTGTCTTGAATACTAAAGCTTAAAGCATACGATTTTTTACCTTCCGGTAAATTTTGACCTTCGTACACATCAAACAAATCAACATTTTTCAATAGTGATTTTTCTGTTTGTTTGGCAATAGTATAAATACTTTCGTAAGTCACCGCTTGGTCAAGCAATAAGGCTAAATCTCTTCGAACTTCTGGGTATTTCGGAATTTCAGTAAATTTAACTTTATTCGAAATTAGTTTCAAAATAGCTGCCCAATTGAAATCGGCAAAAAATACTTCTTGTTTTATTCCAAAGTGTTTTAGAATTGATTTTTTAACCACACCAATTTCGACAATAGTATCTTTTCCTAAACTAATTGCTATTCCTTCAGAATACACATCAGTTGTTAGAGGTTGGTTTTGCGTTTTCTGAATTCCTAGTCTTTCTAAAACTGCAGTAACATATCCTTTAAACAAAAAGAAATCAGTATGTTTTTGACCCGATGTCCAAGTTTCTTGATTTCTATTTCCAGTAAGGAAAAGGGTTAAATGTTTTTTCTCTTCGTATCCAGAAGGATAGTTGTGGTAGGATTTTCCGAATTCAAATAATTTTAAATCGGTATTTTTTCTATTGATATTGTATGAAATAGCTTCCAATCCAGAGAACAATAACGATTGACGCATAGTTGCTAAATCACTACTCAATGGATTTAACATCGTTACATTATGTTCTTCTTTCAATAAATCTGAAAGCTGAATATAATTAGCTGTTGTCAATGAGTTGGCCATCATTTCGTGAAAGCCTTGTGAATTCAATTGCGTAGCTACAACATTTTGAATTTTATAATCTTCAGTTCTAGGTGAATTAGCTATTGTCGCATTTACCTTGTTGGAGAATTTGATGTTATTGTATCCATACACACGCAAGATTTCTTCAATTACATCAATTTCACGTTGTACATCAACACGATAGGCAGGAATAGTCAATCCCAATCCAGAATCGGTAACACTGTTTACCTTGATGTCAAGTGAAACTAATATTTTCTTAATGATGTCTTTCGGAATTTCCTGACCAATAATTTTAGTTACTTTATTGAAATTCAAAAACACACTAAAATCGTCTATTTTTTTAGGATATACATCAATTAAGTCAGATGTAATTTCACCACCCGCTACTTCTTGAATTAATAAAGCCGCTCGTTTTAAAGCATAATCGGTAATCGAAGGATCAATTCCTCTTTCAAAACGGAACGAAGCATCAGTATTTAATTGATGTCTTTTGGCCGTTTTACGAACACTAACAGGATTAAAATAAGCACTTTCTAAGAAGATGCTAGTTGTACTTTCTGAAACACCTGATTCTTTTCCGCCGAAAACACCAGCAATACATAACGGACCGTTTTCATCACAAATCATGATGTCTTCTTCGTGTAAACTACGTTCTACATCATCAAGTGTAGTGAATTTGGTTCCTGAAGGCAACGTTTTTACAATCACTTTACCATTAATTTTAGCTGCATCAAAAGCATGCAAAGGTTGTCCTAATTCATGCAATACATAATTAGTAACATCCACAATATTGTTTTTTGGATTTAATCCAATGGCTTTTAAACGATTTTGCAACCAAGTAGGAGAGGGTTGTACCGTAATTCCTGAAATAGTAAGACCACAATATCTTGGAACTAAATTACTTTCTTTAACGTCAATATCTATTTTCAAAGTGCGTTTATCCACTCTAAATTTTGTTACTGAAGGTGTAATTAATTCTACATTTACACCACTTTGAATCATACCAGCTCTTAAATCACGTGCTGTTCCATAATGGCTCATTGCATCGGCACGGTTAGGTGTTAATCCAATTTCAAAAACTTCGTCATTTTCGATTTGAAAAACGGTAGCCGCTGGAGTTCCAGGTTGAAGAGATGGGTCTAACACCATAATTCCTTCATGACTTGATCCTAAACCAATTTCGTCCTCGGCACATATCATCCCGTGACTTTCTTGTCCACGAATTTTACCTTTTTTAATAGTAAATGATTCTCCTTCTTTATCGTATAAAACAGTTCCAATAGTAGCTACAGGTACTTTCTGCCCAGCGGCAACATTACTAGCTCCACAAACAATTTGAACAGGAACACCATCACCTAAATCAACGGTTGTAATTTTTAATCGGTCAGCATCTGGGTGAGGCACACAAGTCAAAACATGACCCACTACGATTCCTTCTAATCCGCCTTTTACCGATTGGTATTTCTCGACCATTTCTACTTCTAAGCCTAAATCGGTTAGTAAAGCAGCGGTTTCTTCTGATTGCCAATCTATTTTAATGAACTGTTTGATCCAGTTGTATGATATTTTCATTGTGAATTATTTTCAGGTCTGCAAATATAAGGATTGCTGTTTGGAGTAGGAAACAATTTATTTGATTTTTCAATTCAACTCTCATATTAAGTTTCACCACCTGATATCTCAACAAAGTGTTTACTCTATTACTTTAATTATAACAATTATTTCTCATTAAAATAGATAATTGAAATTTTAATGCTATGATTTGAAAGAATTGTGCTATTCATAACTATGTTTTAGAATTAAGTTTGGTTAACCTAAAAAAATATAATTATGAGTAACCTAGCACAAAGACCTGAATTTAAGGCAAAGTATGACAATTACATTGGTGGGAAATTTGTAGCTCCAGCAGCAGGCAAATATTTTGATGTAGTATCACCAATTGACGGTAAAGTATTCACTCAAGCCGCGCATTCCACAAAAGAAGATTTAGATTTAGCAGTTGATTCAGCCCATAAAGCATTTCAAACTTGGGGTAAAACCTCTGCCACCGAACGAAGCATTTTATTAAATAAAATTGCTCAAGTAATGGAAGACAACTTAGAATATATTGCTACTGTTGAAACCATAGATAATGGAAAAGCAATTCGCGAAACTTTAGCTGCTGATATGCCTTTAGCTATTGATCATTTTAGATATTTTGCAAGTGTAATTCGTGCTGAAGAAAGTTCAATTGCAGAATTAGATTCACAAACAGTTTCTATCGCTTTAAGCGAACCTTTAGGAGTTATTGCACAAATCATTCCTTGGAATTTCCCAATTTTAATGGCAGTATGGAAATTAGCACCAGCATTGGCTGCAGGAAATACGGTAGTATTGAAACCAGCAGAAAGTACACCTATATCAATTATGGTACTAATGGAGTTAATTGGAGATATATTACCTCCTGGAGTAATTAATATTGTCAATGGATTTGGTGCCGAATTAGGAAGAGCATTGGTAACAAATAAAAAAGTATCTAAAGCTGCATTCACAGGTTCTACTGCAACAGGTCGTTTGGTAATGCAATATGCTACAGAAAATATCATTCCAGTTACTTTAGAATTAGGTGGTAAATCACCCAATATTTTCTTTCCATCAGTAGCAGAGGCAGACGATGCTTTTTTTGATAAAGCAGTAGAAGGAGCAGTAATGTTTGCTTTAAATCAAGGTGAAATTTGTACTTGTCCATCACGATTATTGGTGCATGAATCAATCTACGATAAATTTATTGCAAAAGTAATTGAGAGAACCGCAGCTATCAAACTTGTGAGTCCATTGGATAAAACTGCAATGATGGGAGCTCAAGCTTCAATTGTTCAAAAAGAAAAAATACTATCCTACATTAAATTAGGAAAAGAAGAAGGAGCAGAGGTATTAATTGGAGGCGAAGAAAATGACCTTGGAGGAGACTTGTCCGGTGGGTATTACATTAAACCAACTATTTTCAAAGGGCACAATAAAATGCGAATTTTTCAAGAAGAAATTTTTGGACCTGTTTTGGCTGTAACAACTTTCAAAACCACTGAAGAGGCTATTGAAATCGCTAATGATACCATGTATGGTTTAGGTGCAGGGGTTTGGACTCGAGATGCTCACGAATTATATCAAGTCCCTAGAGCTATTCAGGCAGGTCGTGTCTGGGTAAACCAATACCACGCATATCCTGCTGGAGCACCATTTGGAGGATATAAACAATCTGGAATTGGTCGTGAGACACATAAAATGATGCTAGGACATTACCGTCAAACTAAAAATATGTTGATTTCCTATGACAAAAATAAATTAGGTTTCTTTTAGTAGGACCCATTTATTAACTAACTTTAAACCTGACAGATTTTAATTTGTCAGGTTTTATTTTAAATCAATAATTATGATTAAACGAATTGAAGCAACTGAAAAAGCAATCGAGTTAATTCGTCTTTTACGAAAGCAACACGGCGATTTAATGTTTTATCAAGCAGGAGGGTGTTGCGAAGGTACCCAACCCCAATGTTTTGAAAAAGGGGGGTTCTACCAAAGAATGGGAGATGTATGTATTGGAATTATTGAAAACACCGAATTTTGGGTAGATAAAGACTTATTTGAATATTGGAAACATGCACATTTTACCTTGGATGTGATAGATGGATTTGGAGCGGGAGGTTTTTCATTAGAAACCCCATTGAAAAAAACTTTTAGGGTAGAATATCGAATTTTTACACCAGAAGAAGAAGCTAATTTAGAGCCTGTAACATTTATTGAATAATTCGATTTCCTTGAAGTAATTGGTATTGTTTAGGTGTAATTCCTTCTTGTTTTTTGAATAAACGTGTAAAATAATTAGCATCTTCAAATCCTGATAAATAACAGACTTCGTTAATTTGGATAGTTGGATTTGTTAGTAATTTTTTAGCTGCACGTATTTTTTCGTGTAATACAAAATCTATTGGACTCATTCCTAACTCTCGTTTGAATAATCGGTAGAAAGAAGTAGTACTCATACACGATTTTTCACTTAATCTTTTTAAGGTAATATTTTCTCTTAAATTCAATCGAATAAACTCTATAACTTCTGATATTGGATTGTTTGAATCTTTAATAGAACCTTCTTCAATTGCTTTGGCTGTTTGAGTTTGAATAATTCGAATGAGTAATTCTTGTAGTGTTAAGTCAGCTAAAACATCTTTTGTAATGGAAGTACTCATGCATTCTTTTACTAATTTATTGATAGTTGTAGCTAATTCAACATTATTGTAAAAGAAATAGTTTTGGTAATTTAATTGCCAAAATTGAGCACTACCTTCTTTTGGGTAGCGTTCATTTAAGAAATGTAAAGTTTCAGTTATTTTGGTTTGGTCTATCGCCAAAGCAAGACATTGCGTTGGATTATTTATCGTAGCTTCAGGAAAATCTATTTTCATTCCAACATTGGAGGGAATGACAACGGTTTCACCGGGTAGATAATCAAAGCCTGGTTGGTCAAAAAGATGCATAACCTTTTTACCTCTCAACATACTAGTTACTACCAAATCGTTAAATTTCAAAGGGACTAATTGCGAAGCTTCATAGGTTTCAAAAAGATTTAGTTCACAATTGTTTAAAGAATATACAGTCCTATTTTCAACTAAAGTTTTTAGTGATTTTTCATGAGTTAGTGCAGGGGTATGTAATAAGGTTTTAGGCAACTTTAAACTATTTAATTAGTTAAAGATACTAATTATTTTTTCTGATAGATCAATTGTATTATTTTTTTAGAAACGGAATTAACCCTTCAAAATATACTTTTTGGTCATCATAAAAGTCCATATGACTTCCTTTTGGGCAAAATAAATAGGTTCCATTTTGTACCAATTTTGACATTTCTTCCATGTGTTTAGGATCCATAGTGTCGTATTTGGCTCCAATCACTAGAGTAGGAATGGTGATATTTTTCAAATCGGCTTTTCGATCCCATTTTTCTAATTTTCCAGAAATTCCAAATTCGCTAGGGCCTTGCATGCTAACATATAACGACTGATTCATTTTGGCAAATGAACGATTTACTGGCTCTGGCCAATCTTTGGCTGGAAAACGTAGAATGTGTTTTTCGTAAAAATTTGGAATTAATAATTCCATATAGCGTGGGTTAGTAAAATCTTTAGCTGCCTCTATTTGGTTGAGTTCAGCCAATACCTTTGGATCCATTTGCTTCGCTAATACTTCGTCAGCATATTTCCCATATTCAGGACAGCTTGACATCATATTGGAAATAATCAATCCTTTCATATTTTTTTGGTACTTTAAAGCATATTCCATAGCTAAAATCCCTCCCCAAGAATGGCCTAGCATATAAAAATTAGAAGCGTCTAAATTCAAGGCTTTTCGAACTTGTTCCACTTCTTCGACATAGCGGGCTAGATCCCAAAGCGCCACATCATTGGGGTTGTCAGAATTACCACAGCCTAATTGATCATAATAAATAATTTCAATTCCTTCAGCGGGCAAGAAATTTTCAAAACATTCAAAATACTCATGCGTAGCACCAGGACCACCGTTAAGCAATAGTAGTTTTATTTTAGGATTGTTTCCAATGCGCTTGGTCCAAACCTTAAAAGTGCCTTTTGAAGTAATGATGGGAATCACTTTCACACCACCATTTTGAATACTATCTGCTGTCTTTTCAAAATAAACAGAGGGAGTATCTGTAGTCCCTTTTTGGCAAGAAACAAAAAAAGCAATTGTGAACACCAAAATAAGTTTAGCCAATGTTTTCATAGTATTTTGTTTGCGATTTATAAAATTTCTTCAATATGTTTTTTGATGTTCTCAGCTATTTTTTTGGTAGGCAAATCATTAGCATCTTCTCCAAACGGATCTTCAATTTCTTCAGCAATTAGTTCTAAACTTGCCAGTACATAGAAGATAAAAACGACTACAGGAACAACATAATATCCTAAACTAAAAACATAACCAAAAGGCAATGTTAACACATAAATAAAAATAAATTTTTTGATGAATGCGCTATAAGAGTAGGGGATTGGAGTGTTTTTAATTCGCTCACAAGCTCCACAAATATCTGTAAAGGACTGTAATTCGGAATTAAGAACAATGAGTTGATCACCAGTCAATTTCTTTGTTAGGTATAAATTATTAATTTTTAAAAATAATTTATTGGCTACTTGATTGGGACGGTGTTTGTGATGATCAATTTCTAAATCCAAATCGTCAAATAGTTGTTTTCCAGTTTCACTATCATTCAAGTGTTTTCTTAAAATATTGGCGTAATGCGGAATCATTTTTTTGAAAAAATCACGATCAATATCATCCACTAACATTGCATTCAGTTTGATAGCTAAATTTCGAGAGTTATTCACTAAACTTCCCCAAAGCTTTCTTCCTTCCCACCAACGATCGTACGCCGTGTTGGTCCTATAGGCTAATAATAATGAAATAACAAACCCTAACATCCCGTGCATTATTGAAATATTCTTTACATGACTATCTTCGGGCAAGTGCCAGTATTCAATTTCAAGATAGGCTATAATTCCTGAATAAATTCCAATAATAATCATGATTGGAATTAATTTTCTAAAAGTATCCGCCTTACTAAAATGAAATATAAAACTGATCCAATCTTTAGGGTTGTAGGAGGTCATTTGTATTATTAATTGAGGTTAATACTACCAGCCAACTCTTTCAAAGCAATTTCAGATAATTTAGCTTGAAATTGCGCATTACTATTACGAACTTTTGCATTTACATAATTCAATTGAGCAGTTCTGAATTCTAAAGTAGTAATTGTACCAATCTTAAATTTATCTAAGGTAATAGCTAAATTTTGTTTAGCAATAGCTTCATTTTTATCTTCTAGATGAATAAGTTCAAGGTTGGTCAAATAGGTTTGATACGAAGTCGCCAATTGAGATTCTAAGGCTAATTTTTGTTGGTCAATTGTCAACTTTGAATTATCAATTTGAAGTTGTGCAATTTTCTCATTTCTATTTTGAGCAAAACCATCAAAAAGGGGTAAGGCTGCACTAAAACCATAATTAAATCCTTTGGCAGATGTCGCTGTAGCAAAGCCTAAACTAGCTTGCGTTTCTAATAAATTATAACCTGTACTTAATCGAACGATAGGATATCGATTAGCTTTTACTTGCTTCAATTGCAATTCTGCTACTTTATTAGAAATAATTTGGGCTACCAATTGTGGGTTTTGTTGTTCAGCCAAAGCACTTAATTCATTTAACTGTAATGCTCCATCAACATGAATAACATCAATTACATTGAAATCAGTTTTAGTATTTCGAGCCAAAATTTGATTCATCATGGTTTTGGTATTGGCATACAATTCCTTTTGTCTTAAAAGAGTCACCTGATCGGTATTCAAATCAACTTGTGCATTCAACACTTCCAATTTGGAAGCTTTACCAATTACAAATCGGTTTTGTGCCAAAGTCAAACGTTGATTGGATAGTACAATAGTAGAATCTAAAGCTTGTAATTGTTGTTGTTGCTGAACTAAATCAAAATAAGTACTTGTAACAGCACTAATTTTTGAAAGAATGGTTTGCTTCAGCTGTGCTTCACCCAATTTTTGTAACTCTTTCAATTGATCCAATCTGGCAAACATTCTGAACCCGTCAAAAACGGTCCAATCTAAGTTAACACCATAATTTAAGCTGTTATTTTTAGCATTATCCAATGAATTCACAACTCCGCTTTGCAAGGTTTGGGAACTGTTTTGTACTCTATTGTTAGCAGTTGCTGTGGCAGCAATTGTAGGTAACATTCCGGCATTTCCAATGGCTACATTTGTGGTATTAACTATTGAGTTATTGGAAGCAATTTTAATTTCGTAATTGTTTTCTAAAGCTATTTTTACAGCAGCTTCTAGAGTTAAAAATTCTTGCGCTTTTGTTTGGCTAAAGCCCAAACAAAGCAGTAGTATTAGGATGAATTTATACTGTGTCATAGATTTATTTACTTTCTTGTTCGTATTCGTTGATATGATCAAATTCAGGATAATGTTTTCTAGCTTTTGACCACATCAGGTACAAGGCTGGAATAACGAATAAAGTCAATACCAAAGAAAATACAGTTCCACCAACAATCACGACTCCCATCCCAATTCTACTATTAGAAGCAGCCCCAAGTGATAATGCAATTGGCAAGGCTCCTAAAGCAATCGCTAAACTGGTCATTAAAATAGGACGAAGGCGCGCCTCTGAGGCTTCTAAAATAGCTTCTAATTTTGGTTTGCCTTGTTCGCGTAATTGATTGGCAAATTCGACAATCAAGATTCCGTTTTTGGTTACCAAACCAATCAACATAACCGTTCCAATCTGGCTAAAGATATTCCAAGTTTGATTGAATAACCATAGTGAAAATAAGGCACCCGCAACTGCCATTGGTACTGTTAGGATGATAATAATTGGATCAATAAAACTTTCAAATTGCGCAGCAAGAATCAAGAAAATCAATACCAAAGCCAATCCAAAAGCAAAAGAGGTATTCGAACTACTTTCTACAAAGTCTCTGGATTCTCCGCCCAAATCTGTTGTGAAAGAGTCATCTAACACTTTGGCTTTGATTTCATCCATAGCTTCAATACCGTCACTGATACTTTTTCCAGGAGCCAAACCTGCAGAAACGGTAGCCGACATATATCGATTATTATGATACAATTGGGTAGGGTTACTTTGTTCTTCAATAGTAACTACATTATCCATTTGAATTAATTCGCCTCTACTATTTTTTACAAACATGGAGGTTAAATCCAAAGGTTTAGCACGATCACTTTTTTCAAATTGACCAATTACTTGGTACTGTTTTCCATTGCGAATAAAATATCCAAAACGTTGACCACTTAAAGAAAGCTGTAATGTTTGTGCTACATCTAGGACGGATATTCCTAGACTTTCCGCTTTTTCTCTGTCAATTGTCACATTGATTTCAGGCTTGTTGAATTTCAAATTCACATCGGTAGTAGAGAAGGTTTCGTTTTTAGCAGCTTCTTCCATAAATAATGGAATTTTCTCTCTTAATTTCTCAAAATTAGAAGCCTGAATAATATATTGTATTGGTAATCCACCACGTCTATTAACTGCAATTGTAGGTTGCTCAATAACGGATGTTTTTGCTTCCGAATAACCACTTGTCCATTTGGTTAATTTTTCTGCTACTTCTTTTTGAGATGTTTTTCTCTCGTCAGGTTGTAATAATGAAATTCTAACGAAACCACTATTCACTGATGAAGCATTAAATCCTGGAGAAGTAATCACCAAAGCTACTTTCTTCTCTGGTATAGAATCGTCTACCAATTTGGAAATTTCTTGCATAAAGCGATCGGTATATTCATACGAAGCTCCTTCTGCAGTGGCAACTCGCAAAACCATACCGCTACGGTCATCGTAGGGCGCTGTTTCTTTTTTCAATAAATTAAAAAACAAATAAATTAAACCAAAACATGCGATTAAAATTGGAAAACTAATCCATTTCTTTTTCATGAAATTGGTTAATGCTTCTGCATATCCGGTATTTAACTTTTGAAAATAAGGTTCTGTTAGATTGTAAAATTTCGATTTCTCTTGCTTTCCACCTTTCATTAAATAGGCATTCAACATTGGGGTAAGCGTCAACGACACAAAGGCCGAAACCAATACGGCAGCGCCGATCACGACACCAAACTCTCGAAATAATCGTCCCACAAATCCTTCTAAGAAAATTACGGGTAAGAATACGGCTGCTAAAGTGATAGAGATAGAAATAACCGCAAAAAAGATTTCGTTAGATCCTTTTATGGCTGCTTCGATTGGTGACATACCTTCTTCCACCTTTTTAAAGATGTTTTCAGTTACTACAATTCCGTCATCGACTACTAATCCAGTAGCTAATACGATAGCTAACAAAGTCAATACGTTAATGGAGAATCCAAACAACCACATGATAAAGAAAGTAGCAATTAAGGATACCGGAATGTCAATTAACGGTCGGAAAGCAATGGCCCAATCTCTAAAGAACAAATAGATGATTAGAACCACTAACAAGATTGAAATTCCTAAAGTTTCAGCAACCTCAATAACTGATTGCTTAACAAAAACAGTATTATCAATAACGATATTCAATCGGATGTCTTTTGGTAAGTCTTTCTTAAATCGCTCAAACTCTTTGTAAAATGCTTTAGCAATGTCTAAATAATTGGCTCCAGGACGAGGAACAATAGCGACACCTACTAAAGGAACTCCAGATTGCATCATATTGGTCTCCACATTTTCAGGACCAATTTCTGCTTTTCCAATATCACTGAAACGAACAATTTTATCGCCATCAGAACGAATAATGATATTATTAAATTCTTCGGCTTTGGATAAATTACCAATGGTTTTTACCATTAATTCGGTATTGGCACCTGTAATTTTTCCGGAAGGTAATTCTACGTTTTGTTTGTTTAAAGCTGCTCTTACTTCAGAAACGGTACAGCCATAGGAAGCCAATTTCACAGGGTCAATCCACAAACGCATGGCGTATCGTTTTTGCCCCCATATTTGGATTCCACTAACCCCGGGAATGGTTTCTAAACGTTGACCAATAACATTTTCGGCAAAATCACTCAATTCTAAAGCAGAACGGGAATCACTTTGCACAGTCATTGAAATGATGGCGTCACTATTCGCATCCGCTTTAGAAACTACCGGTGGCGCATCAATATCTTGTGGTAAACTACGGGTAGCTTGTGACACTTTATCACGAACATCATTGGCAGCTTCCTCTAAATCTTTATCTAGATTGAATTCGACCGTAATATTACTACTCCCTTGAATACTAGAAGAAGTAACATTACGAATTCCGTCAATGGAATTAATGGCTTTTTCTAAGGGCTCGGTAATTTGTGATTCAATAATATCTGAATTGGCACCAGTGTAGTTGGTACGAATAGAAACCTGAGCAGGGTCAATTGAAGGAAATTCACGAACTCCTAAAAAGCTGTATCCAATCAATCCAAATAATACAATAGTTAGATTGACAACGATTGTAAATACGGGTCTTTTTATACTTAAGGTAGATAAACTCATTTATTTAATTTTTACAACTATAGGCGATTCGTCTTTCAAAGACATCACTCCTGAAGTTAATACTGTATCACCAGCTTTCAAACCTGAAAGTACTAAAATAGATGCATCGGTTCTTGTTGCAGTTTCCACCATGACTTCTTTGGCCATTCCTTTATTAGCAATAAATACTTTTTTTCCGTCTTGTACTGGAATAATCGCTTCTGTTGGAATAACAACCGCATCTTTAATAATATCCAAGGGCAATTGCACATCAGCAAAAGTACCCGGTAATAATTTCCCGTTTTTATTATCTGCCAAAGCACGCACTTTTAATGTTCGTGTAGCAATTTCTACCTCTGGTTCAATCGCGTATATTTTTGCCGAATACGATGCATCAGACCCTGTCACTTTGAAAGTGATAATTCTGTTCTTATTCACTTGTGAAGCATACTTTTCAGGAATTGAAAAGGTGATTTTCAGTTGCCCACTATTAACCAATTTGGCCACTAAAAGGGCAGGAGTAACATAGGTTCCTGGCGAAATGGAACGCAAACCAATCTTTCCAGAAAAAGGCGCACGAACAGTAGTTTTTTCAATTTGTGCCAAAATTAATTGACTTTGTGCTTTGGCTGATTGATAATCGGCTCTGGCTACATCGTATTCTTCTTGACTAATAGCTTCTTTTTGCAATAATAATTTAGCTCTTCTTTCGTTTTCCGATGCTAAGCTTTCTTTGGTTTTGGCTTGTGCCAATTGCGCTTTCAATTCAATATCATCCACTTTCAACAATACTTGTCCTTTGGCAACATTGCTACCTTCTTGGAAATAAATAGTTTTTACAATTCCTGATACTTCAGAGCGAATCTCCACTTGTTCATTGGCTTCAATCGAACCCGAAAGAGCTAAATTATTATCGAAAGTTTGTAATTTGACAACAGTTCCGTTAACGGTTATAGGTTGTTCTTCTTTTCCTTTATCCTTTGGTCCTTTTGCACCGCTATTTTTGGTAATACGGTATCCAATGAATCCAACTAATCCTATTATTAATAAGGTGTAAACGAGTGTTTTTATTTTCATAATTATAATTAAAGCGTCTTAATAACGCAATCTTCAAATTTAGAATAATGAATTTGATTTCAAACTAAATTGGAGTATTTATTTATAAGTTGACTTATCAACTAATATAATTCCAAATATTTTTCTTTTTGGTCATTTCTATAAACACGGATCTCAATGTAGCGTGTTCGGGTTTTTGCATGCTAGCATCTTCTCGGAGTAATTGTAAAGCATAATTTCTAGCTAGCATTAGGATGTCTCGGTCTTTTACAATATCAGCTATTTGAAGATTTAATACCCCACTTTGTTGGGTTCCCATTAAGTCGCCGGGTCCGCGAAGTTTTAAATCGACTTCGGCAATTTCAAATCCGTCATTGGTACTGACCATTGTTTCCATACGAGTTTTACTATCCGAACTTAATTTATGACTCGTCATCAAGATGCAATAACTTTGTTCTGCACCACGTCCCACACGACCGCGCAATTGGTGCAATTGTGATAATCCAAAACGCTCAGCACTTTCAATAATCATCACACTGGCGTTAGGAACGTTAACCCCCACTTCAATTACGGTTGTGGCCACCATAATATTGGTTTTTCCTTCCACAAATCGCTTCATTTCAGCGTCTTTATCGGCAGGTTTCATTTTTCCATGCAAAATAGAAATAGAATACTGTGGCAATGGAAAATCACGCGAAATACTTTCGTAACCGTCCATCAAATCTTTGAAATCCATTTTTTCGGATTCCTGAATCAAAGGGTAGACAATATAAATTTGTCTTCCCAAAGCAATTTCGTCTTTTAAAAACTTCCAAACTTTCAGTCGGTTGCTGTCAAATCGATGTACAGTTTGAATTGGTTTTCGTCCCGGAGGCAATTCGTCTATAACTGAGATATCCAAATCGCCATACAAACTCATGGCTAAGGTTCTCGGAATAGGAGTGGCAGTCATCACTAAAACGTGTGGAGGGATTATAGCCCCACCAACCTCCCCAGAAGGGAGGCTTTCCATGATAGCTGTTATTTTCTTTAAAACATTTTCTGTATTATTTATTACTTCTTCATTGGTAAAACGAATGACTTTGAAACCAATCTCATTTAATATTGTAGTTCTTAAATCATCTGCATCTCTCTGTTCTTTGGTATTATGATAACCACCATCAACTTCAATAATTAAATTTTTTTCTAAACAAATAAAGTCAACTATAAAAATATCAATAATATGTTGTCTTCTAAATTTGGAATTTAAATTTTTATCTCTTAGACATTCCCAAAGAATATTTTCAGCTTGAGTATTTTTCTTTTTGTTTTCGTTTTTAAGTTCTTTTAATAGAGTATACATTGAAGGTCCTGCAGTTTGATACTTTTTTAAGACACGCTCGGTTTCCCCTCTTTTGGAGGGGTCAGGGGAGGCTTTCTTCCATAATTTAGAACGTTGCTCGACTCCAAAACGATGTTGCTCATCAATTACGGCTAATCCTAAATTCTTAAATTGTACTTTGTCTTCTAATAAAGCATGAGTTCCGATTAGAATATGTAAACTACCGTCTTCCAGTGCTTCATGAATTATTTTTCGTTCTGCAGTTTTGGTCGAACCGGTTAATAACTGAATATTGATATTGGCGGTCTTTGCCAATTCGGACAAACCTAAAAAATGCTGATTGGCTAAGATTTCAGTAGGTGCCATCAAACAAGCTTGGAAACCATTATCAATGGCCAAAAGCATGCTCATAAACGCCACAATAGTTTTTCCAGAACCAACATCACCCTGTAACAAACGATTCATTTGAGCATTACTACCCATGTCGGTGCGGATTTCTTTGATTACTCTTTTCTGCGCATTGGTTAACTCAAATGGCAAATGGTTTTGATAAAAATCATTGAAAAAATCGCCAACATTGGTAAACGGATGCCCTTTTATTTTGTGTTTCTGAATCAAATTTTTAGTTATCAATTGCAACTGAATAAAGAACAATTCTTCGAATTTTAATCGGAATTGGGCTTTCGCCAACGCTTCGCTACTTTGAGGAAAATGAATGTTGAACAAAGCGGCTTTTTTAGGAATCAGCTTTAATTCGTCCAATAAGTAATCAGGTAAAGTTTCTGAAAACAAGTTTTGGGTTTCCAAAAATAACTGCTGCATCATCTTGATGATGACCCTGTTTGATATTCCTCGATTCGCTAAAGTTTCAGTAGAAGGATAAATGGCTTGCATGGCAGATCGTAAGCTTTTTTGATGCTCACTCAACAATTCCATTTCAGGATGCGCCATGTTGAACGTGCCATTGAATGAAGTACATTTTCCAAAAATTACAATAACTTCATTCAACTTCAAACTGTCCCTAATCCATTTGTGTCCTTGGAACCAAACCAATTCCATTTGGCCAGTATCGTCAACAAATGTAGCCACCAAGCGTTTTTTGTTTTTGCCAAATTCCACTGTTTTGATATGGATGATTTTACCAATAATTTGGACCTCAGAAGCAGTGTTTTGCAACTCGTTAATTTTATAATAACGCGTTCTGTCAATATAGCGCTTCGGAAAGAAATTGACTAAATCTCCATACTTAAAAATCCCCAATTCCTTACGCAAGAGTTCGCCTCGGTGAGGACCCACGCCTTTAAGGTATTCGATAGGAGTTTGTAGAAGATTTTGCTGCATACTGCGAAGATAGTTTTTTGTTGGGAAACTAGAAAATAGCGTTTGAAAATGATATATTTGAAAAAAATTAAACCTTCTACAATGATTCTCGACACCTTAGCTAACTGTCACCTTTACCAATCAATTAATGAACGAATAGCCAAAGGTTTTGACTATTTACGCACTACCGATTTAGATTCTCTTCCTTCTGGAAAACACGATATTGATGGCGATACTATTTTTGCTTTGGTACAAGAATACCAAACGAAACCTATTGCGGAATGCAAATTAGAAAGTCATAAAAAGTACATAGACATTCAATATGTAATTCGTGGCGAGGAATTCATGGGGATTACTACTCAAAATAACCAAACGATATTGGAACAAAACCTTGAAAAAGATTATACGTTTTACGAAGGAACTACTTCTTTGGTTCGGGTTTCAAAAGGAATGTTTACTATTTTTTTTCCAGATGATTTGCACCAACCTTGTGTTCAAACGGAAACCGCTTTAGATGTAAAGAAAGTAGTGATTAAAGTCATGATTGAGTAATTCGTGATTCGTAATTTGTAAATCGTTATTAAGTGTTTTTAATTTTTCAATCTTTCAATCTTTAAATTTTTAATTATGCCAACTCATCTCGCTTTACTTCGTGGCATTAATGTTTCTGGACACAATATGATTAAAATGGAGGCCTTAAAAACCACTTTGGAAAACATCGGTTTTCAAAAGGTAACGACCTATATTCAATCTGGGAATGTCTTTGTAACCACTGAAGAAGACAATCCTGCTAAAGTAGGTTTTCTAATTAAACAAGAGATATTTAAAGCGTTTGGTCACGAAGTGCCTGTGGTAGTAATTGCCAAAACCGATTTAGAATCCTGTTTGGCAAACAATCCCTATTTGAAGGAAAAAGATTTAGATACCAAAAAATTGTATGTGGCTTTTACATCAATTGAGTTGCGAAACGATGCGATTAATGATTTAAAAATGAGTCAGGTCAAACCCGATCAAGCACATATCGATGGGAATAGAATTTATATTAAATATGCAGTAGGAGCAGGGAAAACGAGATTGGACCAAAAGTATATTGAAAAAAAACTAAATGTCACGGCAACTATTCGCAATTGGAACACAGTGACGCAGTTGTTAGCTATGTATGAGGACCTAGAATAAGATTTACCACAACTGACCCACTTCTTGTTTAATTAAATCCAAAGCGGCATTAGTAGGTGAGGCCTTATCTACCAAACTACTCACTACAAATTCTCTCAAGTCAGCTGCGGTTTTCACTTTTTCGTTTTGAGCGGCAATGCGAATGAGTTGTATAGTGGCATTTTTAGCCGTTTGAATAATGGACCAACATTCACCAGAGACATAAATTTGTTGACTTAAGTTGTGTTCAAATTCTTGTTGAATTTGGTCAATTATAAAATTCTCATATTCTTTTTTATCATTGGAAACAGGAGTATTTCGCACTAGTAATTTGAGCTGGATGAATGCGTTCCATTAATAATGTCAATCGTTCATAGGCTTGCAAACGCAATGGTAAAATGTCTTTTTTGTTTTCTTTTTGCAACAACCAACGACGTGTATTTTGTTGGTCTTTAAAGTAGCTTTCAAATAAAAAATAAGCAACACCTCCTGTGACTAAAGACGGTAGTGTATATCCAAGGATTTCAAGTATTTTGGCTGTTTCCATTTGTTTTTTTCTATTTTTGAAACACAAAAATACGCTTTTTAAGTAGGAAACGAAATAGATATTTCTACTTGTAAAGTAAATAGTTTAGCAATTCCTTATGGAAAATTATATCATTATTTTACTTTGTTTGGCTGCCTTTTTTGCAGGTTTTATTGATGCAGTTGTAGGTGGCGGTGGTTTAATTCAAACCCCAATGGGATTAATTTTGTTGCCTAATTTACCCGTTTCAACTGTAGTAGGAAGTTTAAAAATCCCAGCTTTTAGCGGGACTTCTTTTGCCGCCTACCAATACCTCAAGAAAGTAGAGATGAACTGGAAATTACTTTCGATAATGATGTTGTTAGCTTTTCCATCGGCATTTTTAGGTTCGACCTTACTGACCTATGTGAGCAACGATTTCATGAAACCTATTTTGTTAGTCGTACTTTCTTTTTTAGTGATTTACACCTATGCCAAGAAAAATTTTGGACAACAAATTGAAAAGAATATTTCACAACAAAGACAATTATTCAATGCCGTTAGCATTAGTTTTATTGTTGGTTTGTATGATGGTTTTATTGGTCCAGGAACTGGAAGTTTTTTAGTTGTAGCGTTTATTGCTATTATGGGATTTGATTTTTTACATGCTTCCGCCAATGCAAAAATGGTGAACTTGTCCACTAATTTTGGTTCGATTTGTTTGTTTTTTATTAAAGGAAAAATCATTTGGGCCATTGCTATTCCAATGGCGTTTAGTAATGCTTTAGGTGGGTTTTTAGGCGCCAAACTAGCTATTAGTAAAGGGAATAATTTTATTCGGATCTTTTTTTCAGTTGTCGTTATCGGAACATTAATCCGTTTTGGATACGATGTGTTTTGCAAGTAAATTGAACAAAAGTTAATTGGATGTTTTTTATCCATTTAAATTTCCAAATTGTTACTTTAATACATTGCTAATCCTTATTTTTGCTATCCATAATTTAATTTCCAAATGCAGCACTATATTGATCAATTGAACGAAGCGCAACGCGAACCAGTCCTTCAAAAAGACGGCCCAATGATTATCATTGCCGGTGCCGGTTCTGGTAAAACGCGAGTGTTGACTATTCGTATTGCCTATTTGATGAGTCAAGGCGTGGACGCGTTTAATATTTTGTCATTGACCTTTACCAACAAAGCGGCACGCGAAATGAAGAATCGTATCGCCTCTATTGTTGGTGCTAGTGAAGCTAAGAATCTTTGGATGGGAACCTTTCACTCGGTTTTTGCGCGAATCTTACGTTCAGAAGCGGAACATTTGGGTTATCCGTCTAATTTTACCATCTACGATTCGCAAGATTCAGTACGTTTGATTTCTTCGATTATCAAGGAAATGCAATTGGATCGAGATATCTACAAACCGAAACAGGTTTTGGGCCGAATTTCTTCTTATAAAAACAGTCTGATTACAGTAAAAGCCTACTTTAATAACCCAGAATTACAAGAAGCCGATGCGATGTCCAAGAAACCGCGTTTAGGCGAAATTTATCAAAATTATGTGGAGCGTTGTTTCAAAGCAGGCGCAATGGACTTTGATGATTTATTATTGAAAACGAATGAGTTATTAACGCGTTTCCCAGAAATTCTAGCTAAATACCAGAATCGTTTCCGTTATATTTTGGTCGATGAGTACCAAGATACCAATCATTCGCAGTATTTGATTGTTCGTGCTTTGTCGGATAAATTTCAAAATATCTGTGTGGTGGGTGATGATGCACAGAGTATTTATGCTTTCCGTGGTGCCAACATCAATAATATTTTAAATTTCCAAAAGGATTATGAAGGGGTAAAAACCTTTCGTTTGGAACAAAATTACCGTTCGACTCGAAATATTGTGGAAGCGGCGAATACCATTATTGATAAGAATAAAACCAAACTGGATAAGATTGTTTGGACGGCCAATGATTTTGGTCCCAAAATAAAAGTGCACCGCAGTTTGACCGATGCGGAAGAAGGCCGTTTTGTAGCTAGTACAATTTTCGAACAGAAGATGCAAAACCAAATGCTAAACGGTCAATTTGCAATTTTGTACCGAACCAATGCACAATCGCGTGCTATGGAGGATGCCCTTCGTAAACGTGATATTCCGTACCGAATTTATGGAGGTCTTTCTTTTTACCAAAGAAAAGAGATCAAAGATGTCTTGTGCTATTTGCGTTTGATCATTAATCCAAAGGATGAAGAAGCTTTAATTCGGGTGATCAATTATCCAGCGCGTGGAATAGGGGATACGACTGTCGAAAAGTTAACAATTGCAGCCAATCACTACAAGCGTTCGATTTTTGAAGTGATGCAAAACATTGATAAAATCGACTTGAAACTGAATTCGGGAACCAAGCAAAAACTGACTGATTTTGTGACGATGATCAAGAGTTTTCAAATTATTAATGAAAACCAAGATGCTTTTTATATTACTGATCATGTGGCCAAAAAAACCGGTTTAGTTCAAGAATTGAAAAAAGATGCTACACCCGAGGGTATGGCCAAAATTCAAAACATTGAGGAATTACTGAATGGTATTAAGGATTTTACCGAAGGTCAAAAAGAAATAGATGGCGCACGTGGTGCTTTATCCGAATTCATGGAAGATGTGGCTCTGGCAACCGATTTAGATAAAGATACGAGTGATGAAGATCGTGTGGCGTTAATGACTATTCACTTGGCTAAAGGATTAGAGTTTCCACACGTTTTTGTGGTGGGAATGGAAGAAGATTTGTTTCCGAGTGCAATGAGTATGAGTACGCGTTCGGAATTAGAAGAAGAACGTCGTTTATTTTATGTAGCTCTCACTCGAGCTGAACATCAAGCGTATTTGACGTATGCGCAATCCCGTTACCGCTGGGGAAAATTAACAGATAGCGAACCTTCTCGTTTTGTAGAAGAAATAGATAGCCAATATTTGGAATATTTAACGCCTGCCGAATCCAATTATCGCTACAAACCGATGATTGATAGTGATATTTTTGGAGATATTGATAAGTCAAAATTGCGTTTGGCCAAACCAGTTTCTGGAACACCTCCTAAATACATTACCGATAACCAACCCAAACCCGATAGTCCCATTCGTAGATTAAAACCGGTTACTGGAAACGCACCCAATTCCAGTAATGCCAATTTATTTGATAATAAATTAGTGGCAGGAAATATTGTGATGCATGAACGTTTTGGCAAAGGTGAAGTAATTAATATGGAAGGCGTGGGTGCCGATAGAAAAGCGGAAATTCGTTTTGAGGTGGGAGGTATTAAGAAACTCTTATTGCGTTTTGCAAAGTTAGAGATAATTGGATAAACGCATTACAATACTATGGCTGAATTTATAAAAATATACCCTGACAAACCGAGTGAGTCGGCTATTGCCAAAGTGGTCAAAGTCTTGAAAGAAGGTGGTTTAGTAATCTATCCAACAGATACCGTATATGGTTTAGGTTGTGATATAACCAACACAAAAGCTTTGGAACGTATTGCCCGAATCAAAGGAGTAAAATTAGAGAAAGCTAATTTTTCTTTTATCTGTCATGATTTGAGTAATTTATCTGATTATGTTAAGCAAATCGATACCGCTACTTTTAAAATATTAAAACGAGCATTACCTGGTCCTTATACTTTTATTTTGCCGGGAAGTACCAATTTGCCAAAAGAATTTAAAAAGAAAACAACGGTGGGTATTCGAGTTCCAGACAATTCGATTGCTTTAGAGATAGTACGCCAATTAGGAAATCCAATTGTTTCGACTTCCATTCACGATGAAGATGATGTAATTGAATACACCACAGATCCCGAATTGATTTTCGAGAAATGGCAGAATCTAGTTGATATGGTAATTGATGGTGGTTATGGAGACAACACCGCTTCGACCATAATTGACTTATCTGGTCATGAACCCATAGTGATTAGAGAAGGCAAAGGAGATATAAATATACTTTAAACTAATCAATCTAAAATATTGTATTTTAGATTAATACATAAAAAAAAACGTCTTGATTATTCAAGACGTTTTTTTATAATTGCAACACTATTATTTTTGTTGTTTCTTCATTTCTTTTTCTACCATTTCGTAGAATTGATCAATTTTAGGTAATACAACAATTCGCGTTCTTCTGTTACGTGCTCTGTTTTCAGCCGAATTGTTATCAACTAAAGGCACGAAAGAACTTCTACCTGCTGCAATCAATTGCGAAGGTTTAACTCCTAATTGACCTGTTAAAACACGAACAATTGATGTAGAACGTTTCACACTTAAATCCCAGTTATCAATTAATACACCGCTTCCAGTAAATGGAACATTATCAGTATGTCCTTCAACCATACATTCAAAATCAGGTTTATCATTGATTACTTTGGCAACCTTAGCTAAAACACCTTTAGCTTTATCAGTTACATCATAGCTTCCGCTTTTGAATAATAGTTTGTCGGCAATAGAAATGAAAACCACTCCTTTTTCTACATTAATTTCGATATCTGGATCAGATAATCCGACAGCGCTTTTTAAACTAGTTACTACAGCTAATGTTACACTGTCTTTTTTGGTTAAAGCATCTTGCATACGACTAATCTTCAAATCTTTTTCTTTGATAGATTCTAATGCTTTTTCTATATTTTGAGCTCCTTTGGTAGACAATACTGCCATTTCTTTAGAGGTTTCAATCAAATTAAGATTTTGATCTTTTAAAGCAACAGCTGTAGCTGATAAGGCTGCTTTTTCTTCTAAACAAGAATTTAATTTAACGGTACAAGTATTTAATAAGTCTTGAGTTTCTTTGTTTTTAGCTTCTAATTCAGCATATTTCTTTTTAGAAACGCATGAACTCAAAAGCGCCAATACTGATAAAGCAATTACAACTTTTTTCATAGATGATGGTTTTATTGGATTATTTGATTTAAAGCAAATTTAGTTTTTATAATTTATTTGAGCCTAATTAATTCATTAAAAAAATGGATTTTCTTTATGAAATAACTTAAAACGATACTTTTTGTATAATAGTATTTTGACTCTTGATAAGTTCCTCTTTTGTTGTAGTTTTTTGCAAACATTTGGTAAAATGAAAAATGTGCTTTCAGAACTGCTACTAAATGTTTCGGTTGCCCTTCTAAAAAAAATTTAATACCCGCAATTCCGTCTAATACCATTCGGATAAAGAGCACTCGAAAAAGTACTTTTTTAGGTAAATTTTTAGTCAACATCAACAATGAATTTCTGAAATTCAACTCGGTTTTCTTAGGATTCCCTTGTTGTAAAGTGGCTCCGCCTACATGAAAGACTTTGGATTCAAATAGGTATTTAATGGTATGTCCTTTATTGATGGCACGCCAACACAAATCGATTTCTTCCTGATGTGCAAAGAAAGAGGTGTCAAACCCCTTTAATTCTTTGTAAACATTACTTCTAATAAAAAAACAAGCGCCTGAAGCCCAAAAAATTTCTTGATTAGTATCGTATTGGCCTAAATCTTTTTCTAAAGTATTGAAGATGCGACCTCGACAAAATGGATAACCATATTGATCAATAAAACCACCAGCTGCTCCAGCATATTCAAAATAGTCTTTGTTTTTATAATCTAAAATTTTCGGTTGAATAATTGCAGTGGTTGGTTCGTTCTGAAATGCTTTAATTATGGGCTGTAGCCAATTTTCGGTCACTTCAATATCCGAATTGACTAATGCATAAACATCTGCTTCAATATGTTGTAAAGCGTCATTATAACCACCTGCATATCCGGTATTAGTTGGATTGACAACTATGGAAACTTCAGGGAATTGATCTTTAATAAATGCGACAGAATCATCTGTAGAAGCATTGTCAGCCACATAAACAGTAGCTACTTTAGAATACATAACTACCGATGGTAAAAACTGCTCAAGCAATTTTTTTCCGTTCCAATTGAGTATTACAACAGCTACTTTCATTTAGATTGAGTTTGATTGGTAGTTAGGCAATTCGGTTAAGAATTGGTATTTTTCATTTTCAAAATTCATTTGGCAAAAGTAATGATTCAATCCATTGGTAACCATTAAATAATTGGATTTCAATGTCATGTTATATTGTGCGATTTGGTCAAAAGTACTTTGTGAGATAGTTACCTCCGGAGCTTTGCATTCAATTAAAATATGGATGGTGCCATCAGAATTGTACACCACTATATCATATCTTTTTCGCAATCCATTGACTTGTAATACTTTTTCAACATTGAGTAGTGACTTGGGGTAGTTTTTTTCGATCATCAAAAACTGTACAACATGTTGACGTACCCATTCTTCGGGAGTAAGAATTATAAATTTTTTACGGATCGCATCAAAAATAGACACTTTATTTTCGCTATTTTTGAAACGGAAAGAAAAAGATGGGAAATTCAATTGTTGCATGCTTCAAAATTACATTTTACATTTTAATTTTCCGAATAAAGAGCTAACCAATACAACTTTTTGTGGACGAAGTAATAAAAATTGTAAATGATATCAAGGCGGGAAATATAAAACCAATCTATTTTTTGATGGGTGAAGAACCGTATTATATCGATAAATTATCCGATTATATTGAGCAAAATGTGTTGACTGAAGAGGAAAAAGGCTTCAATCAAACCGTTTTGTATGGTCGCGATGTGACAATTGACGATATTGTTTCGACATCAAAACGCTACCCCATGATGGCCGATCGCCAAGTGGTCATTGTGAAAGAGGCTCAAGATTTATCGAGAACAATTGATAAATTAGAATCGTATGTGGATAATCCAATGGAATCTACTGTTCTCGTTTTTTGTTATAAATACAAGACATTAGACAAGCGTAAAAAAGTCACTAAGTTATTAGGTCAAAAAGGGATCGTTTACGAAAGTAAAAAACTGTATGAGAATCAAGTTGGCGATTGGATAAAACGCGTTTTGTCAGGAAAAAAATATTCGATCGAGCCAAAAGCAACTGCCATGTTGGTGGAATTTTTAGGAACGGATTTAAGTAAAATCAATAATGAATTAGAAAAACTGCACATTATACTTCCTGTTGGTAGTACCATTAATCCGCAGCATATCGAAGAAAATATTGGATTTAGTAAGGACTTTAATAATTTCGAATTACTCAATGCTTTAGGTTCTCGAAATCAAGCAAAAGCATTTCATATTGCACAGTATTTTGCCAACAATCCAAAAGCCAATCCTTTGGTGGTAACCACGAGTACTGTTTTTGGTTTTTTTGTTAAAATCCTTAAATACCATGGATTAAAAGATAGAAATCCCTCTAAAGTAGCTTCTGCATTAGGTGTTAGTCCTTATTTTTTAAAAGATTATGATGTGGCATTGAAAAACTATCCGATGAAAAAAGTAAGTCAAATAATTACTTCGCTTCGAAATGTAGATGTTAAGAGTAAGGGAGTGGGGGCTAGTATGTCACAATCTGATTTATTAAAAGAAATGTTATATACAATATTTAATTAATTCAAAATTTAGATATTTGCACCTCCAAAAAATACAACAAATTATGAGCATGAATAAAAATACGATACTCGGATGGGCCACATTGATTATGATTGTTATGGGCCTTTTATTAATTGGATTAGGTGCATTCCGTTATGATGATGTTGCAGGTTGGGGATTTGCTGCTGTTGGTGTTGGGTTTTTAGCCAATGCCTGGGTTTTTAGTGCTTTAAAAGGACGCGTGTAAACCCAAGATTGAACGTATTGATTAGGCATTCATATAATAATAATTGAATTTACTACGAATACTAATATGTTTCGAGTTGAATATTGGCTGTAAATAGGAAGCTATCTTTTTCGTTTCTTTTTCATAAGCGTCATTTCCAAATTTGGAATTCATTTCATTATAATACACCTTGGAACCAATTTTTTGTAACCTCACAAAAGTGTTTTGGTTTTCATCAATGGAATACATACTATTTGTGTCAATTCCAATGATATGAATGGTTGCTTTTATACTCTTCATAACCGAATTAAAGTCAGCTCTATTGCGACATAAATCGTTATATTTTTGAATAAAATTCATTAATCGATAGCCTGAAATTTGGTATTGATTATTTTGGGAAACACATGTTTCTATGGTTTCAATACTATCTGAGTCAAGATTTTTTCTATTGAATAGTTGGTTTACAAATTCTGGATTTTTAAAATACAAACCAGCATAGTAACGGGCATCTACCAAAGGATCTTCAGAATTATTTAATAATTGATCTTGAATTAAAACAGTAGCAATGATTCGGTTCGTCGCTTTCCAATCGGTTGCAATTGGAATTAGATTTTCTATTCGTTTTGGTTGCAACACAGCCATTTCCCAAGCAATTGCCCCGCCAAGTCCTCCACCAATCAGTGCAAACAATGAATTTACTTTTAGCTTGAATAAACCTTCCCAAAATAGATTAGCTATATCTCGTATTGTAAAATCACGATAATTGGGAATCAAATCGTCAGGATTTTCATTGTAGCCGTTGCCAGGGATGTTAAAGGCAATTATAGTATAAGCCTCTGTGTTTATGGTTTTATTTTCTCCAATAATATCTTTCCACCAACCATTCCTTCCACAAACATTTGAATTTCCAGTTAGGGAATGATTGACTACAATAATTGGAGCTGTACCTATTGGTAATCCAAAGATTTGATACGACAACGAAATCAGTGTTTGTTGTTTTCCTTTTTCTAAATTAAATTGGTGCAAGTCAATGGTGCGAATATTTTTCATAGCTCAAGTGTTAATTGTTGTTATTAAATCTACACCCCTTTTGCTTTTGTAAAATACTTTATCCATGTATTACCTAGATAGTCGATAATCGGTATCGTTTAATTTAAACTTCAATAAATTCAATCCAATTATTGTATTGTTTTTATTTAAAACTATCTTTGTAGCTGCATGAATTTTAATATTAAAATCAAACGATATGTCAGACGATAAGAAAGTAATATTCTCGATGTCCAAATTGAGCAAAACCTACTCCAGTAGTAACAAACAAGTTTTAAAAGATATCTATTTGAGTTTCTTTTATGGAGCTAAAATTGGAATCCTTGGATTGAATGGTTCCGGAAAATCTTCCCTTTTAAAAATTATAGCTGGAGTTGATAAAAATTACCAAGGCGATGTTGTCTTTGCACCAGGTTATACTGTTGGCTACTTAGAACAAGAACCACAATTGGATGATTCTAAAACCGTATTGGAAATTGTTCAAGAAGGAGTTGCCGAAACGATGGCAGTTCTAGAAGAATACAATCAAATCAATGATTTATTCGGTTTACCTGAAAACTACGAAGATCAGGATAAAATGGATAAATTGATGGATCGTCAAGCCGCTTTGCAAGATAAAATCGATGCTTTAGGTGCTTGGGAAATCGATACTAAATTAGAAATTGCAATGGATGCGTTGCGAACTCCAGAAGGCGATACACCAATCAAGAATTTATCGGGTGGTGAACGTCGACGTGTAGCTTTATGTCGTTTGTTATTACAACAACCGGACGTTTTGCTTTTGGATGAGCCTACCAACCACTTGGATGCTGAGAGTGTACTTTGGTTAGAACAACATTTGGCACAATATGCAGGTACTGTTATTGCAGTAACGCACGACCGTTATTTCTTAGATAACGTAGCAGGTTGGATTTTAGAATTGGATAGAGGAGAAGGTATTCCATGGAAAGGAAATTATTCTTCTTGGTTGGACCAAAAATCGAACCGTATGGCATTAGAAGAAAAAGTAGCCTCTAAACGTAGAAAAACTTTAGAACGTGAGTTGGACTGGGTGCGCCAAGGAGCCAAAGGTCGTCAAACCAAACAAAAAGCACGTTTGCAGAACTACGACAAATTATTAAATGAAGACCAAAAACAACTGGATGAAAATCTAGAAATCTATATTCCAAACGGACCTCGTTTAGGAACCAATGTAATTGAAGCTACCAAAGTGGCGAAAGCTTTTGGCGATAAGTTATTGTACGATAATTTGAATTTCACTTTACCACAAGCAGGTATAGTAGGGATTATTGGACCTAATGGTGCTGGTAAATCAACTATTTTCCGAATGATTATGGGAGAAGAACAACCCGATGGTGGTCAATTTTCTATCGGTGAAACGGTAAAAATTGCTTATGTAGATCAATCGCATTCTAATATTGATCCAGAGAAATCAATTTGGGAAAACTTTGCCGACGGACAGGAATTAGTCATGATGGGAGGAAAGCAGGTAAATTCAAGAGCGTATTTATCTCGATTCAACTTTGGTGGAAGTGATCAAAACAAAAAAGTATCCATGCTGTCTGGTGGAGAAAGAAACCGTTTGCATTTGGCCATGACATTGAAAGAAGAAGGTAACGTATTGTTACTGGATGAGCCAACAAATGACTTGGACGTCAACACGCTACGTGCCTTAGAAGAAGGTTTAGAAAACTTTGCCGGTTGCGCAGTAGTAATTTCGCACGACAGATGGTTCTTGGACAGAATTTGCACGCACATCTTGGCGTTTGAAGGTGATTCTGAAGTATATTTCTTTGAAGGAAGTTTTTCTGATTATGAAGAAAACAAAAAGAAACGTTTGGGTGGCGATTTAACTCCGAAACGATTGAAATACAGAAAATTAATTCGTAGTTAAGAGTTAATTGTTGACCATTAAAAAGAGGATATCATTTGATATCCTCTTTTTTTATCTTCTTATTTCTTTTTACCAGAATTCATCATTATCAGGACAGCACCAACTAAAGCTAGTATAACCAAACCAAAAACAACTATCATAATAAAGGAGCCGTTTGCCCAAGAATACAATGGTAAATTTCTCATAATTAAGATTTTTAAGATGATCAAATATAAGACAGCTTAAAGTACTAATTCATGACATTTGTCATGTAAGACTATTTAACCTAAAAACTTAGATTTCAACTCTTTTGTTGGAGCTAAGCAGTATTGTTTTTTGCCAAACCATTGGTAACGATTTTTGGCAACGAAGTCATATAAAGTATCAGTGAAATAAGTTGGGAGGAGTTTAAAAATTAACAACAAATTGAAAAGTCCTCCGAGACTTTTTATAATTTGAAAAACTGCTTGCGACTTATAGTAAAAAACGGCTTCAGATTCATACAGAATAATACTATCCGTTTTTTGAATAGCAATTGGGAGTTTAGAAAGCAGTTCTTTACCCAATTCGGATTGTAAGGACACAAATCTAAAAATGTCCTTTGAATCTCTTTTGATTAAAAATTGTACTGAGCTATTGCACAAGTTGCAAAGACCGTCAAACAAAATGATTTTTTTATTTTGAGGCAGGTCTCTCATTTTATTTTTTCACTGCTTCAACTAGTTCTAATAAATCAAGACTCACTTTAGAAGTAAATAAACCATAATTAACGGTGGCTTTGTTTCTCTCAATAGTATCAATACTTCCTACCGCTTTTCCGTCAAACATTCGCACACGATCTCCTACTTTTAAAATAGGTTTCGGTTTTTCAATAACTTCTTTTACTTTTTTTGCTTTTTTCTCAGCACGAATTTCTTCTACTTGGACGGTTACTTCTTTGATAACTTCCTTCTTCTTTTCGGCAATTACCTTGGTTTCTTTTGCAGTTGCTTTTCTACGTTTGGAATTTTCGATTTCAACTAT
The DNA here is from genome assembly GCA_002382495.1 of Flavobacterium sp. UBA4098. Taxonomy (GTDB): domain Bacteria; phylum Bacteroidota; class Bacteroidia; order Flavobacteriales; family Flavobacteriaceae; genus Flavobacterium. The sequence goes on from DFXW01000005.1 coordinate 57,877, forward strand.
TTTTAAAAACTCGCCAATAAGGTCTTTTTTATTTTTGTTGTTAAAATATTTCTCGGCTATATCTTCAATTTTTTGGCCAATGTAAATCGTCTTCTGATTGCTATCGTACAATTCCTGATAACTTTCTAATTTTTGCTTAATCTTGAGATTAATGGACTCCATTTTTTTGCTTTCCTCACGTGCTTTGTTTTCTTCTTCCTTTAATGTAGAAGACGTTTTTTCTAGCTTTGAGCGTTCTTTTTGAAGAGTGGCAATGGTTTTGTCAAAACGTACTTTTCCGACTTCAATTTTCTTTTTGGCACGATTAATTAAACTATACGGAATACCATTTTTTTGTGCTACCTCAAAAGTGAACGAACTTCCCGCTTGGCCTAAAACCAATTTGTACATAGGCTCTAATGATTTTTCGTCAAAAAGCATGTTGGCATTAGTAGCACAAGGCAATTCATTCGCTAGAATTTTTAAATTCGAATAATGAGTGGTAATGATTCCAAAGGCCTCACGATGGTAAAATTCTTCCAAGAATATTTCGGCTAAGGCACCTCCCAATTCGGGATCTGATCCTGTGCCAAATTCATCAATCAAAAACATTGTTTTCTTGTTGCACTTTTTCAAGAAGTAATTCATGTTTTTTAATCGATAACTATACGTACTCAAATGATTTTCTATGGATTGGTTGTCACCAATATCAGTCAGAATTCGATCGAATAAAAAGGTTTCACTACGTTCATGAACCGGGATTAACATTCCTGATTGAAGCATTAATTGTAATAAACCGACAGTTTTTAACGAAATAGTTTTTCCACCTGCGTTTGGTCCTGAAATAACAATGATTCTATTTTCTTGTTCTAATTCAATAGTTTGCGGATAGGTAACTTCGTTTTTTTCGGCATTGCTCAAATACAAAATAGGGTGGAAGGCGTCTCTAAAGAACAAACGACGCTCTTCGGTAATAGTGGGTAAAATAGCATTGATTTTGTTAGCATATTTTGCTTTGGCAGCAATTACATCAATGTCACTTAAGAAATTTTGGTATTCAATTAATAATTCTAAATAGGGACGAATTCTATTCGATAATTGCTTTAAAATTCGCGTTATTTCTTCTTTTTCTTCGTATTCTAAATTACTTAATTCACGTGAATATTTTAAGGTAGTTTCGGGCTCAATGTAAGCAATACTTCCAGTTTTAGAACTTCCTAAAATCGACCCTTTTACTTTACGACGATACATCGCTAAAACCGCTAAAACACGACGGTTCTGCACAAAACTTTCACGAATGTCATCTAAGTAGCCTAAGGAATTGTATTGGGTTAAAGCGACACCAAAACTTTGATTGACTTTGCCTCTAACCGCATTCATGTCTCTACGAATATTCAGTAAATCGGGAGACGCATTATCTTTAATTTCACCATATTTATCTACCACTTCATCAACCATAGTGATGATGTCTTTGTTCAATTCAACACGTGCCCCTCTATTGTTCAAATTGGGATAATAATCGTGAAATTTTCTTAAGAAATTCAACAAGAAATTAACCGTGCTTGATAAGTTCGCTATTTTTCTAAAACTCCCTACCTCTAGGAAACTATCTTCAATTCCTAAAAATTTAATTTCGTGAGTGATGGCATCAAAACCATGATTGGGAATCGCATTGTTGTTTTGAAAAGATGAGACATATTCCGAAGTTTGCAACAAGGCTTCCATCAAGCTTTCCTTGTCTTTTAAAGGCGTGATTTCTAGCGCTTTTTGTTTTCCAATATCAGTATTACAAATCGCTGACAGCGTTTCTAAAACGGTAGGAAATTGTAAATCTTGTAACGTCTTTTCGGTAATGGATATCATGTATATTGCTATTGGAAAGAAGCAAAGTTACAAAGTTTAAGAGGAGTTTCTTGAAGAAAAAAGTATAATTTTACGACCTATCAATTAAAACTACTATTTAAACCAATGCAACTTCAATTAAATTCTGAATGGCAAGCCATCTTGGCTGAAGAAATTCAAAAATCGTATTTTGGAGAATTACTCAATTCAGTTGATTTGGAATACCAAAACCACAACTGTTATCCACCCAAAGAATTGATTTTTGCAGCTTTTGATTATTGTAGTTTTTCAAACACAAAAGTGGTTGTCATTGGGCAAGACCCATATCATGGGAAAGGTGAGGCTAATGGTTTGTGTTTTTCAGTAAATGATGGAGTAAAAATTCCGCCTTCATTACGCAATATTTACAGAGAATTAATAGATGATTTGGGGAGTATTTTTATTCCCAATTCTGGCAATTTAACATCTTGGGCTAACCAAGGGGTGTTGCTTTTAAATGCTGGATTAACCGTGAGAGAAGATGTACCTAATAGTCACCAATATTTGAAATGGAATCTCTTTACCGATTCGGTAATTCAAAAGCTATCCGATGAAAAAGAAGGATTGGTTTTTTTGCTATGGGGCAATTTTGCTCAAAAAAAAGGAGTAAAAATTAATCGAGAAAAACATTTGGTTCTGGAATCTGGTCATCCTTCGCCATTAAGTGCAAATCAGGGGAAATGGTTTGGAAACAAACATTTTAGTAAGACGAATGCGTATTTAGAATCGAAGGGAGTAGAACCTATTCAATGGCTAGATTTATAATTATTTCTTAGCGATATCTTCTAGAACCGCTTTATCGGAGTAATTGGTTATAGTCAATGTAATTTCTTGATTTTTAACCGTCTTGCCTTCGATAATATATTTTTTTCCTTTACCAACAGCAATATTGCTTTGATCAAAGTCCACGTCTCCAAATTGTAAACAATTTCTAATATCAGTAGTGTCAATCCATGGTTGTGCTAGAATTGCTGTCGCTTTTGGAGAATAGTTGAAAGGTTTGTTTCTCAAATCGTTGAGTACACGAGCATTTGGAAAATAATTGCAACGGGTATCTTTTCCACTAAACACCATTGAAACAAAGAAAAGTCCCATAATAAGACCCACAAAATAATACGCAAAACGTTGAAAGAATTTCATACTCTAAATTTTTGGCAAAGGTAAAGGAAACTTAGGTTAAAAAACAATTAAATTGATATCACTATCATTTAAACCAAACCAATCGCCAATCGCTTTGTTAGTAAGGATTCCGTGGTACATATACACCCCGTTTTTCAATCCTTTGTTGCAACGAATCGCACTTTCGATTCCACCATCTTCTGCAATTTGCATCAAATAGGGAGTAATAATATTACTGATGGAAAGAGAGGCGGTTTTAGAATAACGCGACGGAATATTGGGCACACAATAATGTACTACATTGTTTTTTATAAAAGTAGGTTTTTCATGTGTGGTCACTTCGGAAGTTTCAAAACAACCACCCGTATCGATACTCACATCCACAATAACAGCCCCTTTTTTCATATGTTCCACCATCGTTTCGGTAACAACTACGGGACAACGCTCAATTCCGCGCATGGCGCCAATGGCTACATCGCATCGGCGTAGCGCTTTTAGTAATGATTTGGGTTGAATCGTAGAGGTGAATATTCGTTGGTTTAAATTGTTTTGTAATCGACGTAATTTGGTAATCGAATTGTCAAAAACTTTAACAGTAGCACCTAAACCAATTGCGGTTTTAGCAGCAAATTCTCCAACTGTACCTGCACCTAAAATGACAACATCGGTTGGAGGAACTCCGGTAATGTTTCCAAACAATAAACCTTTTCCAAATTGATTGGTAATCATTAATTCGGAAGCAATAAGCACAGAGGCTGTACCTGCAATTTCACTCAACGATTTGACAGCAGGGTAGGTACCGTCTTCATCTTTTATGTATTCAAAGGCTAAGGCTGTAATTTTTTTCTTGGTTAATGCCTCAAAATATTCTTTTTTTCGGGTTTTAATTTGAATAGCCGAAATGATAATCGTGTTTTGATTGATCATTTCAATCTCAGTTAAACTTGCAGGTTCCACCTTTAAAATCATTGGACAGCCAAATACTTTTTTTGGATCTTGAGTGATTTCGGCACCAGCATCGGAGTATTCTTTGTCGGAATAACTTGAACTTTCTCCTGCTCCAGCTTCTACCATGACACGATGGCCATGACTTGTTAACGAATTTACAGCATCGGGAGTCAAGCAAATACGGCGTTCTTGATGACTGGTTTCCTTGGGAATGCCAATAAACAATTCGCTTTTGTGTTTTGCTATTTCTAATGTTTCCTCTTGAGGTAGCAGCTGTTCTTTTGTGAAGGGTGATAGTGACATGGTCGATTCAAATTAAGAGGTCCAATTTACGGATTTTTATTTACCTTTTTTGATTAGGAATTAGTAAGGGTCAAATGGCGTTTTCCATTCTCAACTAATTCAATAGTAATTACTGCATGTTCATCCGGAATGAGGCTTGGGATTTTTTCTGCCCATTCAATAAAACACCAGTTGCCGGAATAGAAATAATCGTCTGCTCCCATGTCTAACGCTTCTATTTCATTTTTTAAACGGTAAAAATCAAAATGATAAACAACTTGATTGTTAATAGTTTCATATTCATTAACTAAAGAAAAAGTTGGACTACTAGTTGCAGAAGTAACTCCTAAAGTTTTACACAACTGTTTGATTAAAGTAGTTTTACCTACACCCATTTCGCCATGAAAAAGAATCACTTTTGAGGGCTGTTGGTCGATTACTTTTTGTGCAACTAATTCTAGTTCGTCTAGTGTAAATACTATTTCCATCTATCGGGGATTAAAAACCAAAAAAGGGACAATCATTTCTTCTAATGAAATGCCTCCATGTTGGTAGGTATTTTTATAATAATTCACATAATGATTGAAGTTATTGGCATAAGCCAAAAACAAATCATTTTTTGCAAAAATAAAAGAACTACTCATATTGATGCTAGGTAATCCAACTTTTTTAGGATCTTTCACTGCATAGACCTCTTTGTTTTCATACGATAAACTCTTGCCCGTTTTATAACGGAGGTTTAAACTAGTGTTTTTATCTCCCACCACTTTTGATGGGTTTTTGACATTTATGGTTCCATGATCCGTTGTAATAATTAACTTGAATCCCATTTTTTGCGCTTGTTGAATCATTGCCAAAAGGGGAGAATTTTTAAACCAACTTAAAGTTAGAGAACGGTATGCTTTATCATCTGGAGCTAATTCTTTAATAACTTCTATTTCAGTTTTAGCATGTGATAACATATCTACAAAATTGTAAACTACAGTAACTAAGTCATTGTTTTTTAATGATTTAAAACTATCTGCTAATTTACGACCACTGGCCAGATTAGTGATTTTAAAATAGTCTTGTTTGATATTTAATCCGAGGCGGTTTAATTGTGCTGTTAAAAATTCAGCCTCATAATTGTTTTTCCCACCTTCATCAGTATCATTTTTCCAATAATCAGGAAATTGCTTTTCCATATCTACAGGTAATAAACCGGAAAAAATAGCATTTCGAGCATATTGAGTAGCTGTTGGTAAAATAGCGTAATACGGCACTTCTTTTTCTAGTTTGTAATGATTACTTACTACATTTTGAATTACTTCCCATTGATCGTAACGTAAATTATCAATCACGACAAAAAGAACAGGCTTGTCTTTTTTAGTGATCTCAGGCACCACTAATTCTTTGAAAAGCGTATGCGATAAAACAGGATGATCGGCTTTAGATTCAAACCAATTTTCATAATTACGTTCAATGAATTTGCCAAATTGCGTATTGGCTTCTGTTTTTTGAGACTCTAAAATAGCACTCATTCCGGAATCGTTGATATTCTCGAGTTGTAATTCCCAGAAAATTAATTTTTTATACAATTCAATCCAATCTTCAAAAGAACGAACTGACGCCATTTCTAAGGTGATTTTCCTAAATTCTTTTTGATAATCTAAAGTTGTTTTTTGAGAAATTAAGCGGGTATGATCTAGGTTCTTTTTTAAGCTAAGTAAGATTTGATTTGGATTGACAGGTTTGATTAGATAATCAGCAATCTTAGAACCAATCGCTTCCTCCATAATATATTCTTCCTCACTTTTGGTAATCATGATCATGGGTATCGATGATTTTTTTTCTTTCATTTCTGAAAGTGTTTCTAAACCACTTATTCCCGGCATATTTTCATCTAGAAAAACAATATCAAAGTTGTTATTTTCGAAAATAGTAATGGCATCCAAGCCATTATTACAAGTTGTTACTTTGTAATTTTTCTTTTCTAAAAATAAAATATGAGGCTTCAAAAGATCGATTTCATCATCTACCCACAGGATTTTAATTGTATCTTCCATATTGTATTATCAGTTACCGAAGGGCAATTTACAGTTTTTAAAACGTGTTTGGCAAAAAATTTAATTTTAATTAGCCTACTTTTAATTCTAATTTATTGACAAACAGATTTTTCTGTAAGTCAAAAAATTAATCTCCACTGACTTGCTTGTCAAAACGAATTTACTACTTTTATCCATTATCAAATTAACTAAAAACTATGAAAACTAATTCAATTAAAAACGCCTTATTAATTACTGTATTTTCGGTAACTGCGTCTTTTGCTCAACACGCTTTTGTAAATACACCTCCTGAGGTTTCGCCAATGCCAATGAAACCTGAAATGACAGAGATCTGGAATCCCGAAGTAAAAGTGATTACTCCCGCAAAAAAAATAGGAGATGCGCCTTCCGATGCAATTATCTTATTTGATGGAAAGAGCTTAAATCAATGGGTTAATAAAAAAGACAATAGTAAACCCGCAGGTTGGAAAATTGTCAACAATGATTATATGGAAGTGGTTCCTGACTCAGGCGATATTCAAACTGTAATGAAATTTGGCGACTGCCAATTGCATATCGAATGGAGTGCTCCAGATGAAGTGTTAGATGGTGGGCAAATGAGAGGAAATAGCGGTGTGTTTTTTCAAAATCGTTATGAATTACAAGTATTAGATTCGTACAACAACAGAACGTATAACAACGGCCAAGCAGGAAGTATTTACAAAGATCATCCGCCATTAGTGAACGCAATGAAAACACCTTTGGAATGGAATGTTTACGATATAATCTACACTGCACCACGATTCAAAGCCAATGGATTAATTGATGCGCCAGCAAGAATAACAGTTTTCCATAATGGAGTAGTAGTTCAAAACAATGCTACCATTAATGGTTTAACATTGTATATGGGATTGCATAATTACCCTGAATCTCATGGTGAAGATGTAATTTCACTTCAAGATCACGGTTGTAAAACCCAATTTAGAAACATTTGGTTGAGAAGACTTTAAGAGTTAAAAACGGAGAGCAATTGCTCTCCGTTTTTATTTGTAAATAATTATAATTTATGTTCTAATGATGAATCAATAATACTATCGTCACCGCTATGTTGATTACTAATTTCGGTTCCGTGTTCAACTGCTCGGATTACTTCTTGTTCTATCGTAAGTTGTAAATTGTCATTTGAAGTACTCATTAACGATTTTATTTTCTCAATCAAAGTATGATCTTGAATTTGAGTAATCCATTGAATCAAATTCAGCTTGTCATTTTGTAATTTTTGAGTATTCATTTGTTTCTTTTTTAGTTCGAAATTCTAACCCTCAGGCTAACAAATTTAAGAAATAATCAGATGCAAAATATAAATCAATTTCCTTATATTTGTTGCCCTAAAGCACTTTAAAGTGAGTCAAATCAACAAACTTAAAATATTCAATGATCCAATCTATGGATTTATTACAATTCCCAACGCTTTAATCTACGATTTAATTCAGCATCCCTATTTTCAACGTTTGCGACGAATTTCACAAATGGGATTATCTTATTTGGTCTATCCTGGTGCCAATCATACTCGTTTTCATCATGCGTTAGGTTGTATGCATTTAATGCAAAAAGCAGTTGAAGTATTGCGATTTAAAGGTGTCGCTATTTCCGAAGCGGAAGAAAACGCTTTGTATATTGCTATTTTGCTTCACGATATTGGCCACGGTCCATTTTCTCATGCGATGGAAAAAAGTATTGTAGAGGATGTACATCATGAGGCTATTTCATTATTATTTATGAACCAATTGAACAATGAATTTAATGGGCAGTTGAGTTTGGCAATCCAAGTATTTAAAGGAGAGTACCATCGTAAATTCATGTTGCAATTGATTTCGAGTCAATTGGATATGGATCGAATGGATTACTTAAAACGTGATAGTTTTTATTCAGGAGTTGCAGAAGGCAATGTGAATTCAGAGCGCTTGATTCAGATGATGAATGTGGTTGATGATGTTTTAGTGATTGAAGAAAAAGGAATTTATTCAGTAGAGAAATTCTTGATGTCAAGACGTTTGATGTATTGGCAAGCCTACTTGCATAAAACTAGTTTAGTTGCTGAATTGATATTAACAAAAGTGTTGAAACGTGCTAAAGAACTAACTTTAAAAGGGGTGCAATTACCTTGTAGTGAACCTTTATTGTTTTTTCTGCAAAACCGAATTGCTTTAGAAAATTTTGATGCTAATATTCTCGATTTATTTTCGCAATTAGATGATTTTGATATTATTAGCGCATTAAAATCCTGGCAACGCCAAGACGATTTTATTTTATCATCGTTGAGTAAAATGATTATTAATCGTGATTTACCTAAAATTAAAATAGTTACTGATAAAACACTTTTGGACGAAATAGGTCCTTTGCAAGAACGTTTTGCCGTTGAAAATAACCTCTCGATAGCAGATACCAATTACTTTATTTTCAAAGGAAAAATTAAAAATCAGGCCTACAGTAAAGAAGCTGAACCAATTCGGATTTTGAAAAAAGACAGAACGATTGAAGATGTTGTTGAAGCGTCTGATCAATTGAATTTAAAATCTTTATCAAAATCAGTTACTAAATATTACATATGTTTTCCAAAACAACTCGTGTAAAAACGCTGTAATAAAATCTATTTTTTATATTTTTGTCAGAATGAAAAAAATTAGGCCATCTTTATTTGAAACTAAGAGCACTTATACAAGTGTGATTCATTTCACGCCTACACAAAAAACGATCCTTTAGAATGAAGTTTACAGCACAGCAAATAGCGGAAATTTTAGAAGGAGAGGTGGTAGGTAATCCTAATGTAGAAGTTTCAAAGCTATCCAAAATTGAGGACGGTCAAGTAGGTTCACTTACTTTTTTATCCAATCCAAAATACCTAAATTATATATATACCACTCAAGCCTCAGTAACTATTGTAAATAGTACATTTGTGCCAGAAAAAACGGTTACGACCACTTTGATTAAAGTAACTGATGCGTATGGGGCATTTACCAAGTTATTAGAATTTTACAATCAAGTAAAATTGAATAAAACAGGTATTGAATCACTTTCATTTATAGACGAGAGTGTTAGTTATGAACCTGATTTGTATTTGGGTAGTTTTGCTTATGTAGGAAAAAATGTTGTGCTTGGAAAAAACGTTAAAATTTACCCTAATTCCTATGTCGGTGATAATGTTATCATTGGAAACAATGTAACCATTTTCGCTGGTGTTACAATTTATTCAGAAACCGAAATAGGAAATAATTGTACCTTTCATTCAGGAACTGTTATCGGATCGGATGGATTTGGTTTTGCACCCAATGCAGATGGAACCTATACTAAAATACCTCAAATTGGGAATGTTGTAATTGAAGATGATGTTGAAATAGGAGCAAATACAACAGTTGATAGAGCCACTATGGGATCAACAATTATTTGTAAAGGAGTAAAGTTAGACAACCAAATTCAAGTGGGACACAATGTAGAAATTGGTGAAAATACTGTAATTGCGGCTCAAACAGGAATTGCTGGTTCAACCAAAATTGGTAAAAATGGAATGATTGGAGGACAGGTTGGTTTTGCTGGACATATTAACATTGGAAACAACGTACGAATTAAGGCAAAATCAGGTGTTACTAAGAATGTAAAAGACGGTGAAGTGCTCCAAGGCCCATTAGCTTTTGCTGATTCTAGTTATGCCAAATCGTATATTCATTTCAAGAATTTGCCTAAAATTTTATCAGAAATAGAAGAATTAAAAAAAGAAATACTAAATCTAAAAACGAATACCAATGGTTAAACAAAAAACCATCAAATCAGAAATTTCACTTACAGGTGTAGGTTTGCATACTGGTAAAGAGGTGAAAATGACTTTCAAACCAGCCCCAGCAAACAACGGATTCACATTTGTACGTGTCGATCTTGAAGGACAGCCTGTTATTGAAGCCGATGCTAATTATGTTGTCAATACGCAACGCGGAACCAATTTAGAAAAATTGGGCGTGCAAATTCAAACACCAGAACATGTTCTTGCAGCCTTAACAGGTTGTGATTTAGATAATGTTATTATTGAATTAAATGCTTCAGAACTACCTATTATGGATGGTTCTTCAAAATATTTTGTTGAAGCAATTGAAAAAGCGGGAGTTGAAGAACAAGATGCAAAACGTAATGTTTATGTGGTAAAAGAAGTAATTTCATTTACTGATGAGGCAACAGGAAGCGAAATTTTAGTAATGCCAAGTGATAGTTATTGCATCACAACTATGGTTGATTTTGGTACTAAGATTTTAGGTACTCAAAATGCTACAATGAAAAGCCTCTCGGAATTTAAAGACGAATTTTCAGATTCAAGAACGTTTAGTTTCTTACATGAATTAGAAGCCTTATTGAACAATGGATTAATAAAAGGGGGGGATTTAAATAATGCTATTGTGTATGTTGATAAAGAAATATCAGCGGCTACAATGGATAATTTGAAGAAAGCATTTGGTAAAGAAAATTTGACTGTAAAACCAAATGGAATTTTGGATAATCTTACTTTGCATTATCCCAACGAAGCGGCACGTCATAAATTGTTAGATGTAGTAGGTGATTTATCTTTGATTGGAACTAGAATACAAGGAAAGGTGATTGCCAACAAGCCGGGTCATTATGTAAACACTCAATTTGCTAAAAAACTAGCGAAGATTATAAAAATAGAACAACGAAATTTTGTGCCAACTTATGATTTGCATCAAGAACCATTGATGGATATTCATAAAATTATGGAAACATTACCTCACCGTCCTCCCTTTTTATTGATTGATCGAATCATTGAAATGTCCGAAAATCATGTGGTAGGAATGAAAAATGTAACCATGAATGAAGATTTCTTTATTGGACATTTCCCTGAAGCACCAGTTATGCCAGGTGTTTTAATTGTTGAAGCCATGGCTCAAACAGGTGGTGTTTTAGTATTAAGCACGGTTCCAGATCCTGAAAATTACTTGACATATTTCATGAAAATGGACAATGTAAAGTTCAAACACAAAGTACTTCCAGGAGATACTTTGATTTTCAAATGTGACTTAATCACTCCAATACGAAGAGGAATTTGTCATATGCAAGCCAATGCCTATGCCAATGGAAAATTAGTTGCTGAAGCAGAATTAATGGCGCAAATTGCCAAAAAATAATAAAATGTAGAAAATTCGCAGTAGTTTTACCGCGTATTTTCTTTTGAATAGAAATTAAAAACAATACAGATGAATCAACCGTTAGCATACGTTCATCCCGGCGCAAAGATTGCCAAAAATGTAGTTATTGAACCTTTTACAACTATCCATAACAATGTGGTTATTGGCGATGGGACTTGGATTGGATCTAATGTCACTATTATGGAAGGGGCTAGAATTGGAAAAAATTGTAATATTTTTCCAGGAGCAGTAATATCTGCAGTACCCCAAGATTTGAAATTTGGTGGCGAAGATTCTTTAGCTATTATTGGTGATAATTGTACCATTAGAGAATGTGTAACTATTAATAGAGGTACCGTGGCTTCAGGACAAACCGTAATTGGCGACAATTGTTTGGTCATGGCATACGCACACATTGCACACGATTGTGTAGTAGGTAATAATGCAATTATCGTAAACGGAGTTGCTTTGGCAGGGCATGTTATTGTGGGAAACTATGCGGTTATTGGTGGTTTAGCTGCCGTACATCAATTTATTCATATTGGAGACCACGCGATGATTTCAGGAGGTTCATTGGTTCGAAAAGATGTTCCGCCTTTTACTAAAGCAGCAAAAGAGCCATTGTCTTATGTTGGAATTAACTCCATCGGATTAAGACGTAGAGGTTTTACCACAGAAAAAATTAGAGAGATTCAGGATATATATCGTATTCTGTATCAAAAAAATTACAACACCACCCAAGCTATCGGTATTATTGAGGCTGAAATGGAAGCTACGCCAGAACGTGATGAAATATTAGATTTTATCCGAAATTCATCTCGTGGCGTTATGAAGGGCTACAGTGGCAATTATTAATAAGTAAGATAAATAGAAATAAATACAATTTAAAATGGCAAGTACATCAGATATTAGAAACGGATTATGTATTAAATACAATAATGATATTTATAAAATCATTGAATTTCTTCACGTTAAACCAGGAAAAGGTCCTGCTTTTGTTAGAACCAAATTGAAATCATTAACTAACGGAAAAGTATTGGATAATACCTTTTCTGCTGGACATAAAATTGAAGAAGTTCGTGTTGAAACACATACCTTTCAATATTTATATGCTGAGGGCGATGATTTTCACTTTATGAATACGGAGTCATTTGAACAAATTACATTAAACAAAAAAGTTTTGGATAATCCAGGTCTTTTGAAAGAAGGAACTAATGTAATGGTTCAGATTAATTCTGAGACTGAAGCGCCACTTTCTGTAGACATGCCAGCTTCAATTGTTTTGGAAGTTACTTATGCAGAACCAGGAGTAAAAGGAAATACAGCTACTAATGCAACTAAATCAGCCACTGTTGAAACGGGAGCTTCTGTAAATGTACCTTTGTTTATTAACGAAGGAGATAAAATTAAAATCGATACCGCTTCAGGTTCTTATATGGAACGCGTAAAAGAATAAATGAACTTATAAATAAAGGTTGGAAGTCGCTTGACTCTCAACCTTTATTTATTTATTATATTGGTGCATGAAATTTTCTCAACCTCAAACCTTAAAAGATATTGCCAACTTAATTCATTGTGATTATGTTGGAGAGGCTCATTTTCCTGTTTTAGGAATGAATGAAATCCATGTGGTAGAGCCTGGAGATATTGTGTTTGTGGATCATCCAAAATATTATGATAAGGCATTGGAATCCAAAGCAACCATTATCTTAATTAATAAAGAAGTGAATTGCCCTGCTGGCAAAGCGCTATTAATATCAGATGATCCGTTTCGAGATTTCAATGTATTGACAAGACATTTTAAGCCATTTCAATCTTCCAATGTTTCTATTTCGCCTTCGGCAAAAATTGGTCACGGGACGATTATTCAACCTAATACTTTTATTGGAAATAATGTAGTGATTGGAATCAATTGTTTAATTCATTCCAATGTGGCTATTTATGATCATACTGTTATTGGCGATAATGTAATTATTCATGCGGGAACAGTAATTGGAGGAGATGCTTTTTATTACAAAAAACGTCCAGATGGATTTGATCAATTGCTTTCAGGTGGAAGAGTGGTAATTGAAAACAATGTCGGTATTGGTGCACTTTGTACTATAGACAAAGGAGTAACCGGAGATACGACAATTGGAGAAGGAACTAAATTAGACAATCAAGTACATGTTGGTCACGATACCGTAATTGGCAAAAAATGTTTAATTGCCTCTCAAACTGGAATAGCAGGATGTGTAATTATTGAAGATGAAGTAACACTTTGGGGCCAAGTGGGAACCACTAGCGGAATTACTATCGGAACAAAAGCAGTGGTAATGGGACAAACTGGTGTGACTAAGTCTATAGAAGGAGGAAAATCTTATTTTGGCACTCCAGTGGAGGAGTCAAGAGAAAAATTAAAACAATTGGCCAACATTAAAAAAATACCTGAACTTATAAACAAATTGAAATAATGTCTGCAAAAAAATTAATACAAAATTTTTACAAATCAGATGCATTAATCGATGCCGAGGTTATGAAAGAATTCTTGCATCCTGAAATTATTTTAGATTGGAACAGTAGCAAAGGATTTGTTCAACTTAATTATGATGGCATCCTTGATTTAGCAGGAGAATTAAGCAAAGCCTATGTTCGTTCAAAGGTTAGAATTAGTCATATTCTTTCGGAAAACGACTTAGTTTCGGTTCGCTATTCGCATTATGTTAAGACGATTGAAAATCCTAGAGAAGAGATGTTTTTAGCTAATTTTATTGTGATTTGGCAACTCAAAGACAATCTATTGTTCCGAGGCTATCAAATGAGTCAAATTTCTTAATATATTTTCCATTAAAAACTTCGAAAATAATTTCAAAATCGTATTTTTGCGAAACAATTTTTAAAATCACATAAAAAATAGATCATGAGTGTTTTAGTTAATAAAAATTCCAAAATAATTGTTCAAGGTTTTACAGGAAGTGAAGGTACATTTCACGCTTCTCAAATGATTGAATACGGGACAAATGTTGTAGGTGGGGTAACTCCAGGAAAAGGAGGTTCAACCCATTTAGACCGTCCTGTTTTTAATACAGTAAAAGATGCTGTAGAGCAAGCAGGTGCAGACACTTCAATCATTTTTGTACCGCCTGCTTTTGCTGCTGATGCAATTATGGAAGCAGCTGATGCTGGAATCAAAGTAATTATTGCTATTACTGAAGGAATTCCCGTAGCTGATATGATTAAAGCGAATAGTTATGTTAAAGAAAGAAATGCACGATTAATTGGACCTAACTGTCCAGGTGTTATTACTGCTGACGAAGCTAAAGTGGGAATTATGCCAGGTTTTGTTTTCAAAAAAGGTACAGTAGGAATTGTTTCTAAATCAGGAACTTTAACTTATGAAGCCGCTGACCAAGTAGCGAAACAAGGATTAGGTATTACTACTGCTATTGGAATTGGTGGAGATCCAATTATTGGAACTACAACTAAAGAAGCTGTAGAATTATTGATGAACGATCCTGAAACGAATTGTATAGTTATGATTGGTGAAATTGGAGGTCAATTAGAAGCTGATGCTGCTAAATGGATTAAAGCCGATGGCAACCGTAAACCAGTAGTAGGATTTATTGCAGGTGTTACTGCTCCAGCAGGACGTACAATGGGTCATGCAGGTGCAATTGTTGGAGGTTCTGATGATACTGCTGAAGCAAAAAAACAAATTATGAGAGAAAACGGTATTCACGTGGTGGACTCTCCAGCTGAAATTGGTAAAAAAGTAAAAGAAGTTTTAGGTTAGTCCTAAATACATATACACTATAAAATACCTCACGGTTTCGTGGGGTATTTTGTTTCATAAATACAGTAAAGAATAATGTACAAAGAATTAAAAAAGTTTAAAGCAACTAAGAGTTTTACTTTTGGTCAAGAAGATAGTTTAGAAGAAGTGTGTAATGCTCCCGAAAGTGCCAGTGGTGTTTTTATAGTGTATGCAATTGATGGAGAGGAGAAAGAATTAATTATGGTAGGTTCTACTGGAACAGTTCAGAATGACGGATCTTTAAAAAGTAAAAATGGTGGTTTGTATGACAAAATTGTGAACGGTCATCAATTTGCCAAAACTGGTAGAAAATACTCTTGGCCTGCTCAAATGAAATTAGAAAACATTGATCGCTTAGAAGTTGCTTGGTACGATACTTTTAACGAAAAAGTAAAAGTGATTCCTACTTTTGTAGAAGGTCAAGTATTACAAAATTTCTTAGATGAAAAAGGAAGTTTGCCTAAATGGAATGTGGCATTTTAATTTTCTGAATTATATTTAAAAAAAAGCGCCAATACGGCGCTTTTTTTTATGATTTAAATGGGCTAGACCACTTTGGATCACTGTAAACATTCGTGCCAGTAAGTGTTTTTATAAATGCAATTAAAGCATTTACTTCTCCTGGCTGAAAATTGAGTTGTTGTCCAAAACCATTCGGAGCTAACCTAGGATCTAAATTTGTATTTCTTGTTGCAATTGTAATGGTTCCATAATGTCCAATTACATTTTGTAATGTAACCAAACCTCCAGTATGCATCATAGGTCCGTTTGGAATTCCATTAGCATTAACCAAGTCCCTTAGCGAAGGAGCTCTGGTATTAGTGATGTCAATCCCCGTATCGTTTAAAACACCAATAATTCCATTATTTCTGGTATTCGGATCAATATCAAATTCGGGGGCTGCATGACAAGCAGCACAGCCAAAACCACCTGAAGTTCTAACCCCAGAAACATTAAAGACAGGCGGAGTTAAGAACAACGTTTTCCCTTGATTTTCTTGGGCTGTAAAATTGGGAAAAGCTTGATTATCACTTTGAACTGCAATTCGTCCCAAATCGTATTTGGAGTCAAATGATTGAATGCTTCTGATAAATTGTGCTAATGCTAACTGTAATTTAGATTCTGTGATTTCTTCGGAACCATACACATATTTGAATAATTCTTTATAATAGCCAATACCTTGTAATTTTGAAATTAAAGTTGTGATGGACCCATCGCCACTCGTGCCGCTAAATCCCATTTCTATGTGATTTTTAATTGGTTCAGAGGATTGTAATTCCAATGTTGCAGCTCTTTCGTCCCAGAAAAATTTTCGTTCATTTGAAAATCGGGAGTTGACTAAACGCATAGCATGACGTGTTGTTGTTCCATTCACCCCATCACTAGCATCGGTATCATCTCCAAAAGCATTAGCTTGAATATGGCATGAAGCACATGAAATAGTATTGTTAGAAGATAAATTTTTGTCATAAAATAAAACCCTACCTAAAGTTGCGCCTTTATCGGTTATTGGATTGCCAGCTGTATTGTCTTTTGTAATGTAAGCCGGTTTAGTTTGATTCGCATAATTGCTCAAATTATTAAGATCAATTTTACCCGTAAACACTTCAATAAAATTCGGATAGGATGTTGCTATTTCACTCTCAGTTGAATTACTACAAGAATAAAAAGTGAATAAACTTCCTAAGAATAAAAGTAAAGTTGATTTCTTCATAGATTTGGATTTTAAAGATTTGAGACAGAATCACAACGCAAATAAATCAATTAAATTGTAAATAGTTAGCCACTAGTATGAAACTTTAATAAATCATTATGATTTGAACCAATTCTAATTTATCAAATAGTTTAACGTATTAATTCAAATGGCACTTTTTTTCAAACCACAATTATTCCTATATTTGAACCCAGTTAATTGATACTCATTTATGAGTGATGATTTTCTAAAAAGGGAAATTAAAAATAATACAATTTAGTATATACTATGAAATTACTAGAAGGAAAAGTGGCTATCATTACTGGTGCCAGTCGTGGAATCGGAAAAGGAGTTGCAGAGGTTTTTGCACAACATGGTGCTAATATCGCATTTACATATAGTTCATCTGTTGAGTCAGCTTTGGCTTTAGAAAATGAGTTGAATGCAATGGGAATTAAAGCCAAAGGATACCAATCCAATGCAGCTGATTTTAACGAAGCGCAGACTTTTGTAGATGCTGTTATTGAAGAATTTGGAACCGTTGACATCTTAATCAATAATGCTGGAATTACTAAAGATAATTTATTAATGCGTATGTCAGAAGCCGATTACGATCAAGTAATTGATGTGAATTTGAAATCGGTTTTCAATATGACTAAAGCGATTCAAAAAACATTTTTAAAACAACGTTCTGGTTCTATTATCAATATGAGTAGTGTAGTAGGAGTGAAGGGAAATGCGGGTCAAGCCAATTATGCGGCATCTAAAGCTGGAGTAATTGGATTTACTAAATCAATTGCTTTGGAATTAGGATCAAGAAATATCCGTTGTAATGCTATTGCACCAGGTTTTATCGAAACTGAAATGACAGCAAAATTAAGCCCAGAAGTAGTTCAAGGTTGGAGAGATGGAATTCCATTGAAACGCGGCGGAACTACTGATGATGTGGCTAATGCTTGTTTGTTCTTTGCCTCTGATATGAGTGCTTTTGTAACAGGTCAAGTACTTAACGTTTGTGGAGGAATGCTAACTTAATGAGTAGTTTGTAGTTTGTTCACTCAAACTATAATTATATACAAAAATAGCCAAGAACAAAATCGTATTGAATTTTGTTCTTGGCTATTTTTATGAAATAGATGAAACTGGATATAGGGGCGAAATAAATTATACTAACCCAAGTCTAGACTTTAACTTTAGGAACAATAGCCCCATTTTGTAAGCTTCTTCAGAGGCTGAATTTCGATCACTTATAGGAACTTTATATAAAGTGCACAATTCATCTAAAGAGAATTGTTTATCATTAATATCATGCAGTCTTCTGTGCATGATTTCCAAATCAAGAGGTTCATTTTTTAATCGCCCACAATCTAGTTTTTCCAATGCAGCATTGATAATTTCAACATCTGTCTCTATGCGATATCCAACTAAAGTGGCATTCCCAATATATTTTAAAAAAGATTGAATTGCCTCTGGTTCTCCTAATTTATTGAGTTTACTCTCAACAATAAATTCGTTTGAAAGTCCATTGTCATGTAGAAATTTGTATTGTAAAATAACCACTTCAAAGTTATCTCCAATAAGTAAATTATCATGTATTATACCAAAACAGCCAAAAGACAGAATTACATCTTTATCAGGATTTAATCCCGTTTTTTCTGTTGAAAGTATCACATACCGATTTGATTTTTTCTCAAATTTTGAACTATATTCTTTCCAGAATTCAGGATGTTCTTTGGTAATATTTTTAAGCCAATCTAACATAATTATGAAAATTGAGTAAGTTGGAATTTATCTTTAATTAACTCTTCTAATTCTTTCATTGGAGCTAAAGCATTTTTCAATCGTTCTTTGTCCATTTTATTTAATTCATTCAAATTGATAAACTGCCCAGAATCTTCGTTTTTTAATCCTTCTACAGTTCTGAATTTAGAAAGAGTTAAAAAAGCTTCCGCACAATTGATGTAAATTTCAGCATTTCGTGTATCGGCTATAGCCAATTGTTTGAAACGAGAATAGGTATTATTTACACCTTTAATACCATAACTTAAAGCAAATAGTCGCGCACTATCAATTAATGGAAGTAAAGCACGTGATTTAATATCAAACTTATCTTTGTTTATACCTTCTTCTTCAACAATAAATTTCTTAAAGAAACTAAGTGGTGCGTTATTTCGTAAGGCATCGTTACCCAAAAAATCAAAGAACAATGTATTGCTCTTGGCATTCTTATAAATCACATTTTCTATAGCCTCTTCAATTTTTGCTTCGCCAAAAGCCATTTCATAATCAAAGAAAATGCTACTTAAATCATTGCTGTTTTTACCTGGAGTATTCATCCAACTGTTGTACTGATTTGTCCAGTCGCTCAATGACTTACACCAAAGAGTATTACTCCCCATATGACCGTTAGGACATAACGAATATCCTATTTTTTCTAAATTAGCAGAGGCTCTTTTGGCTAATTTTAAAAAATAGTCTTTCACCTCACTGTATTTATCGGGTACTACATCTTCAAAAACCAATATACTATCTTGATCCGTAAGTAATAATTGTTCTTTTCTCCCTTGACTACCAATACTTAACCATGCAAAACGAGCAGGAGGGGAGCCTAGGTCTAAAATGGCTAATTCAACGCAACGTTTAATTAATGCCAAGTTGATTTCGCTTGCAATATTATAAATATGGAAAAGCGGAATATTTTTATGAATAGAACTTTGAATAATGTCAGTCAATCGTTCACGAAGTTGTTTCAAATCATCTGCCGACTGAGTTCGTTTGATTTGTTTAATTAATACCCCAGGATTATTCGCTTGAGAAACGATTAAATCATGTTCAGAAATAATTCCCTTAACTGGAGATTGATTGGTTCCATCGGTTGTTGCAATTAGATGGGTTACATTATTTTTTAACATAACCAATTGGGCTTCCGCCAAAGAAATATTTTCGACAACGGTTACAACTGGATTGGACATGATTTTATCTATCGTAGCCGTAATGGGGAAGCGCCCTGTAGCGACTTTTGTAGTCATGTCGGTTTGAGTAACAATTCCAATTGGGACCGTTTGATTGTTACAAATAATAATACTAGTAGATAGGTTTTCAGCCATAGTTTTGGCAACATCCATCACAATAGCATCTGCAGAAGTGGTTAAAGGTGATCTGTTATAATTTAGTGACTGAAAGTACTGCATATCAGAAGATTGTTGGTCGGAATAGACCACATTATCTGAAAGTAATTTTCCTTTTAAATTTTTGTCATTTGGATTATTGGTATTGGTTGCGAAACTTTCCAATAAAAAATCCAATACATTCGGATTATTAGCAACAAAAGGTCTAAAAGTAGCAATAGGAATTGCATAAACAATACACTCTTGGCGTGCTTTGGCAGTCATCATGTAATTGTTTTTGGCAAAAAATGGACGCAATCCAAAAATATCACCTTCATGACATTTATTTAACAAAGTTTCTTCAGCATCTGCAATAACAGATAAATGAATGACACCTGAAGCTACAACATAAAAGCAATCGTGTAATTTATCATCAATTTGAAATAAGGTTTTGTATTTTTCTAAATTGACCACACGAATATTAGTTGCGATCTGTGATAATTCTTCAAAAGTCAAATTATCAAATGGTGGATGTTTTTTTAGAAAGTCTGCAATATGTTCTGCAACAGTATTCATAGTGGATGGCGATAAATTTTTCAAATGCTAATTTAAATAATTTAAAGAATACTTCTAGGAGAGGATATAAAATACTATTAACTAATTTAAAGTACTAATTGTTGAAAGATAGAGAGGATTGAAAATATTCTATTTTACATAATATAAATTATAATTCAATATATTAATTAGTTAAATAGAGGTAATCGTACTAATTTAGATTTAAATTACCTTTTTTGTTTCTTATCAGCTTGTTCTACTACTGTATTGATTGGTTGTAAATGATTGGCTAACAATTTTTCTATCAATTCTTCTTTAGTTAAATGATGAAAAATGGTTTTTACTTTAGTTTTAAGCTCAGCATCCAAATCGTGATTTGGTTTTGTCTTAAAAATCTTTTTAGCCCACAACAAGGTATTGTTTTCTTCAATACTTGCTTCTGTTGGTTTTTTAAACTCAGAAAATTGAATTCCTAGCTCTTTTTCAAAATCAGCAATTTCAGCAACTTCTTCAGCTTGTAGCACTGTCAATGAGAGGCCTTTGGCTCCGGCTCTTGCAGTTCTACCACTACGATGCACATAAGCTTCGTAAACATCTGGTAAATGGTAATTAATAACAAATGAAACATCTGCTACATCTATTCCTCTTGCTGCTAAATCTGTAGCGATTAATACATTAATATGTCCTTCACGGAATTGCCCCATAATTCTATCACGAAT
>DFXW01000034.1:0-41960 GCA_002382495.1 Flavobacterium sp. UBA4098
TGTCCAGTTGTATTAAGTGTTAATAGCTTTAACTCCGATTATGGTATACCACCCCTTCCTAAATCACAATCATTATTAGCTGGGGAGAAACAAAGCGTATTAACACTTAATACAACTGGACAAACTGTTCAGAAAAGTGAATTTGAATATAACTACAGTGGTTCCAATACTACGGTAAAAGGAGTGGTTCCTTCAGTATATTTTGGGCAAGGTGGTTATGTTATACTCTTTAATGTATACACCCTCCAAGGTCAAACTAAAACATTAAAAACAGAGACAGAGACTACTTCTTTAAAGGGTCAGGATGTTACTGTAACCAAAGACTATGAATATGCTGGTATTAATCATTTTCAGCCTACTAAAATAACTACCACCAATAGTAAAGAGGAGCAGCTTATCTCTAAAATGTACTATCCGAACGATTTGGGTACTGAACCATTGATGTCAGAATTAATTAGTCAAAATCGTAAAGCAAATCCAATACGTACAGAGAATTATAATGGAACGGTTAAATTATCCGAACAAAAAATGAGTTATGCCAAAGATGCTACTACTGCTAATTTAATATTGCCTAAAAGCACTTATGCAGCTAAGTTTCCTAATTCATTAGCAAATATTCCCGGTATTGGAAATTTAGAGCGAAAAGTAACTTCCGATTATTATGACGTCACTGGTAATCTAATACAGTATACTCCAGAAGGAGGTGCTCCGGTGACTATCCTTTGGGGATATAACAAAACGCAACCTATTGCCAAGATTGAAAACACCACAACCGTTCAGTTGAAAAACGCTTTGGGGGTTAGTGACCTAACTGCTGTTAATGAGTCTAATCTGAGTGCAATTAATGCTTTAAGACAAGGGCTGCCTAATGCTATGGTAACCACCTATACTCATATTCCATTGGTTGGAGTATCTAGTATTACTGATCCAAAAGGACAAACAGTATATTACAATTATGATGGATTGGGCAGGTTAAAAAATGTGAAAGATGCACAAGGGAATATCATCTCTGAAAACGAATACCACTATAAAAACTAAGATGTTTCATATGAAAAAATACATTTATACAATCGTTTTACTTACAATAACGATTTCAGGTTATTCTCAAACCAGATGGTATAGAGATGCTGATAAGGATGGTTATGGAAATAGATATATTGTCTACATAGGTTCATATCCTATTTCGGGATACGTTTATAATTCAAGTGATTTAAATGATAATGACCCATGCGTTACAAATATACCCGCAACTACTGTTCTTTACTATGATAATGATGGTGATGGATATGGAAGTGTGGCTGTTTTATGTAACACCATTTCTCCTGGAAAAGTTACTAATAATTTGGATTGTAATGATGCTGACGCATCGGTTAATCCTACTACTGTCTGGTATCTTGATGCGGATGGTGATGGATTTGGTTCGGTAGGAAGTTCAACTACGGGATGTACAAAACCTGCTGGATATGTAAATAATACAAGTGATTTAAATGATTCAAATTCAAATATTACCAATATACCTCCTCAAACTTTTTATCGTGATGCAGATGGTGACGGTTATGGGAGTTCAGCAATAACCGTTTATTATAGCGTTATACCTGGTGGATATGTAACCAACTATGCCGATTGTAATGATGGAGATGCAAGTTTAAATCCAACAACAATATGGTATCGTGATGCCGATGGTGATGGCTATGGAACAAGCTCCATTACCACTGCATCTTGTAATCAGCCCTCAGGTTATGTGCGTAACTCCAATGATTATAATGATGGTACTACTACCATTACTAATATTGCTCCACAAACCTTTTATAGGGATGCCGATGGCGATGGGTATGGGAGCCCAAGTGTGACCGTTTATTATAGTTACCAACCTTCAGGTTATGTGACTAATAATTCAGATTGTAACGATGGGGATAGTACTATGAAACCGAATACTGCTTGGTTTAGAGACAACGATGGCGATGGATATGGTTTAGGAGGAGCTCCGGTATTTAGTTGTTTACAACCTTCGGGCTATGCAAGAAATAGTGGAGACTGTAATGATTATGATAGTTCATTAAATCCAGCTACAGTTTGGTACCGAGATGCCGACGGAGATGGTTATGGCACGAGTAGTGTAACTACAGCATCTTGTTCGCCACCTTCAGGTTATGTGCGTAATTCAAGTGATTACAATGATGGAACTACCAACATTACCAACATAGCACCTCAAACTTTTTATCGTGATGCCGATGGTGATGGATATGGTAGTGCAACTGTTACCATATATTACAGTGTTAGACCCACGGGTTATGTCACTAATAGTTCAGATTGTAATGATGGTGATGGGAGTTTGAATCCAACCACCGTTTGGTATCGTGATGCAGATGGTGACGGTTACGGAACTTCAGCAACAACTACTGCTTCATGTACCCAGCCTTCAGGGTATGTTCGCAACTCAAATGATTACAATGATGGAACAACCAACATTACTAATATTGCGCCTGCTACTTTTTACCGTGATGCAGATAATGATGGTTTTGGAAGTCCAACAGTTACAGTATATTATAGCGTATTGCCGACAGGTTATGTAACTAATAGTTCTGATTGTAATGATGGTGATGCTACACTAAACCCAAACACCCCTTGGTTTAGAGATAATGATGGCGATGGTTATGGTTCTGGAGGAGCTCCGGTATTGAGTTGTACACAGCCTACAGGGTATGTTCGTAACTCCAGTGATTACAATGACACTACCGTAAACATTACCAATATCGCTCCTTCTACTTTTTACAGGGATGCCGATGGAGATAGTTTTGGAAACCCATCAGTAACCGTTTATTATAGTATACGACCAACAGGTTATGTAACCAATAATACCGATTGTAATGATAGTGACGTAAGTTTGAATCCCAATACGCTTTGGTATCGAGATGCCGATGGAGACGGTTATGGAATTTCAGCTACAAGCTCAGCATCTTGTACTCAGCCTACTGGATATGTTCGCAACTCGAGTGACTACAATGATACTACGGTTAAAATCACCAATATTGCGCCACAAACGTTTTACAGGGATGCCGATGGCGATACTTTTGGAAGTTCAACAGTAACGGTGTTTTATAGTGTAAAACCAGCAGGTTATGTAACCAATAGTACTGATTGTAACGATTCAGACGCTTCATTAAATCCTAACACACTTTGGTATCGTGATGCTGATAGTGACGGTTACGGAAGTTCAGCGATTAGCACTGCATCTTGTACCCAACCAACAGGTTATGTACGCAATTCCAATGATTATGACGATACTACGCTAAACATTACCAATATAGCACCTGCTACGTTTTACAGAGATGCCGATAATGATACGTATGGAAGTGCTACAGTAAGCGTATATTATAGCGTAAAACCTTCAGGTTATGTAACCAACAATACCGATTGCGATGATTCAGATGCTTCATTGAATCCCACTACCGTTTGGTATCGTGATGCTGATGTTGACGGCTACGGAAGTTCAGCAACTAGTACTGCATCTTGTACTCAGCCTACAGGATATGTGCGCAACTCCAATGATTATGACGATACAACGGTAAACATTACCAATATTGCTCCTTCTACTTTTTATCGTGATGTCGATGGAGATACCTTTGGAAGTCCTACGGTAACGGTGTATTACAGTGCAAAACCAAGTGGTTATGTAACCAATAATAGCGATTATGATGATAGTACAGTGAACATAACCAATATAGCACCACAAAATTTCTATGCCGATAGTGATGGGGATGGTTTTGGGAATGCGACTGCATCGATTTATTACAGTGTTATGCCTGCAGGTTATCTTACTAATAGCACGGATTGTGACGACACTAAAAACTACATTAATCCCAACACTAAGTGGTATGCTGATGAGGATGGAGATGGACTAGGGGCTGCGTCTAGTTTTGTAACACAGTGTTCGGCGCCAGAGGGATATATTTTGGATGCTACCGATAATTGTCCGTTGGTTCCAGGAACTAGTAGTGATTGTGGAGGGCTTGCTAATCCTGCCCAGGATAAAAATTACATTATTACCAGAGCCTATAAAGTGGCTAGTGCCAATTCTATTGCATCGCCAACACCGGCACAAGCCAATGTAGGG
Organism: Flavobacterium sp. UBA4098; assembly: GCA_002382495.1. Lineage (GTDB taxonomy): Bacteria > Bacteroidota > Bacteroidia > Flavobacteriales > Flavobacteriaceae > Flavobacterium. The sequence goes on from DFXW01000034.1 coordinate 4,115, forward strand.
ATTACTTATTTTGATGGACTAGGTAGACCCATCCAACAAATTGCTAACCAACAATCTAATACAGGAAAGGATATTGTAACCCATACTGAATACGACACTTTTGGAAGACAAACTAAAAATTATTTGCCTTTTGTGGGTAGTAGCCGAAATATGACCTTTGATAGTAATTCTCAAAGTAATACATTGTCCTTTTACAATACGTCAAGCTATGAGAATACGGCTAACCCGTTTTCTGAGAAAGTCTTGGAATCTTCGCCACTTAGTAGAGTATTGAAACAAGCTGCACCTGGTAATGATTGGGCTGTAGGTCAAGGACATGAGATTAAACTGGACTACCAAACCAATACTGCGGATGAGGTAAAACGCTTTGATGTGAGTTTGACCGCAGACTATGTGCCTAGTATTACTGCAAATGGCTCGTATGACGCTAATGTATTGTACAAAACGGTGACTACCGACGAGAACAACAATCCAATTGAAGAATTTAAAGATAAAGAAGGTCGTGTAATACTGAAACGTAACTATGACAGCAGCGTGGCTCATGATACCTACTATGTGTATGATGTGTATGGTAATTTGACTTATGTATTACCACCGAAAGCCGAAGGCGATACCGGTTCAAATGTATTGGACGAGTTGTGTTACCAGTACCAATACGATTACCGCAACCGATTAGTAGCCAAAAAACTACCGGGCAAGCAATGGGAATTTATGGTGTATGATAAACTGGATCGAGTAGTGGCGACAGGTCCTGCGTTCTCGCCTTTTAGTGATCTGACCACTTCAGGTTGGTTGATAACCAAATATGATGTGTTCAATAGAGTGGTCTATACGGGTTGGTTGAATAGTCCTGCAACTAGCACTGCACGAACTACCATGCAGCAAGCTCAAAATAATGCCACAACCATTAACGAGAGCAAACAAAGTGGCACTACTATAGATGCTATAGCAGTGAATTATAGTAACAACGTGTCACCCACAAGTTTTAAACTGCTTAGCGTGAACTATTATGATGATTATGCGATACCGAATGTAAGCGGACTGGCTACCAGTGTAGCTAACCAAAACGTAACCACCGCTACTAAGGGACTGGCAACAGGTTCTTGGATGCGTGTACCGACTACTAGTGCTGAGGTTAAAGCAGAAACTAGTTATACATTGTACGATTACAAATACCGACCAATACGTAACTATACTACTAACTATTTAGGCGGTTATACCTATACCGATAGTAAACTGGATGTTTTCTCTGGACAGTTACAGTATACGATACAAAAACATAAAAGAACAACTGGCGATAGTGAGTTGGTCGTTAAAGATACTTTTACCTATACTGCCCAAGATCGATTGATACAACACACCCACCAAATTAATGGTGGAGCCGAGCAACTATTAGCGGAGAATACCTACGATGAACTAGGTAAACTGAGTAGTAAAAAAGTAGGGAATACCAGTGCTGCACCATTACAAAAAGTAGATTACAGTTACAATATTAGGGGGTGGATGACAGCAATTAATTCTATCGCTAACTTGAATTTAGGTACTGACCCAGCGGATTTGTTCTCGTTTAAGCTAAATTACAATACGGTAGATGGAAACGTAAATGCCGCAAACAAATTGTATAATGGGAATATTGCGGAAACGTTTTGGAGTACAACTACCGATGGTGGTTTTGTGAGGAACTACGGCTATAAATACGACAATTTGAACCGTTTGAAAGAGGCGAACTACCAAAAATCAGGGCAGTTGACTGGTATGTATAACGAGAACTTGAGTTATGATAAGAATGGTAATATTATGAATTTAAGCCGTAATGGCGACCGAGACGAACAGTATTTGCCGATACAAATTGACAATTTACAGTATGGTTATGCTACCAACTCGAACAAGCTTATGAGTGTGGTGGATAACTCGAATAATACCAGTGGTTTTAAAGACGGCATCACCACAGGAGATGACTATGTATATGATGCCAATGGGAACATGACCGTGGATAAAAACAAAAATATCACTTCTATTACATATAACCACTTGAACCTGCCTACAAAAATTGTTTTTACAACAGGAAATATTGTTTATATTTACAATGCGGCAGGGCAAAAGGTACAGAAAGTAGCAACGGAAAATACAACCGTAACCACTACGGATTATTTAGGAGGATTACAATATAAAAATGCCGTATTGCAGTTTTTTCCAACGGCAGAAGGCTATGTAAAAAATACCCCTGTGAGTGGAACGAACACCTACAGCTATGTGTTTAACTACACGGATCATTTAGGGAATACTCGATTGAGTTATACTAAAGACACGACAACAAGTTCATTGAAAATTCTTGAAGAAAACAATTATTATCCTTTTGGGTTAAAGCATAATGGGTATAATCCTATTGCTCCAGCGCAGGATTATAAGTATCGCTACGGCAATAAAGAGTTCCAAGATGAACTAGGACTTAACACTTACGACTTCGGATTTAGACAATATATGCCTGATATCGGTAGAATGCCAAACTTAGATCCTTTGGCAGAATTAGCATACGATATAACACCAAATCGTTATTGTTTTAATAACCCACTTATATTTATTGACCCAAGCGGTTTATGGGAAACAACAGCAGGGGGTTATTCAACAAACAAATCAGAAGATATTAAACGTTTTATGTCATATTTGGGTGTTGAAAATAATGCTTTAAATAACAACCCAAGTAAAGAACAAATGGGCTCGTTTATTGAAGGTGAGATGTCAGCAGGAGGACATGGAAAATTAAGTGATGGTTCTACATTGGCAGATGAACTCACTATTGTTGGAACTAAACGAAAAGGAGAAGATTTTAAAAATGGATATGCGGATAAGTCTTCTCAAAATTTTTACCACGGTGTTCAAAGAAGTTTAACGCCTAATGCTTTAGACCCTAGAACAGTTAGTCATAATATTTTTTGGCTAACCTATCCTGGTCCGTGGAATCCTCAAACTTATGCAGAAAAAGATGATTATTCATATATTCCCACAAGACCTGAAGAGTTTCCTGCTATTACACACGATTTGGCGTATGATAATTTGTATATCAAAGGTGGTGGAGGTCTTTTCACTGCTACAAGTGCAATTAGTGCTGATTATAAATTTGTTACACAAGAATTAGCAATTGCTCTAACACCTGCTTATAGTATGAGGAGTAGAGTAACAGCAGGTACTATGGGTATTTTATTAGGTACTTTTGCTTTACCAAAAACAGTTTATTCAGCAATTAATAATACTTATCAAAAAGCTCACGAAACAACAAAAAAATAACAATCATTAAAATAATAAAAATGTTATCAGCAAATAGAACAAAAATATTTTTCTTACTAATTACTTCTTTATTAGTTAGTTGTGATGGTACTTTGGGAGCATTTCAACCGTTACAATTTCCGATTTCAAAAAATAAGCTTGAAATAGCAATAGATAGTTTATATTCGATACACCCCGAGTATAAAATTCCAGATAAATGGAAAGAGGAAAATGACTGGTCAAAAAGAGGTTTTAATTTTTTAAACAGTCGTATATTTTATTTTAAAGAAAATCCAGAGGAAATGTATTATACGTCAATAAGAGTAGGTAATGATTCACTCACTCATATAGATATTGCAATTCGTTCTGTTTTTGAAGATAAAAAAATGAAGTGGTTAAAACAAGAAGATTTTAGCAAAGAAGAAGAAACTAGGATACAAGAAAGATTTAAAAAAGAAATAATCTCCAAACTTGAAAAATATACTAATAGTAAATCTATAGATTTAGATTATTAAAATCAGGGTAGGTAGTATATCAAAGTTAGTGATGGTTATAAATGTAGGTAATGTATCAAAATTAGTGATAGCTATAAATACGTAAGTTACTACATTGATAATCAAGGTTTAAGTTAATTTGTTTTACCAAAGGAGAGGCTGTATGTCTCTCCTTTTTTTTTGTACTAAAAAAATAGAAGTGTATTCTAGCCCCGATAGCAGTGGCATCCCCCGCTAGGGGATATAGCGAATAGCGGGACAACACGGGTTAAGAAGATTCGATGGGTGCTGCTAATAAACTTTATAATGGAAACATAGCCGAGACGTTTTGGAGCACCGCTACTGATGGGTGATTTGTGAGGAACTACGGCTATAAATATGACCAATTGAACCGTTTGAAAGACGCTACCTACCAAAAATCAGGGCAGGTGACTGTTATGTATAACGAGAACTTGAGTTATGATAAGAATGGCAATATTATGAATTTAAGCCGTTATGGCGACCGAGACGAACAGTATTTGCCGATACAAATTGACAATTTAGGATATACATATGCTACTAACTCTAACAAACTTATGAGTGTGGTGGATAACTCTAATAACACCAGTGGGTTTAAAGATGGCAACACCACAGGAGATGATTATGTGTATGATGCTAATGGCAATATGACCGTAGATAAAAACAAGAATATTACCGGTATTGTGTACAACCACTTGAATCTACCCACTAAAATAATTTTTCCAACTGGAAATATTGTGTACATTTACACTGCTAGTGGACAGAAAATGCAAAAAATAGTAACAGATGGATCCAATACCACCACCACGGATTATTTAGGTGGTTACCAGTATAAAAATACGGTATTGCAGTTTTTTCCAACGGCAGAAGGCTATGTGAAAAACACCTCTGTGAGTGGTACCAACTCGTACAGTTATGTGTTTAATTACACGGATCATTTAGGAAATACTCGATTGAGTTATACTAAAGACACAGCAACAGGTTCATTGAAAATTCTTGATGAAAGTAACTATTATCCTTTTGGTCTCAAGCATAATGGGTATAATCCTATTTCTCCAGTTCCTGAAAATAGAAGGCTTTATAATGGTAAGGAGTTGCAAGATGAGTTGGGACTAGATATGTATGATTATGGGGCAAGGATGTATGACCCTATTTTAGGAAAATATTTTGTTGTAGATTCATATTCAGATATGATGCCAAATATCAATCCATATAGATATGCTTTTAATAATCCTGTTAAGTATATCGATCCTGATGGTAATTTTGAACTTGATGCCGCAACAATTCAAAAATATCCAAGACTTGCACGTTATTTACAATGTTGTATTCAAAATATTACTTCAGATTCTAGAATAATGGCTGGTTTTTCTAAATTTGGACAAATGTCTACAAATGATGTAGCTAAATATTTGGAATGGGGCAAAGGACCAAAAATTGTCCCTAAGGCAATGAGTGAAAAAAATGGTCAATTTAAGCCTGGAATTGGTTCAAATATTTTAGAAATAAATGAAAAAATTTTAAATCAATTGGAAACTGCTTTGGGTTCAAGTTCTAACGAAAATTTGTTACTCGTTATAAGTACAATACTACATGAATTTACTCATTATGGAGATGACCAAGACGGAGTTGATTACCCAGGTGAAGAAGGACAATTATTTGAAGAATTTGTTTGGGGTATTGATATTGATTTTGTCGAAGATGCTCGAAAAGTTATAGAACAATATAAAGAAGAGCAAAAAGAAAACAATAATAAGAAAAAAGAAGGAGCAAAGAATCTAATAAGTAATTTCGGTAATCTTGAAGAAGGAACTTACACTTGGAATGGTACAGAATGGGTTAAACAATAAAAAAAAGTAAACATGAAAAATAAATTAAAAATTATTATTATACTATACTGTTTAGTTACAAGTTGCAACTCAATGAAATCTAACATTTCTAATAAAAAATGTACATATAAACAAAAATTTGAGAATCTTTTACAAACAATAGTTGATACACCTGAGCTGCAACAATATTTTAAATTTCAGGATGTTGCTAAAGATAATGATTTAGTCGTGTTGATAAATGATAAACTTGTAAAAAGTGCTACTATCAAAAAAAATGGTGTTAATATTCTCTTTTTATCCCAATCGGAAATTTCAGAAAAGAACATAAATCGATTTTTAGATTTTCAAAAAATTGAAATTAAAGAGCAAATAGCGATAATTAAAATGGTATATAAGATTGAGGGTATAGAGTACAACGCAAAATTTAAATTAGATAATTGTGAGTGGAAATTATTAGAAAAACAACTCTTTGAAAATTAGGCAGTGTAGGTAGTGTATCAAAATTAGTGATAGCTATAAATACATAAGTTACTATATTGATAATCAAGGTTTAAGTTAATTTATTTAAAAAAAAAGAGAAGCCATAGCTTCTCTTTTTTTTTAGAGTAAGGTCAATTTGTTTCTCCAAAAGTTTGCTCGTACTCAGCGCAGTGTTAAGGATTTATTTTTGGGTGTGATAGTAAATTATTTAAAACTAAATATTTCTAACGTTTCACGGGTTCAAGAAGTGGAGAACTTCGTAACCGCTTATTTACCAATAATATAATATTTCTTGCGAAAGATAAACGTGAATTCACGACATTTCATTTTTCGCTATTTCTTGAAACCGCTGTTAGCAGTAGCCTTTGCTATTTGTCATAATGGAACGCTATTATTTCAAGTAACACCTTTTTATTTTGATCTTGAGGTAATCTAAATACGTAGCTAAAAGAGGATTCTCCTTTTTCGCCATTATTACCAACATAGTATTCATGATTTAGTACTTCAGATTTAATTGTACTTAATACATTACTAAAGTCTTTGTTTGTAACAAATAAAATTAAAGCTGCTTTAGAATCTCGCCAGGTTAAGTATCTATCAAATAATTGAGAAATTGCTTTTAAAAATTCAGACGTGCCGTGCCAAAATTTACATTCTGCAACAAATAAATTACTGTTATCATTTGCATATTTAAGTATAATATCTGTTTTTCCTCCACGATTAAATGTTTCTCCTGTAGCAGTTGTTCCGTCATATCTTGTTTCTAAAAATAACAATATTTGGTCTCTTAATGCTTCTTCATCTTTGCCTTGATATGTTGAAGGTTTTTTTTCCATGCTTTTGCCCAAATCATATATAACTTTCAAAATATCGTTATACATGTTCATTGACATCGTTGGGTCACTTGAAAATTCTACATTTTTAGATACTTTAGGTTGCGGAATATCTTTTTTCGTAATCGTTGGAATTGTAAAAACAGATGTAGTATCTTTATTAACGTTAACGTTAATAGCTTGAAAAAAATCATTTTCCCTTTTAAATTTATCTTTTTCATTTTGAAATACCAATTTAACAGTATTTTCAAAACTACCGTTCATAGATTGCAAATTACTATTAACTCTTTGTAAATTATCAAATGCATAATGATAAGCTTCTGTCTTTGCCTTATTAAACTCCTTAACGTCTTGTGTGTAAATTGAAAATGAAAATGAAACCCTGTTATTTGCCACATGAATATCGTAGCTAATATGAGTTCTTGGATTAGGTTGAACAAAGAATAATTCTTGACTTCCTGTAAATTGATAACTCACAGTAAAGTTATAAACTTCAGTATTATAATAATCTCCCCAATCATCTCTTCTTCTTTCAGTTCCTTTTTTGGGTTCTGAAATGGATTCAGTTTCAATATAAATCTTTAATTGTTCAAGTCTATATTTTCCAATTAAATATTCAACAAATTCCTCCTCATTGATTTTAAGGATATAGTCTTTCCCTTTAAATAATATTTCTTCTTTTATTCTGTCAAAATGCTGTCTTGGAAAATCCAACCAAGAAATGCCTGAAAATGATTTCATTCTTGTGTATTTAAAGTTAAAGTGGGTAAGGTTGCTACTAACGTTTCGCCGCTTTGCGTCTGTTGCTAAGTTAGGAACGAATTATTTACTGTTAAATATAAAATTTCTTGCGGAATGTAAACGTGAATTTAATACAAAATTTACTATTGCGTGAAACGGCTGTTGTGCGACGGCTTACTATTTTAATATGTTTTTGAATTTCTTTTTTTCTTCCATATTAATTTCTTTTTCTTCCGCTATATTTTTCATTCTTTGTTTCATTCCAATTCTATAATAAATTTGAGAATTTTCATTTGAAACATTTAAAAGCTTTAATGTTTGACTTAAATCCAAATCTTCTAAAATATTAGTGATAACATTATCATACCTATTTTGGGCAGCATCGAAACTATTACTTTCTCCAAAATAGTTTAAACCAAAATCAATAAAAGGATTTAAACAACCATTTTCAATTGCAATCTTTTTTAAAAAGATTATATAATCATTTTTTATACCATATATCTCTTTACAGTCTAAAGTTGATAGATGTTCTTCAAAATTTTGTTTATGAAACCAGGATATAAAAATCAAATTGTTATCAGCTGCGATTTGGGCATCTATTAGAAGTTGTAATGGTTTATCTAATAGATTATAGATTTCTGGAAATCTTGCCAATAAAATCACAAGATTTGTTAATGAACCATTTTTAGTTACATTGCTATAAAAATCAGGTTCATTGCGAATTAATTCCAGGCAAATTTCTTTTTTGCTTTTCAATAAAATTATTAATGATTTGAAAGTTATGGGTCTATTGTCAATAGATTTTTGTTCTTCAGAATTAAAAACAATTTTCCACAAACTTCGAAACATTTTTTTGAAATCTGTATCTTTCAAACGCTTCAAATATCTTGATTTTAAATAATNNAATGTATCAAAAATCCTATTTGAGAAAAATGGTGGATTTGTTAATATACCTTCTAAAATATTTCTAATGAGCCCTCGGACTAAATCTTTATTTGGGGAATATAGTAAGTCTGAATTATTTAAAATGGGATGAGCAGAAAGATGTCTAAATTTTTGCAGCGACTCAATTGCTACAATATCTGAAGCCTCTAATAAGCTTGTTCTTGTGCCTACAAATACAATTAATTTTGATTCCCATTCGGGTGATTTAGGGTTTTTATTTTGTAAATCTTCAATTTCGTCTAAAATTTTTCTGGCTTTTGAATCACCATAAATATCTCTTAAATCTCTCAATTTATAGACTAAATCACATATTAAAACTGAATATAACATAACGGTACAGGAACGGAAATTTCCATTTACAAATGTTTGATATACTTCTGTAAAATATTCTTTGGTATTATTATTTTGAATCTTTTCTATTGAAGATTCGATTGAAAAATCGTAGTTCATATTTTGTGAGTTCTAAAAGCTTTCTCACAACACTTTAATATATGCATTACATCAATTTATTATTTGTTGTTTTTATATTTGGCGTTAACTATTTGTGGCTTACTAAGAAGCGAATTTCGAAGCACAAAGTTTCAATTTATTACTAAGGTTCATTAGAAGCACAATCCTAAAAGTTTGTATTTCATCCCGCCTGACGCAAAACCCGTGTGTGCTGTTATTTTTTTTTCAAATAGGAAAAGAACCATTAGCAGTTGCTCTGGTGTTAATTTCTCCATAAATTGTATTTATTAGAGTCAAAAGTCTTGTGAATGTCGTTTTACAATATTCAAAGGCATTTGGATTAGTTCTAAAAGTCCGTGCTTCAATATCAGCTCTTGGATTGTCAGGTAAAGGATAAACTATTACAGTTTGACTTCGTCCACCATCGGCATTCACTGAGATATTAAAATTTGTCCCAATTAATACTTCATGGGTTAGTGAGTTTCGATAATCTTTGAACTCCTGTTCCCAAGTTGGATCTTGCAGTCTTGGAAGAATCACGTCACCTGGTCGTAGCGTATTAATTTGTTCTCTTGCTGTTCTAAAATAGACTCGGCTTGGTAGCGGAATGTTGTAATAAATCAAAACTTCTCTGGCTAAAATGTCCATTACACTCCCGCAACAATAAAAGAAACTGTCAATGTGCATATTAACTTCATTAATGAAATCGTTGGAATTACCTACAACAGCGGATACTTCAGTGTTTTCTAGGACATCTTGAAGATTCTCTAAATGCTTTTTTGCACTTTTCAATTTGTGAAGCAAGGAATAGTGATAGCGTTTATGTTGGCCAAAAATCGGTTCTGGAATATTTCCATTTTCATGAAAATCAGAAATAGTTCTTTGTAGTCTTTGGCTGTGAGCCATTCTATGATAAGGACTAAACATCTTCATTTGATTTTAGGAAATTTGTGAGATTATCTTTTATTGACGCTCTTATTTGACCTTGTATATCTTTAAGCTTCATGTTGTGTCCACAGTTATCACATTCGTAAATCCCGGAGTCAGGGAAAGGAATAGTACCCCCTGAATGCTCTTCGCTTTCTAACATTTTCTCTTCGAACAGGTAGGAATGACTGCAATTTTTACACTTTACCTGAGCACTTACTTTATGCGGAATAAGTGATTTGTTCTTTTCTAAGACATCAATTTCCTTTTTTGAAAATGTAGGCCAAGGTCGAGTACTTAACCTTAGAGGGATTTTAAGTTTGGTTTTATAGTCCTTTAGTGTACAAACTATTTCATAGTCACCTTCACTCTCAAATCGATAGCCCAATTCGAGATTTATTGTATGTGCATTTCCTTGATTTTGGTCGTTAATGTCTGCTGTTGCAATTGTGTTTATGTGGCTACTACCTTTTTTCTTTATCCCAACATGTAATGTGGTTTGCTTCTTAGGTAAGTCGAAAAGTGTAATAACTGTTGACCATGCTCTTAAAGCTGGATAGCCCCAAGCATACATTATGGTGAAGACTCCATGCAAGTCAACTTTTCCTGAGTTTTGAGGTCTGGAATTATCAGCGATTAGTCCGCCACCAAACCACGGGTCTTTCGTTTTCATTCTTTATGTTTTTTAAAAGCACACAACATCTAAATATGCGCATTGCGTTAATCTACAATTAAAAACATGCGTATGTCAATTAATTATAGTATTGAGTTTAAAATGTAAATAATTTATTATTAGAAAATTTTAATATTAAGTCCTATTAATAGTATTAAAATGACGCAACATTATTTCAATACCTACAAAAATCGTTTTATATATAATATAAATTTTACGGTTTTTCAGGATTTTTGTTACGGTTTAATTCTTTAAGACATTTATGTGTCAGAATATGTGATAACTCAAAATCTATAAATTACTATATAGCTAATAATTGTTTAAGTTGAATTATTTCAAACAAGGGGAGACTACTTGCCTCCCTTTGTTTGTACTGGTAAATGTTATGATTATACCTTTTTTATAGACATTGGTATATTGACAGTAAACTTGTCTTTGAGTATTTTCATGTCCTCGCTTACTTTTCTGTCTAGGACTTTGGCATAATGCTGGGTGGTGCGTAAGTTTTTGTGTCCAAGCATTTTGCTCACGCTTTCTATGGGTACGCCGTTAGTAAGGGTTACCGTTGTGGCAAAGGTGTGTCTAGCAATGTGAAACGTAAGTTCTTTGTTGATCTCACATACAGCTGCTATTTCTTTTAAATAGGCATTCATCTTTTGGTTGGATAGAATAGGGAGGAGCTTGTCCTCATTACTGCTCTGTGGATGGTTGTCGTATTTGTCGATAATCATTTGCGTTACTGGGAGTATGGGAATTTTAGAGGCGCTTTCTGTTTTTTGACGGTGGGTAAATATCCACTGTTCTCCATCAATACCGTGGCTTATGTGGGACTTTGTTAGGTTTTTGACATCAATGTATGCTAAACCGGTAAAGCAGCTAAAAAGGAAGATATCGCGTACTAGCGAGAGTCTTTCAGTTTTGAAGTCTTTTTCAATTATGGATTGAATCTCTGCTTCAGTAAGATACACTCGTTCTACTTCTTTGACTTTGGCTTTGTAATTGGCAAAAGGATTCTTGTCCAGCCAGTTATTGGCCAAACATAGCTTGATGATTTTATTGAAGTTCTTGATGTATTTTACAGCAGTATTGTTGCTGCAGTTTCTCACGCTACGGAGCCAGAACTCGTAGTCGGTTACAAAAGCGTGGTCAATCTTAGTAATGTCGATATCGGACATATTGTATTTCCACTGCATGAACTCAATGGTGTGTTTCAATGAAGTGGTATAACGTTCTAATGTGCCTGGTGCGTATTCTTTTCCAATGAGTTCTTTTATCTTGTTGTTGTGGTCTTGGAAGATGGGTACGAGCATGCGTTTGCGATTCAGTTTGTGACTGAGTGCATTTTTTAGATTTTCAATTGTGATCTCCAGCTCACTGGCAATTAATTTCTTTTCGGCAGTAAATATTTTTACTTTCAAATTATCAAGATGTGCATTTAGTAAACGCGCTTCTTCTGAATTACCTCTCATTCTGGAGGTATCTGGGTTCCATTTGTCGGGATCGATGTACTTGCCAGTACTGTTGTCTAATCGCTTACTGTTAATGGTGATTCTCTGAAAAATGGGAGCTAGTCCCTGGTTGTTGGTTTTTACTCTTTTGAGGTAAAAAAGAATTGAGATGTTTGCATTCATAATTGGTGACCTTTAGGTTAATAGAAATTTAGATTTTCCATCAACACAAATCAAGATGTTCAATTGCTGAACCCCTATATAATTCAAGGGTTGGCAGGGGTAGGGGCACCTGTTTTTATAGATTATACATGTGCCCCTAATAGTACCCCTTTTAATTGAGTAATTCTGTTTATTTTGGATAGGAGTACAAATAAAAAACCCTCTAAATCATAGGATTTAGAGGGTTTTAGTTGGGTTTTTGAAAAAACCAGCGGAGAAAGAGGGATTCGAACCCCCGGACCTGTTACAGTCAACAGTTTTCAAGACTGCCGCATTCGACCGCTCTGCCATTTCTCCAATAAGATGCTCCCATTTTCTGGTTGCGAGTGCAAATATAACTGCTTTTTTTGGTTATGCAAATCTATTTGAATAAAAAACGCATCAATTTTGAAGTCGCTTTTTTAATTGTTTCATTTTCTTTGATTTAGAAAATAATAATTTTCAGCGGTGCTATTAATAATTGACGTGTTCAATAATTTCTAGACCGTACCCAATCATACCCACACGTTTGCTTTGGCTTGTATTAGTCACCAATCTGATTTTTGAAATGTCCAAATCGTGCAAAATTTGTGCGCCTATACCAAAATCTTTGGTATCAATTATAATTCGTGGCGCTTTCATTTCGCCTTCGGTTTGTAATTGTTTTAATTCGGTTATACGGCTCAATAAATTCACCGACTGCATGTCTTGGTTGATAAAGATCACAGCGCCTTTGCCATGCTCGTTTATGGTTTGAAACATCTTATCCAAATGCTGTTCGGCATTGTGGGTTAATGTGCCCAATAAGTCGTTATTCACTTGTGATGAATTGATACGTGTTAAAACAGGTTCACCCAAGTTCCAAGTGCCTTTGGTCAAAGCAATATGCACTTGTTTGTTTGTTGTTTGTTCGTAAGCACGCAGTCTGAAAGTACCAAAACGTGTTTCAATATCGAAGTCTTCTTTTTTCACAATCAAACTGTCGTGTTGCACGCGGTAGGCTACTAAATCCTCAATTGAAACTAATTTCAAATTGAATTTTTTGGCCACTTTAACGAGTTGGGGTAGGCGAGCCATACTTCCGTCTTCGTTCATGATTTCGACAATCACTCCCGCCGACTTGAATCCTGCCAATCTTGCAAAGTCAATTGCAGCTTCTGTATGACCTGTTCTTCGCAATACACCACCTTGTTTGGCAATTAATGGAAAAATGTGTCCAGGACGTGCTAAATCGTGTGGTTTGGTATCAGGATTAACCAACGACAAAATAGTTTTGGCTCTATCCGCAGCAGAAATACCAGTGGTCACTCCGTTGCCTCTTAAATCTACCGAAACAGTAAAGGCGGTTTCCATCGGATCGGTATTGTTATTTACCATAACGTGCAATCCTAATTCTTTGCATCGGCTTTCAGTTAAAGGTGCACAAATCAATCCACGACCGTGAGTAGCCATGAAATTGATCATCTCAGGTGTTACTTTTTCGGCTGCAGCCAAAAAATCGCCTTCGTTTTCTCGGTTTTCATCATCTACTACGATAATTACTTTGCCTTGTCGAATGTCTTCGATGGCTTCTTCGATGGTGTTGAGTTGTATTTTTGTCGTAGTCATGGTAGTTATTTTTGGGGAACTATTTTTTTAATAAATTGTTGAATGGGCGCTAAAATTATGTCCAAATTAATTAAACCTATATCGTTAGTCGCGCGATAGGTTAATAAAATGGCTAAAGGAGTCAGTACTAATGAGGACATCCAAGAGCCCAAAAATGGAGTTAAGCCACCTTCTTCGGCTAGTTTTTTTCCAAAGGTATTGGCAAAATGGAAGGAGATGAAAATTAACATGGCAAAAACCACGGGTAATCCTAGACCTCCTTTTCGAATAATGGCTCCTAATGGCGCTCCTATAAAAAACATCAAGAAACAAGCAAACGCAATGACGAATTTATCATACAAAGCAATCAAATGTCCGTTGATGTTAATTTGTTTGGATTTAAATTCGGTGTTGGAAGTTTCAAGGGAGTACTTTACACTTTCGAGGTTGCTGGTTGCTAAATTTAAAATATCCAATTGCTGGTTGGAATTAAAATAGTCCAGCAGGTTAGAGTTGAATTTTTTCTTAGGTTTCTTAATTTTTACTTCGGGTTGAGTCGATTTTTGAAACCCCACTCGTTGATTGATATTGTCGGTATAGGAAGTGATATCTGTCTTGTAATTTTTTTGTAATGAATCAATAGTATAACGTAATTCATTAGTAGTTAACATGGTATTGGTGTTGGTAATGTTTTCATTATCCACATCAATCTTATTGAACTCCGAAATGTCGATATTAATAATGTTCTTTTTAAAGGAGGTTTTTACGAAAGGCATTTTGGGACGATCTTCATAGTTTTTAGGAAGAATGTCTTCATAATAATTCCCGTCATTTAGAATGAGTTGCAGCGTATTTGAATCTTTACTACTTACTAATTTTCCGTTTTTGGCTTTAATTACAATTCGGCTACCATCACCTAGTTCTGATTTTTTATGAATAGTAATTCCAGTTAGGTTCTCTCCATTTTCTCCCGATTTTTTATTGACCTTAATGTTGTACACGCCAACATCACTAAATTGTCCTTCGGCAATGGCCAAAGCGGGTTTGGCTTGCGCTATGTTCTTTCTGAAATTGATGAATTTATATTCGGCATAGGGTATAACACTATTGGCAAACAAAAAAGCAGCAATACTTAAAATAACAACAAACAAAAATAAGGGTTGTAGTGCACGGCGTAAGGAGATACCCGCCGACTTCATAGCGGCTAGTTCGTAGTTCTCAGATAAGTCACCAAACGACATAATAGAGGCTAGTAGAATAGAAAGTGGCAAAACCAGCGGAACCAATCGCGGCATAGAAAAAAGTAAAAATTTAAATACCATGGAAGTATCCAAATCTTTACCAGCCAATTCAGCAATAAGCAGCCAAACCGTTTGCAATATAAATATAAAAAAAAGGATTACAAATACCACAGTAAATGTAATCAGGAAAGTTTTTAGAATGTATTTGTCAATTATTTTCACCTAGGAATTAATCTAATGAATTGATGTAGTAATTAGGGTATTTACTTTTCACAAAGGTAAATTGATTTTTCGGCAAAGGTTGATTCGTTTTAAAAGAATTAACAGTCAAGGTGGTTTTGGTTCCTTTTTTACCAATTTCTATTAAATTGTAAATCTGTTTAGTTTGGCTGTCAATTCCTAATAAAATTTCTTTTCGTTGGTCCTTTGAGCTCATTGGAACTAATTTCACGTACTGAATTTTTTTACCTTTTATAGTAGTAGCCTGGTCTAAAGTATATTTGTAACCTGAATTGAAAAAGGTCAACATTTTAGAAGGCGTTACTGCGGTATTGTCGTTTTCGTCAACTTTAGAAATGGTAATTTCTTCGTCTTCAGGAACGATAGTGTAGGTTTTTTTGCCGTCGTACAATTTAGTGGCTCCCATAAAATTCAACACATATTGGTTGCCTTTTAAAACAACATTGCCTTTACTGTCTTGATTGATATTTTCTTTGGTATTGGAAAGGGAATATTTAAAATCAATTATGATAGTACTGTAGCTTTTTACTTTCGCCGAAACTTGATCCAAAAGCGCTTTTGCTTTCTTGTCTTGTGCATGGATAGAAATACTGAAAATAAATGCAGCACTTAACAACAAAGTTCTAATAATAGTTTTGTTTTGCATTGGGGTATTAATTTTGTTCATTGTTGAAAAATTCATTCAGCGCCACCATATCAGAAATGTTGACATTACGCGCTTTACTTCCTTCAAAAGGGCCTACAATTCCTGCTGCTTCTAATTGATCAATCAAACGTCCCGCTCTGTTATAGCCTAATTTTAATTTTCGTTGCAATAACGAAGCAGATCCTTGTTGGGCATTGACAATTATTTCAGCTGCTTCTCTAAACAATGAATCGCGCTCAGAGATATCAAAATCCAAATTGATGCCTGATTCTTCACCCACAAATTCAGGCAGTAGGTAAGCAGTAGCATAAGCTTTTTGCGAACCAATGAATTCAGTAATTCTTTCTACCTCAGGAGTGTCTATAAAAGCACATTGCACACGAACTACATCATTTCCATTAGAATACAATAAATCACCACGACCGATCAATTGATCAGCACCTTGAGTATCTAAAATGGTTCTTGAATCAATTTTGGAAGTTACTCTAAAGGCAATTCTCGCCGGGAAGTTGGCTTTGATCAAACCTGTAATTACGTTTACCGATGGACGTTGCGTAGCAATGATTAAGTGAATTCCAATCGCACGCGCTAATTGTGCTAAACGTGCTATAGGAACTTCAACTTCTTTTCCTGCAGTCATAATCAAGTCGGCAAACTCATCGACAACCAAAACAATATAAGGTAAAAATCGGTGACCGTTTTCAGGATTTAATTTTCTTGCTTTGAATTTGTCGTTGTATTCTTTGATATTACGCACCATGGCGTCTTTCAACAAAGAATAACGATTATCCATTTCTATACAAAGTGAATTCAAAGTGTTGACTACTTTGGCATTATCGGTAATAATAGCGTCGTCACAATCCGGTAACTTAGCTAAATAATGTCTTTCAATTTTATTGAAAAGGGTCAATTCTACTTTCTTCGGGTCAACCAAAACGAATTTAACTTCGGCTGGATGTTTTTTGTATAATAGCGAAGTCAAAACAGCATTCAGTCCAACCGATTTTCCTTGTCCTGTAGCACCCGCCATTAAAAGGTGAGGCATTTTGGCTAAATCGACTACAAAAGTTTCGTTAGAAATTGTTTTACCCAAAGCGATAGGCAATTCCATTTCTGCTTCTTGGAATTTGGCAGATCCAATAGCACTTTTCATAGAAACCATAGTTGGATTCTTATTAGGTACTTCAATACCGATGGTGCCTTTACCTGGGATAGGAGCGATAATACGGATACCAAGCGCAGAAAGTGATAAAGCAATATCGTCTTCTAAACTTTTAATTTTTGAAATACGAATTCCAGCTTCTGGTACAATCTCATATAAAGTTACCGATGGTCCAACAGTGGCTTTTATTTGAGCAATTTCAATTTTGTAATTGCGAAGCGTATCGACAATCTTGTTTTTATTTTCTTCTAATTCTTCTTGGTTGATGGTAATTCCGCCACTTGAGTATTCTTTTAATAAATCAATCGTTGGGAATTTATAATTGGATAATTCCAATGTAGGATCAAACAAACCAAAATCAGCTACTAAGCGTGCCGCTAAATTTTCTTCAACAATATCTTCTTCTTCCGCTTTTTCAATAACAAAAGCTTCGTCACTTGTTGTAATGATGGTAGGTTCTTTTGAAATTGCTGGGGGAGTAGCAAATGACTGTGTAACCACAGGTTCTACAATCGGTTTTGGTAAGGTATCCAAATTGATTTCAGAAGATGAACTTATGGTTGGTTTTAATGCTTCTTTGTTAATTTCAAATTGTGAAGAGGAAGATTTAATATGAATTCCATCCAATTCTTCATCTTTTTCTTCTTCTGGAGTTGGAACCGCATATTCTTCAAGATTGTAACCAGTTGTTGCTGATTTTTCCGGACTAGGAGTAATTTTGGATTCGATTTCTTTTTTCGAATTTTCTATAAAAGCGTGAATGGAATCTGGAGAAATTTTGATTTTAAAAATCAAATAAATTACTAATCCGAAAATTAATAAAAGTAAAGTTCCGGTTTTACCAATATAATCTTGCGAAAGCAAATTCATTTCATAACCAATGACGCCGCCTAATTCAGGTGCTGAAGTAGCAAAAAAACCAAAAATGATAGAAACGATGATCATGGCAAATAAATCCCAAAACCAAGTAGATCTTAATTTACTCAATGGCATTCCTAAAAATAAATACAATCCTGTCAAGAAAAATAAGCGAACAAAAAGAAAAGAGGCCACGCCAAAACCTTGGTAAACTATCAGATCAGCCACATAGGCACCAATTTTTCCTAACCAATTTGAAACCTCAGTATTTCTATTGTCTAATTGATCTACTGCACTTTGATCGGCTTGACCGTGCAGGTAAAACGAAATAAATGCAACTAACAAAGCAATTGAAAATAAAACTAAAAGGCTTCCAATTACAATTTTATATTCTTTTGATAATTTCCAAGATCTTTTTTCGCTAAGATCGGATTCGCTTTTTATTTTCTTTGCCATTCTTCTTTTTGAAAACTAGTAAATTTAGAATTTAGGTACATAAATGATTGCACCAATCACAATTGCAGTCAAGGCTGCAAAAAACACAGCGCCTGCGGCAATGTCTTTGATAAATCCAATGCGCTCGTGAAACTCTGGATGAATAAAATCAGCTACTTTTTCAACAGCGGTATTTAAACCTTCAACACTCATCACTAATCCGATAGCAAAGACTTGGAAAAGCCATTCAGTAGTAGTAATGTTAAAATAAAAACCAGCAATAGTCATCAAGATTCCGATAGAAAATTGAGTCATTACACTGTGTTCGGTAGTTATTAATTTGAAAGCACCTTTATAAGCAAAGGTGACACTTTTTAATCTTCCTGAAACAAATCGATTGTCTTTTTGAAACTCCATTAATAAAATATTAAAGTACTGCTAATGCAGCTTCGTAATTAGGTTCGTCTGCAATTTCGTTCACTTGCTCAGTATGTAGAATTGTTCCTTTCTCATCAATCACAATTACCGCTCTTGAGTGTAAGCCAGCTAAGACACCATCAATGATTTCTAAACCGTTTGTTTTTCCAAAACTTCCGTCTTTAAAATCAGATAAATTTTCAACGTTTTCTATTCCTTCAGCACCACAAAAACGTTTTTGAGCAAAAGGTAAATCTCTTGAGATACAAAGTACTACGGTATTGTTTAGATTGGCAGCTGTAGCATTGAATTTTCTAACAGAAGCAGCACAAGTTCCTGTATCAATACTTGGAAAAATATTAAAGACTACTTTTTTACCAGCATAATCAGCTAAAGTAGCTATAGATAGATCTGTTTTTACTAATTTAAAATCAGCTAGTTGCGAACCAATTTTAGGTAATTCACCTGAAGTGTTTATTGGATTTCCGCCTAAAGTTATTGTTGACATAATGAGGTTTTTTTTGTGAGTTCCAAAAGTATGAAAATTTATTCAAATTTTGGTTTGAAGCCTCATTTTTTAGATTGAAATTGGGATTTAAAATTTTGTTTACAAATATTAAAAAACCAACTGATTACTATTTTTATATAATTTTAAAATAAAGTTTTTTTTCATTAAGCAAGTATCAATCAAATACTCGGCTTAGTATAAAAAAATAATACCATCAGTAAATGATGGTATTATTAGAAAATTTATAAAAAGTAAACTGTTATTTTGAATCATATCGATCTAAATTCATCACTTTTACCCATGTATTTACAAAATCAGTAACAAACTTTTCTTTGTTATCGTCTTGAGCATATACTTCTGCAATAGATCTTAACACCGAATTAGATCCAAAAACCAAATCTACTCTTGTTGCAGTCCATTTTGTTGCTCCTGATTTTTTATCGACAATATTGTATAAATTATCGCCAACAGGTTTCCAACTATAGTTCATGTCAGTTAAATTTACAAAGAAATCATTGCTCAAAACACCTTCGTTATTGGTAAATACACCATGTTTCGTTCCGTTGAAGTTAGTACCTAAAACACGCATTCCTCCAATTAAAACTGTCATTTCTGATGCAGTTAATCCTAATAATTGTGCTTTATCTAGCATTAATTCTTCAGGTTGCACCACATATTTAGCTTTCATAAAGTTTCTAAACGCATCATTTGTAGGTTCTAAAACTGCAAACGATTCGGCATCAGTCATTTCTTGCGTTGCATCACCTCTTCCTGAGTGGAATGGAACTGTTACATTAAATCCACCTTCTTGAGCTGCTTTTTCAACAGCGGCACTTCCACCTAAAACAATTAAATCAGCAAGACTAACTTTTTTATCTAAGCCAGCTTGAATTTCCATCAGTTTATTCAATACTTTTTGAAGTCTTTCTGGTTCGTTTGCAACCCAATTTTTTTGTGGGGCTAAGCTAATTCTTGCTCCATTTGCACCACCTCTATAATCGGAACCTCTAAATGTTCTTGCACTATCCCAAGCCGTGTTGATGAGTTCGGCTCTGGTTAATCCGCAATTTAATAATTTAGATTTTAATTCTTCTGTTTCATTAGCAGACAATGAATACGTTACTTTTGGAATTGGGTCTTGCCAAATTAAATCTTCAGTAGGAGCATCTGCACCTAAATATCTTTCTTTTGGACCTAAATCTCTGTGGGTTAATTTGAACCAAGCTCTAGCGAAAACATCTGAAAAATAAGCAGGATCTTTATGAAAACGTTCCGAAATTTCTCTATATGCAGGATCCATTTTCATTGCCATATCGGCATCGGTCATAATTGGGTTTCTTTTAACTGAAGGATTGTGAGCGTCAAGGGGCATATCTTCTTCTTTGATGTTGATAGGTTCCCATTGCCAAGCTCCAGCCGGACTTTTCTTTAATTCCCAATCGTATTTTAATAACAAATCGAAATATTCATTATCCCATCTTGTTGGGTTTGTAGTCCAAGAACCTTCTAAACCACTGGTTACAGTGTCACCAGCGTTTCCATTTCCTTTTGGATTTTTCCATCCAAGGCCTTGTTCTTCAATTTCTCCTGCTTCTGGCTCTCTTCCTAAAACTGATGCATCGCCATTTCCATGCGCTTTTCCTACGGTGTGACCTCCTGCAGTTAAAGCAACAGTTTCTTCGTCGTTCATTGCCATTCTTTCAAAGGTTACACGAACGTCATGTGCTGTTTTTAAAGGGTCTGGTTTTCCATCAACCCCTTCTGGGTTTACATAAATTAATCCCATCATCACAGCTGCAAGTGGATTTTCTAAGTTTCTTTCACCAGAGTATCTTGTACCTTCTCCACCAGATACAGCTAACCATTCTTTTTCTGCACCCCAATAAATATCTTTTTCTGGATGCCAAATATCTTCACGACCCCCTGCAAATCCAAAAGTTTTTAATCCCATAGATTCATAAGCCATGTTTCCAGCTAAAATCATTAAATCTGCCCAAGAAATTTTGTTACCATATTTCTTTTTCAAAGGCCATAATAATCTTCTAGCCTTGTCTAAATTTCCGTTATCTGGCCAGCTGTTCAATGGTGCAAAACGAAGATTTCCTGTTCCAGAACCACCACGCCCATCAGAAATTCTGTACGTTCCAGCAGAATGCCACGCCATACGAATAAACAATCCGCCATAGTGACCCCAATCTGCTGGCCACCAATCTTGACTATCGGTCATTAATTTTTTTAAATCAGATTTAAGTGCTTCTAAATCTAGTTTTTTAAATTCTTCGGCATAATTAAATGCTGATCCAAGTGGATTAGTTTTTGTGTCGTGTTGATGAAGAATGTCTAAGTTTAATGATTTTGGCCACCAATCTTGGTTTTTTACACCATCACTCAAACCTTTTTGGTTTTGATGAAATGGGCATTTGCTAATGTCATTTGAATTTTCCATGATAGTAAAAATTATTGTTAAATGTTATTTCTATAGTTTTGTTTAATTACTTTAATTTAATGCATTCAAAAATACGCATAAATAGTCCCTTTTACGTGTTAAATAATGATTATATTTTATTATATAATAGTTTTTACTTATAGTTTGAATGCTATTATATACTTTAAATCAATTATAGAGTTTGAATTATTAGTCTAGAATTATTTTTTTAAAGAAAGTAGTACTGATTTACAAATTCTTAATACTAACAGGAAGCTGTCCGGTACAAGCCAAATTTTGAATAAATTGTTGCGTAGCAACCTCTTGAAATACTTCAAAATCTTGATAGGCTATTACAATTTCTTTGGCTAATGCCAATTGGGGTATGACTTGAAGCGCATACGGATTTCCAAAAACATAGAGAACACAATTCTTGGTTGACAATAATTCGCCTAAGTATTCCAGTACTTCGGGTTCAATATCAAATTGATTCAGCGGTTTTGCTTTGGGTACAAACAAAGAAATCAAAAGGGTATCGTATTGAGAAATACTTTCTTTGCAATCTATAGAACTCTCTGCGACAATAGAAAATAATGGCGCATCAAGTGATCGCATCGTTTTAGTTGCAAAACCATCATTGTAAATGCTCAATTGTGCCAATGTTTTATTTTGTTTGGCTTCTTGAATTCTAAATGGAATGCTGTCCGACTTGACTTTCGTCAAGCAACTCTCGGCAATTTTACGATTCAAATTAGCGCAATTGCTAAAGTCTATTGTATTGTCACTTATTGGTGTAACTGGATTCGTATTATTGAATAGTCCCACTTTTTCTTTGCACTGTATTATTCGGGAATAGCTAGCTTCAATCCTTTCGGCTGTCGCATTTTTTAAAATGTATTGAACTCCTTCAGCTACATTTTCGGCAAAGCATAAAATATCATTCCCTGCATTAAAAGCTTCCCATTCCAATTGTCCTTTGGTTGAATATAAATCGGAAACGCTTTTCATATTCAAGGCATCTGAAATTATCAATCCCTCAAAACCCAATTGGTTCCTTAGTAAATTTTGAATGATGTTCTTTGACAATGTCGCCGAGGTGTTTTTTCCATCGTTCAAAGCGGGCACGGCCAGATGACCAATCATTATAGAATCAACCTTATTTTTGATCCCTTGGATAAAGGGATACAATTCGTTGGTCATCAATTGGTCTAAGCTTTCATTTAAAATGGGTAGTCCCAAGTGCGAATCGACATTCGTATTTCCGTGACCTGGAAAATGTTTCAAACAACCTAAAATTCCTGCGTCTGACATTCCTCTAAAATAAGCATTCGCAAATAGCGCCACCTTTTCTTTGCTTTCGCCAAAAGAACGGTACCCAATGACAGGATTATCAGGATTATTATTAATATCAGCCAAAGGTGCTAAGTTGTACAATATACCAGCGGCTTTTAAGTCGGTACCAATTTGTTTTCCCACTTCATACACCAAATCAACTTCAGACTCAGGTAAAGCACCTAAAGTGATAGCATACGGATATTGCGGTGTATTTTCAATACGCATGGCCAATCCCCATTCGGCATCAATACTCATTAAAAGAGGAGTGGGGGCACATTTTTGATAGCGAACGATCAGTTCATTTAATTTGGCATAACTATCTTCATAGGTTACCACTTTTTGTTTGCTTTCGTAATTGGTTGCGGCACTTGCACGACTATGAAAAAAGGTAAGCCCACCAATATTGTAGTTGCGTATTAAAGCTTCTGTAGCTTGAATATTTTCCTCGGTATCATTAATGAATACAGCAGGAAAGAAAAATTGACCAATTTTTTGCTCTAAAGTCATCGTCTTAATTATTCGTTGGTAGCAGTTTTCTTTCCAAAATCAGCTGGAAAAATTAAAAACCGGGATAAGATTACACCTGGTATAGTGGCACAAAAAACCCAGATAAAGAAATTGCCATACCCTAAGTATTCTTGAATGTATCCACTAACCATTCCGGGTAACATCATGCCTAAAGCCATAAATCCTGTAGCTAAAGCATAATGCGATGTTTTTGATTCGCCTTCGGCAACATAAATTAAATACATTAAGAATGCGGCGAAGCCAAAACCATATCCAAATTGCTCTATAATTACAGCCAAATAAATAAACAAAACGTTTTCAGGATGATAATGAGAAAGTAGGATGAATCCAATAATGGGCAAGTGCATGATTAAAATCATGGGCAACATCCATTTTCCTAAACCTTGTTTGGAAATTGCAATACCTCCCAGAGTACCTCCAATTAGCAAAGCAATTACACCAAAAGTTCCGTAAATAATTCCCACATCTTCAGTAGTTAAACCCATGCCACCTAATTCTTTGGTGTCAATTAGAAAAGGAGTTAGCATTTTCATTAATTGCGATTCACCCAAACGAAATACAAGAATGAAAGCAAGGACTAAACCAATTTGTTTCTTCTTAAAAAAGCTCGAAAAAACGGTGGCAAAATCTTTTTGTTGTTCAGCTATTGTATCGGTAGTTTCGTTTTCTGAATTGGGAGTAGTGAAATAATTATACAACGTAATTAGGGTCATTAGCAATCCAACAATGATCATCGTATACGACCAAGCTTTTGTTTTGTCGCCAAATTCAGTTTCAAGATAGCCACCAATAATTACAATTAATCCGTTTCCGGTTAGCATAGAAAGGCGGTAAAAAGTGCTACGAATACCTAAGAAAAAAGATTGTTGGTCTTTGGAAAGCGATAATAAATAAAATCCATCAGTTGCAACGTCATTAGACGCTGAGGCAAAAGCGGCTACCCAAAATATCGCCAAACTTAGAAAGAAAAAATGGTTCATTGGAATGGCGAAACCTACAATTAAAAAGGCAATAGAAATTAGTAATTGCATGCTTAAAAACCATTTTCTCTTGGTACTGTGTAAGTCAATAAACGGACTCCATAAGGGTTTAATAACCCATGGTAAATACAGTAAACTCGTATAAATTCCAATGTCTTCATTGCTGATACCAAGGTTTTTGTACATAATAACCGATACCGAAATAATGATAGCATACGGAAAACCAGATGCGAAGTTTAAAATTGGAATCCAATACCAAGGGTTTTTATCAGCTTTCATCGTGTTTTAATTAATTAGTTTTTAGTACTGATTTTGGAAGTTGCGTGATGATTTCTTTACTTTCGTTTCCATAATAATCGATATACGACAAAGCAAAATTTGATTTGTTTTCGATAGCAGTTAATGGAATACGAATAGACAAACGATTATTGTTTTTTTGAACATTAAATTTATCGATAATATGACTCGGGTCTTCGCTGTCGATTAGTAGATTATTTTCCGTTCCATATAGTATCACATAACGCACAGGGTGGCGTGTCGATTGTAATGAAAGTACTAATTCTGTTTTATTTTTTAAAATGCTTGTTACTCTAGGAACATCAAAAACTAACTTCTTGAAATTAGGAACGGCAGCAGGAATCGCGTGAAATTTATATTGATTTTCAGCTAATAATTGTGTAACATCTTGGTTTTTATTGAGAAACCATTTGGCACTAAAAAAAGCATTTCCCTGAACATTATTGAAAGAACGGGTGTAATCAATTTGATTCGGAATTTCAGTTGGAGCATCCCATTTCTTATCGGCATCCGATTTGATTTTATAGGTGCTGTTGCCAATGTAAACGGCGCTGTTTTTAGCATTTTCAGACCACCATTTTAACAACTTTGTGTAGGAAGCTTTTGGATGATCTAAACTCCAATACAATTGAGGTAAAATATAATCAATCCAATTGTTTTCCATCCAAACCAAAGGGTCAGCAAATAAATCATCATAATTAGTTTGTCCAGCTTGTGTGTCAGAACCTCTTGGATCAACTGATTTATTGCGCCAAACTCCAAAAGGACTAATACCAAATTGCACCCAAGGTTTGATTTTTTTGATACTGGTCGAAATTTGTTGAATGAAAGTGTTTACGTTAGTACGTCTCCAGTCGGCTAATTCAAGACCATTTCCATACTTATTATATGAATCTGTGTCGTTAAATTTTTCATTTTCTACTGTATACGGATAAAAGTAGTCATCGAAATGAATGGCGTCTACATCGTATTTTTGAACCACTTCTTCGACTACTTTTGTTAAGTGATTTTGTACTTCGGGAAGCGCGGGATTGTAATAGTATTTTCCAGCATATTTAATCATCCAATCTGGATGCTTGATTAGATCGTGTTTACGGCTTACGATTTCAGTATTTGTTCCTGAAGTAGCACGGAAAGGATTCAACCAGGCATGAAATTCAAATCCGCGGGTGTGGGCTTCAGTAATCATCCATTCTAAGGTGTCAAAATAGGGCGTAGGAGCTTTACCTTCTTTTCCGGTCAGGTTGCGAGACCAAGGTGCCAATTCTGTAGGGTAAAAAGCATCTCCATTACTACGAATTTGAACTATCACTGCATTGTAATGTAGTTTTTTATACGATTCTAATATTTCAATAAAATCGGCTTTTTCTTTTTCAACGCTGTCGGTATTGTTTTTCGGCCAGTCAATATTGGCTACAGTAGCAATCCAAACGGCTCTAAATTCGTTTTTTGGGTAGGTCAATTTACTTTGAGCGAAGCTCTTGCTAATAGAAAGTAGCAAACATAAAAAAACAAAAGTAAAGGTCTTGAAATGTGTCATTATGGGGTTATTCTTTTCAAATACAAAATTAGTCTATTTCGAGCAGTTGTTGTTCTTTCAATTACATAAATTAATTTAATCAGGGAATGAAATTTTACCCATTCGAACCGATGGAATTCCTTGTTTGGTTCCAAAATCAGTAGGGCTTCCGGTAATTGTTTCATTGGCCAGAACAGCAAAAAGTATCGCTTCCTTTGCATCGGCTGAAATCCCAAGATCATTTGTATTTTTGAATTGACAAGCGACAAGTTCATTTAAATGCTCCATCAATAAAGGATTATGTACACCACCACCCGAAACATAAACAGTGCAGTCATTGGTGTCAGTCTTACTTTGATTGATTGCGAATAAAATAGCTTCAGCTGCGGTTTCGGCACTAAAACGGGTCAGTGTTGCCAATACATCTTCAACAGCAAGCTGTTGCGTTTGGCTTTCAATCATTGCTTTTTGAACATAGTCTAGATTGAAAAGTTCAGGTCCAGTTGTTTTTGGGAAGGATGATTTAAAAAAGGAATTGTTTTTTAGCTCTTTTAGTAAGTCAGAATTTATAGTTCCTTTTCGAGCAATTTCAGCGTCTTTGTCATAACTCATTTCTGGGAAATGCAATTGTACAAAGGCATCAATCAATGTATTTCCGGTTCCGGTATCAGTTACAAAAACCAGTTCTGGATTTTGATTTTGGGGTAAATAAGTAAAGTTGCCAATCCCTCCTAAATTCAGCATAATGCGATTTTCGGTTTCGCTGCTGAATAGATAATAGTCTCCGTATACTGCCAAAGGAGCACCTTCGCCACCAGTAGCAACGTGCTTTTGTCTAAAATCAGAAACGGTAATAATTCCGGTACGAACGGCTATATGATCACCGTCTCCAATTTGCAAAGTGGCATTTGGAAATTGGGTTTGTTGGTGTATTATTTTTGGAGCATGCATCACCGTTTGCCCGTGCGAAGCAATTAGATCAACCTCGGCAGAAGCTACTTCCCATTTTTGTAAACAATCTAAAACGATATCAGCATGCAGGTTGCCAATCCATTCGTTTAACAAAGCAAGATGTTGGAAATCGATTGTTTTTTTGGCAAATACTTTTCTGATCTCTGATTTTGTAGTATCAGAATACGGAACGGTTTGAAACTCTTTTAATCTAAGATGTGTATTCTTTCCTGATTCCGATATTTCACACAAAGCCACGTCTAAACCGTCCAATGAAGTACCTGACATCAACCCAATAATGGTTCGTGTCTTTTTTTGTGCGATTTTGTAAAGTGATTCAATATTGGAATTCATGAAGAATAGATTTAAAATTGGTATTTATTGGCTACGGTTTTACTAGTCAGTAACAAACCTATAAAAGTGATTAGTGTGTTCACTATAATCAATTCGTTATCGAAAACATATCCGCCTAAAAGGTTTACCGAATTTTCATTGATTAAAAAAGTGAGGGCAGGCGATAGTATACAAATTATGGGTACCAATCGGTCGTTTACTTTTTTAGATTTCAGGAACAATCCAAAAGCATATAATCCTAAAAGCGGCCCATAAGTATAGGATGCCACTCTAAATATC
Organism: Flavobacterium sp. UBA4098; assembly: GCA_002382495.1. GTDB lineage: Bacteria > Bacteroidota > Bacteroidia > Flavobacteriales > Flavobacteriaceae > Flavobacterium. The sequence goes on from DFXW01000034.1 coordinate 32,177, forward strand.
ATCCCAACAACAGAACTGTCATTGATCGCATTGAATACTAAAATGACTACAAACATACCCACTGAAAATGCTAAATGCACAAGATGTCGAGTACGCACTAAATTTGTTTTCTGATTGTTTTCTACCTTATCCATTCCTAAGAAATCGACGCAAAAAGAAGTGGTTAATGCAGTTAAAGCTGAATCAGTGGTGGCAAAAGTAGCCGCAATCAGTCCTAATAGAAAAACAATAGCAGGAATGGTAGCCAAATGATGTAATGCGATTTCAGGAAAAAGCAAATCGGTTCGCGGTTTATTGGTCAACAAATCCAAAGGAACTTGGATATTGTTTTTGGAAGCAAAAATGTAAAGCAATGCCCCAACGCTCAAGAAAAATAGATTGATAATTACAAATATAGTGGTGAAACTGAACATGTTTTTTTGGGCTTCGCCAATGTTTTTGCAACTTAAATTCTTTTGCATTAAATCTTGGTCTAATCCCACCATGGCAATGGTAACAAATATTCCGCCTAAAATTTGTTTTACAAAATGGAATTTACTTCCGATAAAATCATCAAAGAAAAATATTTTGGAATAGTTGCTATTTTTAACTTCTTCGAAAGCACTGATCATACCTAAATCCAGACTACTACAAATGAAATAAATAGTTAAAAACACCGAAGCAACTAAAAAGAAAGTTTGCAAGGTATCTGTTATAATGATGGTTTTTAAACCTCCTTTGTACGTGTAGGAAAAAATCAAGAGTAACGAAATTAAAACGGTGGCTGCAAACGGGATGTTGTAAAAATCAAAAACGTAACGTTGTAACACAATTACCACTAAATACAATCGGAAGGCAGACGAAATGGTTCGGCTTACTAAAAAGATAGAGGCAGCTGTTCGGTAACTATAGAAACCCATTCTTTGTTCGATATATCCGTAAATCGAAGTAAGGTTCATTCGATAATACAGCGGTAAAAGCAATTTGGCTACTACAATAAATCCGATCGCATTTCCTATGATAAACTGAAAGTACTTGAATTGTTCCCCGTTAGGCGATCCTACTTCGCCAGGAACCGAGATAAATGTTACCCCCGAAAGTGCCGTACCAATCATTCCAAAAGCAACTAAATACCATTTGGAGTTTTTATTGGCAGTAAAAAACACCTCATTGCCACTGTCTTTTTTACTTACTCTGTACGAGATGTAAAATAGTAGACTAAAGTAAATAAGGATAATTAGTAAAATGATGCTCGGACTCATAGTTTCTGGATTCGGATATGGAATTGTAATGATAGACAAATATGCTAAATTATTTCTGTATTCTGAATAGGACGCGATTACTTTTATTTGCTTTCTTTCATTCTTTCAATTCTCTTCTATTTCAATTATATTTGTCATCCAATTGCTGAATAGTCAGTAATTAAATTTGGATAACCATGTCACAAATAGTACCCTTACAACAATTAGCAGACATATTAGAAGGTGATCTTTTCTATGACGAATTGCATAAAATCATTTATTCGACAGATGCCTCCACCTACCAAATTAAACCTATTGCGGTAGCCAGGCCTAAAACGGTAGCCGATATTCAAGCCATAGTTCGTTTTGCCAATGAATATCAAATTCCATTGACGCCAAGAACTGCTGGAACTTCGTTAGCTGGTCAGACTGTGGGAAGCGGAATTATTGTGGATGTATCCAAATATTTTACTCAAATTGTCTCTTTTGATAAAGAAAATAAAACAGTAACAGTACAACCAGGCGTTATTCGCGATGAGTTGAATTTGTTTTTAAAACCTCACGGNNAATACTTCTACCTCCAATCGTTGTATGATTGGAGGAATGGTCGGAAACAACTCTTCGGGGACAACTTCGATACGTTATGGTGTTACACGAGATAAGATAGTTGAACTAAAAGCTATATTGAGTGATGGTTCGGCCACAGTTTTCAAATCACTTAATTCAGAAGAGTTTATCGAAAAAACGAAAGGAGAATCTTTAGAAAGTGCTATTTACAGAACACTTTATGAGGAACTTTCGAATTCTGAAACTCAAAAAGAAATTGTAAAAGAGTTTCCAAAACCTGAAATCCATCGAAGAAACACAGGATATGCAGTTGATTTATTATTAAAATCAGATTTATTTTCTGGTACCGAACCAACGATCAATTTGGGCACCTTACTTTGCGGAAGTGAAGGAACATTAGCGTTTACTACTGAAGTAACGCTGAAAGTAGACGATTTGCCTCCTACTCATAATATTATGGTGGCAGCTCATTTTCATACTATTCAAGAAAGTTTAGAAGCAGTGATGATAGCCATGAAGCATCATTTGTATACTTGCGAAATGATGGACGATACCATTTTGAATTGTACCAAAACCAATAGGGAACAAGCCAAAAATAGATTCTTTATTCAAGGCGATCCAAAAGCAGTGATCATGCTGGAAGTGGCTGCAACTACTATTGAGGAAGCAGAACGACAAGCAGATGCCTTAATTGCAGATTTAGAGCAACATAATTTTGGTTATGCATTGCCTAAACTATATGGAGCAGATATCGATAAGATTAATGAATTGCGCAAAGCTGGTTTAGGACTTTTAGGAAGTATTGTTGGCGACGATAAAGCCGCTGACTCTATTGAAGATACGGCAGTAGAATTGAGTGACTTGCCTAATTATATTGCTGAATTTGCAGAGATGATGAAAAAACACGGGCAAGATGCTATTTATTATGCCCATGCTGGAGCTGGTGAATTGCATTTGCGACCGGTATTGAATTTAAAGAAAAAAGAAGATTTACAGTTATTCAGATCGATTGCTACTGAAGTGGCGATTTTGGTAAAAAAATACAGAGGTTCGCTTAGTGGAGAACACGGTGACGGAATTGTACGTGGCGAATTTTTGCCTTATATGATCGGCGATTCTAATTACGAATTGCTAAAACGTATTAAGAAAGCATTTGATCCCAATGCTATTTTTAATAGAGGTCGAATTACCGATACCCCTAAAATGGATGAAAATTTGAGAGTGGAATCCGGTAGAGTGGAACCAGAGATTGCTACTATTCAAGATTTTTCAGATAGTATGGGAATTCTGCGTGCCGCTGAAAAATGTAACGGATCTGGTGATTGCAGAAAATTACCCTCTGCTGGTGGGACCTTATGTCCAAGTTATAGAGCTACTCGAAACGAAAAAGATACGACTCGAGCCCGTGCCAATGCATTGAGACAGTATTTAACTGATTCTGACAAAGAGAATAAATTTGATCAAGAAGAATTGTATCAAGTGTTTGATTTGTGTGTGAGTTGTAAAGCGTGTGCTAGTGAATGTCCAAGCAATGTGGATATTGCTTCTATGAAAGCGGAGTTTTTGTACCAATATCAAAAAGCAAATGGTTTTTCGAATCGCAACAAAACCTTCGCTTACAATGCCAAATTGAACAATTTAGGTAGTTTAACTCCTAGATTAACCAATTGGTTTGCCAATTTATCTTTTGTAAAAAAGAAAATGGGTATAGCGCCGCAGCGCGTAGTGCCGCATTTGGCTCCAAAGACTTTTAGAAAATGGTTGGATACCAATCACAAAGAGCTTGAAGAATGCACCTATCCCAACGGTAAAGTCATTTTGTTTTGTGATGAGTTTACTAATTTTTACGATGTTGGAGTAGGTGTAGACACCTATGAATTGTTGACGAAACTTGGCTATCAAGTGGTTATAGTAGATCATCAGGAAAGCGGACGTGCGTTTATTTCCAAAGGATTTTTGGAACAAGCTAAAGCAATCGCAACGATTAATGTTGATATTTTTAAAGATTTGGTGACCGATGCTATTCCATTAGTAGGAATTGAACCTTCTGCAATTCTGACTTTTAGAGATGAATACCTTCGTTTGGCAGAAGATAAACAAGGAGCCGAACAATTAGCCAAACAGGTATTTACAATTGAAGAGTTTTTCAAAAACGAAATTGCCAAAGGTGCCATTCGTCCAGAACAATTCTCCGATGAGGTAAAAGAGATTAAAATTCACGGGCACTGTCATCAAAAGGCATTGAGTACGGTTGAAGCTACTTTTGCCATGTTGAATTTACCTGTAAATAATACAGTTACCATTTATAACTCCGGTTGTTGTGGTATGGCAGGATCTTTTGGATACGAAGAAGAACATTACGAAATTAGTATGCAAATGGGAGAGGATACTTTGTTTCCAAAAATTAGAGCGACGGATCAAAAAGTAGCAATTGCTGCAGCAGGAACCAGTTGTCGTCATCAAATATTTGACGGAACGAGTAGAACAGCGCAGCACCCGGTTACGATATTAAAATCTTGTTTGAAATAATTGATTTTATTTGAAATGAAATTCTAAGTTTGCAATACAATACAAAATACTTTATTCACTTTATTGAATACGATTTATACTATGGCATTAAAAGGTTTGTTTAGAAAGAAGACTGTTCAGGATATCATGAAACAGGTAGAGCAAAATGAAAGTGACGGACATGCTGCTTTGGGTAAACATTTAACCGCAAGAGATTTAACCGCGTTTGGCATTGCAGCCATCGTTGGAGCGGGTATTTTTAGCACGATTGGTAAAGCCAGTGCTGATGGTGGTCCTGCGGTAATTTTTCTTTTCTTGTTTACGGCTTTGGCTTGTAGCTTTGCTGCTTTTGCTTATGCTGAATTTGCTTCAATGGTTCCAGTTTCAGGATCTGCTTATACCTATTCGTATGTGGCTTTTGGCGAAATTATAGCTTGGATAATTGGTTGGGCCTTGATTATGGAATATGCTGTGGGTAATATCACTGTTGCGATTTCGTGGAGTGATTATTTTACTGGATTACTGCGGTCTACCGGTTTAGATCTTCCCCAATGGATTCAAATGGATTATTTATCGGCTTCCAATGGATTTAAAGACGCTACAGCCTTAATGCAAGGAGGAAAATCATTCGATAATTTGAGTGCTAATTTGCAAGACGCCTACACCGCTTGGACTACGAGTCCGGTTATTGGTAGCTTTCATTTTGTAGCCGATATTCCTGCCATGTTGATTATTATTGTGATTACGGCACTTGTTTATAGAGGGATGAAAGAATCACGAAATGCTGGAAATTTGATGGTGTTGGTTAAATTGTTTATCATTTTGTTAGTTATCGCTGTAGGTGCTTTTTATGTTGATACTACCAATTGGAGTCCCTTTGCACCAAACGGAGTAAGCGGAGTTTTAAAAGGAGTTTCAGCAGTGTTTTTTGCCTATATTGGTTTTGATGCTATTTCTACCACTGCCGAAGAATGTAAAGACCCACAACGTGATTTACCACGCGGGATGATGTGGGCCATCATTATTTGTACTGTTTTATATGTAGTTATTGCTTTGGTCTTAACTGGAATGGTGTCGTATAAAGAATTGAATGTAGGAGATCCTTTGGCTTTTGTATTTGAGAAGTTGGATTTAAAATGGATGTCAGGTATTATTGCAGTTAGTGCTGTAATTGCAATGGCTAGCGTTTTGTTAGTGTTCCAAATGGGACAACCACGTATTTGGATGAGCATGAGTAGAGATGGATTGTTACCAAAGAAATTTTCTCGTGTACATCCTAAATTCAAAACACCTTCTTACGCCACTATTGTTACTGGTTTTGTTGTAGGTATTCCAGCTTTGTTTATGAATTTAACAATGGTAACCGATTTATGTAGTATCGGAACTTTGTTTGCTTTTGTATTAGTTTGTGCTGGAGTTTTGGTATTGCAAAACAAACCAGATATTCCGAGAGGAAAATTCAAGACACCTTATGTGAATTCGAAATACATTTTCCCACTCGCCTTGATCATTGGTCTAGTGTATGCATTTGTTTATAATAACGAAGCTACGATGGGTTTTCTTAATAATGAAACGCAAGTAAACACTCCAGAAACTATCATTACCTCTTTAGATAAATCAGATACTGATAAAGTATATCAATATTTAGTTTCTTTAGAATCAAAACCTACTACTAATGATGTGGAGGCGTTGTTAAGTCAATACCAAGAAGATGATTTGAATTATGCTGCAATTGTGGCGCAATTACCAATTGCTGATACTATCAAATACGAAAGCGGATTCGATTTGTTCAAGCACAAAATTCCGATGTGGATATTTCTAATTTCTTTAATTGGTTTAGCCTTTTGGGCATTCAAAGATAATTTATCCTTAATTCCGCTACTGGGATTGGTTTCTTGCTTGTATATGATGGCCGAATTGAGTGTTTGGAATTGGATTTATTTTACCATTTGGTTGCTTTTAGGATTATTGATTTATTTTGGATACAGTCGAAAAAACAGTAAAATGAATCAAATAGAGGTGAAGTAAATAGAAGTCTTTTATAAATTAAACATCCTTAAAATATTTTATTTTTTTGAGGGTGTTTTTTAACTCAGTTTAAAGTATATGCAACTCTTGCATACATTTTTTTATCATTTGATACGTTCTTTCTATATCATTATCAAGACCTATTGAGAAGCGAACTAAGCTGTTTGTTAATCCCATAGCTTCTTGCTCGACTAAAGGAATTTCAGATGAAGTTGAATTTCCAGGAGCAGTAAACAAAGTTTTATAAAATCCTAAACTAACAGCTAGGTATCCAATATTTCTATCTTGCATTAATTCCATCAATGCGTTGGCTTTATCAAAACTACCTACATCAATAGTCATCATCCCCCCATAACCATAATCCGGATGAATCATTGTTCTGTATAATTCATGACTTGGATGGCTTGTTAAACCGGGATAAACGGTTTTAATTCCGTCTGCTTCTAATTTAGCCGACAAGTACATTGCATTGTGACTGTGTTGTTTCATTCGGATGTGTAGTGTTCTTAAGTTCTTTAATATGCTTGCAGAACGTAAACTATCCATTGTTGGCCCTAATAGCATGGTAGCTCCATCATTCACATTTTTTAGACTGTTGATGAATTCAACAGACGAACAAACAACTCCTCCTATAGTATCACTAGTTCCGTTAATGTATTTAGTTAGTGAATGCAACACAATATCCGCTCCTAGTCGAACTGGAGCTACAGATAAAGGAGAGAAGGTATTGTCAACGACAAGTTTGAGATTGTGTTTTTTAGCAATTTTCGATAAAGAAGCAATATCAGCTACTTCTAAAAGTGGATTACTTACAGTTTCGCAATATAAAATTTTGGTATCCGAATTGATTGCTGCCTCAACTAGATCTAATTTTGTTATATCTACAAAACTGGTTTTAATTCCCATTCGAGGGGCAAAATTTTTCAAAAAAGCATAAGTTCCTCCATACACAGTTCTACTGGATACAATATGATTGCCATTGCCACAAAGTTGTAATAGTGTAGAAGTAATAGCTCCCATTCCAGAAGCTGTAACGCTTGCTGATTCGCTACCCTCCATGGCTGCTAAAGCGCTATCTAAATATAAATTACTTGGAGAGGTATGTCTTGAATACAAATAGCAACCCTCTACATTACCTTCAAATGTATCAAACATTTTTTTTGCTGAAAGGAAGGTATAGGTTGAGCTGTCCGAAATTGAAGGATTAACATCTCCATATTCGCCAAAAAATTGTAAGTCTTGAATGCAATCTGCAGGATTAAAAGATTCCATAGATATATAGTTTTAGTTAATTACGTAATCAAAATTCATTATATTTAATTTATTTTTCAATAGATTAGTCAAAATATAGATTTTAAATTTAAAATTTTATATTTTTTTAGATTTTTTATCTATACTTGTTAACAATAATAGCCGTATTTAGTGTAGCTATTCACTAATCATAATAGAATTATATATATCATGGATGCAATAGATAAAAAGTTATTGATGTTATTACAAAAAGACACCAAAAAGACAACTAAAGAATTGTCGTTGGTTTTGAATCTTTCTGTAACAGCAGTATATGAGAGAATTAAAAAACTAGAACGAGAAAAAATAATTCATAAATATGTTGCACTATTAGATCGTAACAAAATAGAAAAGGCTTTTGTGGTGTTTTGTCATATCAAGCTAATTCAACATACTAAAGATGTTATTCACACTTTTGAGAGTGAAGTGGTACAACTTTCAGAAGTTTCAGAATGCTTTCATGTGAGTGGGGATTACGACTATATTTTGAAAGTGAATGTTAAAGACATGGATGAGTACAGGGCTTTTATGGTAACAAAGTTGACTAGTCTCCAGCATATTGGAAGTACACATAGTTCATTTATGATTGGAGAAGTTAAAAACACTACTGCATTTAGTTTGTAATTGAGCTATAGTAAATTACCAATTTATCTTCGAATAATTAATTCAAAAAGCCTTACTTTTGTCACTTAATTGAAGTTAAACTATAAATTATAAATATAAACATGAGTCAATTTGATGTAATTGTTATAGGTTCTGGTCCTGGCGGATATGTATCGGCCATTCGTTGTGCACAACTAGGTTTTAAAACGGCTATTATTGAAAAATATTCTACTTTAGGAGGTACTTGCTTGAATGTAGGTTGTATTCCATCTAAAGCATTATTGTCTTCTTCACATCATTATGCAGAGATTGCTCATTTCGCTGAACACGGAATAGAACTTTCTGGTGAGGTTAAAGTGAATTTAGAAAAAATGATTGCGCGTAAACAAGCAGTTGTAGATCAAACTTCAGGCGGAATCAATTACTTAATGGACAAAAATAAAGTAACTGTTTTTAATGGTTTGGGTTCGTTTGTAGATGCTACACATGTAGCAATTGGAAAAGTAGATGGAACTTCAGAAACAATTGAAGGAAAAAATATCATTATTGCTACAGGTTCTAAACCATCTTCATTGCCTTTCATCAAAATTGACAAAGAAAGAATTATCACGTCTACTGAAGCATTGGCTTTGAAAGAAGTGCCAAAACACTTAGTGATTATTGGTGGTGGTGTCATCGGGATTGAATTAGGACAAGTATACCTTCGTTTGGGAGCGCAAGTTTCGGTAGTGGAATTTATGGACCGCATCATTCCAGGAATGGACAGTTCATTGTCTAAAGAATTGACAAAAGTCTTGAAAAAACAAGGAATGAAATTCTATACCTCTCATAAAGTGCAATCAGTTGAAAGAGCTGGAGATGTAGTGACAGTTAAAGCTGAAAATGCCAAAGGAGAAATTATTACTTTAGAAGGAGATTACTCTTTAGTTTCTGTAGGTCGTCGTCCTTACACTAAAGGATTAAATGCGGATAAAGCAGGAGTGAGAATTTCGGATAGAGGACAAGTAGAAGTAAACGACCATTTACAAACTTCAGCCTCTAATATCTATGCAATTGGTGATGTAGTTCGTGGAGCTATGTTAGCTCACAAAGCGGAAGAAGAAGGAACAATGGTAGCTGAAATTATTGCGGGTCAAAAACCACATATCGATTATAATTTAATTCCAGGAGTGGTGTACACATGGCCAGAAGTGGCTGCTGTAGGTCAAACCGAGGAACAATTAAAAGCTTCTGGTGTAGAATTTAAATCAGGAAGTTTCCCGTTCAAAGCGTTAGGTCGTGCGAGAGCCAGTGGTGATTTAGATGGATTTGTAAAAATTTTAGCCGATGCTAAAACTGATGAGGTTTTAGGCGTTCATATGATTGGAGCCAGAACAGCTGATTTAATTGCAGAGGCAGTTACTGCTATGGAATTTAGAGCTTCTGCTGAAGATATTTCAAGAATGTCACACGCACACCCCACCTTTGCAGAAGCAATCAAAGAAGCTGCTTTAGCGGCGACAGACAATAGAGCATTACACGTTTAATTTATTTTTAACGTCTATATAAAAAAAGCCCGTTCAATTGAA
>DFXW01000034.1:41980-115337 GCA_002382495.1 Flavobacterium sp. UBA4098
ACTTGGGTCACGGTATGAATTAAAAAGATGTTAATTGAAATAGGTAATAAAGCTAATAAAGTTACTTTCATAAATTTACCACTCAACAAACTTACCCCAACAATTAGTTCAACAGCTTTGGCTAATGGTAATAGGTATTTTGAAGCCATGATTCCATTCATAAAAGTTAACATATTTCCTGTTGGAACTTCAGCTTCGAACAATTCAAAGAAATAAGCTACAGAGGCAAATACCATAAATGCGCCTAATAAAATTCGGATAATCAACGTTGCAATTTTCATAATTATTTTGGTTTAAAGGTTAGAATTTCAAAAATACTTATTTTATAAATATAAAATCCAACCCTAAATAATTTATTTAAATATGCGTTTTCTAGACTTATTTTTCTGTTCCAACCAATGAATTTTGTTGTATTTTTGGCATCCTAAAACCAAGTAAATTGAGAACTGAAATTCATAAGACGATTGAAAATCCTATTGTATTCAAAAAGCAATTATTGGATTGGTCACAACAATTTCGCGAGGTTGTTTTTATGGATAGTAATGATTATCCACAAGAGTTTTCAAGCTTTGATGCCATTCTTGCAGTGGATGCCTTTACTTTGATTCAGACTGATTATCACAATGCTTTCGAGGATTTGCAACAATACCAACAAAACACCAAAGATTGGTTGTTTGGGTATTTATCCTATGACTTGAAAAACGATAGTGAAGATTTACAATCCACTAATTTTGATGGATTAGCGTTTCCGGATTTATTTTTCTTCCAACCCAAGAAATTGTTTTTGCTAAAAGGGAATCAGTTGAGTATTCACTATTTGAATTTGTGCGATGATGAGGTGGATGAAGATTGGGACACTATTCTTGCATGGGTACCCAATACAACTATTGATTCTTCAGTCGTGACCGTTCAGACGCGGATTTCAAAAGAAAGTTATGTTGAAAAAGTCACCACTCTTTTAGATCATTTGCACCGAGGCGATTTATACGAAGCTAATTTTTGCATGGAATTTTATGCAGAAAATACGACCATCAATCCGCTCGATAAATTTGATAAATTGAATGCTATTTCACAAACTCCTTTTGCGGTGTATTTTAAAAATAACCAACTGTTTTTACTTTCAGCTACTCCAGAACGGTATTTGAGAAAAGAAGGGGAGCAGTTAATTTCGCAACCCATTAAAGGAACTGCCAAGAGATTTCAGGATAATAAGGAAGATGAAAAGTCAAAATTAAATTTGGCTACCGACCCAAAAGAACGTGCCGAAAATATTATGATTACCGATTTAGTTCGGAATGATTTATCTCGAACTGCCCAAAAAGGAACGGTTCAAGTCCAGGAATTATGCGGGATATATTCGTTTCAACAAGTACATCAAATGATTTCTACAATTACCTCAAAATTAGATAATAAGTTTTCAAATGTAGATGTGTTGCGAATGACTTTTCCCATGGGAAGTATGACAGGAGCACCTAAGATTTCGGCTATGAAAATAATTGAAGAATTAGAAGTCACCAAACGAGGATTGTATAGTGGTGCTATTGGTTATTTTAGTCCGAATGGTGATTTTGATTTTAATGTGGTCATCCGAAGTATTTTGTACAATCAAGATAAAAAATACCTTTCTTTTTCAGTAGGAAGTGCTATCACATCCTTATCAAATCCTGAAAATGAATACGAAGAATGTTTGCTTAAAGCAAAAGCGATGCACGAAGTATTGCGTTAAATTGCAATGAATTAATTACTTTTGGGCATGTTACATCAATTCCAAAATCATTTGTCCACTCATTTTCCTTTTTTAAAAGGGAAAAAATTACTTCTTGCTGTAAGCGGTGGTTTGGATAGCATGGTTTTGTTGCATCTTTTTCAGCAATCGGATTTTGAAATTATAGTTTTGCATTGTAATTTTCAATTGCGGGGTTTGGAGAGTTTTGGTGATCAAAAATTTGTTCAAGAATATACGAGTCAGCATACTATTCCATTTGTATTTACGCAATTTGATACTGAGGCTTTCGCCAAAGATTACAAATTATCTACTCAAGTTGCTGCTCGCGAATTGCGTTACAGTTGGTTTTACGAGCAACTCGAAATTCAAAAAGCTGATTATATTTTAACGGCTCATCATGCTGATGACAATCTAGAAACCTTTCTGATTAATCTTTCTAGAGGAACCGGATTAGATGGATTGACAGGTATTCCTGCTCAAAACGATTCCATTATTCGCCCCTTGCTTACTTTCTCTAGACAAGAGATTGAACAATACGCTTCCCAAAATAAGTTGACTTGGCGTGAAGATAGCAGTAATGCTTCGGATAAATATTTACGAAATAAGATTCGTCATCATTTGATTCCAATTTTAAAAGAGCTCAATCCTAATTTTATGAGTTCTTTTGAAAAGACTCAATCCTATTTGCAAGAATCGAAAGAATTAGTGGATGATGCTGCAGTTATGGTGTATCAACAAGTAGCAAAAGAAGAAGGAAATGAAATTTATTTTGACTTGAATCAATTGTTGAAATTACCAAATTACTATTCCTATTTATACCAATGGCTTTCAGAGTTTGGTTTTACAGCTTGGGATGATATCTATGATTTGGTTAGTTCTCAATCTGGTAAACAAGTAATGGCACCTGAATTCCGATTAATTAAAGACCGGGATTGTTTGATAGTAAGTCCGCTTAAAATCGAATCAAATCAAGATGAATATCCAATTGAATCCAGTACAACTAAAGTTAATTTTCCCTTAAATATTTCGTTTTCAACCGTTAATACAATTGAACCGACATCCAATTCAACTATATTTGTTGACCATGAAAAATTAGAATTCCCACTGGTTTTACGTCATTGGAAAGAAGGTGATGTTTTTCAGCCTTTTGGAATGGGCGGAAAGTCAAAAAAAGTGAGTAAATTATTTAAAGACGAAAAATTGTCGGTAGTTGAAAAAGAGGCAACATGGCTTTTATGTTCAGCTAATCAGGTGGTTTGGGTGGTTGGAATGCGTCAAGACGAACGGTATAAAATTAATTCAGAGACAAAAAAAATACTAAAAATAGCAATCGAATTATGAAGAAATTAGTTGTTTTATTACTACTATTTTTGGCTTTTGCCAAAGGAAATGCTCAGATGATAAATCCAGTAAAATGGACTACTCAAATCGAGAAAAAGTCCAATGGAAATTATGTTCTTACTTTTAATGGCACGATTGATAATGGCTGGCATTTGTATTCCCAATTTACCGCTGAAGGGGGTTCTTTGCCGTTAGAAATTCTTTTTAAAAATCAAAAAGGGAATTTTGAATTGATTGGTCAAACCAAAGAAAGCAAAACTAAAACGGCTTACAATGATATATTTGAAGTCAACGAAACTTTTTTTGAGAAAAAAGCCATATTAACACAAGAGATTCGTTTGATAAATACAAAACTTTCTAAAGTAGAAGTGAGCTTCGATTTTCAAGTTTGTAAAGAGGCTTGTGTCAATTTAGAAAAGAATTTTACATTCGTGATTCCTGCTCAAACCACTACGGGTTTAGTTGCTCCTGAAGTAACTTCCGACACTGCTTTAACTGCGATTGATACCAATTTAGCTGTAGTAAAAGAAGTATCAAAAAGTGCTATGCCAACAGTTTCAAGCCCAGCGTCAGATGAAGAAGAAATAGGGCTTTGGTCTATTTTCATAATTGCATTCTTTTCGGGATTTGCAGCCTTATTAACACCTTGTGTGTTTCCAATGATTCCAATGACTGTGAGTTTCTTTACCAAACAGAGTAAATCCAAAAGTGCAGGGGTTCGTAATGCCATTTTTTATGGGGTTTCAATTATTGTAATCTATGTGTTATTGGGTGTTTTAGTCACTTGGTTGTTTGGAGCGGATGCTTTGAATGCTTTGTCAACAAACGTTTGGTTCAATTTAGGTTTCTTTATTTTATTAGTAGTTTTTGCGGCTTCTTTTTTAGGCGCTTTCGAAATTATGTTGCCCAATTCATGGGCGAATAAAGTCGATAGCCAAGCGGATAGAGGAGGAGTGATCGGAATTTTGTTTATGGCTTTGGCATTGGCAATTGTTTCCTTTTCTTGCACAGGACCTATTGTGGGAACCTTGTTGGTGCAAGCGGCTTCAAAAGGAGGAATAGCTCCAATTGTGGGAATGTTAGGATTTTCATTGGCTTTAGCCTTACCTTTTATGTTGTTTGCACTATTTCCAGGTTGGTTAAATTCGTTACCAAAATCAGGAGGTTGGTTGAATACTGTGAAAGTGGTATTGGGATTCTTAGAATTGGCTTTAGCATTTAAATTCTTATCAAATGCTGATTTGGTATTGCAATTGCATCTTTTGGAAAGAGAAGTATTTTTGGCAATATGGATTGCAATTTTTGGCACACTAGCTTTGTATTTGTTTGGTGAAATTACGTTGCCACATGATAGTCCTTTAACGCATATTTCTGTGGGTAGATTATCAATTGGATTGGTTGTATTGTCATTTACGGTATATATGATTCCTGGATTGTGGGGAGCACCTTTGAAGTTGATCAATGCTTTTCCTCCACCGATGGAATATAGCGAAAGTCCTTTAGGTTTTGGTGCCAATTCAATTTCTAATGCTACTCCAGTTTCAGGTTTGCCAGAAGGCGCTAAGCTAGGTCCGCATCAGATCGTAGTATTTGATGACTATGATAAAGGTTTGGCTTATGCTAAAACGGTTAATAAACCCATCATGTTAGATTTTACAGGGCATGCCTGTGTGAATTGTCGTAAAATGGAAAATAACGTTTGGTCAGACGAACGTATTTTGACTCTTTTAAAAAATCAAGTTGTTGTAATCTCTCTTTATGTAGATGATAAAAGAGAGTTGCCCAAAAGTGAACAGTTTGTTTCTAAATCTACCGGATCACGTATTGAAACTATTGGTGATAAATGGACTGACTTTATGATTTCTACATACAAAACAAATACACAACCTTTGTATGTATTGACCGATTTAACTGGTGGTAATTTGAACACGCAACAACCTACCATTAGTTTTGTTGGAATTGAAGAATATGAAACGTGGTTGAAAAAAGGCATTTCCAATTTTACGCACTAAATTTCAATAGTATAAAAAAAACCGCAACTGAAAAGTTGCGGTTTTTTTTATTTATATACAAGAGATTATTACAAGAACTCTCCGTGTTGAGTAATGTCTAATCCTAATTCTTCTTTGTCTTCACTTACTCTTAACGGAGTAATTTTATTTACAATGAAGAATAATGCATAGGATGCAGAGAAAGCAAATATAGATACTAATACTAAGGCTTTTAACTGAATTAAAAACAAAGTAGCATCTCCAAAGATTAAACCTTGGTTGTCACCAACAATAGGGTTGATCGCTTTAGAAGCAAATACACCAGTTAATAACATTCCTGTCATTCCACCAACACCGTGACAAGCAAATACATCTAAAGCATCGTCAATTTTTCCTTTAGGGAATTTCATTACCATTAAGTTACTAATGATACTTGCAATAATACCTATAGTAATTGCATGAGGAATACTTACAAATCCTGCAGCAGGAGTAATAGCAACTAATCCAACCACTGCACCGATACAAGCTCCCATTGCAGATAATTTATGTCCCATAATTTTATCTAAGAAAACCCATGCCATAGCGGCAGCGGCAGCAGCTACAGTTGTTGTTCCTAATGCTTGAGCAGCAAGTCCATTTGCTCCAACAGCAGAACCTGCATTAAAACCGAACCAACCAAACCATAATAAACCAGTTCCTAATAATACATAAGTAATACGAGCAGGATTTACTTTTTGAACTTTTCTTTTTCCTAAGAAAATTGCTCCAGCTAAAGCAGCCCAACCAGCACTCATGTGTACTACAGTTCCACCAGCAAAGTCAAGTACTCCCATTTTGAAGAACAATCCGTCTGGATGCCAAGTCATATGACATAAAGGGGCATAGATTACTAATATGAATAACACCATGAATAATAAGTAAGCCCAGAAACGAATACGTTCTGCAAAAGCTCCTGTGATTAAAGCAGGTGTAATAATTGCAAATTTAGCTTGAAAGAAAGCAAATAAAAGTAATGGAATTGTTGGGGCTAATTCCCAAGCAGTGTTAGCACTTACTCCATTAAATAGAAAATTAGATGAAGGATCACCAATTATACCTCCAATTGAAGGACCAAAACACAATCCAAAACCAACTACAACCCATAATACAGTCACGATTACCATCGCCATAAAGCTTTGTAACATCGTACTAATTACATTTTTCTTTCCTACCATACCTCCGTAGAAAAATCCTAATGCAGGAGTCATAATTAAAACAAGAGCACAAGCAACAATCATCCATGCTGTGTCACCAGTATCTAATTTTAATTCAACAATATGAGCTCCTAGTTTTGCTGACTCAACAACAAAATAATTTGAGAAAAAAGTAAGTCCCAAAACAGTGATTAGAATCACACTTAAAACAATTTTACGCATAACTATTATTTTTAAATTTTTGTTAAAAGTATAAAAATATCATATTAACCCATAAAAAAGTAGGGGGTAATTATTCATTTTTATCAAATAATTAAATTAACCCTATAAAATTTTAGGGTTTGATGTAATTTTAAACTGATATTTTGAATTTGATAATCGCAAATGTACTTTTTATGTGACTTAAATTACAGTTTGGGTAATAATGGCATAAAAAAAAAGCCAATTTGCAAATGCAATTGGCCTTTTAATAAGTATTGTGTTTGGAAATTTAGTTTTGGTTAAATTTTCCCTTATAACGTTCATTTAATTTAGTTTGATGCGTTTCCAAACTAATGGTTCTTCCCTGAATGAAAGCTTTACTTAATTTATTAGTTCTCATATCTAAAGCATCACCTTCAGAAATAAACAAGGTGGCATCTTTTCCTACTTCAAGAGTTCCACAAAAAGTATCAATACCTAATATTGTGGCAGTATTTGAGGTGATTAATTGGAGTGCTTTTTCTTTGTCCAAACCATAAGCAACACAAGTTCCTGCTAAAAAAGGTAGGTTTCTTGTTTCCATTCTTTCGTGTGCGCCACTATTTTCTAATCCAACTAAAACGCCTTGATCAGTTAATAGTTTGGCAAGTTTAAATGGCAAATCAATATCGTCATCATCATTTTCTGGCATACCATGCACACGTTTTAATAGTACTCCAATATGCTTCTCTTTTAAATAGCTTCCGATTTTATAGGCTTCATACCCACCAACAATTGCAATTTTTGTAATTCCGTTGCTTAAAGCCAGTTCAATAGCATCAATCATTTGCTTCTCTTCATTAGCATGAATGAACAAAGTTTGTTCTCCTGAAAGAAGGCCTTTTGTAGCTTCAAATATTAAATTACGTTCTTTTGCTACACTTGTATTGTATGCTTTTGCATTTTGGAAAAATGCATTTATTTCAGCAATTTCTTTGGTGTACTCTTTGTTTGCTTCGATTGTACCTGGCTCAAACCAAGAACCGCTTCTTTTGAAACTAGAAGGAAATTCCATGTGTATACCATCATTTTCTTTAACTACAGCATCACTCCAATGCCATGCATCTAATTGTACAATAGAAGAGGTACCAGAAATTAATCCGCCTCTTGGTGTAATTTGTGCCATCAATACACCATTAGGTCTCACTGTTTCCACTACTTTTGAATCGGCAGTGTAAGCAATCAAACTTCGAACATGTGGATTGAATGTTCCAATTTCTGATTCATCATCAGAAGATTTTACCGCGTCGATTTCCACTAATCCTAATGTAGAATTAGGAGCAATAAAACCAGGGTAAACTTCTTTTCCAGCGGCATCAATAATGGTTTCGTAGTTGGCTTTAACCACGTTACTTGCTGAAGTTACTACGTCAATTTTACCATTTTTGAATCCAATGGCACTATTCTCCAAAACAGTTCCATTTCCTAAATGCGCTTTGGCATTCAGAATTAAAATTGATTTTTGTTGTTTTGGTGCTGGAGTCTGTTGTGCTTTACTAACTAATGATATTCCGAATACCAATGTTAAAAGAACTATTTTTTTATGTATCATAATTATTCTAATTTATTTTTTGAAAAGTAAACCTTAGTACTCAAGAGAATCACAGTGGTATTCAGTTCGTTCCACTTTTTTAGGTTCTTGCGTAATCATTCCTTTGTTTTTTTCTTCCAATAATTGTCCGATTAAAACATTTCGTTCTTTTGCAATTGCTTTTCTTTGTTCTTCATCCCTTTGGATGTCAAAGTAAACTACTCCTTCAATGATCGTTTTTTCAGCTTTAGCATAAATAGATAACGGATTGGTGTTCCAAAGAACAACATCAGCATCTTTTCCTACTTTGATACTTCCCACTTTATCATCAAGATGTAACAATTTAGCAGGATTCAATGTAACAAATTTCCAAGCTTCCTCTTCTGAAATATTTCCGTATTTCACTGCTTTTGCAGCTTCTTGGTTCAAACGTCTAGACATTTCGGCATCATCAGAATTATAGGCTACTACAATTCCTTTGTTGTGCATAATTGGTCCATTGAATGGAATCGCATCGTTTACTTCAAATTTATAAGCCCACCAGTCTGAGAATGTAGAAGCTCCCACACCGTGTTCTTTCATTTTATCAGCTACTTTGTATCCTTCCAATATATGTGTAAACGTATTGACTCTGAAATTGAATTTTTCAGCTACATTCATCAACATTAAAATCTCAGATTGTACATAAGAGTGACATGATATGAAACGTTCTTTATTAATGATTTCAGCTAAAGTTTGTAACTCTAAATCTACTCTTGGTGCTTTTCCTTTTTTAGAACTGTTGTAGTTTTTCCAAGCTAAGTCGTATTCTTTGGCTCTTTGGAAATAATCGATAAATACTTGTTCAACACCCATTCTTGTTTGTGGAAAACGAGTAGGGTTAACATTGCCCCAGTTGGATTGTTTAACATTTTCACCTAGAGCAAATTTGATAAACTTAGGTTGATTTTTGTATAACATTTCTTCTGGCGAACGTCCCCATTTCCATTTTACAATGGCAGAACGTCCTCCGATAGGATTCGCTGAACCGTGTAATAACTGCGAAATAGTAACACCACCCGCTAGATCTCTATAAATATTAGGATCTTCAGAGTTTACAACATCCTGAATGGTTACTTCGGCACTTGAATTATGTCCTCCTTCGTTAACCCCTTTAGAAATAGCGATATGTGAATGCTCATCAATAATTCCACTGGTAAGGTGTTTTCCTTTGGCATCAATAACTGTTGCTGCTGGATCGGAAAGATTTTTTCCAACTGCAGCAATTTTTCCGTCTTTAATTAATACGTCTGTATTTTCTAAAATTCCTTCTTTTTCATTCGTCCAAATAGTAGCATTTTTGAATAATAAAGTTTGAGCAGTTAGTTTTTCTTGGTTACCAAAAGCAACATTAGGATAAGTTACAGGTTGAACAGGATTGATTTTTTCTTCTTTTTTTGTATCTGCTTCTACTTTAAAATCAGAAGTTTTAGTGGCAGACCAGTTGACTTCTTTTCCGTCTTTAACAATAGCTTTTCCAGCTAAATTAGAAGTATTACCTAAGTAAGTGCTTAATCTAGTAAAATTTGTTTTCAACGAATCAGCCGGTTTGATTACTGTAGTCAACCATTGGTTAGCAATAGTAATTTTAGAATTTAATTTTTTATTATCAACTGAAGTGATATCCGATTTTGGACTTGCAACATCACCACTAATTTTCCATTTNNCATATCATTTACAACATAACGACTTCCTTGTACCCAGTTTTCATGTAAAACTGTTTTTTTGTCAAAATAATCACCTGAGGTAATAATGAAATTAGCTTGACTTCCAGCTGTTAATGATCCAATTTCTTTACTTTTTCCTAAAATTGAGGCTGGAATTGTAGTTAAAGCTTCTAATGCTTTTGTACTATCAAAACCGTACTGAATTGCTTTCAATAAATTAGTTTTGAAACTATCCATTTTTTTCAAATTGTCAGTAGTCAAAGCAAATACAACTCCGTTGTCTGCTAACACTTTTAAATTTGATGGCGCTTGATTCCAAAAACGGAAATCTTTTAACTCCATTTGGTTGGCCTGATTTGGATCAGATACATCATAGGCTTCTGGGAAATTAATGGGGATGATGAATTTAGAATTGGTGTTTTTGATTTCATCAATTCGTTCAAATTCATTTCCGCTTCCTTTCATAAGATAGTTAAGTCCAAATTCTTTAGCTATTTTCGAAGCTCTTAAACTGTTTAGTTTGTCATCTGTTGTGAATAGTTGTACTAAATTTTGATTGGCAATTAATGCTTCTAAAGATTGATCTTTAGTTTCTGAATTTCCTTTTTTGTACCAATCCATGTCATAATACATTTGGCGAACTAGCGCCATCATTCCCATTAACGAACTTGGATATGATTGAGCAGTTATTGCGCTTCTTGTAAAAGCAAAGTGATTGGTAACTTTGTTTGACACTAAACGTTTGCTAGTATCATAATTATTTAAAGCTACTAAAGTTCCAGTACCTCTAGCAATTCCGTCTTGAACATGAGTTCCTACTACTCCAAAACCTGCTTTTAAAAATTCTTCAGCTTTCGCAGCGTCATATTTAAAATTTTCATAAGCATTAATTTCGGAACGAATATTTTCATTCCAATAATATCCTGAACGTTTGGTGTCGTACAATTGGCCTCTTGCCATCGGTCCGCTGCTTTTTG
This sequence comes from Flavobacterium sp. UBA4098, assembly GCA_002382495.1. Lineage (GTDB taxonomy): Bacteria > Bacteroidota > Bacteroidia > Flavobacteriales > Flavobacteriaceae > Flavobacterium. Next base: position 52,686 of record DFXW01000034.1, read on the forward strand.
GTTTTTCAACACCAAAACTGGTGTAAAGATCTATAAAAGAGGGATAAATTGTTTTTCCTTCCAAATTGACAACAATTGTATTTTTTGGAATTGCGATTGTTGTACCCACACTAACCACTTTGCCATTTTGAATAAGCAAAGTTCCTTTTTTAATAATTTGATTAGGAGTCACATAAATGGTAGCATTAGTAAATGCGGTAAAATTTTGATTCCTGTTTTGTACCGTTTCATTATTTGGGAAATAATCTTGTGCGTGTACTTTTGGAATTAAAACTAACAAAAAGAGTAGTAATAGATTTTTTTTCATAATTCAGATTTTAATAATTGTTAAATATAAATAAATTTTTAGATAGCCGTTTATTAATTCTGAATTTAACATTTGTTTGAATTCCAAGAAAATATTTTTAATTTTTAATTATCAGTAAATTTTAATACATAAGTTAATTTTTATGGTTAGTGTATTTAAATTTTATTTATTTTTAGAAAAAAGATGCCCCCCATATGTTGACAAAAGTTTTTGGAAGTGCTGTTTTTGGTGTTGAAGCTACAACAATTACGGTAGAAGTAAATATAGATAAAGGAATAGGCTACCATTTAGTTGGATTACCTGATAATGCCATTAAAGAAAGTAGCTATAGAATCGCAGCAGCCTTAAAGAATAATGGGTATTCACTTCCCGGAAAGAAAATTACTATTAATATGGCGCCAGCTGATTTGCGTAAAGAAGGTTCTGCTTACGATCTGACTTTGGCAATAGGCATTTTAATTGCCTCTTCTCAAATTAAAGGAGACGAAATTGAGCGTTATATCATAATGGGTGAATTGTCTCTTGATGGAAGTTTGCAGCCCATTCGAGGTGCTTTGCCCATAGCTATTAAAGCCAAAGAAGAGGGTTATAAAGGTTTCTTTTTGCCTCAACAAAACGTAAAAGAAGCTGCAATTGTTTCTGATTTAGATGTCTACGGTGTGGCAAATATTCAAGAAGTTATTGATTTTTTTGAAGGAACTGGATCTCTTGAACCTACGACTATTGATACTAGAGCCGAATTTTATCAAACCTTAGATTTTCCCGAATTTGATTTCTCTGATGTGAAAGGACAAGAAGGAATTAAACGCTGCATGGAAATTGCTGCTGCTGGTGGTCATAATATTATTTTAATTGGGCCTCCGGGTGCTGGAAAGACCATGTTAGCCAAACGATTACCTAGTATTTTGCCACCCATGACCTTACGAGAGGCTTTGGAAACAACCAAAATCCATAGTGTTGCTGGCAAACTTAAAGAAGTAGGTTTAATGAACCAAAGACCTTTTCGTAGTCCGCATCACACTATTTCAAATGTTGCATTAGTAGGCGGGGGAAGTTATCCACAACCGGGTGAAATTTCCATGGCGCATAATGGTGTGCTTTTTTTGGACGAATTACCAGAATTTAAACGGGATGTTTTGGAGGTAATGCGACAGCCATTAGAAGATAGGGAAGTGACCATTTCTAGAGCCAAATTCACGGTGACCTATCCATCTTCATTCATGTTGGTGGCGAGTATGAATCCAAGTCCGAGCGGATTTTTCAATGATCCTGATGCACCTCAAATGACTTCTCCTCATGAAATGCAACGCTATATGAATAAAATATCAGGACCTTTGTTGGATCGTATCGACATTCATATTGAAGTTACACCAGTACCCTTTGATAAATTATCCGATGAAAGAAAAGCAGAAACTAGTGCCGCAATTCGAAAACGAGTAACCCATGCTCGTGAAATTCAATCCAACCGTTTTGAAGCGATACCTAACCTTCATTATAATGCACAAATGAGCACGAAACATATTCGGGAGTATTGTGTATTGGACGAGACTTCTAAGGAATTACTTAAAAATGCAATGGAACGTTTGAATCTTTCTGCTCGTGCTTATGATCGAATATTGAAAGTAGCTAGAACTATTGCTGATTTAGAAGCATCAGAAAATGTAAATTCTCATCATATAGCCGAAGCCATACAATACCGAAGTTTGGATAGAGAAGGTTGGTTAGGTTAGTTTTCTTCTGAATCGATTACGATCGCTTCATTATTTTCAAACCCTATAATTGAATCGTAAATGGCGTATTGCATAGACATATTGAAAGGAATGGTAAAGAGAACCCCAATGCAGAAACCAATCAGCCCAACTAATGAACCTAAAAACGCTACAAATAACAGTAGAAATAGTGTTAGAAATTTTGAACTAGTTAATCGTATACTTGACTGTATTGCACCAAGAGCTTTTTGTTTGCCAAATATAATTAGCGGAGTACTCAAAACGGTCAATATTCCAATACCAAATGAGATAATTCCACCGACTACCGGAATTTTAAAATGGGTTAATGCAGTATCAATTCCAGTACTAATACATGTGATGATAAAAGTGGCTACAAATAATTCTTTAAAATAAGACCATTGATAGAATGAAAAGAAATGGCGCATTTTAAATTCAACATCTTTTTGGGCGGCATTTGCCATTCTTAAAAAACCTGCACTAATTGGGCTAAATAAACTATTAATAGCTAATACAAAAATGAATTGATAACCAAGATATTCTTGCTTTAGCATTTTTGATTCCAATTGTTTGATTGTATTTTCATTTAAATGTTCCACCCCAACAAAACTAATGAGTCCAAAAGCAGCAAGCACCATGAATATAAATCCAAAAATAAGTATAGCAAGTCCTGCATACAAAGCTATTTTTTTATAATTTTCGAAGGCTTTATTGAATACGTTTTCAAATTGTAGTTCGTATCCATTTGTTAGTAAGTGGGCTATTTTTGTATTGATTGGTTCCATAGTAGTGGTAATAATTTGGTAATTACAATATATTTATTCTGTTAAAGCCAATTCAAAATTTTCTTTACGATAGTTAGTTTTCCTTTATAAGGTGCATAACGCAATGGCAAATCGATCCAAGTTGCTTTTTTGACTACTGCTTTATGATGCGAAAATATATCAAAACTCAATTGGCCGTGATACGCTCCAATTCCGCTGTGTCCAACTCCTCCAAAAGGCAATTTGTTATTCGAAAAATGCACCATAGTATCGTTAATACACCCACCTCCAAATGAATGTTTTGAGATGATTTCATCACAGAATGTATTACGTTCGCTGAAAACATACAAAGCCAGTGGCTTTTCATATTTTGCAATGATGGTATCAATTTCCGATTCGTTATGGTAAGTAATAATTGGCAACAAAGGACCGAAAATCTCATCCTGCATAATCAAACTATCTAAGTTGTTTTCTTCAATTAGTGTTGGCGCAAGGTAATTGGTTTCGCTATTGTATTTTCCTCCAAAAATCACTTTATCAGATTCCATCATTTCGACTAATCGAGTCCAATTTTTAACATTGATTATTCGAGCATAATCTGGAGAAATTTCTGGATTATCTCCATAAGCATGGGTAATCTCTTCTTTTAAATATTGAATAAATTGTGCTTTACTTTTTTGGTGTACCAATATGTAATCGGGAGCAATGCAAGTTTGACCCGCATTTATGAATTTCCCCCAAACAATTCGTTTGGCCGCAATTTGTAAATTAGCTGTTTCATCAACAATACATGGGTTTTTTCCACCTAATTCCAAAGTGACTGGAGTTAAATGTTGTGCAGCTGCTTTGGCTACAATTTTACCTACTGCCACACTACCTGTAAAGAATATATAATCCCAACGTTGTTCCAATAATTGAGTCGCTACTGAAGCATCACCTTGAATTACTTCAACATGATTGATTGAAAATACTTTAGAGATTATTTTCTGAATGATTGCTGCCGTGTTTGGGGTTAATTCAGAAGGTTTTAATAGGATTTGGTTTCCTGCAGCAACAGCTGCAATTAGAGGACAAAGAGCCAATTGAAAAGGATAATTCCAAGGTGAAATAATCAGAACTTTACCATAGGGTTCTTTGTAAATATAATCTGAAGAGGGAATGTTAACTACAAAAGGGAATACCCTTTTTGGCTTTGCCCAACGACTTAAATTTTTAATGGTGTGTTTTAAATCGGAGATAACATAACTTGTTTCGGTTACAACAGCTTCAAATTCAGGTTTGTTAAAGTCTGCTTTTAAAGCGCTAATAATTTCGTTTTCATGAACGATTATAGTCTCCAATAAACGTGTTAATAATTCTTTACGGTAACCAATATTTGATTTGTAATTCATAACCAAGATGAGTTAATTTGGTATGCAATTTAATTTTTAAAATTGAATTAATCAAAAAATTAAAAATTATAATTTAGACTGCTTTCCAAATTACATCATCAGGAGTAGGAGCAATAATGGTTAATGCTTCTTTAGATACTGGATGAGTAAAGATTAATTGTCTAGCGTGTAAATGAATACCTCCATCAGGATTACTACGGTCGAATCCATATTTTAAATCGCCTTTTATTGGAGAACCAATAGCGGCTAATTGTGCTCTAATTTGATGGTGTCTTCCGGTATGAAGTTGAATTTCTAAAGCTGTATAATTGGTAAGTTCTTTTATAATTTGATATTCTAAACTAGCCAATTTGCTATCTGGAACTTCATGTATGTGAGCCTTAGAAGTATTGTTTTTTTCGTTTCTTTTAAGGTAATGCACTAATTTATCCTTCGATTTTTCAGGCTTGTTTTTTACAACAGCCCAATAGGTTTTTTGAGTTTCTCTATTACTAAATAATTCATTCATTCGGGATAATGCTTTGCTAGTTCGAGCAAAAACTACAATTCCAGTAGTAGGTCTGTCTAACCGATGGACTACTCCTAAAAACACTTCTCCAGGCTTGTTGTATTTGTCTTTAATATATTCTTTGACAATTTCACTTAGCGGCTTATCTCCCGTTTTATCACCCTGAACAATGTCGCCTACACGCTTGTTTATCACGATAAGATGATTGTCTTCGTGAATGACTTGAAGATTGGATTTATTGGAAACGATTTTCATTGAGATAATTTAGATTTTTAGAGGATTAGATTTTTAGAGTAGATCTAAATTTCGAAATCATTTTGATAATTTCCTCTAACTCATTTAATAGTGTTTCCAATCTTTCAAATTCTAAAAAATTTAAATCACTCGAAATTAATAATTGAGTTTCAATTTCATAGGCCGAACCAATTGCAATTTCGAGAAATCTAGAAAATTCTTTGTTTGATGCTCTTGATGAACCTTCTGCAATATTTGATGGTATTGAAACAGAGGCTCTTCTCAATTGATTAGTTATTCCAAATTTTTCATTCTCTGGAAAGTTAGCGGTTTCAGCATATATTTTGGAACAAAATATTCTACTTCTTTTCCAAATCTCTAGATCTTTAAATCGATGCATAAAACCCTAATTACCTTTTAAATAAAAACTCATTTTTCTTAAAATCTAAGAATCCAACATTCTAATAACCTAGGAATCTAACAATCTGAACTAATATTGCTCATTGGCATTTGGAAAATCAGTCGATTTTACATCCTCAACATATTGACTAATGGCTGAAGTCATTCCTTCATAAAGATTCATGTAACGTCTTAAGAAACGGGGACTAAATTCGTTATTCATTCCCAACATATCATGAATGACTAATACTTGTCCATCGACACCCCCACCAGCACCAATTCCGATTACGGGAATTGAAATACTTTTGGCTACTTGTTCTGCTAAATGCGCAGGTATTTTTTCTAGTACAATAGCAAAACAACCTAAGCTTTCCAATAGTTTAGCATCTTCCATTAATTGTTCTGCCTCAGCATCTTCTTTCGCACGAACGGTGTAAGTTCCGAATTTATAAATAGATTGTGGGGTTAAACCCAAATGTCCCATTACGGGTATTCCGGCATTTAATATTTTTTTGATAGAATCTTTAATTTCACTTCCACCTTCTAATTTTACCGCATGACCACCGCTTTCTTTCATAATTCGGATCGCAGAACGCAAGGCTTCTTTAGAATCGGATTGGTAGCTACCAAAAGGCAAATCAACCACCACTAAAGCGCGTTCAATTGCACGAACCACAGATGAGGCGTGGTAAATCATTTGATCTAGCGTAATAGGTAAAGTAGTTTCATGGCCCGCCATTACATTTGAAGCAGAATCTCCAACCAGAATCACATCTACGCCTGCAGAATCTACTATTTTAGCCATAGTAAAATCGTAAGCTGTAAGCATTGAAATTTTTTCGCCATTGGCTTTCATTTCAATTAATGACTTCGTAGTAATTCTTTTGTAATCTTTTTTAGCGACCGACATAGTATTGTTTTTATTTGCGGTAAAGGTAATAAAATCAATTTTTCTTAACCCAACATTGTAGAATTATTGTTTATTTTGACAAATGATTATTATTTAATACTATGAAAACAATTTTAGTAAGTCTTATGCTTATTTTTTCAAGCGCTACTTATTCTCAAAATGAAGAAGTAAAACAAGTAGTCGTGACTTTTTTTAAAGGGTTTCATGCTAAAGACTCCATCACGATGAAATCAGTTTGTGCTGATAAAATGATTTTACAATCTATTTCAGAATCATCAAAAGGTACCCAATTTAAAAACGATTCTGCTCAAGATTTTTTTCGTTCTATTGCAACGATACCCAACACTATTCTTTTTGAAGAAAAATTACTAGATTATTCCATTCAGGTAGATGGAGCCATGGCTCACGTTTGGACGCCTTATGAGTTTTATGTGAACAATAAATTTAGCCACAAAGGGGTCAATGCCTTTACGTTATTTAAAGATAATGGTCTCTGGAAAATCGTCTACTTAATAGATACTAGGCGTAAGTAAATTAACAATCCGATAAATTTACGGCTACTGCTAACCCTCCTTGAGAAGTTTCTTTGTATTTAGAGTTCATATCCTTAGCTGTTTGCCACATGGTATCTACGACTTTATCCAAAGGAACTTTTACATTCTTTGGATCAGTCGCCAATGCTAATTCAGCAGCATTAATGGCTTTTATTGCACCCATCGTATTTCTCTCAATACAAGGAATTTGTACCAAACCTTCTATTGGATCACAGGTCAAGCCTAAATGATGCTCCATCGCAATTTCAGCAGCAATTAAAACTTGACTCGGAGTTCCGCCCATGAGTTCGCACAAAGCTGCAGCTGCCATAGCTGATGATACGCCGATTTCTGCTTGACAACCACCCATAGCGGCAGATATAGTAGCTCCTTGCTTAAAGATGCTGCCAATTTCTCCAGCAACTAATAAAAATTGCTTAATTTCTTTAACTCCAGCTTGATGGTTTTCTATCACCATATAATACATGAGAACAGCTGGAATAACACCTGCGCTTCCATTGGTTGGTGCAGTTACCACTCGACCTAATGATGCATTTACTTCGTTTACTGCCAATGCAAAACAGCTTACCCATTTTAATATTTGGCGGAATTTAACCTCAGTTTTTCGTATTTGTTCTAACCAAGTTTGTGGTGAATTATAGTTGGAAAGTCCAATCAAATCTTGGTGCATATCAAAAGCTCTTCTACGAACATTTAGTCCGCCAGGTAAAATGCCTTCAGAATGACAACCCAAATACATGCATTCCAACATAGTATTCCATATTCGAAGGAGTTCGTCATGAATTTCATTTTCAGAGCACATCGATTTTTCATTTTCCAAAACGATTTCTGAAATTAATTTTTCTTCAGATATGGCAAATTGCAGTAAGTCGGCTGCATTATTAATTATATATGGAAAAGCACATTTTAAAACATGTTTCTTTTTGGCATTAACTCGTTCTTCTACTACTACAAAACCTCCACCGATTGAATAATAGGTAGCTTCATATTGGTCATTTTTGTTGAAAAAAGCGGTGAATTTTATACCGTTAGAATGAAAAGGAAGAAAATTTTTGTTGAAAACAATCGCTACTTTAGGATCAAATAGAATGGTGTTTTCGCCACCTAAATTTATTGTTTTGTTATTTATAATTTGATCAGTAATCCCTTTAATATTTTCTACTGGAATTGTTTCTGGATTTTGATTACTTAATCCTAACATTACAGCTAAATCTGTTGCGTGTCCTTTACCAGTAAGCGACAGTGATCCGTATAAATCTACTCGAATTGAAATAGTAGCACTCAGCTTATTTTCATTTCTGAGTTCTGACAAGAAACGTTCTGCTGCTCTCCAAGGTCCTAAAGTGTGTGAACTTGATGGTCCAACACCGATTTTCAACATATCGAAAACAGAAATACATTCTTCCATGATTTAACTTTTCTCAAAAATATATATTTTACGTTAGATATATTGGTAATTTTCTTGAATTTTACACCGTATTTTTAATATTCCGCAATTATTTGATTTCATTTTACTGTTTTATCATCTATTTTATTAAAATATATTTACATTTGATATCATATAAATTCTTTTACAATTCTTATGAGAAAGTCAATTATCTTAATTCTGTTTTTGTGTTCATTACAAACAGTAGCTCAAATTAAATCCCCTTCAGAATTTTTGCCTAATTATGGTAAACAAATTACTTTCTATCATCAAACTGAGGCCTACTTTGGACATTTGGTAAAGGAATCTTCCTTTATTAAACATCAGGTATATGGACAAACGAATGAGGAAAGAAATTTAAATGTTTATTTTGTTTCAACTCCTGAGAATTTGGCCAATTTAGATCAAATTAGAAATAATAATTTGAGCGCTATTGGTCTTTCCAATCAAAAAAATCAAAAAATTGGAGACAAGCTTATTGTTTGGATCAGCTTTAGCGTACATGGAAACGAATATGCGGGTATGGAAAGTGCTATGACTGTAGCTTATGAGTTATTGAATCCTGCAAATAAAGAAAGCAAAGAATGGTTGAAAAATACGATAGTAATTTTGGACCCATGTGAAAATCCAGATGGACTTTCTCGCTATGCTAATTGGTTGCGTGAAATTTCAGGAAAGAAAACGCATCCAGGATTGTCTGATAGAGAACATATGGAAGTTTGGCCAGGCGGAAGATACAATCATTATATTTTTGATTTGAATCGGGACTGGGCATGGCAAACACAAATTGAATCTCAAAAACGTATAGCTTTATACAATCAATGGATGCCACAAGTTCATGCTGACATTCATGAAATGGGATACGAATCACCTTATTTTTTCCCTCCATCGGCAGAGCCTTTACATGAATTTATCGACCAATACCAAAAAGATTTTCATTTCTCGTTAGGAAAAAATATTGCAGCCAAATTTGATAAGGAAAATTGGTTGTACAATACTCGTGAACGATTTGATTTGTTTTATCCAAGTTATGGCGATACCTATCCCACTTATAACGGTGCTGTTGGAATGACATTGGAACAAGGTGGAATTGGCGCTGGACGCGAAATTAAATTAGCTAATGGATCTCATTTGACTACTAAAGATAGATTGACTCACCATGCGAAAGCAGTACTAACTATTATTGAAACAGCATCCAATCAGTCAGATCAATTGCTAAAAGGTTTTAGAGGATTTATGACCAATTCCAGAAAAAAAGCTAAGGGAGTTTATGCCACCTATGTGATGAAAAACAATCCTAAGTCAGAACAATTGATTGAGTTGCTTAAAAAGAATGGGATTGAATATTCGTATGCGAATACAAGTCAAAAATCGATCGGATTCAATTATAAAACAAAAAAGGACAATACATTTTCAATTGAACCAAATGATTTAATTATCAAAGCAGATCAACCTCGAGGAGTAATGACTCAGGTTTTATTTGAACCGAATCAAAAGCTGAATGATAGTTTGTCTTATGATATTACAGCTTGGGATTTACCTTTGGCGTATGGAATTGACGGATATGCTTTGAAGAATAGTTTGGCAATAAACACAAAACCTTCAATTGATCGAAAAGAATTGATGCTTCCAGAGAAAGTATATGCTTTCCATATTCCTTGGAATAATAGAACTTCTGCAAAAGTAGTTTCGCTACTTCTTCAAAATGGTATCAACGTAAGAACGGCTGCACAAAAAGCAGTATTTGGTGATATTACCGTTGAAGCTGGAGGATTAATAGTAAGTAAAGGTGATAATCCTACCATTGTCGATTTTGAGAAAAGGGTGAGTGATATCATTAAAACTAAATCGGATTACAATTATTTGACTTCTGGATTTTCAGTTAATGCTCGTGATTTAGGGGGAGAAAACTTCTCATTAATTAAGAAACCAAAAATTCTACTTTTATCAGGCAAAGGTGTCAATCCAACTGAGTTTGGAGCTGTTTGGCATTATTTGGATGAAGTGATCCAGTATCCAACCAGTATAGTAGATGTTTCTAATATTGGAAGAATAGATTGGTCGGAATTCAATACATTGATTCTTGCTGACGGTAATTATAATTTTTCGGATGATTTGAAATCACAAGTAACAGATTGGATAAAAAAAGGGGGAAAAGTAATTGCTATGAATGAGGCATTAGGTCTGTTTGAAAACAATGATAATTATGCCTTGCATGTTTTTGCAACTGATGAGGATAAAACTAAAGCAGAAACTGATGCAAAAGAAAAAGAGCTTAAAAGTAGGTTGTTTGATTTCCACAATAATGAAAGAAGATTAATCTCGTCTTCCATTCCAGGTGCAATTATCGAAAACGCTTTAGATACTTCACATCCGTTGTCATTTGGTTTAGGAAATAGTTATTTTAGTTTGAAGACAGATGCTAGAAAATATTCTTTATTGACAAAAGCTTCTAATGTGATTTACGTTCCTAAAAACTATTCAAGTTATGGTTTTGTGGGACATAATTTGAAGAAAAAATTAGAAGAAACGGTTACGTTTGCAGTAGAGAAAAAACAGAAAGGGACAGTAATTTACATGATTGACAATCCTTTATTTAGAGGGTTTTGGGAGAATGGAATTTTGTTGTTTAGTAACGCTTTATTCCAAGTACAGTATTAATTTAATGAAATGTTGATAAACAAAAAAAGCACCTTTAAGGTGCTTTTTTTGTTTCTATTTATCTCTAAGTCGTAAGCCAAAGGGAACCATTAGTATTCCTTTTTCGTAAATATTTAAATACAATATCACTGGCTTTTTTTGTCCTTCCCATTTGAGTTCATAAACATCTAAGAATCCAGCTCCCATTTCACTTCTTTTAGTAGGGAAGGGACAGCAACTTTCTAATTTTGTATAGGTTATTTTTTCTCCTTTGGGTCCAGCTAAAGCATTTAAAAAGCGTTCTTGATTAATTTCGGATTTGCTTGTCTGAAAAAATATATTAATTGGATAATCTTTATCGTATCCATATTTTTTGTCGGTACTAAAGAGTTTAATATCAAAAGTATTGTTTGGTGTAAGCATAAGATCAGGTGCTGAATCATCGACATTTTTTAAGGTGGAGCGGGTACTTACACAAGAACTTATAAAAATGGATAAACTGAAAAGTAAGATAATTTTTCTCATAATTGGATGCGATTTAATAACGAAAATTTCATTAAATGTTCTCTCACAAATATAGTGAGAACTTTAGAAGTTGTATTCGTTAAGGAAACAATTCTACTTAAATTAAAAGCATATTTTTTTACCTAATAGAATGCTATTTTTTTTGATTCAATTTCAAAATTCCCCATACTATACAGAATTGAGCTGCTAAGTAGGTAATCATAATTAAAAAAGAAGCCTGGGGAATTGGCTGATCAAATTTGTTGAAAGCCAAAATACTATCGGAGCTAATGAAGAATATAGCACCAATTAGCACCGATTGATATGGAATTGTACTCCATTGAAAACTTCCTTTTAAAGCATAAAAAAGCATAGTACTTATCACGATGGCATAGATTACAACTGGTACTGTAAGTGGGCCTAATTGAGGTCCTAAAGTAGTAATCATTCCAAAGAAATACAATAGAATAAGACCTGTCCCAGCACCGAAACTTATTTTGTTATTGATTGTTTTGCTAATGGATTGTTTGCTAAATAATACAATGTAAAACACATGCGATACTAAAAAAGCAACTAATCCTAAAATGAAATAGATTTCGCCCTGATCGGCAAAAAGTAAAATAACATCTCCTATCCATGAAAAAGTCAACGCGGTTAGCAACAATTTTTTAGTAGTAAATGCTGGCGAATTGTATACTGCAACTAGTAATAAGGGTAATAAAAATGGCTTTAGAAAACGAGCTATTGCTTCTTGGTTTAAAGCAGTAATTACTAAATAGAAAATACTAAACCCAATGTAAATGGAAAGTGCAGCTTTATTTTTCATAATGGTATTATTTAGGCGATTGCTAATTTTTCTGATTTAAATCCAGAGCTTACAAAATAGAAGTTAACCCCCCATGAAAGTACTAAATAGCTACTAATTATTAGGGTTCCAAACGGGATGTTTGTATCAATATTGAACCAATTTCCCAAATAAATAATAATGCCAATTCCGAAAGCTAAACGTACAGTTTCCCAAAACAAAGAATAGTTATTGGTATCCATTAGTTCAGTATAACTATAGACACTTATAAAAATAAAAGTGCCATAGATAAATATATTTTGAAGCTCCATTTGCGCAATTGAAAGATACAAATAGCTTACTAAACCTAAGGTGACAAACATCTGAATTGAGGACCAATACATTAATATTTTCGAATGCTGTGTTCCGTATTTATTAAAACTATACACATCGGATATTTTAGTAACAGGATATTTTTCTTCAAAATTTTCTGGTCTCCAGCCTGTTGGTTTGAACCAAATGGTAAGTCTGTCTTTCCAGTTTTCAGCACGCCAAGCATCACTAATTAATAACCAAAGATGTTGGAAATTTATGCGGAACGGATTCCAAGTTTGTGCAGGTCTTGTAATGCCAAAAACTGCAGGGACTTCGTCTAACTCTTCTTGATAGGTACCAAATAATTTGTCCCAAAAAATAAAAATTTGCCCATGATTCTTATCCATATATTCAGGATTAATAGCATGATGAACTCTGTGATGGGAAGGAGTTACAATGATTTGCTCTAAAAATCCCAACTTTTTAATGTGTTTGGTATGATACCAAAATTGCAAAAATAAATGAATAGGCAAGGTGATAGCAATCACTTTTGCAGGCACACCCAATATCGCTGCTGGAATTAATAAAAAAGTAAATAGATTAACAAAACTTGAAATACTTTGGCGTAAAGCACATGACAAATTAAATTCTTCACTGCTATGATGAATGGCATGTTTATTCCAGAAAAAATTAATTTGGTGTGCCAATCGGTGCGACCAATAACCATAAAAATCAATTGCGATAAATGCAATAATAATTGAAGTTATGGTGATTTCTTGTTGGAATAAAGCTAAATGTTGGGACATCCATTCGTAAGAAAGTAGTGTAACACTTAAACCGAGAACATCTTTAAGAGAATTGATAATTCCGGAACTGATACTGGAAACGGAATCCATAATAGGCGCCGTATCTTCACCTTTATAATATCCGTAAAGTTTTTCAATTAGAATTAAAGCCAAAAACAATGGCATTGCAATGACTAAAACTGCTGCATATTCTTTCATAACTACCTATTATTTTAATCAAATATAGAATAAAACTGTAAATAGTATAAAAAAATGAAATAATTTGTGAAGTGTTATACTATTTCAGCGCTTAATCCTGCTGCTAGTAATTGAATACATTGTGGTTTAAGTTTTTCGTACACATCGGTTTTTACAGTGCATTTTCCATTGTAATGAATAATAAGCGAACATTGTTCTGCTTGTTCCGGTGTATGGTCGCACACACGAACTAAAGTTTCAATAACGTGATCAAAAGTGTTCACATCATCATTATACACCACAATTTCATTATTGGAAGTTGTTGCTTCTTTGACGTTAACTCTTTCTCTAACTTTTTCTTTAGTACTCATTGGAGGGACGGATTTGTACTTTAGTATTACGGAATCTAATTTACATATTTTAATGAAACCCAATTATTTCTTTGGAACTTTTTGATGTAGGTTAATCCTTTTTCGGTACAAGAATTATCAATAAATGGAATGTCTTCTTCATAGAATCCACTAAATAAAATAGTTCCTTTAGGATTCAAACAATTGACATACGATTGCATATCGTTCAAAAGAATATTGCGGTTAATATTGGCAATAATTAAGTCGTATTTTTTGTCTTGTAATAATGCAGCATCACCTTCATAAACAGTAATATGTTGGCAGTTATTGCGCTCAGCATTTTCAATTGAATTCAAATAACACCAATTATCGATATCAATTGCATCGATAGGTTGGGCCCCTTTCATTTCAGCTAAAATAGCTAAGATGGCAGTTCCACATCCCATGTCTAAAGTTTTTAAACCTTTCACGTCCATTTCTAATAAATGCTGAATCATCATATGAGTTGTTTCGTGATGACCAGTTCCAAAACTCATTTTAGGTTCAATTACAATATCAAATTCTGCTTCAGTTTTTGGGTGAAATGGAGCGCGAACATGACATTTCCCATCGACTTCAATTGGTTCGAAGTTTTTTTCCCACTCTTGATTCCAATTGATTTGCTCTATTTCTTCAAAAGTGTAGTTAATGTTAAATTCCTCCGATTGTAGAATATAAACATCATCTAGAATAGTTTCGTCCCATAACTCTTTTTGTACAAAAGCATCAATCCCTGTTTCAGTTTCTGTGAAACTTTCAAAGGCTTTTTCGCCTAATTCGGCAATAAGAATTTCTGAACCTAGTTCTTTGGGTTCAATTGTAAAATGGTATCCGATATAACTATTTGACATGTTTATTATTTTTTTGCAAATGTACGTTTCTCTTTATGTATTGTCACCAATAAAAAACAAAAAAAAGAGGTTTGAATAGACAAACCTCTTTTGTTAAATTAAAAATAAATAATTTAGATCGCGTTGATAATCGCAACGAAATCATCTGCTTTTAGAGCAGCTCCACCAATAAGACCTCCGTCTACATCTGGTTTAGAGAAAATTTCTTTTGCATTTTCAGGTTTCACACTTCCACCATAAAGGATTGAAACGTCTTCGGCAACATCACTTCCAAATGATTTACGTACTGTTTCTCTAATGAATTCGTGCATTTCTTGTGCTTGTTCTGGAGAAGCAGTTTCACCTGTTCCGATAGCCCAAACGGGTTCGTATGCCAAAACTACATTTTCCCAACTTGCCGCTTTAATATGAAACAAACCATCTTTTAATTGGTTTTCTACCACATTGAAATGATTGTTGGATTGACGGTCCTTTAATTCTTCACCAAAACAGAAAATTACGGTCATTTCGTACTCTAATGCTGCATCTACTTTGCTAGCGATTAATGCATCCGATTCATGAAAAATAGCTCTGCGCTCAGAGTGTCCCAAGATTACTGTATTAACACCAACACTTTTTAACATATCAGCAGATATTTCTCCTGTAAATGCACCACTTTCTGCTTGGTGAACATTTTGAGCAGCTACATCAATATTGGTAAATTCTAAATGATCTACAGCAGAAGCCAAGTTCACAAAAGTAGGTGCTACAATAACTTGAGCAGTTGTGTCTGTAGGTACTTTTGCAATTAATTCATTCAATAAATCTTCTGTTTGCTCAGCGTTTTTATGCATTTTCCAGTTTCCTGCAACAATCTTTTTTCTCATTTCAGTTGTGTTTTATGTAATAGTTTTAGTTTATTTCAATTTGTTTAATGTGGCATCGATAAGCTCAAAATCAGTTTCAATGGCGCGATACAACACAATTTTACCCGTTTTATCAAGGATGATATATCTTGGAATCCAATTCAAATCAATGGCTTGTCCAAAAACGCCTTTCATTTGGTCATTAGCCATGTAATGATCTCCTTTTAATTCATGTTTTTCAATTCCGGCTAACCATTTGTCTGATGTTTTATCCATCGAAATAAAGGTATAGGCTACTTCAGGATGATTGGCTTGTAATTCTTTTACTTTGGGCATTGCTTTAACACAGTCACCACACCAAGAAGCCCAAACTTCAATTACAGTTGTTTTTCCTTTTTGCTTTTTGATTATATCTTTAAAAGCGACCTGACTTCCATCTGTTGCTAATAAAGTTTCGGATAAAGCAGTTTCTGAAAAAGATGTTTTTTGAGCATTGCTTGTACATGAAAATGTAGCGAATGCTATTACTAATGCAAATAATTTTTTCATAAGGTGTAAATATTTTTCAAATTTAAAGTAAAGTGATTAGAAATACTATTGCACTAGAATGCAGTTCTAATTTACCATCGTTATAGTTAATAACTAAAGCACTTATTAACTGTAATCTAGTTATAATTTTAAATCTTCAATATCATTATAATGCACTTTTTGTTTTACAGTTCCTTTTTGCAAAATAACAATGCTAGGATTGGCACGTTCAATCGTTTTTAAAGCGGTAGCATCACAAAAATAAAAATCAAAAGTAAATCCAAATTCTTGCTTTGATTTTTTAATTTGCTCGGGTGTAGATCCAGTTAATGCAATTACAGTGTACCCTTTTGCAACTGCTTTTTGTTTTAATTTTTCTAATTGGCTAAGCCCTTCTTGGCTCGCGATAGCCAAATCATAAGTGACAAACACTAGCAATTTTGGATACCGTAGCATCTTATGTTTGTAATCTGTACCCTCTTTTTCCATTGCAAAATCATGAATAGGAGGAATATAACCTTCTTCAATCACTTTGTCTTTACGATCCTCAAAAGTAGCCCCAGCGGGAATATTCATTAAATCCTTTTCTGTAAATTCAGTATCCACACCATTTACTTTGTAAATAAACGTCATTTCTACGACTGATTGCGGCGCCCCTTCAGGAATTTCCATTCCTTTTTGAATTGAGATACCGACTTTAAAAGGTCTAAAGTCAATTATTGGTAAATGATGCAAAACCCAATATCCCATAAAACTGCAAAGCCCAACACTTAGCGCTACTAAAATAGTTTGAATTTTGGATTTAAATAGCGGTTGAATCAGTTGAACATTGAAAAATAAAACTAATATGAAAAACAATAACACTACGTCTTTAGTAAACGATTCCCAAGGTGTTAAATGCAAAGCATCTCCAAAACAACCACAATCTTTGACCACATTAAAGTAAGCGGAGTAAAATGTTAAGAATGTAAATTTTACAATTAGTATTAGCAAAAGCCATACTGTCAGTTTTGATTTGAAACCTAACAACAACATAATTCCTAAAACCACTTCAAGAATTACAATAAATAGTGCTAATGCCAATGAAAACGGAACTAAAAAAGGTAAGTTGAAAACAGGCTCGCCAAAGTATTCTGCTAATTTATAGGAGAAACCCACAGGATCATTCAATTTGATTAATCCAGAAATAATAAATAGTATTCCAACAAAAATTCGAGAAAATTGGGTGATCACATTTTTTATATTTATCATAATTTAGAATTTGAAATTCAATTATTTCATTAAAATCAATGCAAAAACAGCATAATTAATCATGTCTTGGTAATTGGCATCAATACCTTCTGATACTAATGTTTTTCCTTTATTGTCTTCAATTTGCTTAACGCGAAGTAACTTTTGCAGAATTAAATCGGTCAACGAACTTACTCGCATATCACGCCAAGCTTCACCATAATCATGGTTTTTGTTTTCCATTAATTCTTTGGTTTCCTTGATTTTCGAATCGTACAATTCGGTGGCTCTAGCGACATCCAAATCTGGTTGATCGGCAATTCCTAATTCCAATTGAATTAATGCCATAATCGAATAATTAATAATACCTATGAATTCGCCTGACTCATCTTCATTGACTTTGCGAACCTCGTTTTCTTGTAAACTTCGAATACGTTGGGCTTTGATGAATATTTGGTCGGTAAGTGATGGCAAGCGTAAAATACGCCAAGCACAACCATAATCTTTCATTTTATTGTTGAATAAAGTGCGGCATACCGTGATAACGGCATCATATTCTTGTGAAGTATTCTTCATTATTGATGTATATTTGTATTCAAAATTTTTCAAAAATAAGAATAATTTTTCTGAATGAAGAAAAACCAGGTCTTTAAAACCAGAATGAAATGACGATTAATTGCAAAGGACAGCTTATCGATTTATCAAAGCCAAAAGTGATGGGAATTTTAAATCTCACTCCCAATTCTTTTTTTGATGGTGGAAGGTATTTGGATGAAGCCGCAATTGTAGCCCAGGTTCAAAAAATGCTTTCGGAAGGTGCTACTTTTATAGATATTGGTGCTTATTCGAGTAAACCCAATGCTGATTTTGTTTCTGTTGAGGAGGAACTTGCCCGAATTGTTCCTATAGTGGAGTTGTTGGTACAACAATTTCCTGATATTTTGATTTCCATAGATACTTTTCGTTCGGAAGTTGCAGCAGCTTGTATTCAAAAGGGAGCTGCTCTGATAAATGATATTTCAGCTGGGAAATTAGACGATAAAATGTTGGGAATTATTGCAAAATACAAACTTCCTTATGTTATGATGCACATGCGAGGAAATCCTCAAACGATGTCAACACTTACAGCCTATGAAGATGTGGTTAAAGAGGTCCTTTTTTACTTTTCTGAACGAATAGCTGCAGCTCGAAAATTGGGAATCAATGATATAATTCTTGATCCAGGATTTGGCTTTGCCAAAACGCTAGAACAGAATTATGAACTCCTTCAAAAATTAGAATTTTTTCAGCAGTTGGATTTGCCTATTTTAACAGGAATTTCTAGAAAATCAATGATCTACAATGTTTTGAATAATAGTGCCAATGAATCACTTAACGGAACTACAGCTTTAAATACCATTGCATTGTCTAAAGGAGCTTCCATACTTCGAGTGCACGATGTCAAAGAAGCGATGGAATGTGTTACTTTATTTAATGTAATGAACTCATGAAATATACAAGTTTAATTCTGCTTTTTGTGTTGTTTTCTTGTGGTGAAAAGGAAACGATTTTGTTGCCAAAATCGGATAGTACGATTATCAAAGAGGTACAAGATTATTCGCCTATTTACTTGTTTTTTAAAACAAAGGGAAAAGACACTTTAGTAGAAGTTAATAGGAAAAATGCCATTAGTTCAACGAATTGGATTTTTCATATTGACAAGCGTTTGCCTTTGCGTTTAGTCGTGCCAGAAATTATAAAATTGCAAGCTAAAAAGGAGGGTAGTGCCCATAAAAGTGAAACTTCAGAAAATTATTTTTCTTACTCTGACAGTCTACACAAAAATTTGGCATTTATTCCTTTTACCAAATTGAAATTTCTTCAAGGCAAGTCTCATAAGGAAGTTATGCTAATTTCAAAAAATGATTTTCAGCTAACACGTTTAAAGAAGGATTTGGGTACAACCACTTTAGGCTTTGATAAGAATCTTAATTTCGGAACCTATCTTCAATATAAAATAGCGATTCATAATTTGCATTTATCTACCATTTCAAAAGAAGAGTTTATGTATTAATAAAAAACTTAAAATCAAAGATAATAAATTATATACCCTGAATTTACTGATGATGATAAGGTTCATTTCTTAAAATGGTAAATCCTCGGTAGAGTTGCTCAATAAAGAACAAACGAACCATTTGATGTGAAAATGTCATTAATGATAATGAAATTTTTCCTTGCGCCTTGGTATACACTGCATCTGAAAATCCATAAGGGCCGCCAATTACAAAAACTAAGGTTTTAATTCCAGAATTCATCTTCCTTTGTAATTCATCAGAAAAACCTACACTTGAGAAATTTTTTCCGTTTTCATCCAACAAAATCAACTGATCGGTAGGAGTTATTTTGGCTAAAATCAATTCGCCCTCTTTTTCTTTTTGTTGGCTTTCAGATAAGTTTTTTACATTTTTAATATCAGGAATGATCTCCAATTCAAATTTGATGTAAAAAGACAATCGCTTAGTATAATCGTCGATTAACGATTGTAGCGCTTTGTTGTCAGTTTTGCCAATGGCGATGAGTTTAATATTCATTTATGCAATTCAAAAATAAATTATTCTTTAGGCAAAGCTGCTCCAACAGCTATGTCGCATCGATGTCCTTCTTGACCATGAGGAGGATTCATTCCTTCTGCAGTTGTAATTGGAGTTGCATTAGAATTGGTATTAGGAGTAACTGTCATTTGAGGTGCAGTAGTATTTGTAGAAGTTGTTTTTGTAGGAACTGATGGAGAGTTTAAAGGAGCTCCTACAGGTATATCGCATCGATGGCCTTTTTTCCCATGTGCTGGATTCATTCCGACACCTACAGTTGTTGTGTTTATTGCTGTTTGAGAAGCTTTTTTAGCGGCTTTAGCAGCAGCTTCTTCTCGCATTTTCATTCCAACTTCAGTAAAAGGAATTATTCTAGTTGTATTTTCTTTTGGCTCAATTTCATTTTTACATGACGTTAAAGCAAAAGAAATCATTAGAAATAGTATGATTTTATTTTTCATCAGATTCAAATTTTGTAAAGTATTCAAAAATAGAATTTTATTTTGAACAGTCTTTCTATATTGCTTAATTATTTTGTTTTATTGCTTTAGTATAAAACGATTTCTACTTTTATTTCCCCAAAATATATCCTACTTTAGCAACTCTTAAAAAAGCAGAAAATGATCAGTGATTCCCAATTTAAAAACGAGTTAGAACTTTTGATTGCCAATGCCATACGTGAAGATGTTGGACCTGGCGATTTCAGTTCCTTGGCTTGCATCCCAGAATCTGCTGTAGGGAAAGCTAAATTGTTAGTAAAACAAGACGGAATTATTGCCGGTGTGGCTTTCGCCAAAATGATATTCCATTATGTTGATACTAGTTTAGAGGTGGAAACTTTTATTGAAGACGGGCAAAGGGTGAAGCATGGCGATGTGGTTTTTCACGTTTCGGGTAGTTCTCAATCTATTTTAAAAGCCGAGCGTGTTGTGCTCAACTCCATGCAACGTATGTCGGCGATTGCTACCAAAACAAATGAGTACGTCCAATTAGTAGCTGGGACGAAAACTAAAATTTTAGACACTCGAAAAACAACTCCTGGATTTCGTGCTCCTGAGAAATGGGCAGTAAAAATTGGAGGTGGCGAAAATCACCGTTTTGCTTTGTACGATATGATTATGTTGAAAGACAATCATATTGACTTTGCTGGCGGAATCACTTTGGCAATTGCTAAAACCAAAGCCTTTCTGAAGGAAAATAATTTAGATCTAAAAATTATTGTGGAGGCTAGAGACTTAGAAGAAATTAAAGAAATTCTGCAAAGTGAAGGTGTGCATCGCATCTTGATTGATAATTTCAATTATGAAGATACACGAAAAGCAGTTGCTTTAATTGGCAATCAGTGCCAAACGGAGTCGTCTGGAAACATTAATGAAACTACCATTCGTCAGTATGCTGAATGTGGTGTCAATTATATTTCTTCAGGAGCTTTGACGCATTCAGTTGCTAATATGGATTTAAGTTTAAAAGCATTTTAGTATGGCATCAGTAGTAGAGAAAAAGCTTTTAAAAATTCCTGTTCTTCGTACTTTAGTGCAGGTTTTTCAGCGAATAAAATTACCTTGGCTGGAAGGCTTGTCCTTGTATGATTTAATGGAATTGTATATCCGAGGGATAGTCGAAGGAGGATTAACTTACCACGCTAGTGCTGTTGCGTTCAGTTTCTTCATGGCTTTATTTCCTTTTGCATTGTTTATTCTCAACTTGATTCCGTACATTCCAATTGATGGGTTTCAAGCTGATTTTTTAGAATTTGTAAAAGACGGAGTACCACCCAATACCTATGATGCTATCTATAAAATTATCAGTGATATTCTAAATAATAGTCAATCTAGTTTGTTGTCCTATGGATTTTTACTTTCGATTTTTTTGATGGCCAATGGGATATTAGGAATTTTAGGTGGTTTTGAATCTTCAAAACATGTTATAATTAAACGTGGGTTTCTAAATCAATATATGGTGGCTTTAGGAATTTCTTTGTTGTTGTCCATTTTACTTTTAGTAACTGTCGCTGCAGTGGTAATTTTTGAAGTATTAATCCAACAAACGATAATTCAAGATGTGTTAACAGAACGAATTCCGTTAATTGAATTAGGGCGTTATGCTTTTGTAATTGCGATGATTTTAATCACCAGTTCTATTTTATTAAAATACGGAACAAAGCAGTTTCATAAACCGCATTTTATTAGTATAGGATCAGTATTTACTACTATTTTAATTATTATTTCTTCCTATTTTTTTGGAATTTGGGTGGTACAATTTTCTAAATACAACGAATTGTACGGATCAATTGGAACCCTATTAATATTGATGTTTTATATTTGGATCAACTGTATGATATTATTATTAGGCTTTGAATTGAATGCTACTATTGAAAAATTAAAAAAACAAAACTCTTTAAATGATTTAAGATGAAACAATTAATTACCTTACTTTTTTGCATTACTGCAATGACTTCAATGCAATCTCAATCGGTTATTGGAAAATGGAATACTATTGATGACGCTACTGGTGAAGCGAAATCAATTGTAGAAGTATTTTCAAAATCAGGAAAAATTTATGCTAAAGTGGTTGATATTTTAGATCCTGCTACAAAAAACAACCTTTGTAAACAATGTCCTGGAGATGATAAAAATAAACCGATTTTAGGTTTGAATATTATTAAAGGTTTGTCTAAAGACGGAGCTGAATACAATTCTGGAGAAATACTAGATCCTAAAAACGGGAAGTTGTATAAATGTGCACTCTCTTTGGAATCCAAAGACAAACTTAAGGTTCGAGGCTATATTGGTTTTTCATTAATTGGAAGAACACAATATTGGTATCGAGTTAATTAATTCAATATTCGAATATGCATTTTGTCGAAGTAATTTTACCGCTTTCATTAGCTAAAACCTTTACGTATAGGGTTTCGGAAGCTGAATTTCATTTTGTGAAAAATGGGATGAGGGTGGTGGTTCCTTTTGGCAAAAGCAAAATGTATACGGCTTTAATTATTGGAAAACATCAAAACGAACCGGCCTTATACGAAGCTAAAGAGATCGATCAAATCCTTGATGAAAACCCCATTGTAACCCAAATTCAGATAACACATTGGCAATGGATTGCTAGCTACTATATGTGTGCTATTGGCGATGTGTATCGTGGTGCTATGCCCAGCGCTTTGCTGTTAGAAAGTGAGACAATAGTTTCTCAAAAGCAATCCGTAATTATTGAAGAAAATATACTATCTGATGAAGAATATTTGGTTTATCAAGCGCTACAACAACAAAGTTCGCTTCGAATTCATGATATTACTTCAATCTTAAATAAGAAAAATGTTTTTCCCGTCATCCAAAGATTGATTGACAAAAATGTTTTGGTGCTTCAAGAAGAAGTGCAAGAATTGTACAAACCAAAATTGGTTCGTTATGTGCGATTGCATTCTAAATACAATTCGGATTCGGGTTTAAGTGATTTGTTAGATGTGCTGAAAGGTGCTGCCAAACAAAGAGAAATTGTCTTGACCTACTTTCAATTGAACGCCAAAGAAAGCCATCCTATTTCGGTTAAACAATTAATTGAAGTTGCTAATTCATCCTCTTCCATTGTAAAAGTTTTGATTGATAAAGAAATTTTCGAAGAGTATTTTATTCAAGAAGATCGCATCAATTTTCAAGGGAATGCTCAAGAAACAGCCTTAGAATTGAGTAAGGCACAACAACAAGCATGTGATCAAATTACTTCTCATTTTGAGACCAAAGACGTCTGTTTGTTACACGGTCTTACCTCAAGCGGAAAGACGGAAATTTACATTAAGTTAATTGAAGAACAATTAGCCTCTGGCAAGCAAGTATTGTATTTGTTACCCGAAATTGCTTTAACTACTCAGTTAGTAGGTCGTTTGCGTACTTATTTTGGAGACAAAGTAGGAGTCTATCATTCTAAATACAGTAATAATGAAAGAGTGGAATTGTGGAAACAGGTATTGGAACAATCGCCTAAAGCGCAAATTGTAATAGGAGCAAGGTCGGCTTTGTTTTTACCTTTTTCTAATTTAAGTTTGATTGTAGTGGACGAAGAGCACGAACAAACCTTTAATCAAGTAGATCCTGCACCACGTTACCATGCTAGAGATGCTGCAATAGTATTAGCCAATGCTCATCAAGCGAAAGTGCTTTTGGGTTCGGCTACGCCAAGTATTGAATCGTATTTCAATGCGCAATCGGATAAATATGGTTTGGTCGAAATTATAGAACGTTACGGAAATGTACAGTTGCCGGAGATTGAATTAGTCGATTTGAAGGACAGTTACTTTCGTAAAAAAATGACTGGACACTTCAGCGAGGCTTTAATCGAAGCCATTACTACTTCCTTGTCGTTGGGCGAACAAGTAATTTTATTTCAAAATAGAAGAGGCTATTCTCCTATAATGGAATGTCTTACTTGTGGTAACGTTCCGCATTGTCAGCAGTGCGATGTAAGTTTGACCTATCACCAACATAAAAACCAATTGCGTTGTCATTATTGTGGTTATGCTATGGCAAAGCCAACGCAATGTCATAGTTGTTCAAGTATTGACTTGGCTACCAAAGGTTTTGGTACTGAACAAATTGAACAAGAATTGACAACTATTTTTCCTGATGCCAAAATTGGGCGAATGGATCAAGATACTACTCGTGGGAAGTTTGGTTTTGAAAAAATCATTGATAGTTTTAAAAATCAAGAAATTCAGATTTTGGTGGGAACACAAATGCTTGCCAAAGGATTGGATTTCAACAATGTGAGTTTAGTGGGGATTATGAATGCCGATACTATGTTGTATCATCCTGATTTTAGAGCTTTTGAACGAAGTTTCCAAATGATGACTCAGGTTGCTGGACGTTCAGGACGTTCAGAAAAACGTGGAAAAGTGGTTATCCAAACCTATAATCCAAATCACAATACCATTCAACAGGTAACCAATAACGATTATAGTGGCATGTACAAAGAACAATTGTATGACCGTCAAATCTATAAATACCCACCGTATTTCAGATTGATTAAACTAACGCTAAAGCACCGTGATTTTGACAAGTTGAAAGAAGGAGCTATGTGGTTGTATCAGGTGATGAGCCAAAATTTAGCATTACCAGTTTTGGGGCCCGAGGAACCACCAATTAGCCGAATCCGAAATGAATACATTCGAACTATATTAATTAAAATCCCGCAAACAACTCCAATTGGATCTACTAAAAAGACAATTCAAAAAATGCTGATTAGTTTTGAGGCTGTTCCCCAATATCGAGCAATCAAAGTGGCTATTAATGTTGATTATTATTAAAGTATGAAAGAAAATAATAAAAATTCAAATGGGAATTCAATTGGAGTTGGTGCTGCTTTGGGTTTAGCCGTTGTATTGGCTTATAAAATAATTTGTAAAGACTCTTCATTTAACATCGCATTGGGTGTAGCTGTAGGTGCTGCAATTGGTGCCGCTTTTGATTGGTTTTCATCTCGAAAGTAATTAATAGTAATTCCTTATTGAAGCGCTAACGCTTTAGCTAAATCTTCTTTTTTATTTCGGCTCAATGGAATTTTAGAATTTCCAATTTCGGCAAACTTACTATTGAAACGTTCAATTTTGTTGATATTGATAATGTAGGATTTGTGTACTCGTACAAATTTTTCTCGGTTGAGCGTCGTTTCAAAAGATTTCATCGTAGAGAGTACTAGATTGCTACTATCATCAGTAACTACTTTTACATAATCGCCAAAGGCTTCGATCCATTTTATTTTAGAAGTAAAAATTTTAATTTTTTTGAGATTACTTTTAATATAAATGTGTTCGCCAGAATCCTCTTTTATTTCGTGTTCCAATTGGTGTAAATGCAAGGCACGATGTACTGCAATTTCAAACCGGTTTAATGTGACTGGTTTTTTGATGTAATCGGTTGGTGCATAATCAAAAGCCCGTAAAGCATATTCGGTTTTAGCTGTGACAAAAATAATTTGCGGTTTTGTTTTTAAGCCTTCTAAAAATGAAAAACCATTGATAATGGGCATTTCGATATCCAAAAATATCAAATCAATATCGTGAATTTTCAAACAATTTCTAGCCTCAATAGCATTCGAAAAATCCCCAACTAAGTGCAATTGTGGGTTATTGTTTACTAATTTGACTACAATCATGCGTTGGACAGCACTATCTTCTATTACTAAACAATTTAACTTCATAGGATTGGGAGTGTTGGTTTCTTATAAATATAGTGATAAAAAACTACAAAAACAGATAAAAGTAGGAAACAAGCTGCTTAAAAATATCGAGTCTTGTTAATAAGTGTTTGGATATTTAAAAATAATGACTATTTTTGCAGCCAATTTAACAAATAAATACATTATTTATGAATCATTATGAAACTGTTTTCATTTTAAATCCCGTTTTATCTGATGTTCAGGTAAAGGAAACAGTAAGCAAATTTGAAGAATTTCTTACTAGTCGTGGAGCTGAAATGGTATCGAAAGAAGACTGGGGTCTTAAAAAAATGGCTTACGAAATTCAAAACAAGAAAAGTGGTTTTTACCATTTATTCGAATTCAAAGTTGCTGGTGAAGTATTAATTGCTTTTGAAACTGAATTTAGACGTGACGAGAGAGTAATGCGTTTCTTAACTGTAAGTTTAGACAAACACGCAATTTCTTGGGCTGAAAGAAGAAGAACAAAACTTAAATCTCAAAAAGCGTAATTATCATGGCAACATTACAACAATCTGCTTCAGGAAAAAAAGACGGGGATATCAGATATCTAACGCCTTTGAACATAGAAACTAACAAAACTAAAAAGTACTGTCGTTTCAAAAAATCAGGTATCAAATATATTGATTATAAAGATGCTGATTTCTTATTGAAATTTGTAAATGAGCAAGGAAAAATTCTTCCTCGTCGTTTAACAGGAACTTCATTGAAATACCAAAGAAAAGTATCAGTTGCTGTGAAAAGAGCACGTCACTTAGCTTTAATGCCATACGTGGCCGATTTATTAAAATAATTTAAACTCAGTTGTTGGTTTCTCCTCCAAGAGAACCTAACTTCTATAACAAGGACAACAACATGGAATTGATTCTAAAACAAGACGTTCAAAATTTAGGTTTTAAAGATGACGTAGTTACTGTGAAAAACGGTTACGGTCGTAATTATTTAATACCACAAGGTTTCGCACAATTAGCTACACCTTCTGCAAAGAAAGTATTAGCTGAAAATTTGAAACAAAGAGCGCACAAAGAAGCTAAAGTGGTTGCAGATGCAAAAGCATTGGCTGAAGCTTTAAAAGCTATCGAAATTAAAATTACTGCAAAAGCAGGTGGCGAAAAATTATTCGGATCTATTACTAACATTGACATCGTTGAAGCATTAGCTAAAGGTGGTCAAGTAATTGATAGAAAATTCGTTACTAGCGGAATTGTTAAACGTACAGGAAAATATACTGCTTCTGTTCGTTTACACAGAGACGTTATTGTAGAATTAGATTACGAAATTGTTGCTGAAAAAGCATAGTTATATAACAATTTGTTAGCTAATTGTTAATAAAACATGAAAAGTCACTCTTCGGAGTGATTTTTTTTTTGCCTAGTTTTGCGCATCTTTTTAATAAACCTTAAATCATTTTAAATGAGAAAAATTATTATTTTATTGTTTTTCGTATTGGGTCTACAACAAGTTGTTGGGCAAACTACGACATCAAGTATTAAAGGTGTAGTGAAAAACGGAAAATTAGAAGCGCTTCCTGCAGCTTCTGTTTTGGCTGTTCACACTCCTTCAGGAACTAAATATACCGCAGTTTCAAACGGAGACGGTAGATTTAATTTATTAAACATGAGAGTCGGTGGACCTTATGTAGTTACAGTTAGTTTTGTTGGTAGTCAAAGCCAAAAAATAAACGATGTTTATTTGGAACTTGGTAAAGCTTCTAACTTAGATTTTATTTTGGAAGATGAAAGTCAACAATTAAATGAAGTTAAAGTTGTAGCTAAAAACAAAGTGTTTTCAAGTAACCGTACAGGTGGTGAAACAACTATTGGTAGAAGAGAGTTACTTACTTTGCCAACAATTTCACGTTCAGCGGATGATTTCACTCGTTTAGAGCCATCTGCAAGTGGAGGATCTTTTGGAGGTAGAAACAACAAGTTTAATAATTATTCATTAAACGGTTCTATTTTTAACAACCCATTTGGATTGGATGCTGCTACACCAGGAGGACAAACTGGAGCACAACCAATTTCTTTGGATGCTATTGATCAAATTCAGGTTGCTACAGCACCTTTTGATGTTACATTATCTGGATTTACAGGAGCTTCTGTTAATGCGGTTACAAAATCAGGAACAAATGAATTTCATGGTACAACATATGGTTTCTTTAGAAACGATGCGATGACTGGAAATAAAGTTAATGGACAAAAAATTGTAGTTCCAAACTTAGAACAAACTCAAGCAGGTTTCAGTATTGGAGGACCTTTAGTAAAAGATAAATTATTTTTCTTTGCTAATTTTGAAGTTGATGATAGAAGCGATGCTGGTTCTAATGTTGTTGCTAATGACGGTAATGGAGTAACTGGTGTAAATGAATCAAGAGTACTTGCTTCAGATTTAAATTTTGTTTCTTCTGAATTAGGTAAATTAGGTTATAACACAGGTTCTTATCAAGGATTTACTCATTATTCAAAATCGAATAAAGGAATTGTAAAGTTGGATTGGAATATTAATGATAATCATAAGTTAGCCTTTATTTATAACTTTTTAGATGCTTCAAAAGATAAGCCAGCTCACCCAACTGCAATTAGAAGAAGAGGACCAGATTTTAATACAATGCAATTTGCTAATTCAGGTTACCAAATTAACAATGAATTAAGCTCTTTATTGGTTGAATTGAATTCTAAATTTTCTGAAACTGTTACCAACAAATTACAAGCTGGATATACTCATTTTAATGATTTTAGAAATCCATTTTCTTCTCCAGCACCTGTTATTAGTATAACCAAAGATGGATCGCCATATATTATTGCTGGTCATGAGCCATTTTCTATTAACAATAAGTTAGATCAAAAAGTGTTTCAAGTGACAGACAACTTAAACATTATTAAAGGAGATCATACATATACATTAGGTTTTTCATTCGAAAAATTTCAGTTTCAAAACTCTTTCAATTTGAAAGGATATGGATTTGATGTTTTTGGAAGTGTTGATATGAATGGTTTCAGAACTAATTTAACTAATGGTTATTATGCAACAGCTTTTGCAGATGCTAAATCAACTTTTAATTCTAGAAATCAAAATGCTGCTGGTACTGATGGTGGATGGAATTTATCTGAAACTACAGTAGGTCAATTAGCTTTCTATGCACAAGATGAATGGAGTGTAAATGATAATTTCAAATTAACTTTTGGATTACGTGCTGACAAACCAATGTATTTCAATACTTCTGATTTAATTCAGAAATTTATTGATACGGATAACTCTGAGGGTTATTTACCAGGTATCAATTATTATGATCCGAAAAATGGTAACACAGTTAATTTTGATTCAACAAAATTACCTGGAAACGCTATTTTATGGTCTCCACGTGTTGGATTTAATTGGGACGTAAAAGGTTTGAAAACAACTCAAATTAGAGGAGGTTCTGGAATCTTTACAGGTAGATTGCCTTTCGTATGGATTGGTAACCAAGTAAGTGGAATTGATCCTTTCTTTTACCAAGTTGTGGATAGAGATTTCAAATTCCCACAAGTTTGGAGAACCAGTTTAGGTCTTGATCACAAATTTGAAAATAACTATATCTTAACTGTTGACATGTCTTACAACAAAGATATTAATGGAGTACATGTTCAAGATTGGGGTTTAAAAACGCCAACAAGCAGATTAGCTGGTGTTGATCAAAGAGCAATTTACGGTGCTTCTGATAAAGGTGTTTGGACAGATTTTGGTTTTCCAGCAGATTCTCATGCTTATGTAATGACTAATACAAATAAAGGAAGTGCATTTAATTCTTCTGTAAAAGTTCAAAAATCATTTGACAATGGAGTATATGCTAGTTTAGCTTACAATTATTTAGTTGCTAAAGATGTTAACTCTATCGAAGCTGAAATTACAGGTGATGCATTTGTATTTAATCCAGCATTTGGGAATGTAAATGACGCTGTTTTATCTAATTCAAAATATGGAGATACTCACCGATTTATTGGTGTAGGTTCTAAAAAATGGAAATATGGTACAAATGACAAATGGTCAACTACTGTTTCTACATTTTTTGAATATGCTCAAGGAGGTCGTTTTTCTTACACTTATGGAGGAGATGTTAATAATGACGGTGCAGCAGGAAATGATTTGATTTATGTTCCTACTTCAACTCAAATTAGTTCAATGACTTTCTCAGGTCCAGGTCAAGGTGCTGCTTATGATAATTATATCAAACAAGACGATTACTTGAACTCAAGAAGAGGTCAATATGCAGAACGTTACGGAGCATTATCTCCATGGAGAGGTAAATGGGATTTGAAATTGATCCAAGATTATAATTTCAAAGTTTCATCATCTGCTAAAACAAATACTATTCAATTTAGTATTGATGTGTTAAACATTGGTAACTTGATCAACTCTAACTGGGGATTGGTTCAATTACCAACAAGTGTACAGCCAATTGGTGTTGCTGTTGATGCGGTTACAAAAGTACCAACATATACTTTTAACGGACAACAAACTAAGACATTCAACTATGATGCTAGTTTAGCTTCAAGATGGCAAGCACAGTTTGGAATCCGATATATTTTCTAATATAAATAAAATATATAGTAAATTAGCCCTCTTTTAGAGGGCTTTTTTTTTGAAACAAAGAGCAATTAATTTTTATTACAAATGAAATACGCAAGATTAACGAAAGAACAATTTGAAGAATTACATCCCGAGTTTATCAATTTTTTGGCAAGCCAATCGATTGACAAAGCCGAATGGGATTTGATTAAAGTAAATAAACCCGAAGTAGCCGAACAAGAATTAGATGTGTTTTCGGATTTGATTTGGGAAGGGGTTTTGACTAAAGCTGACTATTTAGAACATTTTTCCAAAAACCATATTTTTCTTTTTCAATGTTTTGATACTTATGTGAATTCGATTGTATTGAAATCGTTGGTTCCAGAAGTGAACTTCTTGACTAAAGAAGGTTTACAATGGCTAAGTGATAATATGTTTACCGAAACTATTGAAATGAAAATTGGTAAAAAAGTATTTACCGAAGAGCGAAATGCGTCAATTTTTGCCTTAATTCAGCAAGGAGCCATTTTAAGCGACGGACAATTATACCAACAAATAAATTCGATTATTGAGTCGTAATTGTATTGGTAATTCTATTAATTTGGCTATTTTAGTACACTATTTCAAATACTAAAATAGCCAATTTTATTTTCTATGGACATTCAAAATACCATTCAAAACTTACGAGAGGAACTCAATCAACACAATCATAATTATTATGTGTTAGATCAGCCCACTATTTCGGATTATGAGTTTGATTTGAAATTGGCACAATTACAAGATTTGGAAAATCAACACCCTCAGTTTTTTGATGAGAGTTCGCCTACGCAACGTGTCGGTGGGGCAATTACCAAGAATTTTGAAACAGTTCCACACGAACATCGCATGTACTCTCTAGATAATTCCTATTCGAAAGAAGATTTACTAGAATGGGAAAAACGAATTCAAAAAGTGTTGGGAGAGGTACCTTTGGAATACACTTGCGAGCTAAAGTATGATGGCGCCTCTATCAGTATTACCTACGAAAACGGAAAATTGAAACGAGCAGTTACTCGTGGTGATGGTTTTCAAGGTGATGATGTGACTAATAATATAAAAACCATTAAATCAGTTCCGTTGCAATTGAAAGGGAATTACCCTCCTAAATTTGATGTGCGTGGAGAGATTATTTTGCCTTTCGCTGGATTTGAAAAAATGAACCAAGAGTTGATTGAAATTGGAGAAACACCTTATTCAAATCCTAGAAATACCGCTTCGGGAAGTTTAAAATTGCAAGACAGTACCGAAGTGGCCAAGCGCCCTTTGGATTGTTTGCTGTATTTTCTAATTGGTAACCAACTACCATTTAATTCGCAAATTGAAAGTTTAGAGTCGGCAAGATCGTGGGGATTTAAAGCACCTAAAGAAGCGAAGCTGGCTAATAACTTAGAAGAAGTGTTTCAATTTATAGACTATTGGGATACGCACCGTCATAATTTGCCGTACGAAACCGATGGAGTAGTAGTGAAGGTAAATTCCTTTCAATACCAAGAAGAATTAGGCTACACTGCCAAATCCCCTCGTTGGGCAATTGCTTATAAATTTAAGTCGGAGCAAGTAGCGACACGTTTGAATTCTATTTCCTATCAAGTGGGTAGAACAGGTTCTATTACACCTGTGGCCAATTTGGAACCGGTGCAATTGGCGGGAACTATTGTGAAACGTGCTTCGTTGCACAATGCGGACCAAATAGAAAAATTAGACATACGCGTTGGAGATACCGTTTTTGTTGAAAAAGGGGGAGAAATAATTCCTAAAATTATTGCAGTAGATGTGGCGCAACGTGATTTATTTGCTGAACCAACTAGCTATATTACACATTGTCCGGAATGTCAAACCGAATTAGTTCGTATCGAAGGAGAAGCCAATCATTACTGTCCTAATTTTTACGGCTGTCCGCCACAGATTATTGGCCGAATCCAACACTATATTTCAAGAAAAGCAATGGATATTGAAGGACTAGGTGGAGAAACCGTCGCTTTGTTATTCAATAATGGATTGGTTCGTAATTATGCGGATTTATATGAATTGAAAGTAGAACAGATTTTGCCTTTGGAACGAATGGCTCAGAAATCGGCTGAGAATTTAGTCAATGGTGTTGCTCTTTCTAAAAACATCCCTTTTGAGCGTGTGTTGTTTGCATTAGGAATTCGCTATGTAGGGGAAACTGTCGCTAAGAAATTAGCCAAACATTATAAAAATATTGATGCACTTCGTCAAGCCAGTTTAATGGATTTAATTTTGGTTGACGAAATAGGGGAGCGTATCGCACAAAGTGTAATTGACTTTTTTGACAACCAAGAGAATCAGATTATCGTCGAAAGATTAAAATATTATGGTATACAATTGGAAACTGTAGAAAAGTTTAATCCCAACGCAACTGATAAATTGGATGGAAAAACCTTTGTAGTTTCGGGAGTATTCACCTTGTTTTCAAGAGACGAATTGAAACAAGCTATTGAAGACAACGGTGGAAAAGTGGGAAGTTCTATTTCAGCTAAAACTGATTATGTAGTAGCAGGAGACAACATGGGGCCAGCTAAATTAGATAAGGCAAATAAGCTTAACATCCCAATTATCTCTGAAGAAGAATTTCAAAAATTGATAGTATAATTATTAAACTACAATTGATTTCCCTTTTGCAATGTTTTGTTTGTTGTTATCAAAGTAAAAATCAATACGTCCTAAGTTGATTCCATAGCATCCTACTTGATTGACTAAAACGTCTTTCCCTGCTTTGTTTTTGACTACCGTTGGTTTGTCTAAAAAAGTATGGGTATGACCACCAATGATTAAATCAATATCTTCGGTAAGCGCGGCCAATTTTAAATCACTGATTTTATCAGCATCTTCTTTGTTATATTTATAACCAAGGTGAGACAAACAAATTACCAAATCGCATTGTTGTTCTTTTTTCAAGATGCGCACCATGTCTTGGCTAATTTCAACTGGGTCATTGTAAACGGTTTCTTTGTACCCTTTTTTATCTACTAATCCTTCCAATTCTATACCAAGTCCAAAAACACCAATTTTAATTCCGTCCTTGATGAATATTTTGTAGGGTTTTACAAATTCGTCCATGACAGTATTCTTAAAATCATAATTGGCTGATATGAATTCAAAAGTAGCATGAGGCATTTGCGCTCGTAAACCATCAATTCCATTATCAAAATCGTGATTTCCAATTGTAGATGCATCGTATTGCATCATACTCATTAATTTGAATTCCAATTCCCCACCATAATAATTAAAATAAGGGGTGCCTTGGAAAATATCACCTGCATCCAATAATAAGACATTTGGAGTTTCCTTACGGATAGATTCAATTAAAGCAGCTCTTTTACTTACTCCGCCCATATTGGCATTACGAGGATCATCAGCAGGAAATGGGTCAATATGACTGTGTACATCGTTAGTATGTAAAATAGTAATTTTCTTTATGGTATCCGATTTAAAACTGCTTAAAGACAATCCCAAACCTACAAAAGCAGAACTGGCTGCTGTTTTTTCTATAAAATCTCTTCTTTTCATCTTTCTGTTATTTGGAAATTATTCTTCAGTTATACGAATGTCATTAATTACTGGAATGGTATCGACTTCTTTAAAATAGTCAATCAGTATATTACGTAGTTTGTAATCCAAATCATATTTTTGAATTCCTTTTTTGAAAAAGTTCATATTGTCTCCGCCATTAGCTAAATAGTCATTGGTAGCTACATAATAAATGGTATTAATGTCTAAAGCTTGTCCTTGAACTAGAATGTTTTTTGCTGATAAATCCTTTGCAATTGTAAATGTCAATCCTGCTAAAGGATGGGATTTTTTGGTCGCAATAAAATAATCAACTAATTCTTGTATTTGTTCACCTTTTAATGCAATAACTACCAAGCTATTTTCAAAAGGCATGATTTCAAATGCGGTGCGCGCGCTTACGTTTCCTTTTGGTAGAATAGAACGAATTCCGCCACTATTTAAAATACAAATCGAAATGGATTTTTTCTCTCTCAATTGAAATACTTTTTGACCCGCTTTTAATGAAACGTCTGCCATAAGATTTCCTAGTGGAGATTGCCATTTTCCATTATTTTTGTCTAAAGTTTCAGGATTATATGCTAATATTTCACTTAAATCAGTATTAATATGGTTGCGATACGGGCTGATATATTTATCTATTTCAGGAGTCTCTTGTACTGATTTTGCAATAGGAATGCGCTTCCCTTCAATTTTTGTCAATTGATACTGCGGTTTAGCGCAGGAAACAATTGTTAACGCTGTTATAATTATAACAAAAAGTTTGAAAAATTGATTATACTTTTTTAGTTTTACCATTTCTAATGTCAATTATTAATTAGTTTTGTAACAAGGTAAATGTACTATGTTTTTAAATTATTTCAAGAATTTATTTTTAAAATATACATTAAGAAATAGAAGGCAAGAGGTCAGTACCCTAGCTAGTACTTCCGCAATACGATCAGTTGGATTAGTGATAGACGAAACTAGTTTTTTTGAAAAAGAAAACTTAATAAAAGAATTGATTTCAAACGGTTTTTCTGCAAATTCGATTAGTATTCTTGTTTACAGAGAGACTATGAATAAAAATGAAACCTATTTACATTACACTTTTAATTCAAGTATTTTAGATTGGAACGCTAGTATTAGCGATGCTGTTGTTACTAATTTCATTCAAACGGATTTTGATTTATTGGTGAGTTATTATGATATTGAAAAAATAATTTTATTATTGATAACAAACCGTTCGAAAGCCAAATTTAAAGTTGGGTTTTCATCTATTGATAAGCGATTACATCATTTGACGATTACAACTCAAATTGGAAATTATTCGACTTTCGTTCATGAATTATTTAAATATTTAAAAATATTAAACAAAATAGAATCTTAGTATGCAATCATTAATAGGAACAGGTGTCGCTCTTGTAACGCCTTTTAAAGCGGATTTTTCAATTGATACAGAAGCATTAACTCGTATTGTTAATTTTTCCATTGACGGAGGTATAGAATATCTTGTAGTTCTTGGTACAACTGCTGAGAATGCTACTTTATCAGCATCGGAAAAAGAAATTGTTATTGCTACGGTTATTGAAGCCAATAAAGGAAGATTGCCTTTAGTTTTGGGTGTTGGGGGGAACAATACTATGGAAGTAGTTGCAGAACTACAAACCAGAGACTTATCTTCTTTTGAAGCCATTCTTTCTGTTTCTCCTTATTATGTTAAACCTACGCAAGAGGGAATTTATCAGCATTTCAAAGCTATAGCTGAAGCTACTACTAAACCAATAATTTTGTATAATGTACCTGGCAGAACTTCAAGTAATATGTTGCCTGAAACAGTGGTACGTTTAGCAACTGATTTTAAGAATATTGTTGCAATTAAAGAGGCTTCAGGTGATCTAGTTCAAGGTATTCAATTGTTAAAAACAAAACCAAAAGATTTCTTAGTTATTTCTGGAGATGATATGACAGCTTTGTCATTAACATTGGCAGGTGCTTCAGGTGTTATTTCTGTAATTGGGCAAGGTTTTCCAACTGCTTTTTCTGAAATGATTCGTCTGGGATTGAATCGAAAAGTTGATCAAGCCTTTCAAACTTTGTTTCAAATGACTTCCATTATTGATATGATTTTTGAACAAGGTAATCCTGCTGGGATCAAACAAGTGTTCCAATCGTTAGGAATAGCAAATAATACGGTTCGTTTACCTTTAGTAAAAGTAGATGAATCATTAGCTAATAGGATTGATCAATTTGTTCAAAATAGCAATAAATAAAGCCAATTTCTTTTGCTTTTTTTTAACTTAAAAATATTTTGTAGTCGCTAAATTAATACCTAAATTTGCGAGCTTAACTTCGGTATGCTTGTATCAGGTTGATTTCAATCTGAACTAAACGTATTTTAAAGTATATTAATGAAAAAAATTGTATCACTCATAATAATCATTGTTCTTTTGGCTTCGTGTAACGAATACCAAAAAGCATTGAAATCCGAAGATCCTGCCGTGAAATTAGCAATGGCAACTAAAATGTACGAAGCTAAAAATTACAATAAAGCGATTCGTATTTTTGAACAAATTACATCTGTTTACCGAGGCAAACCAGAATCTGAGAATTTATACTTTATGTTTTCTCAATCGTATTATAATACAAAACAGTATTATTTAGCAGGGTACCAATTTGAAAGCTTTGTATCAAGTTTTCCAAAAAGTGAGAAAGCACAAGAAGCTTCATTTTTAGGCGCTAAAAGTTATTCTATGTTATCTCCAGTATATTCTTTAGATCAAACAGACACTTCAAAAGCGATAGAGAAATTACAAGCATTTATTGATACCTATCCTAACTCTGAGTATTTAGGTGAAGCTAATTCAATCGTAAAAAATCTTAATGAGAAATTAGAACGTAAGGTTTTTGAGAATGCAAAAGGATACAATACTATTTCAGATTATAAGTCGGCATTAGTGGCATTAGATAATTTTATTGCAGATTACCCTGGTACTCCTTTTAAAGAAGAAGCCTTATTTTACAAATACGATTCGGCTTACCAATTAGGAATCAATAGTGTCCCTTCAAAAATGGAAGAACGTTTGAATGTTGCCAAAGTAGCTTATGCTAATTTGATTAAATTCAAAGCTGATACAAAATATAAAAAACAAGCAGACGAAATGTTAGCTCGTGTAGAAAAAGATTTACAAAAATTTATTAAATAAATAAAGTCATGGATTTAAAAAAGACGAATGCTCCAGTAAATACAATAACATACAACAAAACAGTTATTGAAGAACCTACTGGTAACGTGTATGAAGCAATTACCATTATGGCTAAAAGAGCAAACCAAATCAATTCTGAAATTAAAAAAGAATTGACTGAAAAATTAGAGGAGTTTGCTACTTATAACGACAGTTTGGAAGAAGTTTTTGAAAACAAAGAACAAATTGAAGTGTCAAAATTCTACGAAAAATTGCCTAAGCCACACGCTTTAGCAGTTCAAGAATGGTTAGACGATAAAATCTACCACAGAGACTCAAATAAATAATACAGTTACCATGTCAGTTTTAAACGGTAAGAAAATTTTGCTAGGTGTTTCTGGCGGAATTGCAGCCTATAAAACTGCTTCATTGGTACGACTCTTTATAAAAGCAGGTGCACATGTCCAAGTGATCATGACACCTGCTTCTAAGGTTTTTGTTACCCCACTTACATTAGCTACCTTATCTAAAAATCCTGTATATTCGACTTTTTATGATACTCCAGAGGATGTGTCAGTTGAGGAATCTCTTATAAACGGCGAAGGAGTTTGGAATAATCACGTAGAATTAGCCCTTTGGGCGGATATAATGTTAATTGCTCCTGCTACAGCCAATACCTTGTCAAAAATGGCTTCAGGCACTTGTGATAACTTACTTTTAGCTACTTATTTATCGGCTAAATGTCCAGTTTATTTTGCACCTGCAATGGATTTGGACATGTACAAACATCCAAGTACATTGGCTAATTTTAAAGCATTACACGAATTTGGAAATACTATTATTCCTGCCGAAAATGGCGAATTAGCAAGTGGTTTGTCTGGCGAAGGCAGAATGGCTGAACCAGAAAATATCCTCGCTTTTATTGAAGCAGATATTGCAAATAAACTACCTCTTAAAGGAAAAAAAATATTAGTTACTGCTGGCCCAACCTATGAAGCGATTGATCCTGTGCGTTTTATTGGAAATCATTCATCAGGCAAAATGGGATATGATATCGCTATGTGTGCAGCACAGTTAGGCGCATCCGTACTACTAGTATCGGGTCCAACTCATTGTAAAGCGAATCACACAGGGATTCAAATACTACCTGTAGTTTCAGCACAAGAAATGTATGATGTTTGTCATACCTATTTTTCACAAGTTGATGTAGCTATTGCAGCCGCAGCAGTTGCTGATTATAAACCCAAAAATGTAGCTTCGCAAAAAATTAAAAAATCAGATGCTGAATTTTCTATCGAATTAGAAAAAACAAAAGATATTTTGGCCTATTTAGGAGCGGTGAAGAAAAACCAAATGGTAATTGGTTTTGCTCTGGAAACTGAAAATGAAACTGAAAACGCCAAGTTGAAGATTCAGAAAAAAAACTTAGATTTGATTGTTTTAAATTCGCTTCAAGATGAAGGGGCTGGTTTTCAAAAAGAAACCAATAAAGTCACTTTCATTGATAAAAATTTCAATATTCAACCCATGGAATTGAAATCAAAAGAAGCAGTAGCAGCAGATATTATAAACAAGGTAATAGCCTATTTCAATGCGTAATCTAGTTGTTGTATTCTTTTTATTAATTGGAATAACTGTAAACTCCCAACAGTTAAATTGCACCATTACAGTCAATTCACAACAAATTACGAATGTAAATCAGCAAATTTTCAAAACCTTACAGTCTTCCTTAACAGACTTTGTGAATAAAACCGATTGGACGGGACAGGTGATGAAGCAAAATGAAAAAATCAACTGTTCGATTTATATCAATCTTACTTCAGGTTCATCAGATCAATTCTCAGGAACGGTTCAAGTTCAATCGTCACGACCTATTTTTAATTCCTCTTATTCGAGTCCTGTTTTTAATTTTAATGACAAAGATTTTAATTTTCGTTACGTTGAATATGAAAATTTAATTTACAATCCTAATGCGTTTGATTCCAATTTAGTAGCAGTAATAGCGTATTACTGTCATGTAATTTTGGGATTGGATGCTGATTCGTTTGTAGAAAATTCAGGAACACCTTTTTTAGATGCAGCACAAAATATTGCTTCTATGGCACAACAAAGCGGTTTCAAAGGATGGACACAATCGGAGGGCAATCAAAACAGGTACTTTTTAATTTCAGATTTATTATCGCCAACATTTAAAGATATTCGTTCAGCTTCCTATCAATACCATTCGGCTTTAGACGGAATGACTACAGATTTGAAAGCGGCAAAAGAAAAAGTAAAATCAGCTGTAATCGGGCTAAAGAACGTACATTCGGTTAGACCTAATGCTTTTTTAACGAGAGTGTTTTTTGATGCCAAATCGGATGAAATTGTTTCTATTTTTTCCGGAGGACCAAGTATTTCTATTACAGATTTAGTTGATAATTTAAATAGAGTTTCTCCCATGAATTCAAGTAAATGGAGTACTATTAAATATTAAAATAAACCCCAAGCAACCTTGCTACAATGATTACATCGCTTTCGATAAAAAACTATGCATTGATTGAAAAATTGGCTATCGATTTTTCAAAAGGTTTTTCCATTATTACTGGAGAAACAGGCGCTGGTAAATCGATTATTTTAGGTGCAATGGGATTGGTTTTGGGAAAACGTGCCGACTTGACTTCGCTTAAAAATAAAGAAGAAAAATGTGTTATTGAAGCCTATTTTGATATTTCAAAATACAATTTAAAACCCTTTTTTGAAGCGAATGATTTGGACTACGAAGACGAGACTATCATTCGTAGAGAAATTTTACCTACTGGAAAATCAAGAGCGTTTATCAACGACAGTCCAGTTAATTTGCAAGAATTGCAAGAGTTGAGTTTGTTTTTGATTGATATTCATTCGCAACAGCAAACCCAAGAATTGTCAGATGAAACGGTGCAATTCGCTATTATTGATGCTATTGCCAATAATCAAAACGAAATTGGAAACTATCAATCGTTACTAAAAAGCTTCAAAGAAGATAAAGCTCGTTTAAGTTCGCTTTTACTCAAACAAGCGGAGTCGATTAAGGAACAAGAATACAATACTTTTTTACTCAACGAATTGGTTTCTGCCCAATTAAAATCTGGCGAACAAGAACAGTTGGAAGCTGATTTTGAAAAGCTGAATAATGTAGAAACGATTAAAGAATCGGTAGATAAGTCTTTGGCTTTGGCCAATGAAGAGCAAATAGGTGCTTTGTCAACTTTAAAAGAGATTAAATTGTCCTTGCAAAAAATAGCTTCTTTTGCACCTGAATATGCTTCTTTGTTAGAACGTATTGCTAGTTTAGCAATTGAATTAGACGATATTTCAGATGAATTGACCAATTGTTCCGAGAAATTAATTCATGATCCAATTAGGCTTGATTTAATTAGTGAAAAATTGCAATTGATCTTCAATTTGCAAAAGAAACATCAAGTTACTACTGTTGATGAATTATTATCTATCCAAACAACTTTAGAAAACAACTTGTTCGAATTAGGTAATTTAGAAAGTGGTATCGCTAGTTTATCTCTAACTATTCAAGATAAAACCAATGAATTGGATGTGTTAGCACAAATTATACATCAAAAACGAACACATGCTGTTCCGGTGCTATCAGATAAATTGATTGCTATTTTAGCCACTTTGGGAATGCCCAATGTTCGTTTCAACATTGAGATCAAATCCACAGATAATTACTATCAAAATGGGAAAGATGATATACAGTTTTTGTTTTCGGCGAATAAAGGAACTGATTTTGGTTTGTTGAAAAAAGTTGCGTCAGGAGGGGAGATGTCCCGAATAATGCTTGCAGTGAAAGCGATTTTGGCACAATACTCAAAATTACCAACTTTAATTTTTGACGAAATTGACACAGGTGTTTCGGGAGAAATTGCCATACGAATGGGAGAGATTATGAAGGAAATGAGTCAAACAATGCAAATTTTTGCCATTACCCATTTGCCGCAAATTGCCGCAAAAGGAAATGCCCATTTTAAAGTTTTTAAATCTACAGTTGGAGAG
This sequence comes from Flavobacterium sp. UBA4098, assembly GCA_002382495.1. GTDB lineage: Bacteria > Bacteroidota > Bacteroidia > Flavobacteriales > Flavobacteriaceae > Flavobacterium. The sequence goes on from DFXW01000034.1 coordinate 94,069, forward strand.
GATACTCAATCGGAATTACAATTGTTGAATGAAGAAGAAAGAGTCATTGAAATTGCCCAAATGTTATCTGGCGCTGTGGTTTCTGATTCGGCTCTAAATCACGCTAAATCCTTGTTGAACTAAAGATTTGGTTTATATTTGCACACTACTAAACACGAATATTAATTAGAATTAAAGATATGATTATAGAACCTAGAATGAGAGGATTTATTTGCTTGACAGCTCACCCAGCTGGATGTGAGCAAAATGTAAAAAATCAAATAGCTTATGTACAATCAAAAGGATCAATCGATGGACCAAAACGCGTTTTGGTTATTGGGGCATCTACAGGATTTGGATTGGCTTCAAGAATTACAAGTGCCTTTGGTTCTAATGCAGCAACTTTAGGGGTTTTCTTTGAGAAAGCACCTGCTGAAGGAAAAACGGCTTCGCCAGGATGGTATAATTCTGCCGCTTTTGAAAAAGAAGCAACTAAAGCGGGTTTGTATGCTAAAAGTATCAATGGAGATGCTTTCTCTAACGAAGTAAAGCAACATGCAATTGATTTAATCAAAGCCGATATGGGTCAAATTGATTTAGTAATCTATAGTTTGGCTTCTCCAGTGCGTATGCATCCGGGAACCGGTGTATTACATCGTTCCACTTTAAAACCTATTGGAGGAACTTTTACCAATAAAACGGTTGATTTTCATACTGGAAATGTGACTCAAGTTTCTATCGAACCGGCCAACCAAGAAGATATCGATAATACGGTTGTGGTTATGGGTGGTGAAGATTGGTCGATGTGGATGAATGCTTTGAAAGACGCTAATGTATTAGCAGAAGGCGCTACAACAGTTGCCTATTCTTACATTGGGCCAGAAGTGACTGAAGCTGTTTATAGAAAAGGTACAATTGGTCAAGCCAAAGATCATTTGGAAGCCACTGCTTTTGAAATTTCAAAAGACTTAGCTTCTTTGAATGGCAAGGCGTATGTGTCTGTAAACAAAGCATTAGTAACGCAAGCAAGTTCAGCCATTCCGGTTATTCCATTGTATATTTCATTGTTATACAAAATCATGAAAGCAGAAGGAATCCACGAAGGTTGTATCGAACAAATTCAACGTTTGTATGCACAGCGTTTATATACTGGAGAAGCAGTTTCAACAGATGACAAAGGAAGAATTCGTATTGACGATTGGGAAATGCGTGAAGATGTACAGGCTAAAGTTGCCGCATTGTGGAAAGAATCAACTACGGAATCATTACCAGAAATTGGTGATTTAGCGGGTTATAAACAAGATTTCTTGAACCTATTTGGTTTTGGATTTGAGGGAGTTGATTATTTGGCTGAAGCCAATGAAATGGTACATGTGCCAAGTATTTCATAATTCTCGATCTCATTAAAATTGAAATGCGCCCAATGTGGCGCATTTTTTTTTATCCCTTGGGAACTATTCTTTATTAATAGTATATTTGTGAAACAATCCAAAAGGAATCAAAATTTTAACTTTGAATATGCATTTTTCTCTTATTATACCAGTATATAACCGTCCTGACGAAGTAGATGAGTTATTAGAAAGTTTAACTAAAACCACCTATCAAAACGATTTTGAAATTGTTATTGTAGAAGACGGCTCCACAATACCTTGTGGCGAAGTAATCCAAAAATACCTATCTCAGTTAAATATAGCTTACTTTTATAAAGAGAATTCTGGACCTGGCGATTCGCGTAATTACGGTATGGCAAAGGCTAGTGGTGATTATTTTATCATTTTTGATTCGGATTGTATTATCCCTTCTCAGTATCTGGAAGAAGTTGATAAAGCTTTGAAACAAGACTATGTAGATTGTTTTGGAGGTCCTGACAAAGCTTTGGATAGCTTTTCAGATATTCAAAAGGCCATCAACTTTGCGATGACTTCTTTCTTAACTACTGGCGGTATTCGCGGCGGCTCTGAAAAAATAGGAAAATTCCAACCCAGAAGTTTCAATATGGGATTGTCTCGAAAAGCTTTTGAAGCCTCTAAAGGTTTTGGAAATATTCACCCAGGTGAAGACCCAGATTTGTCTATTCGTTTGTGGAATTTAGGTTTTGAAACTCGATTGTTTTCAAAAGCATTTGTTTACCACAAACGCCGAATTGATTGGGATAAATTTTCGGTTCAGGTGAGTAAATTTGGTAAAGCCCGTCCTATTTTGAATAGTTGGTATCCAGAACACAATAAGTTGACTTTTTTCTTTCCAACAGCATTTATTGTAGGATTTTTTCTTTCGGTTGCCTTATTGCTGCTAACATTCGATTATTTTTTACAACTGTACATGTTGTACTTCTTTATTTTGTTTGTAACTTCAAGTATTCAAAATAGAAGTTTGCGCATTGGCTACTTGTCTATTGTTGCAGTTTGGAAACAGTTTTACGGTTATGGGTTAGGTTTTTTGAAATCTTATATCAAAGTAATTGTATTGAAAAGACAACCCGAACAAGCTTTTCCTTATTTGTTTTTCAAAAAATAATCAATGGCATATATTATAGGTTTAACGGGTGGAATCGGAAGTGGCAAGACAACACTTGTCAACTATATGGAGTCACTTGGAATCCCTATTTTTATAGCTGATGAAGAGGCAAAAAAAGCAATGCAATCTCCGCATGTTTTGGAAGAAGTTAAAACTAGCTTTGGTAATTCAATTTTTGAAAACGGTCAATTGAACCGACAACAATTGGCTTCAATTGTTTTTTCGAATCCTGATAAATTAAAAGAACTTAATAGTATAATTCACCCGGAAGTTAAAAGGCTATTTGTAATTTGGCTTAACCAACATAAGACAGTTCCTTTTGTTGTTTACGAAGCGGCTATTTTATTCGAAAGTGGGAGCTACCAAAATTGCGACTATATTATTACTCTTACAGCTCCTTTAGAAGATCGAATTACACGTGTGATGCAACGTGATAACTGTTCGCGAGAACAAGTACTTCAACGTATCAACGCCCAATTGACTGATGAGGAACGTGCAGCTAAAAGTAATTTTGTTATTGATAATACAATTGCACAATCGGCAAAAAATGAAATTGATAAAATTCTTAAAATTTTAAAGAATTAGCAATATTGTTGCTGGATGTTAATATTTGGTTAATGTATTATTTACTATATTGTTAAAATACTAAATTTGTTTCGATGAGTAAGCTATTCTTTAGATTGTTGGTTTTGTTAATGAGTTTGTCCCTAATTGGGATTATACTCGTTCAAGTCTATTGGTTCAATACTTCATTGGAAAATAACGAGGAACAATTTAAATTTCATGTTAAGCAAGTTTTAGGCAATGTAGCAGAAAAATTGCAAAAACAAGAAGCCTACAGTTTTTATGATCGTTATAATAAATTAAAAGACAGTACCGGTAAAATCCCTAAAAAAGACGATTTACTTCAATTTACCTACGTTCAAAAGAATTTAAGAACAAATAAAACTATTGTATATTCTAATAGTATTATTGAAGAAGATTTTAATATTAAGTCCTCCTTATTTAATAAAAAATTAGATAACTCCAAATTGTTTAAAAGTTTTAGTTCCAAAAGAGTTACTGAGATTTACAATTCGAAACCAGTTGAAAATACAATGCTTTCTCAAAGTTTGATTCCAGATGAGCGCATTGAAAAATCAGGAAGTTTAGACGTTTTAGATAATGCCCAATTTGAAATTTTTTACAAAGATATAGCCTCGGCGATGCCCTTACAAGAGCGCGTTACTGCCGAAAATATTCAAAGTTTAATAAAAAAAGAATTAGAGGAGTATGGTGTAAAAACTACTTTTGAATTCGGAATTTACTACGATGGTGCCTCAACGACAGTGGCTTCTAAAAATTTTAAATACAATCCTAAAAATAGTTATTCCATTCCAATTTTGACAGATAATGAGGAGCACGAACACTATAAATTAATGGTAAGTTTTCCTCAAAAGAAACGTTTCCTATTATCGGAGTTAGTGAGTATTACTATTTTGTCTATAATTTTTACACTTATTATCATTATTGCTTACTCAAGTGCTTTAAGTCAGTTGATTCGTCAACGTCAAATTTCTGAAATCAAAACGGATTTCATTAATAATATGACACATGAATTTAAAACACCTATAGCTACGATCAACTTAGCTTTGGACGCTATTCGAAATCCAAAAATTATTGACGATAAAGAGAAAGTATTGCGTTACTTAGCCATGATTCGTGATGAAAATAAACGCATGCACGCGCAAGTAGAAAATGTATTGCGAATTTCTAAATTAGAGAAGAAAGAGTTAGAAATAGAAAAGGAATCCATTTCGATTGAAGATGTAATCAACGATGCGATGGAACATGTTAGTTTGATTTTGGAAGATAGATCAGGATCAGTGGTTACACATTTCAATGCGACTAGAACGACAGTTTTAGTGAATGATAATCACTTTACGAACGTACTAGTGAATATTTTAGAGAATGCAATTAAATACTCACCAGATGCACCACAAATTGATATTTACACAGAGAATATTAAAGATATGGTGTTGATAAAAGTGCAAGACAAAGGTTTAGGAATGAGTAAAGTAGCTCAAAAACGAATCTTTGAAAAGTTTTACAGAGAACACACCGGTGACATTCATAATGTGAAAGGCCATGGTTTAGGTTTAGCTTATGTAAAACGAATTGTTGAAGACCATAATGGTCAAGTATACGTAGAAAGTGAAAAAGGCAAAGGAAGTACCTTTACTATAAAATTACCCTTAATAAATTAGATTATGGAAAATAACAGAAAAATTCTTTTGGTAGAGGACGATCTTAATTTTGGAGCAGTATTGAAAGACTATTTAGTTCTCAATGATTTTGATGTCACATTGGCAAAGAACGGGATGGAAGGTTTTGAAAAATTCAAAAAAGATCATTATGATCTGTGTATTTTGGATGTGATGATGCCTTACAAAGACGGTTATACCTTAGCTAAAGAAATTAGAGAAAAAAATGCGGAAGTGCCTATCATTTTTTTAACCGCAAAATCTATGAAAGAAGATGTGTTGAAAGGGTATAAAGCTGGTGCTGATGATTATTTGAATAAACCTTTCGATTCTGAGGTTTTATTAATGAAAATCAAGGCGATTATTCAGAGAAAATCATCGGATGTAAAAACAGAACAAGTTCAGTTTGAATTTAAAATTGGTAAATTCCATTTGAACTCCAAATTACGTTTCTTGACTTTCCAAAATGATGAACCAATTAAATTGTCTCCAAAAGAGAACGAATTATTAAAAATGTTGATTCTTCATGAGAATGATTTGATGCCAAGAGAATTGGCTCTAACAAAAATTTGGAGAGACGATAACTACTTTACTTCTCGAAGTATGGATGTGTATATAGCCAAATTGAGAAAGTATTTGAAATCAGATGAAAATGTAGAGATTTTAAACATTCACGGAGAAGGTTTCCGATTGGTGGTTAAAAAATAATATTCATTTTCAAATAAAAAAAGCTCCAAGAAATTGGAGCTTTTTTTATAAGAATATTTTAATTAAAAGGAACGTTTCATTTTGTCTTTTATAGCATCCAAACACAAATTATTGATACTTCCTTCGTGGGTGTGTTTCGTAGCTTTTGGAGATTGGAAGGTGCCGTTTTCCAACTGCTCCGCAACTGTTTTGTAAGCATCTCTAAATGGAATACCTGCAACTACCATTTCGTTTAATGAATCAACAGTAAAGAGGTAATCGTATTTTTTATCGTCTAGAATATGTTCTTTTACTGTAATGTCTTTTATGGCGAAAATGGCGATATCCAAACAAGCTTTTAAATTTTGAATTGCTGGAAACAATCCTTCTTTTAGCAATTGTAAATCCCTATGATAGCCACTAGGCAAGTTATTAGTAATCAATGTAATTTCATAAGGTAGCGCTTGAATTTTGTTGCATTTGCCACGAATTAATTCAAATACATCTGGGTTTTTTTTATGTGGCATGATGCTTGAACCAGTGGTTAAATGCGATGGCAAACTAATGAAATCAAAATTTTGACTCATATACAAACAGACGTCCATTGAGAATTTAGCTAATGTAGCTGCCACGCTACTCATTGCAAAAGCAACTGTTTTCTCTGCTTTACCACGACTCATTTGTGCTGCCACAGCATTGAATTTCAAAGTTTCAAATTGCAATTCTTGAGTGGTAAATGTTCGGTTAATTGGAAAGGAACTTCCGTAACCGGCTGCTGATCCTAATGGATTTTGATCTACTACTTTCAACGCGGCATTCAACATCGTAATGTCATCTATCAAACTTTCAGCATAAGCCGAAAACCACATGCCAAAAGACGAGGGCATGGCAATTTGTAAATGCGTGTATCCGGGCAGTAACACATTTTGGTGCTTATCTGCCGATTCCATTAACAAATCAAAAAGGACTTTTACCTGTTCTTTTAATTCTTTGACAACATCTTTTAGATACAAATGAACGTCCACTAATACTTGGTCATTTCGAGAACGAGCGGTATGAATTTTTTTACCAGCATCTCCTAATTTGATAGTGAGTAGGTATTCAATTTTAGAATGTACGTCTTCAAAGCTATCTTCGATTTCAAATTTACCAGCTTCTACTTCTTTGATGATTTCTTCCAAAGCAGTAACCAATGAAGTTGTTTCTTCAGCAGTTAACAAACCAATTTGTCCTAACATTCTAGCGTGAGCTATAGAACCCAACGCATCGTATTTGGCTAAAACCAAATCCAATTCGCGGTCATTTCCAACAGTGAAATGTTCGATTTGTTTGTCGGTAGCAATTCCTTTTTCCCAAAGTTTCATAGTTCGTATTTTATTGTTTAAAGAAATCAGTTAAAATTTTGATATACAACTGAATNNCCTGGTCCTAATTTTAAGGATTGGCAACTCAAAACCGATTGGTCGGAAAGTGTTGGCGAACCATAGGTAGTTCTTCCTAACGCAATTCCAGCTTGTACCAAACCGTGTTCTAACGGAATAGACGAAGCGTTCAAGTGCATCGACCTCGGATTGACTTCTGCGTTAACATGACTTATAACAGTAGCTAAAATTTCGGTATTGCTATAACAATCATTCACTCGAATATCGACAACCAAATGACATTCGGCAGGAACTACATTGTGTTGTTTTCCAGCAGTCACTTGAGTTACTGTCATTTTTACGGGGCCTAAAACATCTGATATTTTTTCAAATTGATAGGTTTTGAACCAATTAATTACATTCATCGCATTGTAAATTGGATTATCTTCATTTTGATGCGCTGCATGACTAGCAGTTCCTTTGACAACAACATCTAATACTAATAATCCTTTTTCGGCTATAGCCAATTGCATTAAAGTAGGTTCGCCAACAATCGCGCAATCCAATTCGGGTAAGTGTTGTAAAACACTATTCAAACCCTTTTTACCACTACTTTCTTCTTCTGCAGAAGCCACCATAACCATATTGTATGGTAAGTTTTCTTGTTGGTAAAAGTGTACAAAAGTTGCTAATAATGAAACCAAGCAGCCCCCAGCATCATTACTACCTAAACCAAATAATTTACCTTCTTTTTCAATGGCTGTAAATGGATCATTGGTATAACCTTGGTTAGGTTTTACAGTATCGTGATGTGAATTTAATAATAGTGTTGGTTTGCTTTTGTCAAAATGGTAATTGAATGCCCATACATTATTGTTCTCTCTTTGAAACGGAATTCCATTTTGGGTAAACCAAGACTCGATTAAAAGGGCAGTTTGATCTTCTTCACTCGAAAAGGAAGGGGTTTCAATTAGTGCTTTTAATAAAGTAATAGCTTCTTGTGTAAGGATTTCTATAGTTTTCATAAAGTAATTGTCGTATAAGTAGCCGTTTTGTTTTGCAACATACGGTGGTGTCCAATTTTAATTTGTTTCACTCCTTTGGATAAACTATTGAAACAGTTGTCTAATTTAGGAATCATTCCTGAATGAATAGCTTGCTCCTCTTTTAATTTGGCATACAAATCAGGATTAATAGCTTCAATCACCGAAGAGTCATCTTCTGCATCAAATAAAACACCTGTTTTTTCAAAGCAATAGGTGAGTGTAACATCATAAACTGAAGATAAGGCGATCGCTAATTCACTTGCAATAGTATCAGCATTAGTATTTAATAACTGACCTTTTCCGTCGTGAGTAATTGCACAAAAAACTGGCGTAATTCCAGTTTCTAATAAATTAGATAACAAACTTGTATTCACTTTTTTTACATCGCCCACAAAACCGAAGTCAATCGTAGGGTGATTTCTTTTTTCGGAAAGAATTAAATTTCCATCCGCCCCCGAAAATCCTATGGCATTGGAGCCGTTAGCTTGTAATTGCGCCACGACTTCTTTATTGATTTGACCTGCATAAACGCCAACCACCACTTCAAGCATGGCTTCATCGGTGATTCTTCGTCCATCAATCATTTGGGGAACTAATCCCATACTTTGGGCTAATTTAGTGGCTGATTTTCCGCCACCATGAACCAAAACAGTATTGCCTTCCAAAGCAGCAAAATCAGCTAAAAATAAAGTTAATTCTGTAGGATTATCAATAATATTCCCGCCAATTTTGATAATGGATACCGATTGCTTATTTACCATCTTTCAATATTTTTTGCAAAACTAATTGCGCTGCATACGTACGATTGTTAGCTTGTTCGATTACAATTGAATTAGCGCTGTCAATCACTTCATCTGCAACAATTACGTTACGTCTAACGGGCAAACAGTGCATGAATTTCGCATTATTGGTCAACTTCATTTTTTCCGCCGTAACGGTCCAGTTCGGATCTAGATTAGTTACTTTGCCATATTCCTTGTAATTACTCCAGTTTTTGGTGTAAATGAAATCGGCATTTTCAAAGGCTTTATTTTGATCGTATTCAATTTTCGAGTCTTTGGTGATTTCCGGATTCAATTCGTAACCTTCTGGATGGGTAATCACAAAATCAGCCTCTTGCAATTGCATCATTTGGACAAACGAATTCGCAACGGCTTGAGGTAACGCTTTTGGATGTGGCGCCCATGACAAAACTACTTTTGGACGGTGCGCTGTCTTGTGCTCTTCCATTGTGATGGCATCCGCCAAAGATTGTAGAGGATGTCCTGTTGCACTTTCCATGTTCACAATGGGCACTGTTGCATATTTCAAAAATCCCGACAATACGGTTTCGGCATTGTCTTTTTCTTTGTCAGTCAATCCAGCGAAAGCTCTAATCGCAATGATATCACAATATTGTGAAACGACTTGCGCCGCTTCTTTGATGTGTTCTGAAGCACCTTGATTCATTATGGCACCATCTTCAAATTCAAGTGTCCAACCTTCATTTGTAAGGTTCATCACCATCACATTCATTCCTAAGTTCAGTGCCGCTTTTTGTGTACTCAAACGCGTTCGTAAACTTGGGTTAAAGAACAACATTCCTAAGGTTTTATTTTCTCCTAAAGATTTATTTTGCAACGGATTTTTTTTGATTGCAATCGCATCTTTTACCCATTCTTGAAGCGAATCTATTTCTTGTATGTTGATGTAATTCATTACTTTAAGTGTATTTGTTTTTTTGAATCACCAAAAAGGTGGCTGATTGTTTCTTATTATTTAATCTTCGTAAATGGAATCTTATTATCTAAAGCATTTAAAATAAAATTATCTTCTAATCCGTTGACAATCCAGGTTTCTATATTCGCTGCTTTAGCAATAGCCGCCGAATCAATTTTAGATTGCATACCGCCTGTCCCATGAGAGGATTTAGCCTCTCCAATTTCATTTTCCAATGTTTGTAAATCGGTTACCAAACGAATCGTTTCTGGATTTTGATCTTTGAATGATGCTTTAGTGTAAATTCCGTTAGTATTAGTTGCAATGATCAATAGATCTACATCCAATAATACGGCTGTCAAAGCTGCTAATTTATCGTTATCTCCAAATTTTATCTCATCTGTTGAAACCGTATCATTCTCATTGATAATGGGGATGTAATTATTTTTAACCAACACATCAATCGTGTTGACAATATTATCTTTAGTTTCGGTTTTTTCAAAATCAGAATATGAAAGCAAACATTGGGAGGTATGCAATCCAAGATCGCTGAAATTCTCATGAAAAATACGCATCAAATGAGGTTGTCCAATCGAAGCCAAAGCTTGTTTGACAAAAATTTCGTTGTCAGGTGCTTCTAATTTCACAAACTGTTTAGCCGCAGCAATTGCCCCCGAACTCACAATGACAAATTCGTAATCGTCTTTCAATGCTGCAATTTGCATCCCAATGTCCTCAATCTTTCCTCTCGAAATATGATTGGTTTCTTTGGTGAGCGTATTGCTACCTATTTTTAATAATATTCTTTTCTTACCTGATTTGTCCATCTCCGTATATGTACCATTTGTTTGTCACCAAATGCTGCAAGCCAATTGGGCCGCGTTGGTGTAATTTATCTGTGCTTATAGCTAATTCGCCTCCCAATCCAAATTGTCCACCATCAGTAAATCGGGTAGAGGCATTGTGATAAACGGCTGCTGTATCGACATTGTCCATGAATTCTTGAGCAGTTGGTTCGTTTTCAGTAATAATGGAGGCTGAATGTCCACCGCAATATTGATTGATTTTAGCGATAGCTTCTTGATTAGAACCGACTGTTCCAATGACAATTTTATAATCTAAAAACTCTTCGTACCAAATTAAATCCGATTCAATTTGTGGAATACCTGTTGCATTAGCAACTTTTTGGTCTCCCAAAACTGTTACGTTGTGTTCTTGTAATTGGTTGACTATTTGTTGAGCAAATATCTCCCAATGATCCAAATTGGTATCGATCAAGACTTTGTCCAAAGCATTGCAAACTGAAATATTGGATGTTTTTCCATTAATGATAATATCTGTTGCTTTTTGTAGATCGGCTTCTCGATTGACAAAAACAAAATTATTCCCACGACCACTTACAATAACAGGACAGCTAGCATGCTGTTTTACAAAAGCAATTAATTGTTCGCCACCACGAGGAACTATTAAGTCCACACGTTGTGTTGGTTTTTCAAGAAAAGCTTGGGTTTCGGCTCGATTATAATTGAGGTATTCTACCCAATTTTCAGCAACTTCATTTTCTTTCAAAGCCTGATGCCATAATTCGACAATTTTCAAATTAGAAAGCAAGGATTCTTTGCCGCCTTTCAATAGAATTTTATTTCCCGATTTAAAAGCAATACCACCCGCTTCCACCGTAACATCTGGACGTGATTCGTAAATAATCATTACGGTGCCAAAAGCTGCGGTTTTGTTGGTGATTTTCATTCCTTTTTCATGAACATAATGAAAACGTTCTACTCCAATAGGATCTTCTTGGCTTGCCAATTGTTGCATCGACAAAATCATTCCGTCAATTTTAGCATCATCCACCAAAAGGCGTTTTTCCATAGCCAAATCAGCCCCAGAATAATTATCCAAGTCTTGTTGATTACTACTTTTAAGACTGGCTCTTTCTTCTTCAAGAAGGGTGGCCATTCGGCTTAAAACAGCATTTCGTTTGGCTATTGAAAGTAGGGTGCTCATGAAATTAAGATTGAATTTCTTGTAAAGCTTCTTTTAAAGCTATGATAAAAGTATCGATACCTTTTGCGTTGATTGTCAGAGGCGGAAGGATTCGCAATAGATTTTTGTTATTGGCGTTTCCAGTGAAAATATGCTTGTCAATAATCATCTTTTTACGCAGCTCATTGATTTCAAAATCAAATTCCACTCCCAACATCAATCCTTTTCCTTTTACCTTTTTTACTTCAGGAATTTGTTTGATGGCGTTTAAGAAATACGCATATACTTCGTTTACATTGTCCATCAATTTTTGGTCTTTGATTACATCCAAAACGGCAATTCCAGCAGCACAAGCCAAATGACTTCCGCCAAACGTAGTTCCTAATAAACCGTAACTTGCTTTGAATTTAGGAGCAATTAAAATACCACCAATTGGGAAACCGTTCCCCATTCCTTTGGCTAAACAAATAATGTCGGCTTTGATATTATGGTGTTGGTGTGCGAAGAATTTTCCGGTTCTTCCGTAACCCGACTGTACTTCGTCCAGGATTAAAATTACTTCGTATTGAGCGCAAATTTTTTCTAAGTCTTGGAAAAATTGAGTTGTTCCTTCGTCTAATCCACCCACGCCTTGAATTCCTTCAATAATTACACAACATACATCACCTTTTTTCAGTTCGGTTTCAACTAATTCAATTTGATTTAAAGGCAAAAAGCTAACTATTTGTTGCGCGTTTAATGGCGCTACAATTTTTTTGTTATCGGTAACAGCAACTGCTGCTGAAGTTCTTCCGTGGAAGGAGTTGTCAAAAGCAATCACACGTGATTTGTTGTTGTGGAATGAAGCGAGTTTCAGCGCATTTTCATTGGCCTCAGCCCCTGAACTACACAAAAACAAACTATAGTCTTCATAACCTGATAATTTCCCAAGCTTTTCTGCTAGTTCAACTTGCAATGGGTTTTGAATCGCATTGGAATAAAAACCAATGGCGTCCAATTGCTCTTTCAATTTAGTCACATAATATTGGTGGGTATGGCCAATTGAAATTACGCCGTGACCACTATATAAATCTAAGTATTCCACTCCATTTTCATCTGTAATAATACAATCTACTGCTTTTACAGGGGTGATGTTGTATAAAGGATAAACGTCAAATAAATTCATTTTTCAATTTGTTAATTGTTTTTAAAATCCACAAGGCTTTAAATGCAATCCTGTGGTTTCGTCTAAGCCAAATAACAAGTTCATATTTTGAATCGCTTGTCCAGAGGCGCCTTTGGTTAAATTGTCAATTATTGAAGTGATTAAAAGCCGGTTTCCTTTTTTCATCAAACTGATGATACATTTGTTAGTTTGCACCACTTGCTTCATGTTGATGTTAGTAGAAGTGACCGTTACAAATGGTTGATCCGCATAATACGCTTCGTATTTAGCAACAATATCTTCCAAACTTTCTTCAATGTTGGTATATAAAGTCGCAAAAATTCCTCTTGCGAAATCCCCTCGGTTAGGAACAAATAGCAACTCGTTTGGATAACCTGCCTGCAATTGTTGAATGCTTTGATTGATTTCACCCAAATGTTGGTGTTCAAAAGCTTTGTAATGCGACATATTGTTGTTTCTCCAACTGAAATGAGTCGTTTCTGACGGACTAACTCCAGCTCCAGTACTTCCAGTAGTAGCGTTGATGTGGATATCTTCGTTAAGTAATCCATTTTTGGCCAATGGCAGTAAAGCCAATTGAATAGCCGTAGCAAAACAACCTGGGTTAGCAATATAATTTGCAGATTGAATGGCAGTTCTGTTTAATTCCGGCAAACCGTAAACAAATTGCTTTCCATCAAATTCAGCGTCTTTAGTCAGTCTAAAATCGTTTCCTAAATCGATGATTTTGGTATCGTTTGAAAATTGGTGCTGTTCTAAAAATGCTTTTGATTTTCCATGACCCAAACACAAGAAAACCACATTAACGTTAGGGTTGACTTGATCAGTAAAATTCATTTCAATATCACCCATCAAATCGTGATGCGCAATGGATAAAGGTTTGCCAGCATTAGTTGTACTGTATACAAAATCCAAAGTCGCATTGGGGTGAAACATCAAAATTCGGATGAGTTCCCCCGCAGTATAGCCTGAACCGCCAATTATTCCAACTTTAATCATGACTTAGTTGATTTACAGATGAAAATATATTTTGTGCATTGCCTAAGATTTTAATGAATCCTTTCGCATCATCTGATGTCCAAGCATTATTCATTTCGCCATATTGTCCGAATCCGGTGTTCATTAAATCGTTTTTAGATTCGATTCCGTCCAATGAGAAATGATAGGGTTTTAGGGTTACCGTTACTGTTCCATTCACAGTTTTTTGAGTGTCTTCCAAGAACGTTTCGATATTACGCATTACTGGATCTAGGAATTGTCCTTCGTGGAATAACATGCCGTACCAGTTGCCTAATTGTTCTTTCCAATATTGTTGCCATTTACCCAAAGTATGTTTCTCTAGTAAATGATGCGCTTTGATAATAATTAGTGGAGCTGCGGCTTCAAAACCAACTCGTCCTTTGATTCCAATGATTGTATCTCCAACATGAATGTCTCTACCGATAGCATAGGCGTTCGCCATTTTTTCTAAAATTACAATATTGTTTGGAGGTGTATCTTTTTTACCATTAACAGCAACCAATTGTCCTTCGTTGAATTCTAATGTTACTTTTTCTTCCCCTTGTTTTTGCAATTGCGAAGGGTAGGCCTCACTTGGTAAGGCTTCGTGAGAAGTTAGGGTTTCTTTTCCACCCACACTAGTTCCCCAAAGACCTTTATTTATTGAGTATTGTGCTTTTTCCCATGAATAATGAACGCCGTTTTTAGCCAAATAATCTACCTCTTCTTGACGTGATAATTTTAAATCACGAATAGGCGTGATAATTTCAATTTCAGGAGCAATGGTTTGGAAAATCAAATCAAAACGAATTTGATCGTTTCCAGCACCGGTACTTCCGTGAGCAATAGCATTGGCACCAACAGATTTAGCGTATTTAATGGCTTCAATAGCTTGAAAAACACGTTCAGCACTCACAGAAAGAGGGTAGGTGTTGTTTTTCAATACGTTACCATAAATTAAATATTTAATTGCTTTGTCGTAATATTTGTCTAGAATCGTAAGGTTAGCATGTTGCGCGCTTCCTAATTCATAGGCTCTATCTTCGATAGCTTGTAACTCTTCGTCATCAAATCCCCCGGTATTGATTAATACAGTATGAACTTCGTATCCCTTTTCGTTTTTCAAATATTTTAGGCAATACGAGGTGTCTAATCCACCGCTATAGGCTAATACAACTTTTTTCATGGTATAATTATTTTTTTAAGAATAAGGCTTCTTTAATTTTATTTAATCGGTTGAGAACTTTTACATTGAATGGATGTCTTGGCGGAATCTTTTGTTTTTCTTTTGGATCGTACAACATTCCGGTACACAAACACATTTTATTGTCTTTGCTTTTTAAGATATCATAATTGGTACAGGTTTGGCATCCTTTCCAAAAACTAGGATCGGTAGTCAATTCAGAGAACGGAACCGGTTTGTATCCTAAATCGGAATTGATTTTCATTACTGCTAATCCAGTTGTGATTCCGAATACTTTAGCATCAGGATATTTTTTTAGTGAATAATCAAAAACTTTGGATTTGATTTTTTTAGCTAAACCATGATGTCTATAATTGGGGTGTACAATTAATCCGGAGTGCGCCACAAATTTTCCGTGTTGCCAACTTTCAATATAACAAAAACCTGCGAACTTACCATCGACTAAAGCAATTATAGCATCTTGGTTTTCCATCTTTTTTTGAATGTAATCGGGTGTTCTTTTTGCGATACCAGTTCCTCTTAATTTGGCAGAGGTTTCTATAGTTTCACAAATTTCATTCGCAAATTGATAATGCTCTTCTTGAGTTACAACAATTTTAATATTCATTTCAAGAGTTAATTTTATAATTAAATGAAACAATTATGATTGGAATACAATAATTTAAATCCAAAACAGACACAAACGAATACATTCGATTAGTGATTGTTTTTGAGTGATTTAAAAGAAAATTCTTTGGAATTAAATATCCAATGTAAAACGAAAGTGATTTCAAAACAATAAGTTGAAAAATGAATAAATGGTTAAAAACACAAATGGAAACTATAGCGATAGTATCCGTACTTCGGGAGAAGTCGAAAGTGTAATTGTCCGTGATAAAGAAGTTATATGTAAACTGTTTTTATTCATCGCCAGCAAAAATACAACTTTTTTTATAACAAGGGGTTAATTCTGGGTTTTCTAACATTTTTACATAGCAATGTTAAGATGTTTAAATTTAGAACTCTTTGGTATTGTTTTATGGTTTTGTTATTAAATGATTTTTAAATCAATTAGGTAGTAATAAAACGGCAAGACTTTGTTGTTAATTAGTTTGTTAAAAACTACTACCTCTTTTATAAAGACAAGCTATTATTTAGCCGACGTTTTTTTGTATTTTTGCCTCAAATTAACAAAAACTACACAAATGCAACGCGACGAACAAATTTTTGACCTTATCCTAGAAGAACAAGAAAGACAAATTCACGGAATAGAATTAATTGCATCAGAAAACTTTGTAAGTGACGAAGTAATGGAAGCAGCTGGTTCTGTTTTGACTAACAAATATGCAGAAGGATATCCTGGAAAAAGATATTACGGCGGTTGTGAAGTAGTGGATGTTGTAGAACAAATTGCCATTGACAGAGCCAAAGAATTATTTGGTGCTGAATATGCTAACGTTCAACCGCACTCAGGCTCTCAAGCCAATACTGCAGTGTATCACGCTTGTATTAAACCTGGTGATACTATTTTAGGATTTGATTTGGCGCACGGTGGTCACTTGACTCACGGTTCTCCTGTGAACTTTTCTGGTCGTTTGTACAATCCAGTTTTTTATGGAGTGGACAAGGAAACAGGAAGATTAGACTATGATAAAATTCAAGAAATTGCAACCCAATCACAACCCAAGTTAATTATCGCTGGAGCTTCGGCTTATTCTCGCGATATGGATTTTGCTCGTTTCAGACAAATTGCAGATAGCGTTGGCGCTATTTTATTGGCTGATATATCGCATCCAGCAGGTTTGATTGCCAAAGGGTTGATGAACGATCCGTTGCCTCACTGTCATATTGTTACTACAACAACTCATAAAACATTACGTGGACCACGTGGTGGATTGATTTTGATGGGTAAAGATTTTGAAAACCCATTTGGTTTAACCACTCCAAAAGGAGAAATTAGAATGATGTCTAATTTATTAGACTTGGCTGTTTTCCCAGGAAACCAAGGTGGACCATTAATGCATATCATCGCTGCTAAAGCGGTTGCTTTTGGAGAAGCTTTACAAGATGAATTCTTTACGTATGCGATGCAATTGCAAAAAAATGCGAAAGCTATGGCTGACGCTTTTGTAAAAAGAGGATACGAAATTATCTCTGGTGGAACAGACAATCACATGATGTTGATTGATTTACGAAATAAAAACATTTCAGGTAAAGACGCTGAAAATGCCCTAGTAAAAGCTGAAATCACAGTAAATAAAAACATGGTTCCTTTTGATGACAAATCGCCATTTGTTACTTCTGGAATTCGTGTGGGAACTGCTGCAATCACGACTCGTGGTTTGGTAGAAGAAGATATGGAAACTATCGTAGCACTTATCGATAAAGTCTTAATGAATCACACAGACGAAGATGTAATCGAAGAAGTAGCTGCTGAAGTTAACGAAATGATGAGCGAAAGAGCGATATTCGTTTTCTAAGATAGCGTTTGTTATTCAATTTAAAAGTTTAAAGTTTTGTGCTAACCTTGTTTTCGCAACACTTTAAACTTTTTTATTTTTACCTCCTTTTTAATTCCAATTCAAAATGTCCATACTACGATTAAAATTGCCAACCGACCCAAGATGGGTTAATATTGTTGAGAAAAACATTGAAGAAATTCTAACGGATCACGCTTGGTGCGAACAGAAAGCAGCTACCAATGCCATTACCATAATCACACACAATTCGGAGCATCAAGATTTAGTTCAGGATCTTTTGGCTTTGGCCAAAGAAGAAATTGACCATTTTGAACAAGTTCACAATATCATCATCAAACGCGGACTGAAATTAGGTCGCGAACGCAAAGACGATTATGTTAATGAATTGTATCTGTACATGAAACAAAGTAATACGGGAAGTCGTGTTTCTGGATTGGTAGAACGTTTGTTGTTTTCGGCTATGATTGAAGCGAGAAGTTGTGAGCGATTTAAAGTGCTTTCAGAAAATATTGAAGACGAAGAATTGGCTACTTTCTACCGTGATTTGATGGAGAGCGAAGCAGGACATTACACCACTTTTATTAGCTATGCCCGTAAATATGGAGAAGGTATTGATGTAGAAAAACGCTGGCGAGAATGGTTGGATTTTGAAGCTTCTATCATTACCAATTATGGTAAAGGTGAAACTGTGCATGGGTAGCAATATCAATTTCAAAATTCAATTATAATAATTGAATTACTCCACAATAATATTGTGCTTATACAATAATCCTTTAAGACCTTCTAAAGCGAAAGTGGCTTTTTTAATCTTGGTTTTTTCTGGATCAATGGTGTAATTGTAGCTGGTTTTAAAATCGGCTTTTGAGGCGTTGGCTTTGTCAAATTCCGCGCGATACAAATCGCAATTGTCAAACACAACTTCAGACAAATCAGCTGCCATAAAATCGACGGCAATTAGACTACAGTTTTTAAATTGTGTTTCTTTTAGCTTTAATGTATAGAATTTGGAGAAATCCAAATTACAACGGCTAAACGCTATTTCAAAAATCAATTTATCGCACATCGAGAAATTAATATCCTGCATTTTGCAGTTATTGAAATGTACGGTTCGTAAGGCGGTATGGTTGAGTTTGGCGCTATTGAAATTGCAATTGGTAAAGGTACACTCAATAAAAGTCACTCCAATGAAATTACAAGTGGTAAAATCACAGTTAATAAACTGACAAGATTCAAATTCTTTGAGGTGTAAATCCTCTTCACCATAAGAGGTGTCTTGGTAGGTCAAATCAAAGAAGTAGGTTGTCATAAAAAAGTATTGGTTCCAGTTGGTGCTAAATTACTTATTTTTAATTCTAAATAGAGTGGATAATCATTTTTATGTATTTTTGATAGATGACTTATGATTAGTCTTATTTAAATTATCTTGGGTAGACAAATTAAACTTTTTAGAGCATTAACATAAAATAAATTAAAATGAAAAAAAACAGTTATATAATATTAAGTAGTCTGTGTTTGATTTATTTTACAATATTAATTTACCTGTCATTTAATACTATTGTTGTTAGTGATTTGCTTGTTGGAATATTGGAACTAATCACTATCCCATTTGTTATTTTAGTTTTTTTTATGAGCTTTTTAAGTGTCAAAAAATGGTATTTAGAAAATTTTGATTTAAAATCAACTAACTTCTATTCAATACTAATTCTTGCAATAACATTACTATTAGTAATAATTTCAACCATAGCAAATATTTAAATTTTAACACCAACTGTTGAATTTAATAATAAACTAAATATCGCATACTTATTATAATTTGAAGTCCAATAATTTATTGACTGGATTATATATCCAACAAAGCTCCGCTTTGAAAATACAATTAAAACAAAAAAACGCTCAAGCTAGCTTGGCGTTTTTTCTTTTAATTGTATTTATTCGTGACCTCGACTGGATTCAAACCAGTAACCTTCTGAGCCGTAATCAGATGCGCTATTCAGTTGCGCCACGAGGCCTTGTTGCGGGTGCAAATATAGGTAAAAATGGTAGATATCCAAATTGAAAATTAAAAAATAACTGCTTTTTTTGGATAGCCACTAATTTCTATATTTATTTATCTAAGGCTCTACAGGTTACATAATAGCGATAGCCTATCAATGCCATTTGCCATTTCTTTGCTTTAGTCACATCCAAGCGTTGTTTGGTAAAACTGGGTAACAGTACTTTGTTAATTTGAGCTAAGACTTTGAACATTTGTTTTTTTGGTAAAAATAAAAAAGACCATTGATTAAATGGCCTTTTTATAAATTATTTCTTTTTTGATTGGGTTGGAGTGGCTTTCTCTAAAGCGATTCGGGCTTTTTCTAATTCTTCTTTCGCTTTGATCATTTCTTCTTTGGCTTTGGCCAATTCTGATGTTGAATCGGTATCAGAATCCGATGAGCTAATTATTTTTTTGATTTTTTTCTTGAATTCTTGAACTCCTTTATCATTGCGTAGATCAAAAACACCTAATTGGTCCTCTTTTGTATTTTCTACATCTTCTGAATCAATTTCATACTCTTTCTTTATTTTTTCAATTTCTTCATCAGTGTAATCGTCTTTACCAGAAATCACTTCGCCATCTTCAATAATCAAGTCTTTTTTATTCGATTTTTTAATTACTATTTTAGACTTCATACTGGATTTAGGTCCTTTGTTTTTGTCTGTGAAATTAAATCGGAAGTTTTCAGTTGAAGGATTTCCATCTTCATCATGGAAACCGAATATTTTTACTGCACTTCCATTGGGTACGCCACTAAATGAAAAACTGTTCATTGGATTAGAATTGGATGGTGTTCCAAAACCAATTTCATTTCCTGATTTGTAGAAATTGATGGTCGAAATTGGAGCTTGTTGGTTGAGTTTCAATTCGCCTTTGTTTCCTTTTTCGTCTTCGTAACTTACTTTTAAACCCGTAATTTCTTTATTTGAATTGCGTTTCACATCCGAGTAATTGATAGTAACGCCATATTTTTTTAGCGCTTTTACATCCTCATTCATTTCTGATTCGGGCGTGGTTTTATTCCAAGTCATCACCACATCGTCATTTTCATTGTTGATTTCGATGATTTCTTTTTTCTTCTGATTTTGTGCCAATACAGCAACTGAACCTCCGATAATTAAACCGAATGCAAGGGCTAGTGTGAAATAATTTTTTCTAGTATTCATAGTCTAAAATTAAATTTATACTTGTATTTTTTGTTATTAACGAAGCAAACCTATTAATTGATTTTTAGATCCAAAAACACCTTTGCAAAAATTTAACGTAATTAACTTTTTGATAAGAAAACGGAGGATTTAGTTTGATTCAAAACATAAAATAAATAGTATTTAATTTTAAAATATTGGCGTATAAAAAAGGCGTTCAATAATTTTGAACGCCTTTTAAATGTTGAAGTTAAGGGATTACTTTCTTAGTCTTGAATTCATTTTGGATTGGTATTCTTCCATTTTTTCCTCGTATTTTTTCATTTTCTCGTTAAAGATTTCCATTTTCTCGTCAAATGCTTTCATTTGAGGTTCCATTTGTTTGTTTAATTTTTCCATCTGCTCGTCAAATGCTTTAATTTGAGGTTCCATAGCCTCCATTTTTTTATTAAAATCTTCCATTTTTCTTTCGAATTCCTTCCATTCTTTTAGGTCTCCATTTCTAGGATTTCCTTTAGGAGCTCTAGGAGCTTTTGGAAAAACTAACGGTTTTGGAGATTTAAAAGAAAAAACCGGAGGAGTTGGTGGTGTAGGAGGAGTAGGCGGAGTTAAGTATTCAATATCCGTCAATTCATTATTTGTCTTTGTTACTATTCTAATTTCTCCATTTGGTTTTCCTTTTTTTACATCAAACGATTTGATTGTGTTAGGATTAACTTTATACATTTCGTCTTTAGAAATT
>DFXW01000036.1 GCA_002382495.1 Flavobacterium sp. UBA4098
AATCCGCCACGCATTTGTTGCATCGCAATTTGGTGTGAGGCTTCGTTGTCTGACGAAATCAAATCAGCAACTGCTTCGGCTTGTGACAAATCCAATTTGCCATTTAAAAAAGCGCGTAAGGTAAATTCACCTGCATCG
This sequence comes from Flavobacterium sp. UBA4098, assembly GCA_002382495.1. Taxonomy (GTDB): domain Bacteria; phylum Bacteroidota; class Bacteroidia; order Flavobacteriales; family Flavobacteriaceae; genus Flavobacterium. The sequence continues at coordinate 139 of DFXW01000036.1, forward strand.
GCCATGCGACAACCTTTACGCAGTAATAATTGGATTATTTGTTGTTGAATGTAAGTAGAACCATGACAGGAAATTTCGATGGTGTTTTCACCTGTGTACGAATTAGGTCCTTTGAAAATAGAAATCAAAACTTCATCTAAAGTTTTCCCCTCATCAATAATATGCCCCAAATGTAAGGTGTGTGTTTTCTGTTGTTTTAAATCCTTGTTTTTGATTGATTTAAAAACACTGGCGCCAATTTCGATGGCGTCTGGTCCAGAAACTCTAATTATTGAAATTGCTCCGGCACCCGAAGGTGTTGCTAAGGCTACGATGGAATCGCTGTACATCATTTTGATTATTCTAAGTCACAAAGATAATAAAACTCTCTGGGTAAATTTGGGTATTATTTTGGAAGGTGTAAGACAACTAAAATAATTGTAAATTACTGATAATTATCATTTTATATCAAAATTGTTGTAACTAATTTTGATAAAATAAATTGATAAACACTTTATTTATGAAAAAGATTCTATTTCCTACTGATTTTTCTGAAGTTGCCAATAATGCGTTTGTTCATGCATTAGAATTCGCCAAAATGGTTCATGGCGAATTAATTTTGTTGCATTCTTTTGAATTGCCTATTTACGACAATCAATTTTTTCCGGAGAATTATGCCGCTATTTATGATTCGGTGGAATTAAGTGAATTTGAAATGTTTAAGAACGAAATTCCAAAATTGCGAGCAATTGCCGAAGTACATCATCTCGACAAAATCAAAATGTCTCACCGATTGAAAGATGGGGATTTGGTTTCAGCCATCAAAGAATCAATTGTAGATGACGCGATTGATTATTTGGTTATGGGTACTTCAGGAGCTACTGGTTGGGAAAGTTTTTTTATGGGTACCAATGCGAGTTCGATCATAACAGATGCAGGTATACCGGTTTATTGTATTCCTTCTAATGCGCCATTTCAAAAAATAGACACTATTGGTTTCACTACTCGATTTAGACCGAAAGATAAAAAGGCATTGCAAACCGTATTACAATTGGCACATAAGGCAAAAGCAAAAGTAAAATGTTTGTATGTTAAAACCTCCAACTCAGATATTTCAAATGCTACGATTGCTGAATGGAAAGAAGAATTCAAATCAGAACCTATCGACTTTTATATAATTGAGGATGATGATGTTCAAGTAATAATTACTGATTTTATTATGTATAAAGAAGTAGATGTTTTAATTATGTTGCCTTATAAAAGAGGTTTTTTTGAAGGACTCTTTCATACTAGTTTGACTAAAAAGTTAGCCACTGATTTTGAGATTCCAATTTTATCAATTCCAATAAAGGAATAGATTCTAAAAATAAAAAAACCGCTATCCAATTGAATAGCGGTTTTTTATTTTATTTAAATGAGTTGAATTAGGCGTTCAACATTACTGGCATAACTAACATCGTTACGGTTTCTCCTTCTTCTAAACCATCAACTGGTGTAAGGATTCCGGCGCGGTTGGGTAATGACATTTCTAACATGATCATATCGGATTGTAGGTTAGTTAACATTTCAGTTAAGAAACGTGAGTTGAACCCTATTTGCATATCGTCTCCTTGATAATCACAAGTCAATCTTTCTTCGGCTTTGTTTGAGTAATCAATATCTTCAGCAGAAATATTCAATTCAGCACCTGCAATTTTCAAACGAATTTGGTGAGTAGTTTTATTAGAGAAAATAGCCACACGACGAACAGAACTCAAGAATTGAGATCGGTCAATCATTAATTTGTTTGGATTTTCCTTAGGAATTACCGCTTCGTAGTTTGGATATTTTCCATCGATTAAACGACACATCAACAAATAATTGTCAAAAGAGAAAGTCGCATTAGAATCGTTGTATTCAATTTTTACTTCCGCATCAGAAGCACCTAAAATACTTTTTAAAATATTCAATGGTTTTTTCGGCATGATGAAATCAGCTACTTGAGAAGCCGTTACATCGGTGCGAGCATATTTTACTAATTTATGAGCATCTGTTGCAACAAAAGTCAATCCTTGTGGAGAAAACTGAAAAAATACGCCTGACATAACTGGACGTAAATCATCATTTCCAGCAGCAAAAATAGTTTTACTGATTGCTGTTGCCAATACATCTGCAGGAACTAAAGTTACTGAAGGTTCGTCTAGATTTACCGATTTAGGAAATTCTTCACCTGGAGCATAAGCCAAGGCATATTTTCCAGAATTAGAGCTAATTTCGATTGTACTGTTTTCTTCAACAGTGAAAGTCAGGGGTTGTTCAGGGAAAGTTTTAAGTATTTCTAAAAGCAATTTGGCAGGAACTGCAACACTTCCTTGGCTGGTAGAATCAATATCCAAAGTAGCAGACATGGTAGTCTCTAAATCAGAAGCAGAAACTGTCAAAAGATTGTTGTTCAATTCAAATAGGAAATTATCTAAAATAGGTAAAGTGTTATTGCTATTGATAACGCTTCCTAGCACTTGCAATTGTTTTAATAAGTACGAACTCGATACTATAAATTTCATCTGTTATATTTTATATTTTTTGGGATATACTTTTTTACAAATATATCGTAAACTAGTTTAGTATGGAAAATTTTTTATTAACATCTATCGGCTGTATTTTCTTTTTCTTAGGAGAGAAAATAGAAAGCCAAAAACACCTAAAATAGCTATTGGAAGCCCGATAGTTAGTAATTGTATATTAGTGTAGTTTTCATAGACTTTTTCTTTGTCTAATAAAGGCAAATCTAAATCTTTGGAACGAATGTTAATAAGTCCGGTATCATCCAACAAATAATTGACACAATTCATTAATAAATCCTTGTTGTCATACAAATTACCGGAGCGTTGATCGTAACCTAATTCTACAGGCATTCCATTTTTATCCAATTGATTTTTAATGATATCACCATCCGAAATAACAATCATTTTACTCGGTTTTCCTTTGGCTTGAAAATTATTTTGGTCAAAAGCCAAAATACGGTTTTCGAACATGGAATGGAATTTTCCTTCTAACAAAACCGCTAACGGAATATGGCCTTTGTTTAAATAATCAGCTGGGCTAGTTTCTTCGTTAACGCTATTCAAATTGATTTCGGTAGGCGTTCCTATTCGTTTCGAATAGGGAGAGGATTGCAATAAAACGGTTTTCTTGATACCGTTTTTAAGGGTGTCAATCGCATTGGCAAAATCAAATTTGATACCACCTAAGTTTTTTACAATGGGGTGATTACTTTGCGAATAGACCTGTGGTGCAAATTTCCAATTGAATTCTTGAAATTGAGTGGCGCTCCCTTGTTCTCCAGTAGCTAGTTTTATTGGACTTCCTTGTTCGTCTTTGACTAAATCAGGATATATTCGGACGCCGTATTTAAAGAAAAAATCATTTAAGTTTAAATCTCTTGGAAACGCTAAAGCACTACCAGTAGGACTGTATAAACTATCCATTTCTGCCACTACCTGATCGATTAACCAAATCGTTTTTCCTCCATTAACAATATATTGATCCAGTACTTGTTTTTCATTTTCAGAAAAAGCTTCAGTGGGTTTGGCTATAATGGCTAAATCGTATTTTTTTAATTCGGTTAAAGAATTTAAAGGTTGTTTGGCAACTGAATCCAAAGTAAACGGACCAATGTGGTAGCTCTCTTTGGTTTGCAATAAAAATTTGGCAATATACGCTTCGTGCAATTCACCATTTCCTTTAATAATTGCAATTTTTTTCTGCATGTCGTTGGTAATTTTATAGAACGCATCAGCTATAGAATATTCCAAATGTTGCACGGATCCAATAATCTTATCTGTAGTTGAAGCCCCCATGATATTTTTCAAAAGAGGAATATTAACCTCTTTATTATCGTAGACAGCAATAGCCCAAGGAAAAACCATAGCTTGCGATTGTTTCCCTTTGTCATCTACAGAAATATTGATAGGAGTAAGGCCTTTGCGGTACAATTCTTTGATGTTGTCCATGCTAGTAGCCTCATCTTCTAAAGGATCTATGAATTCGAAAACAATATTAGAATTATAGCCTTGAAATTCTTCCAGCATTTGACGGGTTTCCAATTGGAGTCGTTTGAATTCAGAAGGTAATTCACCTTGCATATACACTTTGATATACAATGGGTTTTTAACTTGTTCAATAATGTGTAATGACGTTGAAGACAAGGTGTATCTTTTGTCTTTGGTCAAATCCAATCGGTAGAAAAAGAAACTACCAATGGTGTTTATAACCAATAGAAGGAATAGCGTAATTCCAACTGATTTTAGCCTATTTTTAGTTACAGTATTCATTACGATTGAAATGATTTTAATTGGTTAACCGTCAAGGAAAGAAACACTATAATAATACTACTGAAATAGAGAATGTCGCGAGTGTCCAAAACACCACGGCTCATACTTTTAAAATGGTCTTGCATGCCTAAGTAGGCAATTGTATTTGAAAAAGTGGGTAAAACAGTAGCCAATGCTTCAAAACCAAAATAGAACAAAAAGCATAGAAATACCGCAATGATGAATGCAACAATTTGGTTGTCTGAAAGTGTCGAGGTAAATAGTCCAATTGCGGCATATGCGCCAACCAAGAAAACTATGCCAAAATAGGAGCCCAAGGTACTTCCCATATCAATATTTCCATCAGGAATTCCAAAACTAGAAATGGCCGCTACATAGATAAATGTGGGTATAATTGCGATGCAAATCAAAAGTACCGCACCTAAAAATTTCCCATTTACAATCTCCCAAACACTTAATGGTTTGGTTAATAATAATTCCAAAGTGCCCTGTTTTTTTTCATCCGAAAAACTGCGCATGGTAACAGCAGGAATTAAGAAAACGAGAATCCAAGGTGACAAGGTGAAAAAAGGAGTCAAATCAGCAAAACCCGAATTTAATATATTATAATCTCCTTCAAACACCCAAAGAAAGAGTCCGTTCAAAATAAGGAAAATGGCAATCACCAAATACCCAATTGGCGAACCAAAGAATGATTTTATTTCACGTAATACGATTGATTTCATCTGTTTTTGTTTTACACTAAACGGTCTAATTTGTCAACGCTCCAAGCTTCGGGTTTATCATTGAATAGTTTCTTGGTAAAATCCCAAACCTCATTGAATAATTTTGATTTTCTATAGTTTTCCAAATCCTCTTCGCTTTCCCAATAACTGTAGGTAAAGAAAATGGAAGAATTTGTTTTGTCTTGATACAATTCTAATAAACGATTTCCGGGGAAATTTCGTATTTGATTTTTAACCAATTCAAAATTTTCAAGAAATACCGGAATATTTTCTGGGTGAAAACTCAACTTAACGATTCGAACAAACATAGACGAATTAGTTTTTAAATTGAATCAAAACCACATCTCTGTAACTTAATCCGAGTAAACTATTGGCTGAACCAATTTTTGAAGGATTACTTCTAAAAATAGCAATTTCAAGAAAGCCAGCCTCGTTAAAAATCGCCAGTTTTTCTCCCTCATAATTCTTTATGGCATAATTTTCATTGGTTGCCACAGCTGAATAATTAGGTAAAATTGTTTTAATATTTTTGGTTTTCATGACAATTTCATAAGGTCTTCCTTTGGCCACATCCAAAAATTGTTTTTTGGAAATATTGGTCACCACATTCCCAAAATGATCGATGTAAATTACATTGCCTTTGATAGAGTTAAAGTCATTGGCCACACTCGCCTGCAAACCAGTTACCGATTTTAATTGCCCGATTTCTTTACCAATTACATTCAACAAACCACCTTTAGACAAATGGCAGGCTACTTTGACAAACACATCCAAATCAGAAGCCTCATTGTGCAAACGATCGTGAATGGTGATAGCCACCATTTTTTGCGGAACCACTTTTTGCGTAAGCATACTCAAAATACCATTGTCAGCGCCAATAAAATACTGATCGTTCCATTGTATAGCAATGTGTTGGTTTTCTTTATTTCGTTCACTGTCTACGCCAATGATATGTACAGTTCCTTTAGGGAAACTGCTATAGGCAGCGCCAATAATATAACTCGCTTCAAGTATGTTAAATGGATCAATGTCGTGTGAGATATCAATGATGTTAACTTCAGGATATTCCGATATAATTTTACCCTTAAGAGCACCTACAAAGTGATCTTTCAAGCCGTAATCGGTAGTAAGGGTAATTATTGACATAATTTTGTTTATAACTATTGAGTTTGGGTAAGGCTAAATTTCATTAAATTTGAGAAATGCAAAGCTAACAATAGTAAATTCAAAAACGAAATAAAGAAAAATTTTTTCTATTTCGGAATTTTAATTGATTTAACGGTTGCTTCAAAACGAATTAATATTCTAAAAACTCCCAATTTGAACGAAAGAATCATTGAATTAGTTGACATTGCTCCCAAAGAATTTTGGGGAGATCAGGATGCTCATTTGGAAACGATTAAAAAATTCTATCCCAAATTAAAAATTGTGGCTCGTGGGACAACCCTCAAAGCTTTTGGCGAAAGAGAAGTTCTAGATGAGTTTGAAAAACGATTTCAACGCTTGATGTTGCATTTTACTCGCTACAACAATATTGACGATAATGTCATTGAACGCGTGATTCTTGGAGATGGTCAAGAGGAAAGGAAAATGCAAGACCATGATAAAATTTTAGTTCATGGTGTAGGAGGAAAGCTAATTAAAGCATTAACTCCCAATCAGCAATTATTAGTTGACACTTTGGGTAAAAACGATATGGTTTTTGCTGTTGGTCCAGCAGGTACAGGTAAAACCTACACCGGTGTTGCTATGGCAGTTAAAGCGTTGAAAGATAAAGAAGTTAAACGTATTATATTGACTCGTCCTGCGGTTGAAGCAGGAGAAAACCTCGGTTTTTTACCTGGTGACATGAAGGAGAAATTGGATCCTTACATGCAACCCTTATACGATGCGTTGCGCGATATGTTGCCCAATGAAAAAATTGAAGATTATATTTTAAAAGGAATTATTCAAATTGCTCCTTTGGCCTTTATGCGTGGACGAACTTTGGATAATGCTTTTGTGATTTTAGATGAGGCACAAAATACCACGCATTCTCAAATGAAAATGTTTTTAACTCGAATGGGTAAGAATGCTAAGTTCATGATTACGGGAGATCCAGGTCAGGTTGATTTGCCTCGTCGCACTATCTCGGGTTTAAAAGAAGCATTGTTAGTTTTAAAAGACGTCGATGGTATTGGCATTATTTATTTGGATGACAAAGATGTGGTACGCCATCGATTGGTTAAAAAAGTAATCGAAGCCTATAAAAAAATAGAGAATAACGATTAATTAAGTAGGGGAGTTATAGAATGATTAAAGCAAATACGAAGGTTATTATCAGTGATTTGGACGGTACTTTATTGAATCAACATCACGTAATTTCTGACTACACAAAATCGGTTTTTCAAGAATTGCACCAACAGGATTATTTAATTGTAGTTGCAACAGGTCGCCATCATTTGGATGCCATGCCTTTAGTCGAAAAATTAGAAGTTCCCTTGTATTTGGTTACTTCAAATGGAGCCAGAATTCATTCGCCAGATAAAGAGTTGATCTTTTCTGTCAATATGGAAAGCGATTTGGTAAAATCCATTTTATCATTAAACATTGACCCAGATATAACTACAGTTTTATTTAAAGAGGAGGTTTGGCAAACCAACATTCACAATGAAAAATTAAATAGCTTTTCTAAAGAAGTTACCTATCATCGTGAATTGGTTAATTTTGATGAGCTAGAAGATTATGAAGCCATTAAAATTTTCTTTACCCACGAAAATCAAGATAAATTAATGGCTGTTCGGGATTTGATTTTAGAGCACCATCCAGAAACTTTCAATCATGCTTTTAGTTTGCCTATTTGCCTTGAATTCATGGATAAAAACGTTGACAAAAGCCATGCAATTGCAAAAATTTTAGAAAAAGAAAATTTAAATTTTAGTCATACTATTTCTTTTGGAGATGGTTTTAATGACGAAATGATGCTGGTTACTTCTGGCAAAGGACTAATCATGGGCAATGCACCATCCGCTTTAAAAAACAAGTTATCTCATATGGAAGTAATTGCTACTAATCACGAGGATGGAGTGGCTAATTATCTTTCCGATTTATTATTAAAGAATTAATTTAAAAAACGATGAAAAAAATCCTACTACTTTTAATTTGTATTTTTTGTTCCACTAATTTTCAAGCACAATCATTGAAGCTGGAAGAAATTATGAAAGGGAATGATTTTATTGGTAATCTCCCTGAAAACGAAAGATGGTCTTTGGATGGATCTACCATTTATTTTGATTGGAATCCTATTAAAGAATGGGGTAATTCGACCTACTATTGGAAAAAAGGAATGAAAGCTCCTCAAAAAGCGTCTAAAGAGGAAGCTAGGTTTTCGAAAATTCGATTTGTGGAAAAAGAAGGTAGCGGTATTTACTACTACATAGACAAAGGACAACTGTATTCGTATGCCATTAAAGATAAAAAAAGCAAAAAAATATTTCAGCATAGTGTACCAGTTTCCAATCTTCAGATAGGAAAAGAGGAAGGGGTTGTTTTTTTAAAACAAAGTGAAAATCTTTTTAAATTCGATACCAAAATTGGGTCATTGGTTCAGTTGACCAATTTTAAAAAGGGAAAATCAGAGGAAAAGCCAAAAGAAAAAGAATCTTTTTTGAAAGAGCAACAAAAAGAATTATTTCAATTTGTTAGGGACCAAGAACAAAAAGAGAAATGGAATACTGCTAATGATGATGCAAAATCAGATTTTCCAAAACCGTATTTCTTCGGAAAAAACAGTATTGAAAGTACTAAAGCTAGTCCGAAGGGAGATTTTGTTACGTTCCGTTTAAGAGAAGAAGCTGAGGTAAAACAAGAAGAAATGGAGCTTTTTATTACGGCAGATGGCTATAATAAATCTAGAGATACCAAAACAAAAGTTTCGACCAACAATTTTGTAAATACAAAAATGGGTATCTATAATGTAGCAAAGGATACGGTTTATATGATCAATTTTTCGTCTTTGAGTCATATTCAAGATGTTCCTGATTATTTCAAATTGTATGAAAAAAATAAAAACTTAGAGAAGAAAGACAAACTGATTGTTGCCCAAGCTCCAATTTACAATCAGGATGGATCGTATGCCATTGTTGAAATTAGAAGTCAAGATAACAAGGACCGTTGGTTGGTTAACTTGAATTTAGCTACAGGAAGTTTTAAAGAAATTGAACACCAACACGATGAGGCTTGGATTGGCGGGCCTGGAATACCGTCGTATGCATTTAGTTCTGGGACTTTAGGTTTTTTGGCCGATAACGAAACCATTTACTTTCAGTCAGAAATAACAGGTTATTCCCATTTGTATACCTACAATTTAAGAACCAATAAAAAAGTACAACTAACTCAAGGCAACTGGGAAGTTCGTGGTGTGGTTTTATCAAAAGATAAAAAAACGTTTTACTTAACTACCAATACCACTCATCCAGGGAATCGTGAGTGGTACAAAATGAATGTTTCGGATGCGATTTTGCAACCTATATTAATCAAAGACGGTGCTCATGAAGTGAGTCTTTCACCTGATGAGAAAACCTTGTTAGTTCGTTATTCATACAAAAACAAACCTTGGGAATTGTATTGGGCTACCAATAAAAAAGGAAGTTCTTTAAATCAAATTACGTTTTCGACTACTGCAGCATTCCAGGAATATAATTGGAGAAGTCCAGAAGTGATTACTTTCAAAGCACATGACGGAACACCAGTCAATGCTCGTTTGTATACACCAAATAAAAATCAAGCTAATAAAGCCGCTGTTATTTTTGTTCATGGAGCGGGCTATTTGCAAAATGCGCATAATCATTGGAGTACGTATCATAGAGAATATATGTTCCATAATTTGCTGACTGATTTAGGTTATACTGTTTTGGATATTGATTATAGAGGAAGTGATGGATACGGACGAGATGTGAGAACTGGCATTTATCGTTTTATGGGAGGTAAAGATCTATCCGATCAAATCGATGGAAAAAAATTCTTAGTTCAAAATTATGGTATTGATTCCAATAGAGTAGGGATATATGGAGGTTCATACGGAGGTTTTATTACTTTGATGGCAATGTTGACAACACCTAAAGAATTTGCCGCAGGAGCCGCTTTACGTTCGGTAACCGACTGGGCGCATTACAATCACGGCTATACTGGGAATATTTTAAATTTTCCTGAAACCGATCCCGATGCCTATAAAAAAAGTTCACCTATATATTTTGCTAATAATTTAGAAGGCAATTTATTGATGCTTCACGGCATGGTAGATGATAATGTAGAATACAAAGATATTGTGCGTTTATCGCAACGATTTATTGAATTAGGGAAGAAAAAATGGAGTTTAGCGAGTTTTCCTGTTGAGTCACATGGGTTTAAAGAAACGTATTCATGGGTGGATGAATATGGTAGAATCTTGGATTTATTCAATTCTACTTTGCTAAATAAATAATTTTATTCTCCATGAATTAATGCTAAATTTGCCGAAATTCGAAACAACACAATAAAATAATGAGTTCAACAATTACAACTACTAACTTTAATTTTCCAGGACAAAAATCAGTTTATCGTGGAAAAGTTCGTGAGGTATACAATATAAATGATGATCTATTGGTCATGATTGCAACGGATAGATTATCTGCTTTTGATGTGGTATTGCCAAAAGGAATTCCGTACAAAGGACAGATCTTGAATCAAATTGCAACCCAATTCATGAAAATGACACAAGACATCGTTCCCAATTGGTTAATCGCAACACCAGATCCCAATGTAGCAGTTGGTCATTTGTGCGAGCCTTTTAAAGTAGAAATGGTGATTCGTGGTTATGTTTCGGGTCATGCAGCACGAGAATATGCTGCGGGTAAAAGAACACTTTGCGGAGTGACTATGCCAGAAGGATTAAAAGAAAACGACCGATTTCCAACTCCTATAATCACCCCAACAACCAAAGCTGATAATGGTTCTCATGATGAAGATATTTCGAGAGAAGCTATTTTGTCGAAAGGAATTGTTACCGAAGAAGATTATTTGGTTTTAGAACAATACACCCGTGCTTTGTTTCAAAGAGGAACGGAAATTGCGGCTAGCCGAGGTTTGATTTTGGTGGATACTAAATATGAATTTGGTAAAACCAAAGACGGGCAAATTGTATTAATTGACGAAATTCATACTCCTGATTCTTCTCGTTATTTTTATGCAGAAGGCTATCAAGAAAGACAAGACAAAGGCGAAGAACAAAAACAATTATCTAAAGAATTTGTACGTCGTTGGTTGATTGAAAATGGTTTTCAGGGACAAGAAGGACAACAAATTCCAGATATGACTGATACTTACATCGAATCGGTTTCTGAACGATATATTGAGTTGTATGAAAATATCTTGGGAGAACAATTTATAAAAGCGGATATCAGTAATATTAATGAGCGAATCGAAAAGAATGTAGTGGCGTTTCTAGAAAACAGATAAACTTCTTTTAGCTTAAATAAAAAAACCGCAATTCAATTGTTTTGAATTGCGGTTTTTTTTAGCCCCGATTGCAGCGGCATCCTTTATAGTATTTAGCTGAGGTTTCCGAAGCTAAACTATAAAGATAGAGCGGAAAGCGGGAATAGCTCCAATTACAACTATTATTTGAAATACGAAAAAGTTTCTTCGTTCTCTATTTTCAATAAGGTTTCATAAATCAATTGAATGACATTTTCCACATCTTCGCGATGCACCATTTCCACTGTCGTGTGCATGTAACGCAACGGAAGCGAAATCAATGCCGAAGCCACACCGCCATTACTGTAAGCAAAAGCATCTGTGTCCGTTCCAGTTACTCTTGACGAAGCTAGTCGCTGAAAAGGAATCTTTTTCTCGGTAGCCGTATTTAGAATTAATTCTCTTAAATTATTTTGAACAGCAGGAGCGTAAGTAATTACCGGACCTTTACCAATTTTGGTTTCACCTTCAATTTTCTTGTCAATCATTGGAGTAGTAGAGTCGTGGCAAACGTCGGTTACAATAGCTACATTGGGTTTGATGGTTTGCGTAATCATTTCAGCACCACGCAGTCCTACTTCCTCTTGTACCGAGTTGGTAATGTACAATCCGAAAGGCAATTTTTTACCGTTTTCGTGCAACAAACGCGCCACTTCGGCAATCATGAATCCGCCCATACGGTTGTCTATTGCGCGACAAACAAATTTATTGTCGTTCAACACCATGAATTCGTCAGGGTAGGTAATAACACAACCTACATGTACGCCTAATTGTTCAACTTGTTCTTTATTTTCGCAACCGCAATCAATAAAGATATTATCGGTTTTGGCTGGTTCTTCTTTTCCACGATTTCTAGTATGGATCGCAGGCCAACCAAAAACACCTTTTACAATGCCGTTTTTAGTATGAATATTAACGCGTTTAGAAGGTGCAATCTGATGGTCAGAACCACCGTTTCTAATTACATATATTAATCCGTCATCAGTAATATAATTGACATACCAGGCAATTTCATCAGCATGTCCTTCAATGACTACTTTGTAAGGTGCGTCTGGATTAATAATTCCTACAGCAGTTCCATAGGTATCAGTAATGAATGTATCTACATAAGGTTTTACATAGTCCATCCATATTTTTTGTCCTTCGGCTTCAAAACCTGTAGGCGAGGCATTATTAAGGTAACTTTCTAAAAAGGCAATCGATTTTTTGTTTAATATAGATGTAGTGCTCATAAAATATTTTTTTGCTAAATTATAAATTTGGCATTACAGTTGTGTAAAGAATGTCTAATTTTGTAATAAACTTTTCAACGATGAAACGCATTCTATTTATAATTTGCTTCGCATTATTTTCGACAGCTGTTCAAGCACAGGTAATTCAAAAAGAGTCTGACCTTACAGTAGAAAACGATACCATTTTAAATGATACTATTGAACTTCCTGAAATTATTGTTCGAAAAGAAAAATTAGATATTGAAGCCAGAAAACAATTTCAATTACTTCAAAACCGAGTTCTAAAAGTATATCCATACGCCAAAATTACTGCCGAAAGATTGACCGCTTTAAATCGCGGCATGGCCAATTTGAAAACGGAAAAAGAAAAAAAGAAATACTTCAAGATAGTGGAGAATTATTTAACCAATGAGTTTGAAGCAAAACTCAAAAAGCTATCTCGCAAACAAGGACAAATTCTGGTCAAATTAATTCATCGTCAAACCGGCACTACTACTTACGATTTGATCACTAACTTAAAAAGCGGCTGGAAAGCGTTTTGGTCCAATGTAACGGCTAAACTTTTCGATATCAATTTAAAGACCAAATACGATCCCTATCAAAACAACGAAGATTATCTCATTGAATCTATATTAGTGTACGCCTTCGAAACCGGTCGTTTGCAAAACCAACCCCCTGCAATTAAAGTTGATTTCGATAACTTGAGCACTGTTTGGCAAGCCAAAGTAGCTGCAGCCACCAAATAACTTCCTTATTTTATAATTTCCTGCGCGTTACCTGGTTTGCTTCGTGGCCTCGCAAACTAGGTCGGGCTATTGCTACAAGTCCTCGCTGCGCTGTGGGCTTTTCGCTGCTATCCCTAACGCGGTTTGTGATGAAAACACCCTGTCAAAGTTCAATATTCGACATTCTTTATTGAATTTTCGTTGTTTGAACCTTCTAATTCA
>DFXW01000031.1 GCA_002382495.1 Flavobacterium sp. UBA4098
TACACTACTAAAAGTTCCTGCTGTAGTGGTTACTAAAACAGTTCCGCCAGAAGCGGTTAAATTGGTTCCTAATCTATTCTTCAATTGTACCGTGATGGTCGAAGTAGTTAGACCATCGGCTTCTATTGACGAACTCGATGCTGTAATGGTCGATTTTGTTGCATCGGCGGGTAGCGCTGTAAATGCTACTGGAACTGTTGCTATAGCTGGTGTTCCATTGATTGAAAACCTTAAAGTCGCTGTTCCTACTGTTGTACTACTAGTTAAAGTAACTGCATAAGTACCATCGTTATTATTTGTTACACTACTGATAGTTCCGCCTGAAGTGGTTACTAAAACAGTTCCGCCAGAAGCGGTTAGATTGTTGTTAATTCGGTTTTTCAATTGTACTGTAATCGTCGAAGTAGTTAGACCATCGGCTTCTATTGACGAACTCGATGCTGTAATGATTGATTTTGTTACATCGGCGGGTAGCGCTGTAAATGCAACTGGAACTGTTGCTGTTGCTGTTGTTCCATTGATTGAAAATCCTACAGTCGCTGTTCCTACTGTTGTACTACTAGTTAAAGTAGCAGTATAGGTTCCATTTGAATTATTCACTACACTACTAAAAGTTCCTGCTGTAGTGGTTACTAAAACAGTTCCGCCAGAAGCGGTTAAATTGGTTCCTAATCTATTCTTCAATTGTACCGTGATGGTCGAAGTAGTTAGACCATCGGCTTCTATTGACGAACTCGATGCTGTAATGGTTGATTTTGTTGCATCGGCGGGTAGCGCTGTTCTTTCAATACCTACCTCTATTCCATTAAAAATATCATCAACAACATCTGTGTTTACAAGTGAAAAATCGGAAGCATTAACGCCACTTTGATCAATAATTGCATCTGTAAGTATAACGTTTACTTCTTTCCATGTATTATCTCCTAAACCAGTAACTTGAAGAGCATCTTTTGATCCTGATGAAGACTTATATCTAAAAGCCCAAGTGGAACCTGGGGTTTTATCTAACCAAATAATTTTAAATTTTAAACTTTTAGGTGCAGTGTTAGTAAATACATCAGGGTCAAACTTAAAATACATCGTATTTTTTCCAGTTGCATTTTCAAAAGAACGTGCAAATCGATCATATTTTGATGAAGATGCGGTAATAGGTCCGCGCACTCTGAACAATCCAATTGAAGTTGCATCTGGATTAATTTGAGTAATAAAACGTTCTATGTTTCCTTCGGCTATTTCCCAGCCGGCATCATTGTAAAACTCTTGATCTTCACGCTGAAATACTTGTCCTTTCACCACGGCAATTGGATCGTCAATACGAGCTCCTCTATTAGCATATTTAGGGTCGTTACATATATTTTGATAACGAGCTAGATTGGTCCTAGTAGCGTTACCATAAATCGATTCAGGAAATTTAACTTTATCTGCCGAATTGAGTCCTTCGTGAAAAATAGAAAAAGCGGTTGTAGCCGTTTCAGGATATACCTGTTGTGCATATTTGTTATACATTTTGAAGATGTCAATAATCCCGGGATTAGCCAATGCATACGTCATGGCGCTTACCGAAATGTTAGTACAAGAAAGCCCTGTATTAATCCCCCCAAGGGCTGACCAATAAAAACCTATTTCATAGTTCAAAGCAAAATACCCTTTGTCCCAAGACTGATCCATTTCTGAGGCTGAAAATAGTTTTACTCCATTTGGATTACCAGGACCTATTTTTGGATTAATTAAAAATGGATTCCATTGCTCTTTGTAGCTTTGCTCCTCTGATAAATGATGACCCCTGTTGAATGCTCCTCCTTTAATACCAAAACCCAATACAGGATCTAATTGGTTCATTACATAATTATAAGCGTCTGTTTGTTTAATAGGGTCTACATTATTAAATGTTAAAACAATTTTGCGATTAGGAACATCGTTGAAATATTCTTTAAATTTAGCAAAAGCTTCTAAACGAAATGCTTCCCATTCTGCTTCGGTTAAGTCATAAATAGGATTAATAACAGTTCCTTTGTAAGGCTCTTCGTCTCCTGTAGCTCCTGTTTTCACTTGCACAAAAGCAATATGATCGAATTTTTCTTGAGGTTGATTTCTCAAAAACAAGGCAAATTGTCTAATCATTTCAAAATAGTAGGCTTTATACTCTGGGTCGGGATAATATGGGTTTCTATTGGCATACGCATCATTCTTGGGCGCATTACTAATTACATTTACCAACGGAACACCATTGTCAAAAACCCACAAAGGGCAATCAGGCCCAACATTGACACTAAATCGAATCAACTTATCATTGGCAACAGCAACATCTAATATGGTTTGAAAAGCACTAAAGTCACAATTAGTTCCTGGTCCAGTAGTCTGAATATCTTTCCAATCAGCGGAAGTTTCTATACCCATGACAAAGTCGGCATTTGGGGCTGAATAGTCTGGAATTCCTCCTCCACGATCCCAAACCCCATAAGAGGTAATGGGTAGGGATTGTGCGTATGATTTTGTTAAACAAAATAACAACACAAGTAATAAAATACTATAATGTATAAGTAGTGTTTTTTTACTTTTTAATAATTTCATTTATTGTTTGCTTAAAAAAATCTTTTATTTATTGCTATTATTTACCTTAATTTCGTTGAATATCGATCTCAATGCCATTAAAAATATCATCTAGATTATCTGTATTAACCAAAATAAAATCTGAACCCAATTCTCCATTGCGATTTAATTCCATATCAGCAATATCAATAGTTACTGTTTTCCATTGGTTATCTCCTTTTCCTTTCACTTCAATAGTAGTTTTTATTTCTTTTCCTTTTTTATATTTGAGTGCCCAGGTTGAACCTAAATTTTTATCCAACCATGTAATGGTAAATTTTAAATTTTTGGGTTTTGAAGCGGCAAACATCTCCTGATCAAATTTGAAATACATCGTATTTTTTCCGGTTGCACTTTCAAAAGAACGTGCAAATCGATCGTATTTAGATGATTTATTATTAATTGCCCCTCTCACTCTAAATAAGCCAATTGAAGTTTCGTCTGGCTTAATTTGATTCAAAAAACGTTCGTAATTTCCCTCTGCAATATCCCAACCAACATCATTATATCCTGTTTGTTTTTCCCGTTGATTTACTTGGCCAAGGGTTACTGATTGTAAGTCATCCATCTTAGCCCCACGACTTTTATACACTGAATCATTACAGATAGATACATAACGATCTACATTCTGTACATTTGCTATTCCATACTTACTTTCTGGGAATTTAATTTTGTCGGCAGCATTAAGTCCTTCATGAAATACACAAACTGCAGCAGTGGCTTTTTGAGGATAAACTTGTTGGGCGTATTTATTGTACATCCTGAAAATATCACTAATCTCCTCATGATTATAACCATATTGTATCGCTCCTTTAGACATATTGGTAGAAGACAATCCTGTGTTTATTGCCCCGAGTGCTGCCCAATAAAAACCAATTTCTAAATTAATTTTAAAAATTGGTTTTTGCCATGACAAATCCATTTCAGATGCTGAAAACAACTTCATCCCTTTGGGATTGATCAAATAGGGTGTCCATTGCGCTTTGAATGATTGTTCACCCGTCAAGTGATGTCCTCTGTTGTAAGCCCCTCCTTTTATTCCAAAACCAATTGCAGGATCAATTTTAGTCATTACCCAATTGAACGCTTTAGGGTGTTTTTCAGGATCAACATTGTTAAATGTTAACACAACTTGACGATCTTCAACATCATTGAAACATTTCTTAAACTGATTGAAAGACTCTAAACGAAAAGCTTCCCAATCACTTTTTGAAATTATATGTTTCTTATCAAACGGTTCTCCTTTATAGGGCTCCTCATCACCGGTAGAGCCCGTTTTAACTTGCACAAATGAAATACAATCAAATTTATTCTTAGGTTGATTTCTTAAAAAAAGTGAAAATTGTTTAATTAGTTCAAAATAATATTTTTTGTAGTTTTCATTCAAATAATAGGGATTGGAATCCGCATATTTATCATTCTTTGGTTTGTTACTTTTTACATGCACCAAAGGAACTCCGTTTTGGTATAACCACATCGGAGAATCTCCTCCTACATTAATACTCATTTTTACTATTTTATGATATTTAGCAGCACGATTTAAAGTGTTTTGAAACATAGAAAAATCAAATGTATTTGGACCGTTTGATTGAACTGTAGACCAATTCGCACCTACTTCTATCCCCATTACAAAATCGGCTTTTGGATTGTCATAATCATCAATACCTTCTCCACGATCCCAGGTTCCGTATGAACTTATAGGAACGGCAATTTTTTGAGCTTGTGCTACAGTCCCACATAACAATAATGTAAATCCTAAAAATATAGTTTTTAAATATTTATTCATTTTTTTAATATTCATTAATTGAATAATTATTCAAATAAATTAAAAGCGCAATTGAAGAGTTAGTAGAAAATCACATTACAAAACAACAACTAATTGCTATCAATTAATAGTATTTTTCATTTTAATATAATATGGTACTTTGACTCTCGTATTCGTTTTTAGTTTAATACAACCTAAAAAAAACTGTTATTTTTCGCTACGTTTCGTGTGTCCTAAAAATTTATTTTAAAAACTCAATAATTTTGACAGAATGAGGAGCTTGAGTTAATTTCAATTCCGCTTTTGTAGCTGCCACTTTATCATTTGTCCATAAATCTTTCAGTTTGTAATTGGTAGCTATAAGCTCAAAATCAGTTTTATAATTGTACGTTTTAGTAACCTCATTATCCATCCAGTTAAAAATGGTAATAATCAGACGATCTTTAGTTTCTAGTTTCCAAATCGTAGGAATATCAACTCCTGAAAACAAATCAAGTGGCATAGCATGAACCCCTAATTTATTTACAGCCATAATTTCTTTGTTTTTTAACAACTCCAACCGTTCTTTTGGCAAAGACTCTAGTCTATCACCTACAAAGAAAAGTCCTCCCATAATAGCCTGTAAGGTCATATGGCATTTTGCTTCATCTAAAGTATATAGTGGATTTACAAAAAATGCATCGGGATCACAAATGGCAATATTTTTATGAACATAGTAATTTTGTGCTACTGAACGAGCAAAACGAATTAAGCCTTTTCCTACTTGATCATTTTCAATAGTTCCTAATGTTTTTCCATAAGTAATATTAGCATAAGGTTCCTTCTCTGATTTAATTCCAGGATGGTTAATATCATTTCCTATTCGAATTGCATCATAACATTCTAACGCTCCAAATAAATACCCCATACTACGTGTTACAATTACATCTTCAGGTATTGTGTTTCGGATAGCGCGAATGGCTTTGTTATGACCTTGTAAAAAAGTCATGGTAGAATCTTTACGAACACCTTCTTCAAGGGCTCCATAATGATGATCCCATTTCATAAATGAAGGTTTATATCCTTCTACCATTTGTTGGTATCTTCCTGCTAAAAAAGCGGGAACATTCGGATGAGAGGTGTCAATGTAATCTGTACCAACAGTGGTAACCATTTCGTCATCATTTGCATCCACTTTGGCTTGCTTAATTGGCTTTAATATCCAATCTGGATTTTTAACCAATACCGGGTCATTAGAATTTATTCGCAGTGGACTTATATGCAATCCAAAATCAAGTTCTTTAGTTGTAACATAATTTGATAGATCACGCATCCCAGCCGAGAAATCCTTATTTACACTATACAAACCGGGATTAGTCCACCAACCACCGTCTATTTGAACCATTTTCCATCCAAAATCACTTAAGTTTTCTTTAATAAAATCAGTAGTGGTTTTTATACCTTGCGCAGTAATTTTTCGCGAATACGAATGCCATGTACTCCAGCCCGGCTCAGGACTATGCATTGGTTTCCCTTTTCTAACATTTTGTCCCATAATTACGCCGGTTTCCAGTAAGGTTTGAGTAGGTCTTTTATTAGCCCAAAAACCAACTAAAAAAGCATCTGTTTCAATTTTTTTACCATCCGGTACAACAATTTCTTCTTTTTCATAAACGGCTCCACTTCGTGCTGATAATTTTAATTTATTGAAATCATCCTTTACAGGCAATTCCCATTTGAAATTATTGGGCCACAATTCGCCTGCTACACTTGCAAAAGCGAACGAATAGTTTTTGGAATCATTCACTAGCATACTTAACCAAACTCCGGTGTCTGCCTTAGAAAATGATCCTTCTTTTGCTTTTTTCGTCCCTAATTGATATGGATACATTAAAGCTCCGGTATGAGGTGCAGCGACACTCTCATTAAAAATAATCCAATCTTTACTGTTTCCAGGCAAAACAATGTTTTCATTTTTGGAGGTGAATAATCTAATTCCGCCCAGTTTGAATGCTTTTGATGCTTGTAATGTTGAATTCATTACCAGATAAGGGCGCCCTTTCATGATTTCAAACTGTAAGGTAAAGTTTGCAACTAATGGATGTCCCTCACAGATGAGATATAAATATTCTACTTTTCCAGCATAATTATTTTCAACACTTAATCGCTTGCCCTCTTTCAGTTCCCATTTACTATTTTTAAAATCCTTTACCGAAACCCATTTACCATTAATTTTGATTTCAGGAATTAAATTATTGATTTGAGCTATTTTTTGTTCAAAATGGATACTGTACTCAGGACTATTGCTATTATAAATTATGGTGGGCTGAGCCGCTACTCGAATCAAAAAAAATGTAAAAATTAAAAGGAAAAAAGAATTGAATCTATTCATCATTATTGTGTTTTAAATTATGTTTACTATATTCTACTTGAATTAAAAATTTACTTTTATCAAAAATTCATTTGTGTTTCTGGCTTTTGCCAAAGCAGCTTCCGTATTCATCTCATAGGCAAATCCAAACATAAAATGTTTAGTTACCGCTATGGTAGCCATTGCTGCGTAGGCCTTGTCTGTTTTATACATTCCGCCTATCTCAAAGTTTTTCTCTAATTGCAACATCGCGGTTAAATCAACAGATACAGGAGCACCCTTAACATAGCGTACCATAGCAGATGGTTTTAAAACTAGGGATGAATTAAGAGGNNCCTTGATCAATAGCTGCTTTCTTGGTGTTAAAAAATCTAGGAACAGATAATGAAATATACAATGGTCCATCTACATATACAGCTCCTGCTCCAATATTGTAATTAAAAGTGCTTATAGATTCAAGCGATGGATCCGATTGTATATTATAGGTTTGGAGTCCAGAAGTATTGACCGCATACGAATTACCTCCCCCTTTAATTCCAAAATAAAGATCAGCTGTTTCACTCATTTGTACACGATAGGATACATCTACACTGAAATAGTTTTGAGATTCAACAAATGTTTTATCGCTAATTAATGTCATCCCTACACCTACTCGACTCCCAAGGGCAGTACTTGCAAATGCCGCCTGAGTTACCGGTGCATTAGCAATTCCCGTCCATTGTCTTCTTAAAGTACTTGTTACTTCTGTTTTTCCATCTAAACCAGCATAGGCTGGGTTCACCAAATTCATGTTTTGACGGTAAAACAAGTAAGCCGTTTCTTGTTGTGCTAAGGCAACGCTAGTACTCAAAGTTAGTAGTATTAGGACTACTATATTTTTACTATTTTTCATCTTATTTTTTTATTATTTATTATTTAGTAATGTAAAGCCATCCCTCTGAATCCATACTTCCATCTCCATTTAAATCAATTTGATACAAATACGACCCCGATGGAAGCATTTCACCACTACCTTGGTAAGTACCATTCCAGTCGTTTTTGTAATTGGATGAATAGTAGACTTGAACTCCATTGAAATTATAGACTCTAACAATTGAATTCGGATAATTTTCTAGGTTATAGATCACCCAAGTATCATTAATACCATCACCGTTAGGGGTTAATCCTTCTAAAACATTCAATTCAATCAAATCGCAAACATCTCCCAATCCATCTCGGTCTCTATCTGCTTGATTCGTGTTGACAACTTTTGGGCAGTTATCCTTGGTATCCAAAACACCATCATTATCATCATCCGTATCACACATATCCCCTTTACCATCCTGGTCGGTATCCAATTGATCAACATTTACTACAAAAGGACAATTGTCAATTTTATCTGCCACACCATCAAAATCAGTATCCAAAGCAACTAAAATAACTTGTGCTTTGGCAGTGGCAGGAGTACCATTGACTGTAAATCCTACACTAGCTGTTCCATCTACAGTACCGCTGGTTAAAAGAGCTGTATAAGTCCCATTACCCTTATTGACTATATTACTGATAGTTCCTAAACTAGTGGTTACTACAACCGTTCCGCCAGAAGCGGTTAAATTGGTTCCTAATCTATTAATTAATTGCACTGTGATCGTCGAAGTTGAAACTCCGGTAGCGACAATTACAATTGGAGACGCTGAAATGGTCGATTTTGTTACATCGGCGGGTAGCACTGTAAATGCAACTGGAACTGTTGCTGTAGCTGTTGTTCCATTGATTGAAAACCCTACAGTCGCTGTTCCTACTGTTGTACTACTAGTTAAAGTAGCAGTATAGGTTCCATTTGAATTATTCACTACACTACTACTAGTTCCTGCTGTAGTGGTTACTAGAACAGTTCCGCCTGAAGCGGTTAAATTGGTATCTAATCTATTCTTCAATTGTACCGTGATGATAGAAGTGGTTAGGCCATCGGCTTCTATTGACGAACTCGATGCTGTAATGGTTGATTTTGTTGCATCGGCGGGTAGCGCTGTAAATGCAACTGGAACTGTTGCTGTAGCTGTTGTTCCATTGATTGCAAATCCTACAGTCGCTGTTCCTACTGTTGTACTACTAGTTAAAGTAGCAGTATAGGTTCCATTTGAATTATTCACTACACTACTAATAGTTCCTGCTGTAGTGGTTGCTAGAACGGTTTCACCTGAAGTAGTTAGATTGTTGTTAATTCGGTTTTTCAATTGTACTGTAATCGTCGAAGTAGTTAGACCATCAGCTTCTATTGACGAACTCGATGCTGTAATGGTCGATTTTGTTGCATCGGTGGGTAGCGCTGTAAATGCAACTGGAACTGTTGCTGTAGCTGGTGTTCCATTGATTGCAAATCCTACAGTCGCTGTTCCTACTGTTGTACTACTAGTTAAAGTAGCAGTATAAATCCCATCATTACTATCTACTACATTAGAGATAGTTCCTAAAGAAGTGGTTATTGCAACCGTTCCGCCTGAAACTATAAAATCTAAACCATTGCTATCCTTCAATTCCACCTTAATAGTCGAGGTGGAAACACCATCAGCTTCTAAAGACGAGCTCAAAGCGGTAATAACAGATTTTGTAGCATCAGCTGCAACTATAAAATTTACAGTCGTGGTACTACTTGATCCACCAGTTGCAGTGGTACCATTAATGGAGAATCCTAAGGTTGCTGTTCCTAAACTAGTACTACTTGTTAAAATAGCTGTATAAGTACCATCGTTGTTATTTGTTACACTACTGATAGTCCCCAATGTTGTAGTTACCACAACGGTTCCACCTGAAGTGGTAATATTGTTACCAATTCTATCTTTCAATTGCACCGTAATGGTTGTAGTTGCAACTCCGGTAGCTAAAATTGATAGTAGAGAAGCTGTGATGGTAGAACTTGCAATAGCAACTGGAAGTACTGTAAAAGCAACCGATGTGCTAGCAGTTGCAGGAGTACCATTGATTGAAAATCCTACCGTTGCTGTTCCTACTGTTGTACTTGTTAAAGTGGCCGTATAAGTCCCATTATTATTATTTGTTACTGTACTTATTGATCCTAAATCAGTTGTTACTATAACTGGACCTCCTGAAGTAGTTATGTTTTGATTAGCGGCATCTTTCAATTGTACCGTGATCGTAGCCGTTGTACTACCATCTGCTTCAATTTGGGTAGATGAAGTTGAGATGGTAGACGTTGTAAGATCAACACTACGAAGATATCCAGATGCATCTAAAATAAACTTTCTACTCGAGTCACTAGAATCTTTTATTTGGCTTAACTGCGTTAGTGTTAACCCTGTATTAGAAGTACCAAATCTAATTGTACCATCCTTAAAACCGGTAATTTCTAAGGTACCCGTACCCCAGTTTTGGGCTGAACTGTCCGTAAAAGTTACTGTTTTATCAGTGGCCATGTTCAACTTCAGTTTAGCTGTTGTGGCGTTTGTAGTTCCAGTTGCCCCAGAGAACACAATTTGTTTCAAATTGGCTTGGTTTGCATCTACATTTAAAGTCAATTCTGAACCCGCATTCACTTGCACATTAGCATCCAAGAAATCAGCAGTATTTAGTGTAATAGTGTTGCTCTTGTTCGCTATGATGTTAGTAGCAGTTGTAGCTGCAGATAATGTAACCCCTGCGGTGTTATCGAAGGTAAGATTGTTCAAAGCATTGCTTGCCGCTGTAGGCAACTCAACTCCTGTAGTTTGAGCAGTAGTACCGTTATATGTAAGATTGTATGTTCCTGAGTATAAAGGCGCTGCATTAAGAGTACCTAATGTTCTAACAATCGAAGCTCCATTTGCTAAAGTAATTTTATCAGCGTTAACTGTAGTACTTGCAAAACTTACACCTGCTAAACTGATTGTTAAGGTTCCGTTCACTGTAACACCAGTAGTAGGAATTACTTTAGAAGTAGCAGCAGTACAGCCAGTTTCTGTAAGGCTAAGGTTAGCATAATTCACTCCTGAAGGCAATACTGAAACAGTCTGAGCCGCATTAGGCCTATAATACTCTATAGTACTTGAAGTACCAAGAGTCAAATTAGGGGTAGCATCTGCAAATAAGATACTTATCCCAGTAGCGCCTGATGTGCTAGCAGCAGGGGAAATACCCAAAAGTCCACCTTGCCTACCGGCTCTAACCGTTCCGTTAATGGCAACAGAAGCTCCGGCAATCATTGAGATATAATGAGTATTGGTTACCGGGAATTCTAATGTTGACCCTAATGCCACTGTTAGTGAATTTCTAACAGTAGGCGTGCTTGTTGATGAAATACCCACTTTTCCTGCCCCATCGACAAACAATTTACCATAAGAAGTAGTACCCAATACATATTCAGCCGTAGTGGCTGGTTGCAAATGCACCTCAGAATCATTGTGTAATGTACCAAAAGTAGGCGAAGCCAATACGTGTTGCCAAACCACAGAACCATTTGCAGCCGCATCGATTGTTCCTATTATCGGGAAACCTTCGGCAACGGTCAAGCTAACTGCAGCACCATTTCCTACAATTACTTTAGAACCTGTCCCTAAGGTCCAAGCAGCATTAGTAGTTGCCGGACCGTTAGTAATAACAAAGTTCGCATTGGCATCCGTAACGGCGGTTGGATTTGCACCCGTACCATCGGTATTAACACCCCAACTTGTGTTTGATGATACCAAACCTGTACCATTATAATAATAACTAGTTACAGTTTGAAATACATTCCCATCAAACTGCTTTGTTACATCATTGAATCCAGTGGATGAAACCACCACCTGTGTTGTTGCATCGCTATAGGTGCTTGCAGCAAGACCAGCTTTCAAACGTACATATACTGGGGTAGCTTCCACAACTCCAGATGTAGGAGTCAGTGTAACTGAAGAAGAAAATACAGAGCCTGATACAGAGCTTGATGTTGTTGACACCTCCATATTTGAACCGGCTGTGATAACCAAATTGTTAGTTAATCCATTGCCTTGTACAGAGTATGATTGCTCAACAGAAGGGCCACTACCATAATTATAGCTTAATGCCGTACTGGCAGGGTTAGTAGTTGTAAAACCATTAATTGAACCGGTAAACTGAATTGTTTTTGTAGTTGTACCAGTAGCATTGACATTGACTTGTCTTGCAGCGCCTGATCCTCCTGTACCTAAGCCCAATCCAGCAATCAGACGAGCATAAAGGGTTGTTGTTGCCACAGTTCCGCTAGTTGGTGTCAGGGTAATGGTGGAAGAAGCAAAAGTACTGTTATCTGAAGACAATTCAATATTGGCACCCGGAGCTACTGTTATATTATTAGTCCCCAAATTAGCACCGGCAACTGTGAACGACTGCGAGGCAGATGGTCCTGCGCCCAAAGTATAACTTAAAGCAGTACTTGCCGGTTGAGCAAGTGTGGTACTTGCAGCAGCACCTGCAGCAGTTAATGTAAAGTTATCCAGCGTTGGAGTATTCACGAGCATTTGACCCAAATGAACCTGAATGGTAATATACTTTACATTAGCACTTGCAGTACCTAATAGTGTACCTACAGCTGAAGCATTTATATTAGTTCCAGCAGCAGTCGTCTTTAGGTTTCCTTGTGATTTTGTCTGACTTACTGCCAACAAAACTTCATTATTACTGACATCATACACTTTTACAACTACATTCCAAGGAGCACCAGTAGCTGTTAAAGAAGCTACTTTGATTTGAAATGCATAAGTAAAAGCTGCTGTTGACCCTGCATAGCTACTGATATCAATCTTATCAGATTCAACTATTAATGCTGCCTGGTTAAGATTTGCTGTTGAAGCAGCAGTTGAATTTGTACCAACACATGTAAGAGCTCCACTAACTACACCACTTGAACCAACTGTAACAGCTGCATTACCTGCTGCACTAAGTCCACTATTTTGTGAAATTGTCCATCCAGAAATCGTCCATGGACTTGAGCCTGTCAATGTTGACCCTGAGCTAAAGTCGCCGTTGGTCATTGAAATGGGAGTTTGCCCCCAACTGGTGTTGAGACAGAGCAGTATCAAACCTACACTGTACACCCATTGTGCTAATCTTTTTTGATTAAGTAATCGTTTTTTCATAATAAATATAATTAGATCGATAGTTAGTTAATGGTTAGCAAAGTGTAAATTAAGTGTATAATTTAGCTGTGAGTTGGTCAAAAAAGTATCATAATTAATGCGTTTTTGTTTCAATTAGTACTGTTATAGGGTGCTAAATTTTAGTTAAATTATTTATTTTCAATATCTTAACAATAAAAAATCACAATGAAATAAAAAAACAAAAATCACCAACTAAGGTGCTATCCTAACAATTGGAGCTACTTTTTTGGTTGACTGCAGCATGGCAAGCAGTTACAAAAAAAGCCCTATAAAAAAAGGTCTCAAGAATACCTCTTGAAACCTTTATTGTTGCCCTTAGATGGGGCTGTATTGATTTTTTTGGTAGGTGGAGTACTGCCCAAAAATTAGTCTAGGTAAGCTGCAACATGAATTATTGGTACCCAAGAGGCAAACTATTCCTATTTTATATTGAAATACAAAAAAAGTCTGCCTAAAAGTAGTGTGTTTTTGTTTGCTTCATCTCGTTAGCTTGACTGGAATGCGATGGCTCGAGTTTGATTCTATACCTAATTAATGGCAATTATATATAGAGCTCAAAATCCCTATCTATTGGGACTGAATTACAAAATAGTACTTAGTAGGCAGACTCTTAAAAGTATACAGGAGATGAATTATTCGTTACCCTCATTTTCTTTTTTTCCATCGCCTTTAGCTTTCATCGAAGCTTTTTGGATTTCTTTTTGCTCAGGCGTTAAAATAGCTTGGATTCTTTTTTTGATGTCTTTCACTTTTGCTTTGTTAGCTTCGGCGTTGTCTGGATTTTCCTTACTATCCTTTTTTAATGCTTGTTGCTCTTCAAGGATTGGTTTTAATTTTTCTTGTTGGTCAGCAGTCAAGGATAATTCAGTTGTCATTTTACCTAACATTTTATCTACCCCACCTTTTTTTGATTCTTGGGCAAATCCGCTTAAACTTGCAGCTAATAAAGCTACGAAAATTACTTTTTTCATTGTTTTTATTGATTTAGTGTTAATGTATCCTAAGACTTATAGAACCTAAAAAGGTTTAATTAGTTTAAAGTATTCTATGTAGCCATAATAATTTTATTGTATTCTTAGAAGCAAATCAACTGCTATTTTGAAAATTGAACCCCTTTAAAAAGGATCATTTGTCATGCTAATTCGTGTCATTGCTAGCCCTTACTATAAGTTTTGCTTTATGAATACACTTATTTGATCTGTATTTAATCTCAAAAATTGGCAACATCCTTTATTTTTGAAAGTAGATGCAGAAAAACCTATCCATTCTTTGTTATTTCAATCATATGAAAAATGTCGTCTTCTTTATCTTCATTTACAAGAGAAAAATCACTGTTTTTAGGCCCCTTATTGGCAAAGTTCCCATCTTTTATAGTAATTATTTTTTCAACCCATTTCCCACTATTAGTTTTAGTAATGGTGAGTCCTATTTTATCAAGATTGGATTCGCTATCATATCGAAAAGAAAACGTACCTATTCCTTCATCTAGATAAATTATTTTGATCGTAACGGTTTGCTTTTGAGATAAAAAATGGTCATCTAGATCAAAATACATGCGGTTTTTATTGCTTTTGTTTTCAAAAGAGCGGGCATATCTTCCATAAGGTTGATTCGTTGGGCCAACTCTCCACAATCCAACACTGGTTTGATTGGCATCAATCTGTGTTATAAACCTACAGTAGTTTCTGGCTATCAACCCAAAACCAACATCATTCATTGCTTTGGCTTCATAGAGATAATTGGACCCTGAGAGGGAAGTAGCTGCCTGCAGATCACCAACTTTAGCTCCGTATTTATTGAATTCCGTTTCAATTTTATTTACTCGCTCTGCGTTGCTCTGTGTAGCCTTTCCATATTTTTCTTCTGGAAAGCGTTCCGTATCTGCAGCATCTAGCACATCGCGAAACGCTATAAATGCATATGGACTTGACTGCGGTTTTTTATAGTACGAATACTTAGAGCTAAATTCGAATCCTTCATTATACAAACCCGTTTTAACAACATTATAATCAAGCTCCCAAAGATCCAAGCCCCTATCAACGGTTGATATAGCTGTCCAATAATAGTTCCAAACCGGATTTTCCTGAAATATTCCACCCTGTGCGAATTTGGAAAACTCGCCGCGCACAAACTCCGGCTGACTTCCGTTTAGTCCGTAAAAAGTGGGACGAAGCTCGGTGTCCTGCTTTATTTCACCATTGGCTTGATACCCTATTGCAATAGTAAATTGTTGTTTGCGGAGCTCAATCGGGTAGTTTTGGCGAAGCCAATTGGCATAAAGCAGTTCACCTGCTTTTGAACCCTTAGCCGCCTTAAGCACTTCGGGATTGCTCTCATCGTCCACATTAAACAGGAATCGGATATGTTTGAGCTCTGGCTTATCGAAGGCTTTGTAGAATCGTTTGGTAGCCCCGCTGCAAAACTCGAGATACTCCTCAGCGCTGATTTTGTATTTCGGATCTTTGGGAGCGCCCTTGTAGAGCTGTTTGTCCCCTGTCGAACCAAAAGCGGGCTGTATAAATGCAAAGGCCTTTTGGTCAGCCTCAGGAAGTGAGGCAATGTGATCAGCCAGCTTGTCAATAAAACGGTGGAAAAAATTGATGTAGTTTTGATCGAGGTAATAGGGAAAATATTCTTTGCCTTTGCCTCCACTCACAACCACTTTCGGAACCCCTTGTTCATAAATCCATTCCGGTGAGTGAGGCCCAGTCCATAAGACAAAATAATAATAATACTTCCCTTTTACGGCATTACGGATTTGAGAATCCATTTCCGACCAGTCATATTTCTCAGGTTGTTTCTCTATAAAAGCCCACTTAACTCTATCAGCCTGACCTTTAATGAATGGGAATTGTTTAGTATCAATTTTTTCATTTTTGGAATTGGTAAAGAACCCCGCCCAATCTGGGCGCACAAAATCTTTTTTTTCATTTTCCTTGTTTTGTGAAAATATCAATTGGGATAGACCTGATATAAACAATAAGAAGGCGTGCCATTTTTTAATTCTTGTATATTTCATACTGCTATTTATTTTTTTTATTTTTTTACCTTTTCCATTTTATCTCCTCTTTTTGCCTTTTTTTCATTATCTACCGCAACGGTGTTTTCGCCTTTTTCATATTTGGTTCCTTTAGCGCTAGCCTTGAAAGCACTATTATCTTCTTGAGGTCTTAATAAAGGAAGCTCTTGTTCACCGCGTGTAACTACTAAAAGACTAAATAAATATTCTTTTATCATCGGCATTCAACAAAAAAAATCAGCTATATGTTTTAAAAAAACCGTCTCAACTATTATTGAGACGGTTTAAATTTTAAATAATACCTATAAACTTTTACAATAATTAATTATTTTACAACTATAATAACAGAATCGGTATTTCTTTTATAATTATATTCACTAGCTGATGAAGTTCTGTCATCAATATAACCTGAACCTGAGTAATCTTTATTGGATAGTTTAGTGCCCAATAAAGTAACTACATAGGTTCCAGCTGTATCAAATTTATAGGAATAAGATAAATTATATCTATTGAGAGCCACACCGGTAGCAAATCCTCCAACAGGAGTTAATAATATACTTTTATTTGTAAAATAAGTGACCACAAGGATACCACAATCAGTATACGTCTTGAGTGTTGGCATTAATTCTCTTATACGATTTGCAGCAGTATCTTTATAAAAAGATTTGTCTACTAAACTCGCTAAACCAGCAAGTATAGTAGTAGCATTAAGTGTTGCATTCGGATTTAAAACATTAAATGCATTAATTTCGGCAGTCAAAATTGGAGCCCAAGTATCTAAACTGGCTTTTGTTAGCACATACTCTTCTTGATCTACTTTTTTTCCACCAGTAATTACTAAATAACTTTTGGCAAATTCGTGTCCAGTGTCTCCGGTATACACCACATAGGTTTCGGCATTACCTGTTATATTAAATGTTACTGTTTCATTGATAGCTACTTCCGTTTTATCAGCTTCTATACTTACCCAGGTATCTAAATCCTCTTTCTCACAAGAAGTGAAAGAAAACAAAAGGGTTGAGAGCATTAAAATACATATTGAATATTTGGTTTTCATACTATTGATTATTTTTTAATTAATTGTATCCAGGATTATTTAGCCCGATTGAAGGATTTGCCAATCTCTCATTGTTTGGTATTGGCAATAACATATGAAAATCTTGAACTGCACCAGTTATTAAATTCCATTCCTCATTTCTTCCATTCCAATAATTAGCCCATTTAGTAGTCGTTATTGCAGGTACTTCAACTGGAGGTTTTTCTAAAATTTTAGCAGTGCATTTTGCATTTATCCCACGCAAAGTAGACTTTAAAGTTCCCCATCTAACCAAATCAAACCATCTTTTGCCTTCAGCACTCAATTCTCTAGTTCGCTCCAAGTCAATATACTCTCTAAAAGCAGCTGGAGTTGAAACTAAAGGGTTTGAAAGTGTTAAGTTGACTAAACCAGTGGATCTTTGCAGGGTCAAAGTACGAGGCAATATATCTCTGTGAACACCTCCTGTGTTAGTATTTCTGGCTCTACTTCTTAGCATGTTTAATGCATCTACAGCCGCTTGTGTTGGTCCACTAGTTTCGTTTAAAGCCTCTGCGTAAATTAACAAAACTTCTGCATATCTAAATATTGGCCAGTTGACATCATAATCACTCGTTTTTAGTGCGAAAGCAGGATCACGAACAGGATAACGTCTAAATTTTGCAGCCGATGTAGGAGGATTAGTACTAATAGCACTTACTCTTGTGAACTTTCCAGTAGCAACATTTATTAGAATTCTCGCATTAGTCCATTGCATACGTATACTATCAGCTGTTTCATAATAATATTGATGATAGTGACAAGCCCTTATGGAAGCTTGCGAACCACCATTGGACAAATTATCTACTCCAGAAGCATTTGAAGGAATACCCATATTAAGACCAATTGTACTTCCTACCCCTAGTCCTGGTGCTTTAAATTGTACATCAAAAATAATCTCATCATTATTTTTATTTTGCACTATAAACGCATCTGGGAAATAAAGACACAATCTATATCTATTTGAATCTATTACCTCTTTAGAAAATTTAGCAGCCAAAGCAAAATCTGCAATGCCTTTATCTCCAGTATTATCCCTTTTAGCCATACTACCTCTTGTAAGATATATACTCGCTAATAAAGTTTTGGCTGCATCTTGAGTAGCATGTCCAGCTAAACCAGCGGTTTTTACTTTTAAATGAACCAAACCATATTCAAGATCTTTTATTATATTTTCATATATCTTAGCTACAGGAGTTCTAGGAATATTTAAATCATTCAATGAAGTCGTTTCCGCTTCTTTGTAGGGAACATCTCCAAAATATCGGATTAAGTTGAAATACAATAACGCTTTAATAAATTTAGCTTCAGCCACTAAACAGTTTCTTTCCGTAAGATCCATTTCAATAGTAGGGATTTTAGATATCGCTTGATTAGCTTGATTTATTCCCTTATAATGATCTCTCCATATAGGCAAAACTACTTCAATATTATCGGCAGTAAAAGTATATAAATTAAATCCCGAGCGAGGCACTTTTGAACCTGCGTAAGTTTCATCTGTAGAGAATTCCAATTGTTTTTGGCCATATACACCTTCAAGTTGCAATGCACTATATACACCTACAATTGCAGATTTGGCATTGGCTTCTGTTTTGAAAGAATTTTGAGGGGATGCTTGAGAAACTGGAACTTCTTCTAATAAATCACTACAGGCCACAAAACCTGAAACCAATACAACAAGATATAAATATTTGATTTTATTTTTCATTTTTTTCATTTTTTAGTATTAAAAATTAAAGGAAAGACCCAAAGTTACGGTAGTGTTACGTGGATAACTACCAAGATCAACTCCTCCACCAACTTTACCTGCTGTTCCTCCTATTGAATTAACTTCTGGATCAAACCAAGAATATCTAGAAAACATAAAAGGATTATTTATTCTAGCAAAAAGTCTAAATTTATTAGCATTTAAACTTTCAACAACTGATTTAGGCATGGTATAACCTAATGTAATAAAATCACACTTTAAAAATGAGCCGTCTTCAACATAAGCACTTCGAAATAAAGAAGAATAAACTCCATTTGTATTTTCACCATGAAAGGTACCTTTTGGATTATAGGCTGCATTATAAGAATTATCAGACATTGCTTTTAATGTGTTCCAATTTCCAACATTCACCTTATCTAAATTTCCAATATTTCCATTAATTACATCGTTACCATAGGAAAAGCGTAAAAAGAAACTAAAGTCAAAATTTTTATACGTGAATTCATTATTCAATCCTCCTGTAAATTCAGGAGTTGTATTAGCGATTGGTACCTTGTCAAAACTATTAATTATACCATCTCCGTTGACGTCATAAATTTTGACTTGTCCGTTATTATTAGTATCTGGAATTCCAACACCAACTTGTTTAGGGCTATTTGCCGCTTCAGTCTGATTGTTAATAATTTGATCTTCAATGTATCCGTAATATATACCCGTTGACTGTCCGACACGAATCAATATTTCATTATTGAATTTACTTGGAAAAATATTAGCGTCAAAATAAAATTCAGACTTATCTCCCAAATTCAGGACCTTATTTCTATTAAATGAAAAAGTAAAATCAGATCTCCATTTAAAATCACTAGCATCAATATTGACTGAATTTATCGTTAATTCAAACCCTTTATTGCTAAAAGATCCAATATTTTTTAAAGCAGTTTCGAAACCTGAGGACAAAGGTAATTGGACTTCCAACAATAAATCGGTTGTCTCTTTATAATAGGCTTCGGCAGTAATGGTCAATCGATTTTTGAAAAAACCTAAATCAACACCTAAATTGTATTGCGCAGTAGTTTCCCATTTTAAATCAGGATTAGACACATTGCTAGGGACTTTTCCAGAATAAAACACATCATTAAAAACATAATTTCCGGGTTTTAATAAACCTATGGCACTGTAGGCAGGTATTTGGTTATTACCGGTCACTCCATAAGAGGCTCTCAACTTGAAGTTGTCAAAAACATTTAATTTTTGGATAAATGGTTCCTCTGTCAATGTCCATCCCAATGCTAACGATGGAAAATAACCCCATTTATTCTCTTTACCAAATTTTGATGAACCATCCGCTCTAATGGAAGCAGTTAACAAGTATTTATTGTTAAAACCATACGATACTCTGCCTAAAAAAGACGCTAAAGTTTCTTCTGCGATGTTATTTTCAGGAAAACTTGGCAAAATTGCACTTGATAAATCATTAAAACCATTCGTTTGATCACTAAAACCAGTTGCCCCAGCGGTGAATATACTTTTTCGATTATCTGAAAATTCTCCAACAGCAGTAGCATTAATATTGTGCTTATCAAATACTTTCTTATAATTGAATCGAGTTTCAAATACTTGATTTAAAGTTTCAATTTTTTCAAATTCCGCTATTCCATTTTCCTTAAATCCTTGCAATACAGTTGAAGGCAAAAATACTTGGTTATTGATAAACCCGCGATTAAATCCATAACTAGTATAAAAAGTCAAATTATCGGCTACTTTTGTTTCATAAAAAATGTTTCCGATGATCCTTGTACTTTCAGTTTCATTATCCACTTCTTTAAGGTACGTAACAACATTTTCATTATCACCAGAGTTGGTATCTGGATCAATGTCTATATCTCCGAGTTGAAAATCAATAGGCTGAAAGGGATTGGTCGAAAAAGCCTTTTTAAAAATACCATCGGCATTTTTTTCAAGACTTCTTCCAATATTTTTGGTAAATGCTAATTTAATATTTGTTCCAATTCTGGTATTGTTTCCAATTGATTGAACTATATTCGAATTTAAATTATATCGTTTAAAATTACTCTCAATAACTACACCTTCTTGATCTAAAAAATTTCCTGAAATTTGATAATTTAATCCCTCTTTACTTCCACCACCCATACTAAGATCCATCCTCCTTGTCATTGCGACCTGTGTAGCTTCTCTAGGCCAATCAACCCATTTTGCATTAGCGTCTTTTTGTTCTTGCCATTTGGTATTTAAATTAAGATCGGTTCCGTTTAAATAATTAACATTATCCTGAACTATACGAGATTCCATGTACTCTGAACCATTAAGAACCCTTGGAAATCTAGTAGCAACTGATACTCCTGAACTTAGAGTAACACTAATATCTGTCTTACCTTCCTTCCCTAGTTTTGTTGTAATAATAATAACTCCATTAGACCCCCTAGCACCATATATTGCTGTGGCTGAAGCATCTTTTAATACTTCAATAGACTTGATTTGACCTGGATCTATATCAGACAATGGATTAGACGAAGCATTTTCATCGGGAATAATTGGAAAACCATCAATAACATATAAAGGTTGATTACCGCTAGTCAACGAACTCCCGCCACGAATGATTGCCTTTACACCAGAACCTAATCCATTATCATTTTGTGTTATTTGCAAACCAGCAACACGACCTGATAAAGCCGTTTGAAGATCTACTGGATCTCCTTTTTCAATACTAGTAGCTCTAACAGAAGAAATAGCACCTGTAAGATCCTTTTTCTTGGCCGTTCCATAACCAATTACGACAACATCGTCTAATACAACACTCAATTCTGCTAGCGTAATTTTAAGAAATTTATCTTGAATCTTGACTTCTTTATCAGTAAATCCAATACTTGAAACGATTAAAACTTCATTAATTTTTGCTTTGATTTTGAAACCACCGTCAAAATCAGTGACTACGATGTTTTTCGTTCCTTTTATAATAACATTAGCCCCAGGAACTGGTATGCCTTTGTTATCTTTAACTATTCCTTCTATCAAAGTCTGGGCAGACATTGACATTGAAATTGTAAAAAAAAGAATTGATAATAATTTAAATTTCATAGATTTTGGTTTATTATGGTTAGTAATTAATAGTTATAATAATTGTAATGAAATAATTTGAAAATTTAATCTTTCCTACTATACAAAAGTAAATCTATTGATTAAGCTAGTTTATCTAAAAAGTGTCAATTATAATGTTAAATTGTTTCATTGTAATTAAATAATTAATACTACATCATTTTATATGACTTTAAAATGTTGCTTTCTTGATTGCCAAATGAGATTATTCATTTTCATTTTTATTTTTTCTTATTATTTTTATTTTTTGGTTCAGGGTGTATTTCTGGATTACTATTTATCTCTTTGTTTTCTAAAAACCATTGATCATACAAACCAACTAACTCCTTGAATTTATAAGGATTAACAAATAATCCATTATATTGTGCATATACTCCAGTTAACAAACAAGAACGTGAAGGAAAATGCTTTGAGGAATTGTACATCTGCCCTTGAGTGGGTAATTTTCTGTTATTCTTTAAAAATTTGTGAAAAATAATGGATGAAAAGAAACAAAAAAGTACTGCAAAAAATAGGATTGAATAGGTAGTTTCATTTTTAGAATTGTTTTATTTTTTTCCATTTAATTGAACAAGATTTGCTCTCAAACAAACATTCATATAAGCAGCAGAGGTCCAAAGTTGAGATCCTGAACCCGAAATTAATCCTGAAGGCAATGACACTTTTTCGTGAAATGAACCAAATCCACCCCACTCTTTATCTCTTTTTTCAGACAACTTTGTTCCCATAGTTCGAGCAAGTAAAGCAGCATTGTATCCTGTATAATCTTTACCATCGGCAATTTCTTTGGCCTGTAAGAAAAAAGTATCGCAAAATGGCCAAGCAGCAGCGTTGTGATCTCCCTTACCATCTCCTAAATAAGGATAAATTAAAGGAGTCCCATATTGATTTGACGGATAATTATCTATCGCTTTTTTGGCATCTTTCCCTTTTACAATTCCAAAAAGCACGGCAAATGCAGTCCCTAGATTGTGTTGATTTGGCATTACTTTTCCATTTCTATCTTTAAAATAAGTAAAAGTGCCATCTGGTAATCGTAATTCCTTTAAAATCGCTTTTTTTAGCGCCTCGGCTTTAGTATTCCAGGCTTTTGATTCTTGTGGTAAATTACATTTACTAGCTGCATTAGCCAGCGAAAGCAATGCTTTATAGTACAAGCAATTGGTAGAGGTGCTTTTCAACAAAACACAATCAGCTTGAGAATACCCCTTCGGGTACGCTTCAGATTGAATGTCCTGAAAAGTGGGTTG
Organism: Flavobacterium sp. UBA4098; assembly: GCA_002382495.1. Lineage (GTDB taxonomy): Bacteria > Bacteroidota > Bacteroidia > Flavobacteriales > Flavobacteriaceae > Flavobacterium. Next base: position 22,957 of record DFXW01000031.1, read on the forward strand.
ACACTTATACAAACCATCTGTTTTGTCAAACCAAGGACCATAAAGGGTGTCAAAATTACTTTTCCCATTGGTGTAAAACCAATTCCAATCAGCTACTTCAGGATGACTTTTAAACAAATCATCTACCGCCCAGATCCAAACCACATCATCAGTACGACGGGTGATACTATTGCTTTTGAATTTAGTCATTATTTGCAATTTATCATCTGTAATTGCTTCCCAAGGAGCATCGATTTCTTTTATCACTTCTTTGGTCGAAACTTTATATCCCATTTTAGCTACCACCTCTCTTGTTACTCTCAGAGATTTCATCATTTCCTGAGGGTAAATGACATTGAGTCCCAAGATTCCTGCAAACGAAATATCCCGAACATAAACGCGGTCAGTATAACGTCGTCCGGCAGTAAAATAGGTGCCATAATCGTTTGTAATTAAATTGAGTTCTACATCGTGAAGTGCAATGTTCCACATTTTTTTTGTGATTGGGGTTGCCTCTGATTTTAAAGTAAAAGTGTTTTTTGGAGTAACATTAGGAAGATCGTCAGTGTCAAATTGACCTAAACCATCCTCCAGAGAATTAGCCTTCAAAATCAAAGGTTTTTTTTCATACAAGAATTTTTGACTATATAGAGAAGAGGTAATCATCAAACCACCAAGCATGAATAAAAAGGTATAATTTTTCATATTACATATTTAAACTAAAAAACAAATAAACATAATTAAACCAAATTACAATCATTCAAAACGTTTCATTTATTCAGCTATTTTGTTTCAACAGAGCCATACACTTTATACAGATTGACCAATGTATAATGTTATTTAAGGTAAACAGAGTAGCTAATAAAACAATTTGTACATAAATGACACAAAAACAATACTTATTTGAAACATTATGAATGAGTACGTTTCAATATTACTCACGATTTTTGAAAAAAATACATTATGCAAAATTTATTTAGAATTAAATATTACTTATTAATTAGTTGTCTAATTATCATTCAAGGATGTACAAAATCAAGTGACAATAAAGTTGATGTTACTTTGTTTTCTTCAAATAAAAATATTGAGTCTAAAATTGACATCATAAGTGAAGGTGCTTCAAAACAATATATACAAATTTCAATTATAAATAATGGAACTAAAATAGCCCATCTAGATTCAATTAAAGTAATTTTAAGTCTTCCAAAAAATATAAAAGAAAGTAATCGTGTAATGTATGGAGGAACCTGTATGGGCCGAACCCCTATTCATCAAACAGTAGCTAAAGACCCTAAAAGTAAAAGTGATACCTTTCAATTAATTGAACTAAACAATAACAGTTATGCATTTGCAGGGATTCTGAGCTGGAATACTTTCCTACCATACATTCAGAATGATCATAAAGAAGGAATTGTTATTACCGCAAATGGAGAAGGAAAACCTATTCTACCCGGAGAAACAATCAAATTTGAAAAATTACTACTCAACACTAATTATTCTTGGCAAGATCTAATGTTTGACTATGGAAAAGAAATTGCAAAAGAACAACATATAGAGCCTAAAGATCCTTTGAATTTAAAAGGCTGGTCTACTTGGGACTATTATGGAAGAGTGTTTGATACCAAAGACGTATTTAAAAATATAGATCAATTAGTTAAAGACAATAAAAAAGCAAATATAATTCAAATTGATGGTGGTTGGTGGACCGCTAGAGGGGACTATTTGAGTGTTAGAAAAAACTTGCAAGGCGGAATGAAAGCAATTGCAAAATATGCAAAATCAAAAGGATTTAAAGCCGGAATCCATTTAGATGGATTTAGAGGCGATAAAAACTCGGAATTATATCGAAACCATCCAGAGTGGTTTTTGAAAGATCAAAATGGACAAACAATTTGTCAATCTATTGACAAAGGAGATACTTTCATGCAATATATTTATTATGATTACTCCAACCCAGAAGTTTGTGAGTACATGAAAAACGTTATGAAAACTATTAGAACCGACTGGGGTTTTAGCTATTTTAAAATCGATTTTATTCGTTACGGGCTTTTACAATCTATAATTGAAGAACATGGTAAAAAAGCTGAAGATGTATCAAATGTAGTTACAAAGGTAGTAGCTTACAATAATAATATGACTAGTGTAGAAAGAACAAGAGCTGGATTAAAAGCTATACGAGAGGGAATTGATGACGGTTTCTTTTTGGCATGTTCGTCTATTTTTGGACCTACCCTTGGAATTGTAGACGGTCTTAGAACCGGTCAAGACATTAATCCTACTTACGATTTTTTCAAAAGTAGTGTGTTGCAAAATGCCGGTAATTTTTATCTAAATGGAGTTGTTACGATCAATGATGCCGATTATTTAGTCTTAAGAAATAAGGAGGATGAAGAGCCAGAACGTGCTTGGGGTCAATATAAATTTGGAGGAAACACAACCTATGACGAGGCCAAAATGTGGAGTGATTATATTGCATTATACAGCAATATGAAAATAAACAGCGACAATTTACTTACACTACGAAAAGAGCGTAAAGAACTTATTAATAACGCTTTTAGTTATAAAACAGCCAAACGATTTATTCCAATAGATTTTTGGAATCATGCCAAAAATAGAAATGATTCGTACAATGTGTTATTAGCAGAAAATGAAGACGGAGTATTTCTTTCTTTATTCAATTGGGATGATGCTGATAGACAATTTGTAATTGATGGTATTGGAAAAACAAGAGTAATTGATACCAAAACTAAAAGAAAAAATGAAGTACTCTATGGAAAGTTAAAAATCAATTTAAAAAAACACAGCTCAAGTATTCTTAAATTAGAAGGAAAAGACTTCACTGCTTTGAGCAAAGAAATAAAAACGACAATAAACTAAGCTATTTAATAAGAATAAATTAACCTCTGCCAATGTATTGCTTTTATTTTCAATATATTAGAAAATTAACGGTTGTGATTTAGAGAAAATAAATTGTGAGTTTTTTATACTTTAGCTTTGTTAATTCATTCTAGAAATAATTTTAATTAATTTTACTTCTCTAAAATAGCGCCAATTTTATTAAAACAATCCTAAAAAAACAGCTCAAATGAGTAAATTTTTTGCCACCATATTTATACTGTTTTTTAATTTTCAAGTAATTGCTTCACAAGATTTAGATGTAAAATTTAAAAATTTAAACAACCGACAAGGATTGTCATATAATGGGGTGACCACTATCTTTCAAGATCGGGATGGTTATATGTGGTTTGGAACTCACTATGGACTCAACCGATATGATGGTCTAAATATAAAGACTTATTTTTCTGGAAATACTAAAAATACCCTTTCCGAAAACACCATAAATTCTATTGTTCAAGATGCGGCCGGAAATTTATGGATTGCAACAGAAGTAGGTATTTCTGTTTTCAATCCACTAACAGAAACCTTTTACAATCTTAATATATACGCTAAAAAAAACAGTGTTTTTAGTTATAACATTAAATCTATCAAAGTTATTGATGGGCAAATTTTATTCAGTTGTCAAAAAGGATTGTATAAGTTTAATCCTGGAAATGAACTTTTTACCGATAAAATAGCCCAGGCTATTTGCATGAAAATAAATAAATGCAAAATAAATTCTACCATTAATCTTGAATCGGCAAAAATATATAAAAAAGATAAAAACGATAGTTTTTGGTTGTCTACAAAAAACACAATTATCGTTGGAAAAATAATTAATAATCAATTAGTAATAATTGATACAATTAGTATTGCTAATCCAAATAAGGTGGAAATCACGGCTGTTTTTGAAGATCATTTTTCAAATTTATGGGTAGGTACAGAAAACGATGGTTTGTACCTCCTAAAAGAGGTTAAAGGAAAATTTAGTTCTATTAAAATTTATCCAAATAACAATAATAATAAAGTTTTTTCTAGAATTACTGAAATCATTCACGATAATCTCAATAATCTTATTGTAGCATCCCGTAGCGATGGAGCTATCACAATTCCAAAAAAAGAATTAGTCCAAAAAAAATTTATCACTATCAATAAAATTGATTTAGAAAGTCAAAAAATTAGAAGTATATACCTATCTAGAGATAACACTTTGTGGATAGGAACCTTAGGTAATGGAGTGTATTTTCAAAACGACTCGGGATTAAAATTCAAAAATTATCATATAAAAGATGAATCAAATAATTCAATTATTAATAACACCAGATCAATTACTAAAGATTATTACAACCGATTATGGACGGGAACATTATTTGAAGGACTCTTTATCTATGGTTCCAATAATCAAAATTTACAAACTACTTTACTCTCAGGAAAGTCAATTTTTGCATTATCTAAAATAGATAAGAATCATATGATGGTGGGTAGTTCAGATGGATTGTATCTAGTTACTTATGATGAGGCAAATTTTGCTATTAAAAAATTAATCCTCAATATAAAAACAAAAACAGTTGTATTCTCTATTGCAAAAGTTAAAAATCAGTACTGGATTGGTACAGATAAAGGTTTGCTAAGTTTTAAATTATCTCCTACTTTTCAAATAGCTGATCAAAACAGTTATAAAAATGGAGTACTTTTTCCTTCTAATACCATTAATACCATTCGAGTTGTTAAATATGATTCAAAACATAACTATTTATGGATTGGTAGCCAAACTAATGGTCTTGTTAAAGTTGAATTAAATAACGATTTTAGTATTAAAAAAGTCTTTAGCATCAATAGCTACATGGATAATTCAGAAATAAGTAATTATATATGTGATATTTTTATAGATATCAAAGACAATTATTGGATAGGTACAAGAAATGGATTAATACATCTGCAATTAACTAAAAATGGAGCTGTTTCTGAAATAAAGAATTATACAGATAAAAATGGATTCCCTAGTAATTTAATACAATCTATTGAAGGAGATATTAATGGTAATTTATGGATAGGTACTCATAAAGGTTTAATTAAATTTAACAAAAAATCATTTGACATAACCAGTTATGATGTTAGTGATGGGGTTCAAGATTATGAATTTTCTGAGCATTCCTCATACTCTGAAGCTAACAATATATTTTATTTTGGTGGAATAAATGGTGTTTCTCGATTTTCAACTAATCATATCAAGTATACCAAAAGATCCGAGGCGGTAAATATAAGAGACGTATATAGTAATGGAATAAATATTAATAAAAATAGAACTGAAAATGATGATAACCAACTCATTCTTTCCCATTTTGATAATAATATAAAAATAAATTTTATTTCTCCCAACTTCACTAATCCTAAAAATATTAAATACAAATATATACTAGAAGGCAAAGACAAAGAGTGGATTTCAGCAACTCCTAATATTCATACAGCTGAATATTTGAATTTACCAAATGGAGACTATAAATTTAAAGTGAAATCATCTAATGAAGATGGAACATGGAAAACAGATTATACAACTTTAAACATCAAGATTAAACCCTCTTTTTGGCTAACGTTTCCAGCAGTATTAATTTATTTGATTTTATTAAGTTTATTGGTTGTCTTAATTTCAACTATAACAAAAAAACAGGTAGATAGAAAAAATAAAGAAATTTTAGAGAAACAGTATAATGATCAAATGGAGAAAATCAATACCTCTAAATTGGAATTCTTCATCAACATATCACACGAAATTAGAACACCTCTAACTTTAATCTTATGTTCTATTGAAAAACTTGTTTCAAATTTCAATTTAACTCCTAAACAACAAAAAGAAACACTAACTATAGATAGAAATGTAAATCGTATACTTGAATTAACTAACGAATTATTATCAATTCGCAAAATGGAAACGGGCAATTACCAATTAAAGGTTCAGCAAAGCGATATCATTCAATTCATAAGAAATATAAAAATTGCGTTCAAAGGATTAGCAAAACAGAAAGGTATTAAAATTTCAATAGTAAGTGATGAAACGGAATTATTAATGTGGTTTGATAGAAATGCGCTCGAAAAAATAATATTCAATTTAATTTCAAACGGAATCAAATATTCTAATGAAGGAGGAACTATTCAAATCAATATCAAAACCTCAATAAACAAGAATTTTATAATCCTCAATTTCATTGATAATGGGATAGGCATCGATTCAAAACACATAAGCCAAATTTTCAATCGTTTCTACCATCATGGAGGTAATATTGATCGATATGTAAATGGTTATGGCATTGGTTTGTCCTTAACAAAATCACTTGTTGAATTGCATAAAGGGACAATTTCAGTAAAAAGCGAATTAAATAAGGGTTCAATTTTTACATTGACTTTGCCGTTAAAGGAAGATCTATTTACTACAGAAGAAAAAATAGATCGTGCAATATGGGACGATAATTTATTCTCAACAATAGATTCAACTACATTTGATAAAAAAGAAATTAGTGCAGATAATATTGAATTTGAAGATAAAATAAATGAGGAAGACGATAGACCAATTATTTTATACGTAGATGATAATGTTGAATTATTAGAAAATATGGCTGATTACTTTTCTGAATCTTATAAGGTATATACAGCCGGAAATGGGGAAGAAGGGGTAAAAATGGCTAATACAATTTCTCCTGATATAATTATTAGCGATATAGTAATGCCAATAATGGATGGATTTGAATTATGTACAATTTTAAAGAATGATATAAACACTTCTCATATTCCTATTATATTACTTACTGCGAAAGGGGATATTGATAGCCAATTTATAGGATTACAATCTGGCGCAAATCATTTTATCCCTAAGCCTTTTAATATTAAACTATTAAGTTTTACCGTTAAAAATCTTATTGATTCTAGAAACAAGCTTAAAAAGCTATTTATAAATAATGAATATGAAAATATTGAAGATATTACAACAAATAGTAAAGATAAAGAATTCATAGAAAAGCTATTAAAATATGTAAATGAAAATATAGAAGAGGAAAGTTTGAATATCAATAATATTGTAGATGTATTTGCCATGAGTCGTTCTACCTTTTTTAGAAAAATAAAAGCAATTACAGGTACTACTGGAAAAGAGTTTATTGATTCGGTACGATTAAAAAAGGCAACTAAACTTTTAACAGATTCCGATTTAAATATTTCAGAGATTGCTTATGCTATTGGTCATTCTAATCCACAATACTTTTCTAAATGGTTCAAATCACATTTTAAGATATCGCCTAGTGAATATATTTTGAAATATAAAAAGTAGAGTCTAAAAAGGGGTTGACTTAAAATAATTAATCACATATCCGAGAGTAAGAAATTGTAAAAAAATAGCTTATAAATAGTTAAAATTATTAAGTAAATTAAAGGATAACAAAGGAAAAATAGTTTTCATAACCTATAGGTAATAGCTTAAAATCATGATCTAACCACTAGTTAAACCAATAACCTCAAGAGAAATCTTGAGGTTATTGGTTTAAAATTCAAAAATTCTCGTATTCATCAATCAAATTGAATGATTTCTAGTTTGGACTGGTATTTTTTATTTATTAAGTATAATTTATTGAAAAGGGAATATTTTTATTAAAATAAGCCCGTAATCGGTTTATTTTTAATTCCTATTCTAGTGGCATCAAAATTTAATTTACTTTGCAAAAGTGAAGCATAAACGCTTCGAAAATCTACCAGATGTTTTAAATCGCCATTGTTTAAATCTGATAGGTTTGGGTTTTTACCTATTACTTTGCCCTGATTATTTCCACCGATAATGAACATTGGTGCAGCAGTTCCGTGATCTGTTCCTCTTCCATTGTCTTTAACTCTACGTCCAAATTCTGAAAAAACTACAATTGTAACATTTTGCAACTGTTGATTTTTTTTCAAATCTTGGTAAAAGCTGTAAACGGCATCATTCAGATCAGATAATTTATTTTTGTGGATAGCGAGTTGATTATCATGGGTATCAAAGCCACCAAGTGAGGTGTAATATACTTTTGAATTTAAATTACCATTAATCAATTTAGAAATCCATTCAAGGTTTTTAGCCAACTCCGTTTTGGGATAAATTACTTCGGACGGAGTCGATTTTGCTAAAGCATTATGAATATCAACAGAACTTTCAATTACCGAATTGGCAATTTTTCGAACGAAATCCAATTGTGGGTTATCCGATAATTTGATGTCGCTTTCTTGTTTTGATTTTGCATTAAATCGAGAAGGGTCTTTCACTGTAATCGTGTGGGGCTCCATTCCTTTTAACGCAAGATTATCAATTTTATCAAGATTTATTCCAGCAGTCACTTGGTGATCCTTGCATTGTAAATCAAGATAACGGCCTAACCAACCATCATTTAAATACTCCTGATTTGTTGGAGCAGTTTGCCAGATTTCTTGACTTCTAAAATGAGAGCGAACTGGTTCTGGATATCCAACATTTTGTATAATTGATAAATCACCATTTTGCTGCATGGTTGCAAATCCTTTTAAAGCGGGATGAAATGCCATTCCGTTTGAAGAGGAAATAACATCCTCTTTTGAAAGCGCTATCTTTGGACGCAAGTCATAATAGAGCGCATCTTCAAACGGAACAAATGTATTCAAACCATCATTTCCACCATTTAATTGAACAAAAACTAAACATTGCTCTCCTATTACCAAATTCTTTTGATAACCGAAGGCATGTAAAAAATCAGGCAATAAAAGTGTGCCACCTGTAAAAGTCCCTGTAAGTGTTAAAAATTGTCTTCTGTACATATTAAAAGTATTTTACTTTAAAAAATCGGCTTTCAATTTATATAAGTTGGAATTCGGGCAATTTTGTCATAAAATTAAATAGCCTAAGTACCGCATTTTCTGACCCTTCTGTAGCAGCATCAAAATCGTATTTTAATATTTTTTCAAAATCAAGCTGGTCGTTTTCACTGATTTGAAATAACAAACGGTTTCCGATTTCAGCTATAATTTGTTTGTTATTCTGATTCTTGTTCCAATTTAGTTTGACACCAATTGAATTGTTTTTAGCTGTACTTTCCATCATTTCATCGTCTTTAACTACCCTTTTTTGTCCTAAAGATCTCCCATTGCATAATGCATCTATAATTGTGTTTCGTTGTAAAAAAATTTGAGATGTCAACCACGAATTTCCACCATCCCAACCTTTAACATTAGGCTGATTGAATAAATCCATTCCTTGATCTTTAATAAAAAAACCGATTGCTTTTTCATTTTTTACAGGCAGGTTGAGTTCTTCAATTAACTGTAAAATATATTCCAAAGGATTTTTAATTTTTGACCCTGCAGTGTTTTTGGAAAATTCTTCTGTAAAAATCTTAGTTAATAGGTGTTTAATTTCAAAATCAACTTCCTTTAAATAGCTTCCATAGTATTGAACTAAATCATCAGTTGGATCATCATAAATAAACCATTTCAAAATTTTTCTTGTAATTAAATAAGGAACTTTAGGGTGATGGAAAATAATTTCAATCAGTTGGTCAACTTTAAAATTACCTGATCTACCTAGGTAAGAAAAGTTATCTCCATCTTCAAAAATTTTGCGGTACGTAGCACCGTTTTCACCAATTCCCAATCCTGCTAAGCCTTTTGCTCCGTTTTTAATATCTTCTTCCGAGTAATTCCCAATTCCAAGAGTAAATAATTCAAGTAATTCTCTACTCAAATTTTCATTTAGATTGCCCTTTTTATTGTCCGTATTGTCAAGATAAGTAACCATCGCATTGGTTTGGATTATTTTCTTTGTCAATACTTTAAAGTTTCCAAAGGCGTTTTCCCTAAGAATCTGATTGTGCTGAAAAATCCAATTATTAACTTTTACTTTTTGATATGTAGCAACATAATGGTTGTGCCAAAAGCAAGTCATTTTTTCACGAAGTGGAAATTCGTCTTCCAACATTTTCCCAATCCACCATGCTTTTAAATCAGAATGAGTTTGCTGTTCTTTTTTTAATACTGCTTTCGCTTCTTCGGGAGATGATTTTAATTTTTTCCGAAGTGCTTGTAATTCTTTAAATGATTTGGGACTATTTTGAATAAATTCAGGAATTTCTGAAGAAAACTCTTGGGCAAATGAATTATCTAAGAAACTATTTATTCCTGCTGCTTTAATTGTTTTTGCCTGCTTTGCTGAATATCCAAGTCTTAATGACCAAAGTGTATATTTATCCATAATCCAATTTACAATGTTGATTAGACTTGTTTTTAAGTAATTAGTTTAATATAAATAAAAAACTAAAGTGTTGACATTAATTAATTACGAAAAAAAATTAATGGCAAGAAATTAAAACAAAAAAGCTTCAAAATATTTAACTACTTTAAAGATACTATAATGTGAGTTGAAATAAAAAACATAAAGAAATTTTAACCGTTTTTTTATCCCTTAAAAAGTCAAAAAACTTTTCATCATCATGAAGCAAATTGTTAGAGATTTCATTTGGACAGGCTACTAAGTTGAACCTATGACCCTAATTTTTTTAGGGTTATTTTTTTTGTAAAAGTCTCAAATCAGCATTAAAATAGTTCGAGATTACTCCCCTATTCTCTACAAAAAAACCTGATAATCAATTGATTATCAGGTTTTTTTTAAACTATAATTCCATTTTTAAGTCAATTACATATTTCTTCTGTATTGTCCACCCACCTCAAACAATGCATTAGTAATTTGTCCTAAAGAACAAACTTTTGTAGCATCCATTAGTATTTCAAAAATATTTTGATTGTTGATGGCTGCATCTTGAATACAACTCAATTGTTCTATTACTTTTTCAGTATTAATTTGATGCAGATTATTCAACATGTCAATTTGATATTGCTTTTCTTCTTCCGTAGCACGTATAACTTCTGCAGGAATAATTGTTGGAGAACCTTTTGAACTCAAAAACGTATTTACCCCAATAATTGGAAATTGACCGGTATGTTTCAACGTTTCATAATACAAACTTTCCTCTTGAATTTTAGAACGTTGATACATGGTTTCCATTGCTCCCAATACACCGCCACGTTCAGTAATTCGATCAAACTCTTGTAAAACTGCATCTTCCACTAAATCTGTCAATTCTTCAATAATAAACGAACCTTGAATTGGATTTTCATTTTTCGCTAAACCTAATTCTTTATTAATAATCAACTGGATAGCCATAGCTCTTCTAACAGATTCTTCAGTTGGCGTGGTAATCGCTTCATCATATGCATTCGTATGTAATGAGTTACAATTATCGTAAATCGCATACAACGCTTGTAAAGTGGTACGAATATCATTAAAATCAATTTCTTGAGCATGCAATGAACGCCCAGAAGTTTGGATGTGGTACTTCAACATTTGCGCTCTTTCATTGGCTCCATATTTATTTTTCATGGCTTTTGCCCAAATTTTACGAGCTACTCGACCAATAACTGCATATTCTGGATCGACACCGTTGGAGAAGAAAAAGGATAAATTTGGACCAAAATCGTTGATATTCATTCCTCGGCTTAAATAGTATTCTACATATGTGAATCCGTTAGCTAATGTGAAGGCTAATTGAGTAATTGGGTTTGCTCCTGCTTCGGCAATATGATAACCTGAAATAGAAACGGAATAAAAATTACGAACGTTTTCTTTAATGAAATATTCTTGCACGTCACCCATTAAACGTAAGGCAAATTCAGTGGAGAAAATACACGTATTTTGTGCTTGATCTTCTTTTAAAATATCGGCTTGCACGGTTCCTCGAACTTGAGATAAGGTTTTAACTTTGATTTCGTTATAAACTTCCAAAGGCAAAACTTGGTCACCTGAAACTCCTAAAAGCATCAAACCTAAACCATTATTTCCTTCTGGTAAAACTCCTTGGTAAGATGGACGTGGCACTCCTTTATCCTTGTAAATTTCGTTGATTTTAGCTTCTACCTCATCTTGTAAACCATTTTCTATAATGAATTTTTCACAATTTTGATCAATGGCCGCATTCATAAAGAATCCTAACAACATAGGTGCTGGTCCATTAATTGTCATCGATACAGAGGTCATTGGGTTACTTAAATCGAAACCAGAATACAATTTCTTAGCATCGTCTAAACAACAAATTGAAACACCTGCATTTCCAATTTTTCCATAAATATCGGGACGAATGTGTGGGTCGTTTCCGTATAAAGTTACTGAATCAAAAGCGGTTGATAAACGTTTCGCTAGCAATCCGGCAGCAACATAATGAAAACGCTTGTTAGTTCTTTCTGGACCACCCTCGCCTGCAAACATTCTACTTGGGTCTTCGCCTTCTCTTTTAAA
>DFXW01000028.1 GCA_002382495.1 Flavobacterium sp. UBA4098
CGCAAACAGGAACAGGAAAAACCGCCGCTTTTGGTTTTCCACTAATTCAAAAAATTGATGCTGAAAATAGAAATACACAAGCATTAATTTTATCGCCAACACGAGAATTATGCTTACAAATCACAAATGAGATTAAATTATACTCAAAGTACATAAAGGGGTTACATACTGTGGCTGTTTATGGTGGTGCAAGCATTACAGAACAAGCTAGAGAAGTTAAACGTGGTGCACAAATTATTGTGGCTACACCAGGTAGAATGCAAGACATGATTAACAGAGGTTTGGTAAACATTTCTCAAATTAATTACTGTATTGTAGATGAGGCAGATGAGATGTTAAATATGGGATTCTACGAAGACATTTGTTCCATTTTATCGGACACACCAGACGAGAAAAACACATGGTTATTCTCTGCAACTATGCCTGCTGAAGTAGCGCGTATTGCAAAACAATTTATGTCGTCTCCAGTAGAAATTACTGTAGGAAGCAAAAACACAGGTTCGGCTACAGTTTCACACGAATATTATTGCGTGAATGCACGTGACCGTTACGATGGTTTAAAACGTTTAGCAGATGCAAACCCAGATATTTTCTCGGTTGTATTTTGTAGAACGAAAAGAGACACACAAGCTGTTGCTGAAAAACTTATCGAAGATGGTTATAATGCAGCGGCATTACACGGAGATTTATCGCAAGCACAACGTGATGGCGTAATGAAATCGTTTAGAGGTCGTCAAATTCAAATGCTTGTTGCGACTGATGTTGCGGCCCGTGGAATTGATGTTGATAATATTACACACGTTGTAAATTATCAATTGCCTGATGAAATTGAAACGTACAATCACCGTTCAGGACGAACAGGAAGAGCAGGGAAATTGGGAACTTCTATCGTAATTGTAACAAAAAGTGAATTGCGTAAGATTTCTTCAATTGAAAGAATCATTCAACAAAAATTTCAAGAAAAAACCATTCCTTCTGGAATTGAAATTTGCGAAATCCAATTGTTACACTTAGCTAATAAAATCAAAGATACTGAAGTAGATCACGAAATTGACAACTACCTTCCTGCTATCAATGAAGTATTAGAAGGATTATCTAAAGAAGAGTTAATCAAGAAAATGGTATCGGTAGAATTCAACCGTTTCATTAACTATTACAAGAAAAACAGAGATCTATCATCTCAATCTTCTGGTTCAGACCGAAGAGAAAGAGACGGAGCTCCAAGAGAAAATAACAATGGTGGCGCTACCCGTTACTTTGTAAACATTGGATCAAGAGACGATTTCGATTGGATGCAATTGAAAGACTTCTTGAAAGAAACTCTAGAATTAGGTCGTGACGACGTATTTAAAGTAGATGTTAAAGAAGGATTCTCTTTCTTTAATACTGATGCTGAACATACAGATAAAGTAATGGAAGTGTTGAATGGATATGACTTAAACGGAAGACGAATCAACGTAGAAATTTCTAAAAATGATGGTGGCGGAAGACGTGATCATAATGGAAGAAATTCTGGTGGTGGATTTGGCGGAAGAAGTTCAGCTCCAAGAAGAGAAGGAAGCTTTGCACCAAGACGTGAAGGCGGATTTAGAAGCGACAGAAATTCAGCTCCAAGAGAAGGTGGTTTTAGAAGCGACAGAGGTTCGGCTCCAAGAAGAGGTGAAGGAAGAGAAGGCGGAGTTTCTGAAAGAGCACCAAGACGCTCAGAAAGCTTTGGTGATTCACCAAGACCAAGAAGACCAAGAAGAGACTAACACCTTTTGTTAATTTTCTTATAATTATAGAAAAACTACAAAATATTCCCGACTGATTTATTACTTTTAAAGTCTTAAACCAGTTTATGAAATATTTTGTAGTTTTCTTTTTTATACTACTTTCAGTACATCTTACTGCACAAGAAGTAGAACCCTCCCAAAAAGTTTCTGGTATCGTTGTCAATGACAATACTAACCAACCTCTAACAAGTGTCAATATCATCAACTTGAATAAAGTTAGAGGAACCACTACAGATGGAAATGGTCGTTTTGAAATTAACGTACATGTCAACGACACCTTACACTTTACCATTTTAGGTTTTCAACCGCTTCGTGTTAGAGTTACAAACGACTGGATCAAAAACAAAAGTACGCGTATACAATTGACCGAAAAAGCCATTGCCTTAGAAGAAGTGATCATTAGACCCTTTAATTTAACTGGTTATTTAGAAGTCGATTCCAAATTAATTCCTACCAAAGAAAATTTCCGTTATAGCATTTCAGGTTTAACCCAAGGATATGAAGCCGGAGAATATTCGCCAAATGCCTTTGGACGCGTCATGGGATCTATTTTTAACCCTGCGGACATGCTTTATAATTTCTTTGGAAAGAAACCAAAAGAGCTTAAAAAACTGAAAGAAATGAAGAAGGATGATACCGTTCGAAAACTGCTAGAATCCAAATACGATAGAGAAACTGTCACTGCTCTTTTAGGCATAGACACCAAAGAAATTGGTGAAATTCTGAAACGATGTAACTATTCCGAATCTTTTATACAATCGGCTAATGACTTACAAATATTAGACGCTATAAGCGGCTGTTATGAAGAGTATAAAGTTTTGAAAAAGAAATAATTCCGCTACTGCCATCCAACCCTAAGTATATATCGTATATTTAATGAAAATTAATCATTAAACAGAACCAAAATGGCAAAAAGTCAAGACGCAAAAAAGACGGCTAAAAAAGAACCTCTTAAAACTGCGAAGGAAAAAAAAGAGGAAAAAAGGGAAAAGAAAAACAATCCTAAAAGAGATTAATACATAATAAAAAGCCTCATCTGAAAACAGATGAGGCTTTTTAATTGTATATCAAAAAACTATTTCACTGGAATAGTTGCCAAAACCTCCACTAAAAATTTCCAAAATTTCTGAGCCGAAGAAATACTGGCTCTTTCATCTGGAGAATGCGCACCATGAATGGTAGGTCCAAATGAAATCATGTCCATCTCAGGATAATTAGCTCCTAAAATTCCACACTCTAAACCAGCATGACAAGCTACTACTTTGGCTTTTTCTTTGTTTTGCTTTTCATAAATTGAGGTAAGTACATCTAATATTTCCGATTTAGAATTAGGCGTCCAACCTGGATAAGAACCTGAAAATTCTACTTCGCAACCCATCAATTCGAAAGCTGAACGCAAGGCATTCGCCAAATCCATTTTAGCCGATTCTACCGACGATCGCGTTAAGCATTGTACTGAAAGTTGGCCATTAGCCAAATCTACTTTCGCAATATTATTAGAAGTTTCGACCAAATTATCAAAGTCAGCACTCATACGATATACCCCGTTATGAGCGGTATACATGGCGCGAACAAAATAAAATTGAGCTATCGAAGGCATCACCTTTGCGGGAGGGGTATCTAATTTCTCGAATACTATTTCCAAGTTAGGCTCTGTACTTTTTAATTCGGTTTTGATTTCATTGACGATTTGCTGCATGTCAAAAACAAATGCTTCATCGTATACTTCGGCAATAATGACTTTGGCCACACTTTCACGTGGAATGGCATTACGCAAACTTCCACCTTGAATAGATGCTATTTGCAATCCAAAATTATCAAAGCCATCAAATAACAAACGATTCATGATTTTGTTGGCATTACCCAATCCTTTGTTAATATCCATTCCAGAATGACCGCCATTTAATCCTTTAACTGTGATGATATAACCTACTGAACCTTCTGGAGTATCTTCCTCATCAAATTCAGCAGTAGCCGTTACATCTATTCCACCAGCACAGCCAATATCAATTTCATCATCTTCTTCGGTATCCAAATTCAAAAGAATTTGACCTTGTAAAATACCACCTTTCAAATTCAGCGCACCAGTCATTCCTGTTTCTTCGTCGATTGTAAACAAGGCTTCAATTGCAGGATGCGGAATATCTTTACTTTCTAAAATGGCCATGATAGCAGCAACACCTAGACCGTTATCTGCACCCAATGTAGTTCCGCGAGCGCGAACCCAATCCCCGTCAACATACATCTCAATTCCTTGAGTGTCAAAATCAAAAACAGTATCGGAATTCTTTTGGTGTACCATGTCCAAATGCCCTTGGAGCACCACTGGCTTTCTATTTTCCATTCCTGGAGTAGCCGGTTTTCTGATGATTACATTGCGAATGGCATCTTCAAAAGTTTCCAATCCCAATTGGTTTCCGAAGTCTTTCATAAAAGCAATAACACGGTCTTCTTTTTTTGAAGGACGCGGTACCGCATTCAAATTGGCAAATTGATTCCAAAGTACTTTCGGTTCTAAATTGCGTATTTCTTGGCTCATATACTGTAGACGTATTTATTTATCAAACGGCCAAAGTTACAAAGTTTAGCTTCGTAATGAATGGATATTGTGATTATATTTACATCTCAAAAATACATTTTGTGAAACGCCGGTACTTACTTTCTTTATTTCTTTTGATACAAATCATTTTGATTCCTTTTCTGGGTGTAATGCCCGAAGTGGTGGAGAAATGGTACAGCAATGGATTCTATCCATGGATTTCCAAAATACTTCGAATAAGCTTTGGATATATCCCTTTTTCGGTGGGAGATTTTTTATACTTCTTAATCATTTTATGGGTGATAAATTGGACTTGGAAAAGTCGAAAATCATGGAGAACTCACTGGAAAAATAATGTTCAATTAATTTTGAGTGTTTGCTCTATTTTCTATTTTGTCTTTCATTTGCTTTGGGGATTCAATTATTATAGACAACCTCTTTTTGAGAAAATGAAAATGGAGCGCGACTACACGGATGCCGATTTATTGCTTTTTACCCAAAAATTAATCACTAAAACCAATAGCATTCAGTTCCAAATTACTCAGGACCTAAACAAAGCAATTGTTTTTCCCTATTCGCAAGAACACGTTTTTCAAATGAATGTAACAGGCTATGGTATTCTTGCTAAAGAACTTCCCAATTTTCACTACTCTGAATTGAGTGCCAAAAAATCGTTATTCAGTTTACCTCTCACGTATATGGGTTTTGGAGGCTATTTGAATCCATTTACCAATGAAGCCCAAGTCAACTACTTAATGCCCATGTACCACTCACCCACTACATCCTGCCACGAAATGGCGCATCAAATGGGATATGCCAGCGAAAGTGAATGCAATTTTATTGGCTTTATGGCTTCGGTAAAGAACCCTGATTTGTATTTCAAATACTCTGGATACAGTTTTGCTTTGCGGTATTGTCTTGCCAATTGGCAAGCCAGAAACAAAATGGTTTATAGTAAATTGCTTGCAACGGTTCATCCAGGTATTCTTAAGAACTATGAAGAAAGTGATCGGTTTTGGAAAGCATATGAAACCCCTATTGAAAAAGGCTTTCATTCATTTTATGACCATTTCTTAAAATGGAACCACCAAAAAGACGGAATAGAAGGTTACAGTAAATTGGTCAACTTATTGGTTAACTATTATAAAAACAAATCCTTGTAAAAAGATCTATCACAAAAATATTTTGCAAAAATAAAACTGTAACAAAACAAAATAAACCACTACTAACCCTCGTATGAATTCAGAATTAGAACAATCTTTTGTAAAACAACTTCAAGAGAATCAGAATATAATCCACAAAATTTGTCGATTGTATGCTGAGGATGAGGATGCGCACAAAGATTTGTTTCAAGAAATTACGATTCAGTTGTGGAAAGCCTTTCCTAAGTTTAGAGGCGATAGTAAATTCTCTACTTGGGCGTATCGAGTAGCCTTAAATACCGCAATAACGCTCTACCGAAAGACGAAGCGATCCATCAATACGGTAGGATACGAAGGCAACTACCATTTCGTTCCCGAAGTACATTACAATTACGAAGAAGAAGAACAACTCAAATTATTATACCAAGCAGTTCATCAATTGAACGACATAGAAAAAGCCCTCATTTTTATGTACTTGGAAGACAAAGATTACACTGAAATTGCAGAAACCCTTGGAATAAGTGAGGTCAACGCAAGAGTAAAAATGAACCGAATTAAAGGAAAATTAAAAAAACTATTAAATCCTAAAGGAATATGAAAGAGTTGGATTTATTGAAGAAAGACTGGCAAAAGAGTGAGGCATCTTTTGAACAATTGAGCGAAAATGACATTTATGCAATGCTCCACAAAAAATCATCTTCAGTTGTGAAGTGGATTTTAATTGTGAGCATATTAGAATTTGTAATTTTAAATGGATTAGGCTTTTTACTGCCAGATCCCTACCAATCCAAATACGATGAATTACATCCTTATTTGAATATTGCTGAAAAATTAAATTATTTTATCATTCTTGGTTTTATTTATTTGTTCTTCAAAAATTACAAAACCATTTCGGTGTTAAACAATGCTTCAATGTTGATTCAACATATTTTAAAAACCCGAAAAATAGTGAACTATTATATTTTTTGGAACATACTAATAAGCAGCTATATTGGTGCCTTCGGATTTATTGATGGATGGAATAATTCTAATTCTAAAGTTGATGATATTCCCAACCATGGGACTGCAATGGTAATTCCATTTTTAATTGCTATGTTTTTTATCATGTTATTTATATGGGGCTTTTACAAAATACTGTATGGTAACTTTTTAGCAAAACTAAAAACCAACTATGAAGAACTTCAAAAAATGGAATCATAAAAAAAGAGGCAATAGCCTCTTTTTTTATATCTTAAATATCCCAATTCCTCAGTGCATTCAAACGTTCCTCCTCTTCCAATTCTTCGGCAGGAATCACTTTTAAAAAGGAAGGATGTTGTTCAATTGCATATTCTACTTTTTCAACTATTTCGTCAATAGAGTCGTTTTCATAATCGATTTCCAAAGGTTCTTTGATGATGAAAGATTGTAGAATTCCTTTCTTTTTCATGCGTAATCCCTTTTTATCAAAAGAGCGTCTAAAACCATCAATTACAATTGGAACAACAATAGGTTGATGATCTTTGATAATATGAGCAGTACCTTTCCTAACGGGTTTGAAAGACTTGGTGGTACCTTGTGGAAAAGTAATCACCCATCCATCAGCCAAAGCAATTTTTATATTTTCAGTATCATTAGGATTAACCTCTCTTTTCTCAGTCACATCAACACCTTTGGCACGCCAAGTGCGTTCCACTGATATAGCGCCAACATAGGCTAATATCCTAGGCAACAAACCCGCTTGCATTGTCTCTTTGGCTGCCACATAATACACATTCATTTTGGGTTGCCAAAGATAACCTACATTTTTAATAGAATCGGTACGACCACTTAAACTCGCATTGAAGACATGAAACATAGCCACAACATCAGCAAAATAGGTTTGATGATTGGAAATAAATAAAACGTTAGTATCAGGTAGGTTCTTAAGAATTTCGGACCCTTCTATTTGCAATTCATTGAATCCTCTGTAACGTCTGTGGGTTAAACATCCTAAAATACGAATGAGCCACTTTTTTATAAATAGGATATGACCAAAAGGGTTTCTCTTTAACAATCCCATAATTAGAGTAAGTATTAAAATAAATTAGTTGGCAAACTTACAAAATTTATTTTTGGAGACAAATCGAGCGTTACCTGAAATCAGTCAGGAAACAGAAGTTAAAGCTAGCACATCCTTTAACTCACTCAACATCATTGCAGTAGCACCCCAAACAATATGGTTTTCAATTTCGAAAGCAGGTACTTTAATTGAATTGGCATAGGATGTTTGCAATTCCTTTTCAATTATGATAGTATCACTAAGGAAAGTGGCAATAGGCAACTCAATTATACCGGCAACTTCCGAAGGATCGGGTATGAAAGTAATTTCTTCTTTGCACATCCCTAAATAAGGATAGACCATAAAATTACTGGGCGGAATGTATACTTGCGTAAACGGTCGTATTAGTGCTACTTTATGAGGGTCAACTCCTACTTCTTCATAGGTTTCTCGAAGGGCAGTGGAAGCAAAATCAATATCCTCATTTTCATATTTTCCACCAGGAAAGGCGATTTGAGCAGAATGTACTCCTTTATAAGAATTACGAACAATCAAAACCAAATGTGTTGTTCCATTTTTGGGATAGCACAACATCAAAACGGCAGCAGTTCTTGGATTATAATTATCTCTAAATTGATTTTTCAAATCATTCAATCGTTCCAATGTGGCCATTTTTAAATGCGATTGCATTGCTGGCAATTCTGCAGCAATTAATTTGGGAACAATCTGTAAAAATTCTTGGAAATCCATAATCAAAGTCTATTTTTGCGATGCAAAGCGATTATAAATGTAGTTTAGAAAAAATAAGTACACAAACTTTCAACTACCAAAACAAAATACTATGTACAGTAAAGAAGAAGCCCAACGATTAAAACGTGAATTTTGGATTGCCTTCGCCGAAAAATATCCCAGAAAGTGGCTTTTGTATGATACCAAAATCAAAGATTTTTCATTTAAGTTTTTTGTAGACAATAAAAAAGCACAGGTACTTATTGATATTGAACCTCGTAATGATGCAAAACGCATCGCCTACTTTGAAAAAATAGAAGCGCTTAAAGCAATTTTGGAAGAAGAATTTGTAACCGACTTGGTTTTTGAAAAAAATTACTATTTGGAAAACGGCAAAACCATTAGCCGAATTTGGGTAGAAAAAAATGACGTTAGTGTCAGTAATCGCAATTATTGGGATGCTATTTTTGATTTTTTTAATGAAAAAATGGCGGCGTTAGAATTATTTTATGCCGAGTACGATGAATTTATCAAGGCTATTGAAATGGACTAGTTCATCGACATGAAAAAAATTAAAATACCCATTGCACACTTTCTTTTTGTGCCAGTTGAAATTCAGTAAGTATACTTTCAATTATTTTGCTCACAGGCTGAATGTCATGAATCAATCCGGAAATTTGGCCAATTTCTAATTCGCCTTCTTCTAAATCACCTTCAAACATACCGCGTTTGGCACGGGCTCTTCCTAACAATTGAATTAACTCTTCTTTGGTTGCACCCTTGGCGTATAATTCTTGAACTTGTTGGTAGAATTTATTTTTTATTAAACGAACTGGTGCCAATTCTTTTAAGGTTAATTGTGTATCGCCTTCTTTGGAAGCAACCACAGTATTTTTAAAATTATCGTGTGCTGACGATTCCACCGAAGCAACAAAACGGCTTCCCATTTGAATGCCATCTGCCCCTAAAACCATGGCGGCAAGCATCCCTCTACCGGTTGCAATTCCACCCGCTGCGATCAACGGAATTGAAATTTTTTCCTTCACCATTGGAATCAAAGTTAAAGTCGTCGTTTCTTCACGTCCGTTATGTCCTCCCGCTTCAAATCCTTCTGCAACTACTGCGTCTACTCCTGCTTCTTGTGCTTTTAAAGCAAAAGTAGAACTACTCACTACATGCACTACTATAATTCCGTTTTCTTTCAAATAAGAGGTCCAAGTTTTTGGATTTCCAGCCGAAGTAAATACAATTTTCACCCCTTCTTCAACAATGATTTTCAAGATTTCTTCGACATTAGGATACAACATAGGAACATTGACACCAAACGGTTTGGAAGTTGCTTGTTGGCATTTACGAATGTGTTCTCGGAGCACTTCAGGATACATAGAGCCAGCTCCTATCAATCCTAAACCACCAGCATTACTTACTGCCGAAGCTAATTTATACCCACTATTCCAAATCATTCCTCCTTGGATAATTGGGTATTTGATTTTAAAAAGTGAGGTAATACTATTCATGTTATCAAAGGATTACTTTAAGATATAACACCTGAACCTATTAGTTCATCAACTATATGCCAAGCTACAAATTGCCCTTCGGTAATGGCTGATTGTGGTTCGTCAAAGGCCACATACATTCCTGATTCAAATTGGTATAAGGTAGCTTTCTGTAGCGGTTGTCGGTAACGAATGCGCGCCATTACTTCCAACGAATCGCCATTGGCTAAAGCCAAATCGGTACGAACCCAATGCAATTCGGAATTCGAAATAAACAAAGCATTTCGGAATAATCCTGGATGTTGGCTCGTCAAACCAGTGTAAATGGTATTTGTGGTAACATCAGTGGCAATAATAAACAAAGGATCAGTAGTCCCTCCAACATTCAGTCCTTTTCGTTGACCAATTGTAAAATAATGAGCACCTTGGTGTTTACCTACCACTTTACCCATTTCGGGAGTGTACTTGATTTTATTAGCTTCAAAAGCTAAACGCTCTTCTAATGAAAGTCCTTCAGGTAAGCTACGCTGATACACAGGATGGTTCTTGTCAATTTGAACAATGATTCCTTCCTTTGGTTGTAATTTTTGTTGTAAAAATTCAGGCAATCGTACTTTCCCGATAAAACACAAACCTTGAGAATCTTTCTTCTCAGCCGTAATTAAATCCATCTGAGCTGCAATTTCCCGGACTTCAGGTTTGGTTAAATTGCCAATTGGAAATAAGGCCTTCGCCAATTGTTCTTGAGACAACTGACATAAAAAATACGATTGATCTTTATTATTGTCGGCTCCTGCTTTTAGTTGGTATATTGTTTCTCCGGCAACTTCCATTTCGCTTTTTTGACAATAATGTCCCGTTGCCACAAAATCAGCATCTAGGCTCATGGCAATTTTCATAAAAACGTCAAACTTGATTTCGCGATTACACAAGACATCCGGATTTGGAGTACGTCCTTTTTCGTATTCGTTGAACATATAGTCCACGATTTTTTCTTTGTATTGTTCGCTTAAATCAACTGTTTGAAATGGAATTCCTAATTTCTCAGCCACTAAAAGAGCATCATTACTATCCTCTAACCATGGACATTCGTTCGAAATTGTCACCGAATCATCGTGCCAGTTTTTCATAAACAGACCAATCACTTCGTAGCCTTGCTGTTGTAACAAATACGCAGCAACACTCGAATCAACACCTCCTGAAAGACCAACTACTACACGTTTCATTTCGATTTAATTTGGATTAAAATGGGTAGCAAAGTTACAAAACATTTGCTAGCATAAACTTTATTTCTGTGGTGGACTTTTGGATTTTAAAGATAAATCGGCACTAGATTTATTAACCAATTTTCCATTTTCAAAAACTTCCCAAACTCCTATTTTTAAACCTTTGGAAAACAGTCCTTGGGAAACTACAATCCCGCTATCATTCCTAAAAATGGCTAAACCGTCGTACTCATTATTTTTGAAAAAAGATTCTTCTAAAACAATTCCTGTTTCGGTAAATTTCTTATAGGCACCTTGCTTTAGATTGTTGACAAAGTTAGTTTGCTCAGCTAATTTTCCATTTGGAAAATAGACGGTTCGCAATCCGTTTAATTTTCCGTTTTTATAATTTTCGGTAGTCATTAGGACCGCTGAAGCAAAATGATAGTATTTCCATTCGCCTTCAAAAAGTTTGTTAACTACTTTTCCTTCGCTTACTTTGTTCTTATTTTGGTCATAAAAAATAGTGTAAGCTGAATTGTCTTTTGAATTAAATTCACGCGTCGCAATCACATCACCTTTCTGCGTATCATCAAAAAATTGGAACAAACCTATTTCTTTTCCATGATCAAAAGTACCTTGATAACGAGGACGTTTAGATTCTTCATAGACTCCTATCCAAAGTCCGTGTTTCAATCCTTTTGCATCCAATTGATTGTACTCTTTTTGAGCATGCAAAACACTAAAAAATAAAGAAATCAAAAATACTAGTATACTTCTCATAATGGAATCAGTCTATTGGTTGAACTTCTACTTTATGTTGCAAAAAAAATCCCGAAATGAATCGAGATTTTTAAGAAATTATTTTTTGTTGCGCTGTGCTTTTTGAGCTTCAGCTTGTTCCATTGCCTCTTGCAATTTTTGTTGGAACTTACTTGGCTTCTTCGGAGCTTTCAATTTATTCTCTTGAATTTGAGCATGAATTTTATCGCTATCGATAAAATACTTTTTGATCACAATCATGATTCCAATAGTAATCAAGTTAGAAATAAAGTTATACAAACTCAATCCCGCCCCATAACTATTAAAGAAAAACAACATCATTAATGGTGAAACATAAATCATGATTTTCATCATTTGAGCCATATCAGGCATTCCTTCTTGTTGCGGAGCAGCCATTTGTTGGTCACCTGAAGTCATTTTCATATAAAAGAAAATGGCAATTGCTGCAAGTACTGGGAACAAACTAATATGATCTCCATACAACGGTATGTGAAAAGGCAATTTGATTACTTCATCAAACGAAGACAAATCATCAGCCCAAAGGAAACTTTTTTGTCTCAATTCAAAAGCTGATGGAAAGAATTGAAATGAGGCATACATAAACGGCAACTGAATCAAGGCTGGAATACAACCCGCCATCGGATTTACACCGGCTTTGTTGTACAACTTCATGGTCTCTTGTTGCTTTTTCATTGGGTCTTTTTTAAATTTTTCTCCCAATTCGGCAATTTCAGGACGCAATACTTTCATTTTGGCTTGAGACAAAAATGATTTAAAAGTAATAGGTGACATAGCAATTTTTATCAACACTGTGAAAATAATAATTGCAATTCCATAAGCAATGTATGAACTCAAAAATCCAAATAATGGGATGAAGATGAATTTATTAATCCATCCAAAAATTCCCCATCCCAATGAAATGATTTTCTCTAAATTCTTATCGTAACTGTGTAAGGTTTTATAATCTGTTGGTCCCATGTACCAATTCAATTTATAATCCAATTCACCATTGGTAAACGCTAAAGGAATTTCAGCCGTAAATTGTTTGGTGTAAGTAGTATCAACAGCTTCATCATTAACTAAATTATTGGATACTAATTTAGAGGTTGTAAAAGGTTTATCGGTCAATAAAATAGTAGAGAAAAAGTGTTGCTTGAATGCAACAAAACTAGCATTTTCAGCATTTTCTTCTTTGTTTTCTCCTTGGCCAACATAATCAATTTTACCATCTTGATGCTCAAAATAAACTTCTGTATATCGATTTTCGTAAGAAATACTTTTCTCATTTCTGTAGGTTTTCATACTCCATTGTAAATCCAATGGCTTGGCTGTATTTAGCACTTTGTTCAAACCTTGAGAACGAACATCAAAACCAATCATGTAATCGTTTGGTTTCAAAATGTATTTGTACTCCAAAAATTCGTTAGCTCCCGCTTTTAATTTCATCGAAAGAATTTGATCCTGTCCCACTTTTGAAATAGTGGGTTCAAAATACAAATCTTTGGTATTTAACGTTCTGTTGTCAGAAGTTTGCAAAGCAATATTCAAATTAGCGTTATTGTCTTTAATCAACTCCACTAATTGCCCAGAACCTTTTTTGAATTTTTCGTGTTGTTTTAAAATCGCTTCAACAATAAAACCACCTCTGTTAGCGATTTTCAATTTAACCACCTCATTTTCTATAGTAGTAAAATCGCCTTTAGCTGATGGTAAAGTAGCTGAATAAGCAAAGTTTCCTAAGGTTTTTTGCAATTGAACTAATTGAGTTGAGTCGCCTGTTGCTGCAACAGCCACAGCCGCCTTTTCAATTGATTTTTGTTCCAACTCTTTAGCTTTAGCTGCTTTGGCAACCAATTCTTTTTGTGCTTTCTCAGCCGCAATCACTTTCGGATCGGGTTGATTTTGATACATAATCCAAATCAAGATTCCGAAAATCAATACAAAACCAACGATTGAATTTATGTCTAATTTTTTTTGTTCCATTTTACTTTAAAATAGTTGATGATATAGAAACGGGTCCTATTATTTTTTCTTTGCTTGAACGGCAGCAGCCACAAAATTCACAAAAATTGGATGTGGATTGGCTACAGTACTTTTGTATTCTGGGTGGTATTGTACACCTATAAAAAACGGATGATCTTCAATTTCGACAATTTCCACCAATCCTGTTTGAGGATTCGTTCCAGAAGCCTTTAATCCTGCTTTTTCCAATTGGCTTACATAAGCACTATTGAATTCATAACGGTGACGGTGACGCTCTGAAATAGAAGTTGTTCCATAAATTTTATGAGCCAAAGTACCTGCTTTAATATCGCAATTCCAAGCACCTAAACGCATGGTACCCCCTTTATCGGTAACCGTTTTTTGTTCTTCCATCAAGTTCACCACTGGATTAGAAGTAGTATCGTTCATCTCGGTTGAATTGGCATCTGATAGACCCAATACATTTCTTGAATATTCGATTACTGACATTTGCATTCCCAAACAAATTCCGAAAAACGGAATTTTATTTTCACGTACATAACGTACCGTTTCAATCTTTCCTTCAATACCTCTTTCACCAAAACCAGGCGCCACTAAAACAGCATCTAATCCACCTAATTTTTCATTCACATTCATGGCGTCGATGTATTCTGAATGAAGTGAAATGACATTAACTTTGGTTTCATTGGCAGCACCTGCGTGAATAAATGCTTCCAAAATAGATTTATAACAATCTTGCATTTCAACATATTTCCCAACCAAACCAATATTTACGGTATGTTTTGGGTTTTTCAATCGCTTCAAAAACGTATTCCAATTTTTCAAATCGGGAGCGGCTTTCTTAGGTAAATCTAATTTTTTCAACGCCACAACATCCAATCCTTCTTCAAGCATTAAGTTGGGCACTTCGTATATGGTAGACGCATCGATAGACTGAATAACCGCCTCTCTTGTTACGTTACAAAACAAGGCTAATTTATTGCGAATTTCATCTGAAATTTCGTGTTCTGTTCTACACACTAAGATGTCCGCTTTGATTCCGCTTTCCATCAAGGTTTTAACCGAGTGTTGGGTTGGTTTTGTTTTCAATTCNNAATTGACGCACCGATTCGATGTAAGGTAACGACTCAATATCACCCACAGTACCTCCAATTTCAGTAATCACAATATCATAATCACCTGATTTACCAAGCAATTGCATTCTGTCTTTAATTTCGTTGGTAATATGAGGAACCACTTGAACCGTTTTTCCTAAAAATTCTCCTCTACGTTCTTTTTCAATCACCGAAAGATAGATTCTACCCGTGGTTACATTATTCGCTTGAGAAGTAGGCACATTCAAGAAACGCTCGTAGTGTCCTAAATCCAAATCGGTTTCTGCACCATCATCGGTAACATAACATTCTCCGTGTTCGTAAGGATTTAGCGTTCCTGGGTCCACATTGATGTAAGGATCGAACTTTTGAATAGTCGTTCTATATCCTCTAGCTTGTAATAATTTCGCCAAGGAAGCTGCAATAATCCCCTTCCCTAAAGAAGAAGTTACACCGCCAGTAACAAAAATATATTTCGTTTGATTCATTCTGTGTTAGTTTGTATTGTAGTTGTGTAAAAAACGTCGCAAAAATACAATTATAAATTGAGAAAACGTGAATTTAAAATTGTGAAATTATGAAATTTTATGGTACTAATTTTGCTCAAAAAAATCCAATAGCGCTTCAATTTAGCATTACATTGGTTTTGGATATTTCTTTTTTATGTTGCGAATTAAATCTTCTAATCCGTTTAATTTTAATTCGTAAACCAATTGCAATTGTTGCCCCAACTCGCCTTTTGGAAACCCTTTATTATTGTACCAAACCACATAATATTCAGGCAACTCAATTAAATGCCAACCTTCGTATTTGCCAAAAGGCATTTTAGTATGAGCCAATTTGATAAGTTGTTTTTGGTCATTTTCCATATGGATTTTACTTTGCTTCTTTGACAGTCAAATCGGCATCGTAATACAAAATATACCATCCTTTATTAGCAAAACCGCCTGTTTCATTTTTAAAATAATCAAACTTGCTTTCCACTTGTTCAGTCACTTGATTGGCACTTTCCATAAATCCATTAGGTTGAGACAAACGCATCAATGCATCAAAAGTGACATCAAAACCACGTATAGCAAATGAGTTGGGAGTTACTTTATTTATTAATTTGAAATTCTTTTCAAAAAGCATCACTTCAGTATTGCTATTTTCTCGAGTCATAGAAGGATACATCAATTTCAATTTCACTAAATCAGTAAATTCTATCTCATCTGTATTTAAAGTTTCATTGGGCTCCAAAATTACAAGTTGCACATTGAACCATTGTTGAACGCTCAACAAAGCAGTCATAGTAGCTTTAATCATACTGGTATTAGCGGTTTCCATAACCACATAATTGATTTTATTTTTTACAAATAGTGATTTCAAACTAAGAACATTTAAGGCTCCAGTCGGATCTAAGTTGGCAAACCGAACGCCTTTTTGATTTTCTTGAATGTATTTTTTAACCGAAACTTTCTTTTTATCTACCACCGCAATGATATTTCCGTTTTTGGAACGCATAAAATCAAAAATAGCGGAACGAAGTACTGAATTCGAAGTAATCGTTTGAAATAAATTAGGGTAGGATTTCCCTACTTCTTTTGACAAAGGCGAAATTACAGCCACTTGATTGGTACTTAATAATTCGGCCGTTTTCTCCACATTGGCTTGATAAAATGGGCCAATAACTGCCCCAAAAGTTGCTAGTTGATTATCTGTGATTAGTTTAGCAACATTCGAACTATTTTTGGTTTCCTCCGAATCAAAAACACTTACATCTACTGAAATACCCAATTGTTTGGCAGAATCAATTGCCATTAAAGCTCCGGAATAAAAATCCAAAGTCATGTTCAAAAATTTGTCTTTCTTCAATCGGTCTGCAATAGTATTTATGGTATCGTTTTGCAACTTGGTTATATTAAAAGGCAACAACAAAGCCAGTTTTTTGGATTGATTGACCAAAGGTTTTTCCTGCTGCAAAATGTTTGTTGAAGTCGGAGCGGTAGTGATTTCTTGTGCAACAATAGTATTGGTAAACAAAAGCACCACAACCAGTATTTTTAACAAATAATTCATTTTATTTTGTTTTACAACCATTCTTTTATAACCATCGAACGGTATCAAATTTAGAACAAAATCTGATACCGTTTCAATAAATAATTTCAATTTAAGTACACTTTATTCCCACTCAATTGTGGCAGGTGGTTTTGAACTAATATCATACACCACACGGTTTACCCCTTTTACTTTATTGATAATTTCATTTGAAATTTTCATCAAGAAATCATAAGGTAAATGAACCCAGTCAGCCGTCATACCATCAGTTGATTCTACAGCACGAAGTGCGACTACTTTTTCGTAAGTACGCTCATCACCCATAACTCCAACACTGTTTACAGGCAATAAAATTGCTCCTGCTTGCCACACTTTATCGTACAATCCCCAAGATTTCAATCCATCGATAAATACCGCATCTACATCTTGTAAAATTTGTACTTTTTCTGGAGTAATATCTCCTAAGATTCGAATAGATAATCCTGGTCCTGGAAAAGGATGTCTTCCCAATAATTCCGGATCAATTCCTAAAGTAGCCCCCACTCTTCGCACTTCATCTTTGAAAAGCATGCGCAAAGGTTCTACAATTTGTAATTTCATATAATCTGGTAATCCACCCACATTGTGGTGTGACTTGATTGTAGCCGATGGACCTTTTACCGAAACCGATTCAATTACATCAGGATAAATAGTTCCTTGAGCCAACCATTTTACATCTTCGATCAAATGCGATTCGTCATCAAAAACTTCGATGAAAACACGTCCAATAATTTTACGTTTGGTTTCTGGATCGCTTACTCCTGCCAATTCCGACAAGAAACGATCTCCAGCATCTACTCCTTTTACGTTCAATCCCATTCCTTTGTATTGATTCAATACATTTTGGAATTCGTTTTTACGAAGCAAACCATTATTAACGAAAATACAGTATAAGTTTTTACCAATTGCCTGGTGTAATAAAACTGCCGCAACAGTTGAATCTACGCCACCTGAAAGACCTAAAACTACTTTGTCATCTTGTAATTTTTCTTTCAATTCGGCCACCATATCAGTAACAAAAGCATTAGGAGTAAAGTTTTGAGGCACCTCAGCAATGTTTACTAAAAAGTTCTCCAACATTTTAGTTCCTTCTGTCGAATGAAATACTTCTGGATGGTATTGAATTGCATAGGTTGTTTCACCTTCAATTCGGTAAGCCGCAAATTCTACATCATGCGTACTAGCTAATTTAATACCGTTAGTTGGTAATACTTTAATACTATCACTATGACTCATCCAAACCTGACTGTTTGGTGAAATACCTTGAAAGAAAACTTCGTCTTCTTTAATATAAGAAAGATTCGCTCTTCCGTATTCTCTTGTGTTGGATGCAGCTACTTCGCCACCACTAAAATGGGCTAAATATTGCGCTCCGTAACATACCGCAAGCATTGGCAATTTACCTCTTATTTGAGACAAATCAGGATGTGGCGCATCTTCTGCACGAACAGAAAATGGACTTCCGCCTAAAATTACGGCTTTATAGGGTGATAAATCGGTTGGAAAATTGTTGTAAGGAAAAATTTCGCAGAATATATTTAATTCGCGAACTCTACGCGCAATAAGCTGTGTGTATTGCGACCCGAAATCTAAAATAAGTACGTTGTGTTGCATGCGCAAAAATACTTTTAAAATTCGGAATTGAAAAATGGATTTTGAAAAAAATATATTTTTATTCTTTGACCAATAAAATCGTTGCTTTAAAGCCTGTTCCAAGGTTCCATTGGCTTGCCGAAATCAAACTACCCTTATCGTCATAGACCCTAAATTCAGCAGTATTGGGACCTGAAGTTCCTTGATTTAATGCTTCAAAATCAATTTTGTTAAACCCTTTTTCAAGCACGATCTCAAAACCTTTAAAAGCACTTTCAAGTGATACAAAAGTCTCGATTACTTTATCATTTAAATAAACCCGAATATGATCACCATCTACCGCTGCAGCATCTCGATACATAACCCTTGCTTTATTGGCTTTGATTCTAAAATCACCCAAATTTTGATTTCTTCGGTATTCCATTTCTCCGGGATCATCCTCTTTTTTATTCAATCGCGCTTCTACTTCTCCACCGGGTTTGATAAATTCATTTTTTTGAATCATCGAAAAAGTATTGGTTTGTCCTAACTGATACGATTTGGCAGGAGCCGGTTTAGTAAATTGTGCTTCTGGACTATTAAAAACATTGGGCGCTTTAATAGAAGGAATATCGGAATTTGTAGGTGCTACTTTTTTGGGTTCAACCGCTTTTTTAGGAGCAATTGGAAACTTTCCTACAGGAATTGCCTTGAACTTAGAACTAAACTCGCTTTGCGCTTGTCCTTGCCATGCCCAACCTAAAATTGCAATACAAAGTAGTAGTTGTTTCATTTGTACCTAACTGATAAACTTGTGCTCACAAAAATAGCATAAATACCTTTTATGGTTCACTAATTAGAAATTTCTTAACAAAAACTAGTTTTAATTTTCTAACAAATGACTCCAAAAGACTTTGTTATGTAACCTCTTTTGTCAGAAAACAAAATCACTAATTCATCGCATTGTCGTAAATTGCACCACTTAATTTTAGTAGTAAACAATCAAAAATGGAAAGAAAAAATATCCTAACAGGCTCCCCATGGGAAGATAAAATGGGTTATTGTCGTGCCGTTCGAATTGGCAACATCATTGAAGTATCTGGAACCGTTGCTATCGTTGATGGCGAAAAAGTAAAAGCTGACGACGCGTACGCACAAACGTTAAATATTTTGGAACGGGTAGAAAAAGTTTTAGAAGACCTAAATACCAGTATGAAAGACGTCATTCGTACTCGCATCTTCACAACCGACATTAACAGCTTCGAGGCAGTTGCGGAAGCCCATTCTGCTTTTTTCAAAGACATCAAACCAACTACTGGTTTTTATGAAATTAGTAAATTAGTCGCTCCTGAGTATTTGGTAGAAATTGAATTTACAGCAGTCGTGACTGAATAAAATCAAACAAAAAAATAAAGCCGTAACCTATTTGTTCGGCTTTTTTTATACCATTCATTTTTGATTGATGAAATTAAACTATTTTTGAACCCTATACAGAACATCCCCGAAAATGAACTTAAAAAACACAATTCTTCTCTCCTTGCAATGGCTCATCATTTGTGCTTTGATAGGTTGGTTTTCAGGTTCAGCATCGGCATTCTTTTTAGTCACTTTAGAATGGGTTACTCAGATTAGAGAAAATCATAATTGGATTATTTGGCTGTTGCCAATTGGAGGTTTATGCATTGGTTTACTGTATCACTTTTACGGCACATCCGTGGTTAAAGGCAATAATTTACTTTTAGAAGAATACGAAAATCCGCAACAAGCCATTCCTTTCAAAATGGCGCCATTGGTTCTCATTGGTACATTAATTACTCATTTGGTTGGAGGATCGGCGGGACGCGAAGGAACGGCAGTACAAATGGGTGGCGCTATTGCCGACCGATTTTCAAATTGGTTCCAACTAGATAATATTGACCGAAAAACCATTCTCATATTGGGAATTAGTGCTGGATTTGCTTCTGTGTTCGGAACACCTCTAGCAGGTGCTTTATTCGCTTTGGAAGTGGTATACTTTAGTAAAATCAATTTCAAAAGTGTAGTTTTATCTTTTGTAGTGGCTTTTGTAGCCTATTATACCGTAGAATTCTGGCAAGTCGAACATACACAATATAGTGTTCCAATTCTTCCAAAAATTAACGGAATCAATTTAGTTTGGACAATTGGAACCGGAATTCTATTTGGCTTTGCCGCCTTACTTTTTTCAAGAACGACACATTTTTGGAATCAATTATTTTCAAAATACATTCAATATGCACCAATTCGACCGTTAGTTGGCGGAATTATTTTAGCTGTAAGCATTTATTGTATTGGAACAACAAAATACATAGGATTGGGAGTTCCCGAAATAATGAAAGCTTTTTCAACTCCCAACGAATCGTTTGATTTTCTCTTAAAAATACTATTCACCGGTTTTACATTAGGCGCTGGATTTAAAGGTGGCGAAGTCACTCCGCTTTTCTTTGTAGGCGCCACTCTAGGAAGTGCTTTATCAGGTATAGTTCCAATGCCAATAGCATTGTTAGCAGGTATGGGATTTGTTGCTGTTTTTTCGGGAGCCACCCACACACCGATTGCCTGTACAGTGATGGGCATGGAACTCTTTGGAATTGAAAGTGGGATTTTTATTGGTATTGCTTGCGTTGTAGCCTATTTTTCTTCGGGGTCTATTGGAATATATGCATCGCAAATTGTAAAAGGACCAAAATACCATTTATACCAAAAAATTAATCGCTTTCGATTGGACCTTTTTTAGTCTTGTGAAAAAGAGGTTAAATAGTTAACTAATTTTTCGTTTAAATTAAAAAAATGTAATTTCGCAATCTATGAAAACACAAGACATTTTAGCGATTCAGGAGTTATTAGCTACTCCAAAAAAGATTGCCATTATCCCACACCGTGGACCCGATGGAGATGCTATGGGTTCTACCCTAGGTTTGTACCATTTTTTACTTAAAAATAACCATCAACCTACTGTGATTTCGCCCAACGAAATGCCTCACTTTTTAGAGTGGCTTCCGGGAGCAAACACTGTAAAAATATACGAAAAAGACAAAGCTAGTTGTACCCAAATTTTAGAAGAAGCTGAAGTTGTTTTCACTTTAGATTTTAACGCCTTGCACCGAACCGGTGAAATGGAAACCGTTTTAAGTACTCTTACTGCTCCCTTTATCATGATTGATCACCATCAATTTCCTCATGATTATGCAAACTATACGTACTCGGATACGAATTTTGGTTCTACTTGCGAAATGTTGTATAACTTCATTTCCTTTTTAGGTAAAAAAGCGGATATTGACGAAAACATCGGAACTTGCATTTATACTGGAATTCTTACCGATTCGGGATCTTTTCGTTTTCCAAAAACCACCGGAACCACGCACCGAATCATTGCCGAATTAATTGATTTAGGGGTTAAAAATACTGTGATTCCAACCCTACTTTTTGATAATAGTTCGTTTGGACGATTGCAAATTCTAGGTCGTGCCTTGCAAAACATGAAAGTGTATACTGAGCATAAAACGGCCTACACCTTCTTGACTCAAGACGAACTGGATTCTTTTGACCACGTTAAAGGAGATACTGAAGGTATTGTTAATTACGGTTTGAGTATTAAAGGCATTGTTTTTACAGCGATTTTCATTGAAAATAAAGACGAAAAGATCATTAAAATATCGTTCCGATCACAAGGTGATTTTGATGTCAATCAATTCGCAAGAGATCATTTCAATGGTGGTGGACATATCAATGCCGCTGGAGGAAAATCAGAAAATTCAATGGAAGATACCATTCGGAAATTTGAAGATTTAGTTAAAACCTTACCCATCTAAATCATGAAAAAATTAATTTTTACAATAGGAGTTACTATTCTTTTATCAACCACTAGTTGCCACAAAAACCAAGAAGCTCGAAAACCAATCTCGCATAGCTCAGGTTCTTTTATGAAAGAATCTGTGAATCGCAACAAAAAATTAATTGCTGGAGAAGAAGCTGAAATTGCGCGCGTGATTCGTCAAAACAAAAAAGTAAAGTTTATCGCTTCAACTAAAGGATTTTGGTATTCCTATATAATTACGAATAAAAAAGATACGCTCTCTCCCAAAAAAGGTGATGTAGCTTTATTCGATTATGAAGTTAAAGATCTTAAAGGACGTGTTATTTATTCAAAAAGCGAGTTAGGCCCACAAACTTATTTTGTCGACAAACAGAATATAATGACCGGACTTCGTGAAGGA
This sequence comes from Flavobacterium sp. UBA4098, assembly GCA_002382495.1. Classification (GTDB taxonomy): domain Bacteria; phylum Bacteroidota; class Bacteroidia; order Flavobacteriales; family Flavobacteriaceae; genus Flavobacterium. The sequence goes on from DFXW01000028.1 coordinate 22,650, forward strand.
ATTAAGTTAATGCACCGAAATGAAAAAATTAATTTCCTTTTCACCTCAACTATTGCCTACGGATATCATGGTGACAATAAAAAAATTGGAACCAACAAACCGCTTTTATGTATTGTAACCCTTCGTGATTTTATGTCGGAAGCCAATTATGACCAAAAAATGAAAGCCAACTCAAATACTGTTGCTGAAACTCAAAACGATTCTATAACCAACTAATTATACAATGAAAAAACGTTTTTTATTTGCCTTAGCCATTATTGCTTCTTTGTACTCTTGTAAAGAAGAAAACAACAATTTACCTGATGGTTTGTATGCCAAAATTGAAACCAATAAAGGAGAAATTATCGTTCAATTGGATTATGAAAAAGCACCAATTACCGTAGCAAATTTTGTAACACTTGCCGAAGGTAAAAATGAATTTGTTACCAATGAAAATATCAAAAATAGACCTTTTTATGACGGATTAAAATTTCACCGTGTAATTGAAAATTTCATGATACAAGGTGGCGATCCACTTGGAACAGGTTCTGGAGATGCAGGATACAAATTCAATGATGAAATTACAGACGCTCGATTTGATAAAGCTGGTGTTATGGCTATGGCCAATAATGGACCAGCAACCAACAGCAGTCAGTTTTTTATTACTCATCTTGAAACGCCTTGGCTAGATGGAAAACACACCATTTTCGGTCATGTTGTGGGTAACGGAATGGAAGCAGTGAACAAGATTTTGCAAGATGATTATATGAGTAAAGTAACCATCATTCGAAATGGCGATGCCGCTAAAAAGTTTGATGCGGTAAAAATATTCCATAACTTCTTTATTGCAGAAGCAGAAAACCAAAAAAAACAAGCTAGCATTGACGCAGAAAACAAACGTGTTTTTAACCAAAAGTACAAATCAGTAATTGAGGCGAAACTTAAATATTTTGCAGCATTAAAAACCAAAGCAACTAAAACGAAATCAGGTTTAGAATTTGTTATTACCCAAAAAAGTGGTGGGAAAAAACCCAAAATTGGAACTGGAATCTTTATCCATTACGCAGGCTTTTTGGAAAACGGAACTTTGTTTGACAGTAGTATCGAAAGTGCATGCAAGACTTTTGGCACATTTGATCCCAACAGAGCTGCACAAAATGGCTACCAAGCTATTCCGTTTCAAGCCGGGAAAAAAGACGGTATGATTCCAGGATTTATTGAAGGAATCGAACAACTAGCTTATGGCGATAAAGCAGTATTGTTTATCCCATCTAAATTAGGATTTGCAGAAGCTGGTGCTGGAGAAGTTATTCCACCTAATGCGAATCTTATTTTTGAAATTGAATTAATGAAACCACAGTAATAAACTTAAATAATTAGACCTAATGAAATATCAATTAGTAGCATTCTTATTTTTAGGAATCATAAGTATTCAAGCACAAAAATTAAAAAAAGGGCTTCCAGCAAAAAAACCTGCCATATCTCAAATGGCAAGCACAACAATAAATGACGGGATTTTTGCCACAATTCTAACTAATAAAGGTTCCATTGTTCTTCAATTGGAATATCAAAAAACTCCAGTTACCGTTGCTAATTTTGTAAGTTTAGCCGAAGGAAAAAATACTTTTGTAACAGATGAAAAATTAAAAGGGAAACCTTTTTATAATGGATTAAAATTTCACAGAGTACTTAAAAATTTCATGATACAAGGTGGTGACCCTATGGGGAACGGGTCAGGTGGTCCTGGCTATGCCTTTAAAGATGAGTTTACCGATTTAAAACACAACAAAGGAGGAATCCTTTCAATGGCCAATTCAGGTCCCGCTTCTAACGGTAGTCAATTTTTTATTACACACAAAGACACTCCTTGGTTAGATGGTGTTCACACCGTTTTTGGACATGTGACAGAAGGAATGGATGTGGTCAATACAATTGAACAAAACGACCAAATTATCAAAGTAACTATTTCCCGTAAAGGAACTCAAGCGGCTAAATTTAATGCAGTTAAGGTATTCTCTGATTATTATGCTAACAAAGCAGAAGAGGCAAAAAAACAAGCAATAATTGATGCTGAGAAAAAAGCCAAACAAGCTGCTTTACAAGCTGAAAAAAAACGAATTTATCTTGAAAAATATAGTACCGTAATTAAAGAAAAGGCCGCTTATTTAGCGGCAAACAGAGCTACAGCAACTACCACGCCTTCGGGATTACAATATGTGGTGCTTCAAAAAGGAAGTGGTGTCAAACCTGTAGATGGCAGTACAATATATTTTAAATACGCTGGTTATTTTGAGGATGGAAATGTTTTTGACAGTAACTATGAAGAAGTAGCTACAACTTTTGGACTATTCGATCAAACACGAAAAGATCAAAATGGCTACCTAGCTTTTCCTTTTGAAGCCGGTAAAAAAACAGGAATGATTCAGGGGTTCATCGAAGGGATGAGTTTAATGGATTTAGGCGATAAAATTCTTATCTACATGCCCTCTAAATTAGCATATGGTGAAAGAGGGAACGGACCTATTCCTCCGAACACTAATTTATTTTTTGAATTGGAAATTTCAGACAAAGCACCTGCTCTACAACAATAAATATCAAAAAAATCCTCAACCACTGTTGAGGATTTTATTTATAATAGAGTCATTAAATTACTTTCCAAACTTCCAATCAAACTCGTCTTTTGAATTGATGATCGCTCCGATTTCAAACTTCACTACTTCTTCAAATTCGGTTTGAAAAATGATCCAATTTTCTTCATTGAAGTAATTTTCAAACGTATCAAATTCTTCTTGAGTGAATTTGGTAATATTTTTAGAAACTAAATCTTGTTTCACATCGGTAATCTTTTTACCAATAATAGTATTTCCAAACAACTCTAAATCAGCACCAGAAGCAACAATATATCCCAACTTAAAATCTTCTTCTTGATAAAAAGTCAAACGGGATTTCAGTTTGTTGTACACTAAAATCTGGTTGTCATCTTCGTCTTTATAATTGCGATCTGCTTTCCCATAAATGGCTTCAACGTCTTTTTGTTTCATTCCAAAAAGCAATTTGTCGATTCCGTTTTTCAGATTAATTTTCATAATTTGTTGTTGTTTAAAAACTGTGATAAAATCTATTCGTTCATTTCGTCAAAACGAACAGGCACTTGAGGATCATAACATGGACATTTGAATTCTTCCAAAGTTGAAGCTAATAATTCCATCGTTTTTCCTTCGGTTCCATAACAATCAATTAGAATACTTTGTGGTGTTGTCTTCACTTGAAAAGCGCCTTTCCCATTAGAATTTTTCCAACTATTCTCATCCACTTTTTCCCAGCTTGTAAAAACACTAGCTATGCGATTTAGAATCACATTAACAGGCAATTCTTCTAATCCTTCAACCATTTCCTGCTCCACCAAAGCTTCGTAAACCAATTGATGATTTAAATATATCCCTTCCTGATACTGCCAAAATACTAATTCGTACATCTAATTGTTTTACATTATATTAATACTCGAAAGTACCGTATTCGCTAGAAATAGTTAATTTTTTAGTAGCTGAAGCTTCTACTCTACCCACAATTTGAGCGTCTACATTAAATGATTTTGAAATGGCAATAATGTCCTGCGCTACCGCTTCGGGAACGTACAATTCCATACGGTGACCACAGTTGAAAACCTGGTACATTTCTTTCCAGTCGGTTTTAGATTGCTCTTGAATCAATTGAAATAAGGGCGGAACCGGAAATAAATTGTCCTTTATAATATGTAGATTATTTACAAAATGTAAAATTTTGGTTTGTGCTCCTCCACTACAATGAACCATTCCGTGAATTTCTTTGGATGAATAGGTATCTAAAATCTTCTTGATAATTGGCGCATAGGTTCTTGTTGGCGAAAGCACTAATTGCCCAGCGTCGATAGGTGAATTCTCTACAGCATCAGTCAAATTAACCTGACCTGAATAAATCAATTCTTCAGGAACTGCAGCGTCAAAACTCTCTGGGTATTTGTGAGCCAAATATTTTCCAAACACATCATGACGAGCCGAAGTCAAACCATTACTACCCATTCCTCCGTTGTAACTTTTTTCGTAAGTAGCTTGTCCAAAAGAGGCCAATCCTACTATTACATCACCTGCTTGAATGTTTGCATTGTCAATTACTTTGGAACGTGGCATTCTTGCCGTTACCGTAGAATCAACAATAATAGTTCGAACTAAATCGCCTACATCAGCGGTTTCGCCTCCAGTTGAATGAATGGTAACTCCAAACGAATCCAATTCTTTAATTAATTCTTCAGTTCCATTTATAATAGCCGAAATAACTTCAGCAGTAATTAGATTTTTATTTCTTCCAATAGTAGATGAAAGCAAAATATTATCAGTAGCTCCTACACATAACAAATCGTCAATATTCATGATCAACGCATCTTGTGCAATGCCTTTCCAAACCGAAATATCGCCTGTTTCTTTCCAATACATATAGGCTAAAGACGATTTAGTACCTGCGCCATCGGCATGCATTATCAAGCAATAGTTTTCGTCTTGAGTTAAATAATCGGGAACGATTTTACAAAAAGCTTGTGGAAACAATCCTTTGTCAATATTTTTTATGGCATTATGCACATCTTCTTTGGATGCCGAAACACCGCGTTGTGCGTATCTTTTTGAAGTATCTGAACTCATGTAGTTAGTTGTGTAGTCAGCCTTTCGGCAAATTGTATTTTGAGCAAAGATAATTATTTTTTTGGCTTTTGCCTAAGTTGAATTGGCAACAAATTATCTATTTTCTTTATCAAAAAAAAGCCCCTCGATTTCGAGAGGCTTTAAGAAAATGAATATCAATATTATTTGGTAAACAATAATTCTCTGTATTTAGTCAATGTCCATAATTCGTTATCAACTAGCAATTCTAATTTGTCACAGTGATTTCTGATGATATCAAAATACGGCTTAACTTTAGCACAGTAGGATTCAGCCATTGCCTGTGCGTCGGTCAAACTATTCGCTTTTTTTCTTTCCTCTGTCATTTCTTCAACTTTCGTATTGATTCCTTCGATATGAGCCGAAATTTGTTTGATAATAGCAATTTGCTCTTTAGAAACACTTTCAAAATCTTTTCCGAAGATTTCTTTCAATCCACGAACGTTTTCAATCAAGGTGTTTTGGTAACGAATAGCAGTTGGAATTACATGATTACGAGCAATATCTCCCAAAACACGTCCTTCGATTTGGATTTTTTTGGTGTATTCTTCTAATTCAATTTCGTATCGCGCTTCTACCTCAATATGATTCATAATACCTAGTTCAGCAAATAAATCCAAAGCTTGTTTAGAAGCCCTAGCTTTCAATGCTTCAGGAGTAGTCTTGTAATTACTCAAGCCTCTTTTAGCCGCTTCTTGTTCCCAAGCATCACTATAGCCATCCCCTTCAAACAAGATTTTTTTAGATTGTTTGATATACTCTCTTAAAACGTTGAAGATAGCATCGTCTTTTTTCATGCCTTTTTCATCAATCAAAGTGTCAACTTCTACTTTGAAATCGCGCAATTGTTTGGCAACAATTGCATTCAAAGTAGTCATTGCATTCGAACAATTCGCAGAGGAACCAACAGCTCTAAATTCAAATTTATTTCCTGTAAAGGCAAATGGAGAGGTTCTATTTCTATCGGTATTATCCAACATTAAATCTGGAATTTTACCAACTACATTTAATTTTAAATCAGTTTTTTCTTCAGGTGATAATTTCCCTGTGGTTACCCCTTCTAACTCTGCTAAAACTTTAGTTAATGATTCACCAATAAAAACCGAAATAATAGCTGGTGGTGCTTCATTGGCACCCAATCGATGGTCGTTACTTGCTGTAGCGATAGAAGCTCTCAACAACGATTCGTTATCATTAACCGCCTTAATAGTATTGATAAAGAAAGTCAAAAACTGCAAATTACTCATTGGCGTTTTACTTGGACTTAACAAGTTAACTCCAGTATCAGTTGCCAATGACCAGTTGTTGTGCTTACCAGAACCATTAACCCCTTTGAACGGTTTTTCATGAAATAATACTTTCAAATCGTGACGCTCAGCTACCTTTTCCATTACGTCCATCAACAAACAGTTGTGATCTACGGCTAAATTAGTTTCTTCAAAAATTGGAGCCAACTCAAATTGGTTTGGTGCCACTTCATTGTGACGTGTTTTAACTGGAATACCCAATAACATACATTCTTGTTCCAAATCTCGCATATAGGTTAAAGCACGTGTTGGAATTGACCCAAAATAATGATCGTCTAGTTGTTGTCCTTTAGCCGATGTATGTCCTAACAAAGTACGACCTGTCATCATCAAATCAGGACGCGATTTTGCCAGCGAACGATCAATTAAAAAATATTCTTGTTCCCAGCCTAAAGTGGCCGTTACTTTTTTTACATTTTTGTCAAAATATTTACACACTTCTGTAGCGGCATCGTCCATAACCGTAAGTGCTCGCAATAAAGGTGTTTTATAATCTAAAGCCTCACCGGTATAGGAAATAAAAACTGTTGGAATACATAAAGTAGTTCCAAAAATGAATGCTGGAGAAGTTGGATCCCAAGCGGTATAGCCTCTTGCTTCAAACGTATTTCGGATACCTCCATTTGGAAAACTAGAAGCGTCAGGTTCTTGTTGTACCAATTGGGCACCTCCAAATTTTTCAACAGGATCACTGCCATCATAAGACGTTTCAAAGAAAGCATCGTGTTTCTCAGCAGTTGTGCCTGTGAGCGGTTGAAACCAATGTGTATAATGCGTTACTCCTTTAGATAGTGCCCACTCTTTCATTCCCATCGCTACATAATCAGCAATTTTTCTGTCGATTTTTGTTCCGTGTTGAATCGCACCTTGTACTGCTTTATACGCTTCCGAAGTCAAGTAGTGCTTCATCGCTTTAGCGTTAAAAACATTAGACCCAAAAAGGATTGATTTTTTTTCAGTTTCTTCAAAGTGGAGAGGCTTTCTTGTAGAGGCTTCTCTTAAAGCTTGAAAACGTATTGTTGACATTTTGACAATTTTAAATTATTAAATACTCATTTGTACTAAGTAAAGCAAATATAAACAATAATGAACAATAAAAAATGAAGTGCCCCTTTTGCGAAATTATTTTTTATAAGTGCTAAAAATTGTTATTTTTTAAATATACCCCTATTAAAATGCAGTTCTGTGAAAAGTAACCTATTACAATATAAAAACACCCCCTTTTTTTTCAGCACTAAAAAAAATATTTTAAATTTGTACCAGAATTTGAATCACAAAATAAATTTATAGTATCATGGCTAAAATTAAATTAGAATACCTTTGGTTAGATGGTTACGAACCAACTCAAAATCTTAGAAGTAAAACTAAAGTAGAAGAGCACGAAAACTTTCAAGGCACTTTAGCAGAAATTGGAAACTGGTCTTTTGACGGGTCTTCAACAAAACAAGCTGAAGGCGGATCTTCTGACTGTTTATTAGTACCAGTTGCAATCTATCCAGATCCAACTCGTGTAAACGGATATTTAGTAATGTCAGAAGTTATGTATGCTGACGGAACTCCACACCCTTCTAATGGTAGAGCAACTATCGATGACGAAGATGACGATTTCTGGTTTGGTTTTGAGCAAGAATATTTCATCATGGATACTAAAACTTTATTGCCTTTAGGATTCCCTGTTGGAGGTTACCCTGCACCACAAGGTATGTACTACTGTTCAGTTGGTGGAAAAAACACTCACGGAAGAAAATTAGTTGAAGAGCATGCTGATTTATGTATTGCTGCTGGAATTAACTTTGAAGGTATTAACCAAGAAGTTGCTTGTGGACAATGGGAATTCCAATTGTTTGCTAAAGGAGCTAAAAAAGCTGGTGATGAAATATGGGTTGCTAGATATTTATTAGATCGTTTGACTGAGAAATATGGTTACTATATTGAATACCACCCAAAACCATTGGGAGATACAGACTGGAATGGTTCTGGTATGCACGCTAACTTCTCTAACTCAGTCTTAAGAACATGTGGAGATCAAGCTACTTACGAAAGAATTTGTGAGGCTTTCCGTCCTGTAACTAAAGAACACATTGCTGTTTATGGAGCATACAACGACTTACGTTTAACTGGTAAACACGAAACAGCTTCTATCCACGATTTCTCTTATGGAGTATCTGATAGAGGAGCTTCAATCCGTATTCCATTAATCACTGTTCAAAAAGGATGGAAAGGTTGGTTGGAAGACAGAAGACCAGCTTCTAATGGAGATCCATACAAAATTGCAGCTAGAATTATCAAAACTGTAAAATCAGCTTTGTAATTTTATTCTCTTATATTAATGAGTGCCTTTCAAAAGAAGGCACTTTTTTTATTCCTATTTAAAAACCCTATTTTTGTTATATGGATAGTACATTAAAATTATATATGGTCATGTTGGGTTGCACACCCAAAGGCCGATTTACCGAACAACACGATATTTTTTTTGGCATAGGCAATTCCTTGAAAGAATTAATACCGGAGATGAAAGCTTTTTGGCCAGAAGCCAAAGGAAAAATCCATATTGATGCGTGGCGCGAAGTAACAGCAGTTACTAATCATTCAATTGCTATAGTTCCTAAAAATACAACCGAAAGCAACGAGAAATTATTCTTTATTAATTTAGGAGGTTACAAAGAAAATGAATTTGAAGAATACCATTATAAAACGTTGGCAGTAGCTGAAAGCTTGGGCAAAGCAGCTAAAATTGCTAAAGCCTCTACTTTCTATAAACACTTTAGTTTTCCTGGAGCTACTTCACATATTGATGACAAATACGGTATTGATGTCGATGACATTCACAACGTAAATGATATTTTAGCACCGATTTTTAAAGAGCAGTATTCCTTACGAATTACAACTTCTAAAACACCGATACAAGAGGATATCCTTCATATTGGATATGTAAAAATTGACAGTTTATAGACTTTGTTTTATAAAACAATTCTGTTTAAGATTGTTTTAAAAATAAGGTGATTCAATTAAAAAATAAGTTTAGATTTGAAAATACATTAATTACAAACGTAGAGTTCAAATTTAAATATATGCAACGAATTACAATTCTTATTCACTGCGAAGATCAAAAATCAATAATTGCCACCGTTACCAATTACATTGCATCTATCGAAGGAAATATCATTTATCTAGATCAACATGTTGATGCTGATGAGAATGTGTTTTTTATGAGATTAGAATGTGAGTTTAGCGCCAAAGATTGGAATTTGAATTCCATCAAATCGCATTTTGAAACCCATTTGGCCAATCCATTCAATATGAATTGGGAAATTTATCCTCAAGAACAAAAACCCAGAATGGCGTTATTTATTTCAAAATACGACCATTGCTTGTATGATATTTTAGGCCGTTATAGTGCTGGCGAATTGAATCTTGAAATTCCACTAATTATTAGTAATCATGAAGATTTAAAATCCGTTGCAGATCGCTTTGATATTCCGTTTGAATATGTACCATTTACCAAAGAAATTAAAGCGCAAGGCGAACAACAACAATTGTATTTATTAGCCAAGCACCAAATTGACTTTGTCGTATTGGCGCGTTATATGCAGATTATCACTCCTCAATTAATTGCAGCTTACAAAAACAAAATCATCAATATCCACCATTCCTTTTTACCCGCATTTCCTGGAGCCAAACCCTACCATTCAGCATTCAAACGTGGCGTAAAAATCATCGGTGCAACAAGTCATTATGTAACCGAAGAATTGGATGAAGGCCCAATTATCGAGCAAGACATTACCCGCGTATCCCACTCCCATTCGATAGAAGATTTTATCATGAAAGGGCGTGACTTGGAGCGGATGGTTTTGGCAAGAGCTATAAAACTACATTCAGAACGGAAAACCATTGTCTACAATAATAAAACAGTGGTTTTCGCATAATTATAAAAACTTAACGAAACTCCAACAAACTAATAACACAATCTTAACAGTAATTAGTTGACTATCAAACTACTTTTGTACGCGTAATGAGCTGGTTACTCGTTATTTGGTTTTGGTTAGTAAAAGGAATGTCGATAGCTTAGGTGCCTCGGCATTTTTTTATGCAATAATTTTAATAAAGGAAAGTACTTCAGAATTAAATAAAATCGGTTGTTCCACATTTACAACATGTCCTGAGTTTTGAATAACGCAGAGTTTTGAACTACGGTAATGACTTTCCACTACTTTACGAACTGCCGGTAAGAACATATAATCTTCCTCTCCCATCACATACAAGGTAGGAATATTCAATTCTACCTGACGAAACCATCGCAAAACAGGATTGATTTCAGCAGTCAATTTGAACCATTTAATAAATTCTTTTTGGTACAATTTCTTGGCTTCGTTAATGAATAAAATTCGAGATTGCTTGTGGTTTTTATTGGGCATAATCACAAAGGCAAAAAAGCGATATAAAAGCAAATAGGGTAAGATATATTTAAAAGTATTTCCAAGAAACATTAAAATCTGTGAACGAAAATTCATTTTTAAAATGGCACCACCCATGATCATACTTTGTACCCGATCAGGATACATTTCGGCCAACTGGCGAATTAAAATCGTCCCTAAAGAAATGCCTACAAAATGTGATTTCTGAATTTGCAAATAATCCAATACTTCCAGAATATCATTGGCCAAAGCCGAAAAAGTATATTTTTGTTTGAATGCTTTCTTTAGGTTGGTTTTGGATTCTCCATGCCCTCGTAAATCTAACAACAATACATTATACTCTTTTTGAAAATCACGAATTTGTTTGAACCATATAGACGAACTTCCTCCAGCCCCATGGACAAAAGTCACCCATTGGTCGCTATTCTTATTTTCGTATACGGTGTAATTGATCAAATTAGTTGTTTTTGTAAATATAGCAATTAATAGTAGTTTAGCCTAGAATAGCCTGCATTTCTTGCTGCATTAACAAGGCCTCTGCTCTGGCTTTTTCGGCAAAATCAACACCATTAGATGCGTAAATAATTGCTCTCGACGAATTAATCAACAAGCCCACATTGGTATTCATGCCGTATTTACAAACTTCAGACAAACTTCCTCCTTGTGCTCCTACCCCAGGAACCAAAAGGAAACTGTCTGGGACTATTTTTCGAATTTCGGTAAAATATTCTGCTTTAGTGGCGCCCACAACATACATCAAATTGTGACTGTTTTTCCATGTTTTAGAGGTTTCTAAAACTTGTTTGTACAATTCCGTTCCATTCACATTCAAAGTTTGAAAATCAAATGCGCCTTCGTTAGAAGTCAACGCTAACATGATTGTATGTTTGTTTTCAAAAGCCAAAAACGGTTCCACTGAATCTTTACCCATATAGGGCGCAACAGTAACCGAATCAAAATTCAAATCCTCAAAGAAAGCTTTGGCATACATCGAAGAGGTGTTGCCAATATCACCTCTTTTGGCATCCGAAATAGTGAAAATGTTAGGGTAATTTTCGTTGATATAGCGAATTGTTTTTTCTAGAGACAACCAACCTTTTATTCCGTAAGCTTCGTAAAAAGCCGTGTTTGGTTTGTACGAAACAGCCAAATCGTGCGTCGCATCAATGATGGCTTTATTGAATTCAAAAATAGGATCTTCTGTTTCCAATAAATGTTTCGGAATCTTAGTCAAATCCACATCCAAACCTACACATAGGAATGATTTCTTGATTTGAATTTGGTCAATTAAATGTTGTGTTGTCATACTCTTTCTTTACTTCAAAAAAAAATGCCGCACGCTAAAATTCTAGGAGGGCATTTTCTTTTTTTTATACTTTCATTTACAATTGAATTAAAAAACTTCGCTAGCTTCTTTTAGCTTCTCGGTATTGTTAACCAATTGTAATTCGTCAACAATTTTCTGAATATCACCATTCATAATGTTACCCAAATCATACAAAGTCAAACCAATTCGGTGATCGGTTACACGACCTTGTGCGTAATTATACGTGCGGATTTTGGCAGAACGGTCTCCCGAACTCACTTGAGAAGTACGCTTAGACGCATCTTCTTCTTGTTTCTTAGCCAATTCCATTTCGTACAAACGAGAACGCAAAACCGTTAACGCCTTGTCTTTGTTTTTATGTTGCGATTTTTGATCTTGACATTGCGCCACCAATCCGGTTGGAATGTGTGTCAAACGTACAGCTGATTTAGTTGTGTTTACCGACTGACCTCCTGGTCCTGACGAACAAAAGAAATCCACACGCACATCATTCATATCAATTTGAACATCAAATTCTTCCGCTTCTGGCAACACCATAACTGTTGCTGCAGAAGTATGAACACGACCTTGTGTTTCTGTTTGAGGTACACGTTGTACACGGTGTACACCTGCTTCAAATTTTAACGTCCCATACACATCTTCTCCGGTTACTTCAAAGATTACCTCTTTAAATCCTCCCGAAGTTCCTTCGTTCATATCGACAACCGATGTTCTCCAGCCTCGACCTTCACAATATTTAGTGTACATACGGAACAAATCTCCTGCAAAAATACTCGCTTCATCTCCACCTGTTCCAGCACGAACCTCCACCATCACATTCTTAGCATCTTCAGGATCTTTCGGAATCAACATAAATTTGATTTCATCTTCAAGTTCCGGCAAACGTTGCTTCGCTTCATCCAATTGCATTTTGGCCATTTCGACCATTTCAGCATCAGATCCATCCGAAATAATTTCGTTGGCCTCATCAATATTAGCCATCAACAAAACATACTCGTCTCGTTTCTCAGCCAAAGCTTTCAAGCCTTTATATTCTTGATTCAATTGTACATAACGCTTTTGATCTGAAATCACATCGGGTTGAATAATCAAATCCGAAATCTCATCAAAACGTTGTTTTACTATTTGAAGTCTATCTAACATTGTATTTGTTCCTTTATTTGGATGGCAAAAATACAAAAAAGATTGCATAAATAATTTTAGAAGTTCAGATTTTTTAGGAGCTCATTCCAGCTGTCCGCTCTATCTTTTTATTTTTTTTTATGAATTATGAAAAAACCTAACTATTGAAAAAAATAAAAAGGATGCCGCTTCCATCTGGGCTAATTCGTATCTTTTGACTAATATTGTATTCGTTTCAATAACAATTTAAATTCATCAAAATGCGTCCATTATTTCTCATTTCAATACTAAGTCTAATGCTTTTTTCATGCACTACTACGTCTAAAAACGAAAAAATAAAAACATCTGAATGGCTATTAGGCGAATGGGTTAACCAATCAAAAGAAGGAATTGTGTCTGAAAATTGGTCCCAACCCAACGATAGTACTTTAGTGGCAGAATCATTCTTTATTAAGGAAAAAGACACCTTGCATTTTGAAAATATTGTACTAAAAGAAAAAGAAGGCGAATTAGTGTATGAAACTACCATTAAAGGCCAAAACAACGACAAACCGATTGTATTTCCTTTGCTTTCAGAAACGGAAAACGAATTGGTTTTTGAGAACCTTCAAAACGATTACCCTCAAAAAATCAGCTACCAACGCAAATCAAAATCGGCAATTACCATTTCCATTTCAGGAAAACAATTCAAAAAAATAATTTCGGAACAATTCAAAATGACAAAAATAAAATAAACAACTTCTTTTGAGTTTAAAATTCAACAACCTTACTTTATTTAAGTAAGGTTTTTTTGTTTATAATGAATTGATTTTCAGTTGGCCAAAAATGAATATTTAATATTATTAAGATTTAATCTAAATAAACTTTGATAATTCAATTGTTGCTTTTATATTTGCATCGTTATTTTAATTTATTCCAAATAAACAACAATGAAAAAGCAATTCTATATCTTAATTACGGTCTTACTATCTTGTTTTACAGCTTATGCACAAGAAACTGGCTCGATTGAGGGAAAGATACTTTCTATAGATGGCTATCCACTTTCGGGGGTTTCTATCAAGTTAGGCAAAAAAGCATCTGTTTCTAAAACAGATTTAAAGGGTAATTTCCAGTTTGAAAATTTTCCAGTTGGTTTACACACTATTACTATTGAAGCAGAAGGTTTGAAAAAACAAACCAAAGACATTAAAGTAGTAGCCAATGAGACTACTAAAATAACTTTTATGTTAGAGGAACAAATGGAAACATTAAGAGAAATCGTAATCGTAATCAAAGAAAGTCCTAACAAACGAAAAGTAAGTGCAGTTCGTTCCGGTTTGAAGCCTATGGATATTCCGCAAAGTGTACAAACTATTGATAATGAAGTTATAGTACAACAACAAGCCATCCGCTTAAGCGAGGTAATTAAAAATGCCAATGGCGTTTATGTAGGGTCTGCTCGTGGTGGTGCACAAGAATCATTTTGGTCTCGAGGCTATGACATGTCGGCAAATAATATGTTCAAAAACGGATTTCGTTACAATTCTGGATCTATTCCCGAGGTTTCGTCTTTAGACAAAGTAGAATTTTTAAAAGGGGGTTCGGCTTTATTGTACGGAAATGTAGCTCCTGGTGGTATTTTAAATTTAATTACTAAAACTCCTTCTTTCAAGAAAGGTGGCGAAGTGGTAATGCAAACTGGTAGTTATGCATTTTACAAACCTTCCATTGATTTTTACGGCCCACTAAATAAATCAATCGCTTACCGATTGAATGCTTCTTATGAAAATTCGGAAAGTTTTAGAGAGGTAGTAAAAAGAGAGCGCTATTACATCAACCCATCGTTCATTTTTAATCTAAGTCCTAAAACACAAATTACCCTACAAGGCGATATTATGAATGATAATTGGACTCCCGATTTTGGCACTATACTTATTGGAAAACAAATTTATGATGTACCTAGAGGAAAGTATTATGGTGCGGTTTGGTCCAACGGAAATACGAAAACTTCTAGTGCTTCTGCCCTATTAAATCATTCTTTTAATAAAAATTGGAAATTAAATTTCAATTCGTCCTACCAAAATTATGATCGTGAATGGAAAGGTACTGAGCGTATACAAATTACCAATCCTAACGGCACTTGGAGTCGTCCGTTAGGCCAATACAAAAACACAGAAGCCATTGTAGGTGAACAAATTAGTTTGCAAGGATGTTTTACAACTGGCAAAATAAAACACCAAACTTTTTCTGGAATCGATTATGAAAATTCAGTTGCAACAGCAGATACTTTTGTTTTTTCACCAATAACCTTTGACACTATCAATGTATTCAGTTTTGATCCAAATAATCAAACAACAACAGAACCCAATGCAACCAATACTCAAAAAGTAACAACTACTACCAACCGTTTTGGAATTTATGCTCAAGATTTAATTTCGTTTACCGAAAAATTCAAGATGTTGGCTGGAATTCGTTGGTCTTGGCAAGAAGCACAAGCTGCAACTCATAAATTAACTGCAAATCCAGTATCTATTTCAAAAGGAATTCAGCTTCAAGACAAAGCGTTTTCTCCAAAAATTGGATTCATCTATCAACCTGATAAAAATTCGTCAGTATTTGCCAGTTATTCCAATTCGTTTACACCAAATACAGGAACAACTGCCGACTTAAAACCTATTGCCTCATCAATAATTGATCAATATGAAATAGGAATTAAAAAAGATTTTTGGAATGGCATCTTGAGTACTAATGTCACAGTGTACCAAATTACCAATAGCAATTTGGCACAAACCGCCGAGTTCAAAGCCGATGGCGTTACTCTAAATACTGATACCACTATCAAAGTATTGAATGGCGAAACAAAAAGTAAAGGAATCGAAATTGACATTAACGCAAAACCAATAGAAGGATTAAATATTGCCGCTGGATACAGTTATAACGACAGCCGATATACTAAAACCAACAAAGTTAACGGAGGTCTCATTGAAGGTGATAGATTGGTTAGAACTCCAGCTAACACTGCTAATTTAAGTTTTTTTTACAACATTCCGGCTGGAAAACTAAAAGGGTTATCTATTGGGGCAATAGGAAACTATATTGGAGAGCGTTTTGGAGGATGGAACGATCAATATGTAGTAAATACCAGTGGTGTAATTACCATTAATGATAGAGATTTTCCGATTCAAGGATATACAACTGTAGATGTTTCAGCGGGTTATTCGTATAAAAAATGGAGCATTTTATGTAAACTTTCTAATATCACCAACGAATTGAATTATACTGTTCATGAGAATTATAGTATCAATCCGATTGCTCCGCGCCAAATTATGACTAGTTTAAAATATAAATTTTAATTAAACCTTTATTAAATAGCTTAGTCTATAATGCAACCAAAAAAATAATACTATGAAAAAAATCAATTGGAGAAACTTACACCGAGACTTAGGCTATTTCTATATTGGCTTAATTGTATCTTTTGCCTTTTCTGGATTATTAATGAATCATCGCGAAATGTGGCATCCTGAAAAATATACTTTTGAAACCAAAGCGATTGAAGTGAAACTGCCCGCCGAAAGCGACATCAATGAAAAATATGCAGAAGATTTGGCCAAGCAATTGGGCATCGAAGGAAAATTTAAACGCCATATGGTCAAAAAAGGTGAATTCAGAATGTCATTTGAAAACCAAGATGTAGAAATTGACTTAAAAACCGGTAAAGGAGAAATTATCTCATTCTTCAAAACACCACTAATTAGTCAGACGATGCAGTTGCATAAAAACACTTCCAATTTTTGGATTTATTATTCCGATATTTTTGCTATAAGTCTAATTACTATTGCTTTAACCGGAACTGTTATGATCAAAGCAGGTAAATTCAGTTGGAAACAACGCGGTTGGAAATTAGCTGTTGCCGGAATTATTTTCCCTTTGTTATTCTTATTTTTATTAGGTTAGTTTTTAATATATTTCAAAAAAAATCCCGTTCTAAATTAGAACGGGATTTTTTTATTTAAAGGATGTATTATTTCAATCCTGCCAAACTTTGTTCAATGGTTGCAATTTTTGCCAAAGCATCGGCTTCTTTCTTGCGTTCCATTTCGATTACTTTTTCTGGCGCACCTGCTACAAATTTTTCATTTGATAACTTACCTTGCACTGATTTTAAGAAACCTTTGGTGTAATTCAACTCTTCAGTCAACTTAGCAATTTCTTCTTCTACATTAATATTTCCAGTAATTGGAATAAAATATTCATTGGATTTCACTCGAAAAGACAATGCACCCTCTACTTTATCAGATACATAATCCAATGTTGTGATATTACCTAATTTACTTACTACCGAATCAAAATAAGTCGAAGACTTATCATTGTTCACTATTTTCAATTCGATTGAATCTTTGAACGGTATGTTCTTGTCTTTACGAATCGTTCTAATACCCGAAATCACTTCAATCGTGTTATCAAAATCAGCAATCAAACTCGCATTAAAGGGTTTCATGGTTGGCCAAGTCGAAACAATCAACGCTTCTTCTTTAGTTCTATTTTCCAATATTTGCCAAATCTCTTCGGTCAAGAATGGCATAAATGGGTGCAATAATTTTAAATTATTTTCCAACATCTCGATGGCTTTCGCCAAAGTAACACTATCAATTGGTTGTTGGTATCCTGGTTTGATCATTTCTAAAAACCAAGAGCAGAAATCGTCCCAAACCAATTTATAAATACCCATTAATGCATCTGAAATTCTATATTTTTCAAAATTATCTTCAATGTCTAAAAGCGTTTGTTGCAACTTGGCTTCGTACCATTCGATTGCCACTTTAGAGGATTCTGGTTGCGGAATAGCATCGGACACTTCCCAACCTTTAATCAGTTTGAAGGCGTTCCAAATTTTATTGGTAAATGCTTTCCCTTGGTTACATAATTCTTCGTCAAACATAATGTCGTTCCCCGCCGAAGCACTCAACAACAAGCCTACACGAACTCCATCGGCACCAAATTTATCTATCAAATCTAAAGGATCAGGAGAATTTCCTAAAGATTTAGACATTTTACGTCGTTGTTTGTCACGAACCAATCCTGTCAAATACACATTCGTAAATGGTTTTTTACCGGTGTATTCATATCCCGCTATTATCATTCGAGCTACCCAGAAAAATAAAATATCTGGACCTGTAACCAAATCATTGGTTGGATAATAGTAGTTAAAATCTTCGTTTTTAGGATCCATTATTCCTCCAAAAACCGCCATTGGCCATAGCCAAGAAGAAAACCATGTATCTAAGGCATCGACATCTTGAGTTAGGTTGTCAATTGTCAGTTGTGGGTTATTGGTTCTTTGTTTTGCTAGAACCAGAGCCTCTTCAATAGTTTCGGCCACTACAAAATCTTCTTTTCCGTCGCCATAATAGTATGCCGGAATTTGTTGTCCCCACCATAATTGACGTGAAATATTCCAATCGCGAATGTTGTTTAACCAATGCGCATAAGTATTGTCAAAACGTTTTGGATGCAATTTAATTTCTCCGTCTTCTAATACGGCTTTGATCGCTGGTTTTACCAAATCCTCCATTTTTAAGAACCATTGGTCTGACAAACGAGGTTCAATGACTGCTTTAGTACGTTCTGAAGTTCCCACTTTATTCAAGTGGGTTTCCGTTTTAACCAAGGCGCCAACATTTTCCAATTCTTTAGCAATTGCCTCACGAACTACAAAACGATCTTGCCCTTGGTAATGCAAACCAAAACTATTTAAAGTGGCATCTTCATTAAAGATATCGATGATTTCTAAATTATGTTTCTCACCCAGAGTTTTGTCATTCATATCGTGAGCAGGAGTCACTTTCAAACAACCCGTACCGAATTCCACATCTACGTATTCGTCTTCAATAATTGGAATAATTCAACCGCAAATTGGCACAATCGCTTTCTTACCTTTCAAATGAGCAAAACGCTCGTCGTTCGGATTAATACAGATGGCAGTATCCCCAAAAATGGTCTCTGGACGTGTCGTTGCTACTGTCAAGAAATCGTTGCTTCCTTCGATTTTATAATTAAGGAAATACAATTTTCCTTGTTGTTCTTCATAAATTACTTCTTCATCAGACAAGGTAGTTTTCGCTTCAGGATCCCAGTTCACCATTCGGTACCCACGATAAATCAACCCTTTGTTGTACAAATCAACAAACGAACGAATTACAGAGGCTGACATATCTGGATCCATGGTGAATTTCGTACGCTCCCAATCACAAGAAGCACCCAATTTTTTCAATTGGTCCAAAATTACTCCGCCATATTTGTCGGTCCATTCCCAAGCGTGTGCCAAAAATTCCTCACGAGTCAAATCATTTTTATTGATTCCTTCCGCTTTTAACTTAGCCACTACTTTAGCTTCGGTAGCGATAGAAGCATGATCAGTTCCTGGCACCCAACAGGCATTCAATCCTTTCAAACGCGCTCTACGAATTAAAACATCTTGAATGGTATTGTTCAACATATGTCCCATATGCAACACTCCAGTCACATTGGGTGGTGGAATTACAATCGTATAGGGTGTTCTGTGGTCAGGCTCCGAATGAAAATAGTTGTTTTTCATCCAGTAGTCATACCATTTTTGTTCAATCGTTTTGGCGTCGAATTGTGCAGGAATTATCATTGTATAGTAAATTCGTTTAATCGTTTAGTAGC
This sequence comes from Flavobacterium sp. UBA4098, assembly GCA_002382495.1. Classification (GTDB taxonomy): domain Bacteria; phylum Bacteroidota; class Bacteroidia; order Flavobacteriales; family Flavobacteriaceae; genus Flavobacterium. The sequence continues at coordinate 42,157 of DFXW01000028.1, forward strand.
GTTGATTCCCAATTTGAAATTGTAAATATCAAATTCAGAAATTGTGCATTGCTATTCAGCTTCCGTATTGCAAGCCAAATAAGCAACAAAAGTAAATAATTAAGTACACTATAAAAAGCGAAATAAAAATTTGTAGGGTAAATAAAAGAAACTAACTTTACTTGACATTTAAATCATTTTTCAAAATGCAAAAAATAATCGCCCTCATCGTATTTACATTGTTTAGCAACATCAGCTTTTCTCAAGCTGCCAAAATTGAATTTTCTGCCAAAGAAAACACTATCGATTACGGAAGAGTAACTAAAGGATCTGATTCTGGAATTCGTGTTTTTGAATTTACTAATACTGGAAATGCACCTTTGATTATTACCAATGTACTTTCTACTTGTGGATGTACCGTACCAACTAAACCAGAAGCGCCAATCATGCCTGGTAAAAAAGGAAAAATTGAAGTAAAATACAATATGGCTACAGGCCCAATTCGTAAAACAATTACGGTTGAATCTAACGCCGCCAATTATGAAGGCGGGAGAATCGCTCTAAAAATAAAAGGAGAAGTAGTCGAATAAAAGATTCTTTATCAATAATTTAGAAAACGCCTTTTGATTTCAATAGGCGTTTTTTAGTATGCATTTTAAGCATTTTATATCTTAAAAATATAACATTTTAGGGTATTTTTATGAGCAATTACTGCGAATAATTCCCGAAACTTATAAAAAAAAAGTGCAAATTTGCAATTCAAGAGTAAACACATGCCTAAATTATCTACACGAGGAAACTCCATGCCTGAATCGCCAATTAGAAAATTGGCTCCTTTCGCTGATTTAGCGAAAGAAAAAGGGCATAAAGTGTACCATTTAAACATTGGTCAACCCGATATTAAAAGTCCCGAAATTGCTATTAATGCAATTAAAAACATACAGCTAGACATTATAGAATATGGCCCTTCAGCAGGTTACGAAAGTTACCGAAAAAAGTTAGCCCAATTCTACACTAAGCAAAACGTAAACGTAAATCCTGAAGATATTTTAATCACCACGGGTGGATCCGAAGCCTTGTTATTTGCCTTGGGGAGCATCATGGACCCGGAAGATGAGCTGATTATTCCTGAACCTTTTTATGCTAATTATAGCGCTTTTGCTGCCGAATCTGCTGCTAAAGTGGTTCCGGTTAATTCGGGTTTTGAAACTGGATTTGAGTTGCCATCTATTGCGGATTTCGAAAAGTTAATTACGCCAAAATCGAAAGCAATTTTGATTTGTAACCCGAACAATCCAACAGGATATTTGTATTCTGAATCTGAAATTCTACAATTAGGCGAATTAGCAAAAAAATACGATTTGTTCTTAATTGCCGATGAAGTCTACCGTGAGTTTATTTACGGCGACGACATTCACTATTCAGTAATGAATTTAAAAGAAGTAGAGCAAAATGTCATTATGATTGATTCGGTTTCCAAACGTTACAGTATGTGTGGTGCCCGAATTGGTTGTATGGTGACCAAAAATAAAGATGTAATTGCTGCAGCAATGAAGTTTGCTCAAGCCCGCCTTTGCCCTCCAACCATTGCACAAATTGCTTGTGAAGCAGCCATTGATACGCCTCAAAGTTATTTTGACGAAGTGATCTCAGAATACCGAGGAAGAAGAGACACTTTAATTTCAGAACTTCAAAAAATTGAAGGGGTAAAAGTAACTACCCCTAAAGCCGCTTTTTATTGCATTGCTGAATTGCCTGTTGATAACACTGACGATTTTGCTCAATGGCTTTTAGAAAGTTACGATTTGAATGGCGAAACCGTAATGGTAGCTCCAGCTGGTGGATTTTACTCTACTCCAGGTATGGGATTGAACCAAGTGCGAATTGCCTATGTTTTGAAAAAAGAGGATTTAGTTCGCGCGGTAGCTGTTTTAAAAGCTGCCATTCCAGCCTATAACGCAACTAAAAAAGCGCAATAATTAACTAATTGTTAATCCAAAATAATAACTAAAGCAATACTCAAAAAGTATTGCTTTTTGCTTTTTATATAAACCTTGATTAAATCCAAAAAGGGCTTCTTTTTTTTGCATTTTATTAATTATCTTTACCGCTTGAATTGACATACCCATTATAACAATAGCATAGATGATCAACAACGAAGAATTTCAAGACGAAATAGGAAACAATCATATTAGTACCAACGCGAAAAATCCGCTTAGGGATGATGCTTTTGCTATTGCTGACGACGAAAAAATTGAAAGAATTAAAAAAGATGTCGAAAATATCCTAACCACTTTGGGAATGGATTTGACCGATGATAGCTTAAAAGGTACTCCTAACCGAGTTGCTAAAATGTTTGTAAAAGAGATTTTCGGCGGATTAAATCCGGCCAGAAAACCAAAGGCTTCTACCTTTGACAACAACTACAAATACGGCGAAATGCTGGTAGAAAAAAACATTACGGTGTATTCTACTTGCGAACACCATTTATTACCCATTATTGGAAGAGCGCATGTAGCGTACATTTCTAATGGTACTGTAATTGGACTTTCTAAAATGAATCGTATTGTAGAATATTACGCAAAAAGACCACAGGTTCAAGAGCGTTTAACGATGCAAATTGTTCAAGAATTACAAATCGCTTTAGGAACTGACGATGTAGCTTGCGTAATTGATGCTAAACATTTATGCGTGAATTCAAGAGGAATTGGTGATATTGAAAGTAGTACCGTAACTTCTGAATTTGGAGGAAAATTTAAAGAAGCACAAGCGCGACGAGAATTTTTGGATTACATCAAATTAGATACGAAATTCTAAAACACTAGCCCTGATGGAAGCGGCATCCTTTACTGCCAGTTTTTGGCAGGAAAGATAGAGCTAACAGCAGGAATAAGCTCCTAAAATAAAGAACAATGCCATTATACAAAAGCCAACAATTGAAAATATACAATTCTCTTTCGGGAGAAAAAGAAGTCTTCACTCCTATTCACGAAGGGAATGTTGGGATGTATGTTTGCGGACCAACAGTATATAGCAATGTGCATTTAGGAAACCTGAGAACATTTATGTCGTTTGATGTGATTTTTAGGTATTTCCAACATTTAAATTATAAAGTTCGCTATGTTCGTAACATCACTGATGTAGGACATATCGTAGATGATGTGGATGAAGGCGAAGATAAAATTGCCAAAAAAGCACGTTTAGAACAATTGGAACCGATGGAAGTAGTGCAACGCTACACGGTCGATTTCCACGAAATATTAGGGGCATTTAATTTTTTACCTCCAAGTATTGAACCCACAGCTACGGGACATATTATTGAACAAATTGAAATCATCAAAAAAATAATCGAAACTGGAATTGGTTATGAAGCCAATGGATCGGTGTATTTTGATGTAGTAAAATTTAACGAAACCAACCATTACGGGCGTTTGAGCGGCAGAAATATTGAAGATATGCTTGCCAATACTCGTGATTTAGATGGTCAATCTGATAAAAGAAATCCGCAAGATTTTGCCTTGTGGAAAAAAGCCGAACCGCAACATATTATGCGTTGGCCTTCGCCTTGGAGCGATGGTTTTCCGGGTTGGCACTTGGAATGTACTGCAATGAGCACCAAATATTTAGGCAATCATTTTGATATTCACGGTGGCGGAATGGATTTAAAATTTCCACATCACGAGTGTGAGGTTGCACAAGGAACGGCTTGNNAAATCGACTGGTAACAACATTTTACCAAGAGAGATTTTGACTGGTGAAAATACGATTTTGAGTAAGGCTTTTACAGCTTCGGTGACGCGTTTCTTTATGTTGCAAGCGCATTACAGAAGTATCTTAGATTTTTCTGACGATGCTATTGTAGCTGCCGAAAAAGGTTACAAACGTTTGATGGAAGCCATGAGTAGTTTAAACGCTATTCCTACTTCTAATAAAAGTTCATTGAATATAGCCGAATGGAAACAATTGTGCTATGACGCCATGAATGATGATTTCAACACGCCAATTTTAATTGCGCAGTTGTTCGAAGGAGTTAGATTTGTGAATGTGCTAAAAGAGGGTAAAGAAACCTTAACTGCCGAAGACTCAAAAATATTTACCAATGCAATGAATGCGTTTGTATTTGACGTTTTAGGTTTGGAAGATGAAAAAGCAAGCGAAGGAAACAATGACAAATTAGAAGGTACTGTGAACTTACTTATCGCAATGCGTAAACAAGCCAGAGAAAATAAAAACTTTGCTTTGTCTGATCAAATTAGAGATCAATTATTGGCTTTAGGCATTCAATTGAAAGACGGCAAAGAAGGAACGACCTTCAGTTTGTAATAGAATAGTATTAATTGCGACTCATCCAAAAAAACAACTATGGTATCTAAGATTCTCATTTTTCCTTTTTTGATGTTGGTTCGTTTTTACCAAGTAGCTATATCTCCATTTACTCCTGCCGCATGTCGCTTTGAACCTACCTGTAGTTCTTACATGCTCGAAGCCCTGAAAACACACGGCTTGATTTACGGCTTATTTTTAGGAACAAAACGGATTTTAAGTTGCCATCCTTGGGGAAAAAGTGGCTATGATCCAGTTCCTCCCAAAAAATGCCAACACCAACTATAAATTCAAATAAAACTTTATTTTTACACTAAATAAAGTTTTATTTGAATT
>DFXW01000039.1 GCA_002382495.1 Flavobacterium sp. UBA4098
CCATAATCGGAGTTAAAGCTATTAAGTTCAAAATACCCTTTGTAGCGGTTGAAAAAATGTTTAGTAGTTCCATTCCCATCAGTTTGATTTACTTCTGCATAGGAAATAGTAGGTCCCATAAAATTGATTTCTAATGGATCAAACCCAGTAGAAAAAGTGTAATATGACCCTTTATCAAATCCAATTGAATAAGAATTATTAACTAATGTCTGATTAAAAATAACTGCATTTTGTGGAACAATACTATAGTAGTTAGGTAAATAAGCATTGCTATTTACATCCCATTGGGTTGGATAAAACAGCTTAGGGTTGCTTACAATTTTTGGTTGAGAATAGGTATAATTAGTTTCTTTAATCACCGTACCATCCTCCTCTTTATGTACTATTTTTTTAATTCGCAAACCACCTACATCATAAATAGGTATAATAGGAACTCTATCTATCTTGGCACTACAAATATTACACATAAAATTCATTCCATTTGTACCTCCATAACCTTGTGCGATTAATTTGTATTGTCTTCCGTTAACAAGAAGTGCTTTATCAATAGGTAAAGAAATAGTTTTAGAAGTAGTTGCTCCCTGATACAAAATAGCGGCTATTTCAGTGTTAGTTACCATATCAACAAGTGATGCGGCTTTCAGGGTACTTGATGGAGAACAGCCAGCAGAACCCATAGGATTATAATTTAAGTTTGCGGTGAGTAAAAGTGTTTCTGTATCACTGGCGACATAGGTAAACAGGGAAGATTTAATTCCATCGGTGGATTGTGTAGATGAAATACTAGGAACAAGTGCGGATGAATTATTCACATCATAATACACATCTACAGCCACATCAGATTTATGAGATTCGTACTGAAAATTCACAGAGCCTTGGGTTGGGTAAATTATTTGCTCCAATATAGCTGCCTTAGCAAAACTCAAATCCACCCTTCTATCAGCATATAAAGATGCATTCAAAGTAATCCCAGCTGGTGGGAAAAGGGATGGGTTTTGAGTCTTACCATTGTAATACCCCCATTTGTCTTGCGCAAACGATAGTTTACTTGGTAAAGAAGTGGAATTATAGAAAAAGGTATACGGTTTAGTCAACTGCTCGTTGGCATTCATTTCAGTAATCCCTGTGAGTTGTAATCGTTTGATATCAGTTGCTCCTTTACTACCAGTGGTAATTGCACTTTGCAGGGTAGTGTAACTGAATTTAATTTTTTTAATGATTTCTGTCGCCTGTGTTACGGGATTCACCACAGTGATTTGAATCTCGTCCAATCGCTTAGGCGTCACTCCAAACTCAGGGGTTAAATCATCTCTATTGCTGTAAATGAAATTAATTTGAGTAGTGCCCGCTTTAATTTTGCTGATTAATTTGGAAATAACATGACTCTGAGAAGTTGTATTTACGGGATTCTCCGCCAAAGTAGCATATTGGCTTTCCGTTGTTATATCGCAATTGGTATTGGGTAACATATTTGGTAAACACAAAAAAGAGCTTTGCACTATTGGTTTGCTTATAGTCGTATGGGTATAATTATTATCCACATACTCTAATTGAATTTTGTTGGCACTTGTATAATTTGATATTTCAGTCAAAAACCAAGAGTTGATAATGAAATTATTCGCAAACGCTATTTCATCTATGGATTGGTTACTATAATTTTTCTCAACTGCATTGTTCGCCCCAAATTCAGTACCTGTATCCAATCCAAATTTATATTTAGTACCCTTAGGAGAAGTAACCATCCAAGTTTTAAAGTAGCTCGGTACATACTCTTCTTGAATTATAAAATCCGTATTTTCAAGATAGACAACTTTTCTTTGGTCATTGAAAACAAATTTGCTCCCTCCCTCTGGGGTATTGAAGTAAAACAAATCGGGTTGGGAATCTTTCTTACCTGCATTGACATCTTCTAACCACCAATTGAATTGCAAATACCGGCTATTCTCAACATTTGAATAGGTACTTAGTTCGGTATCCAATTTGGATAAACCATAATCTTTGTAGTAGCCATTCACCATAATGGAACTCTTCGGATAACCTACCGACCCTTCATCTGGTGCGCCTTTAGTAATACGACTCACAACTCCTCCTACATTCAAACTCCAATTTTGTCCCACTGAAGAAGCTATAGATTCTACTTTTACTCCTGAAGCATCGTATTCCAATGAAATGGGTAGTGTCAAACCACCATATTCTAAAGTATAGATGGGAATGGATACTTGTGGTGTTCCAGAGACTAAGTTGACAGGCATATTCATATACTGCTCAAACTTATTTACCTCAGGTGATTTAACTTGTGGTCGTAAATCGGTATTCACTTGTGAACTACATAATGTAGTTGCAAATAGGAAATTTAAAAATATAAGTAGGTTAAATTGCTTTTTCATATATACTTAGTCTTTTCTCGTTTTTTTAATCACTTTAATTCCCTCACTTTTCACATTGGTCTTAATATTGACTATATAAATACCTTCGGGATACATACTCATATCAATTGGAACAGTACGACTACTAATAGTAAATTGTTGTAATATCCTTCCTGCTAAATCCACCACAGTAGCAGTACCCATTTCATACTCGTACCCTATAATGATATTGGTAAACGTACTTACAGGATTAGGTATCGCCTCAATTGAAGACTGAACTTCCAATGGCACCAATTGGTCTTTGAGCTTCACTACCCAAAAATCATTGCTCCCTAAAGTGGTACTCTTATCGCCTGACGAACTCGCATTAGAGGTTCCTGCTAACAAATAACCACCATCTCGGGTACTAATTAGCTTACGCAAAATATCCTCGCCTCCACTACCTACTATTTTCTCCCATACTGCTTCTCCTTTCTCATTCACTTTCAAAGCGATATAATCATTAATACCCGTAGCTTCTTTTTGTATCAAACCTTTAGCCATAGTAGCACGCTCACTTTGGGCATAACCGCCCACTAAAAAACTATGATCCGAATTCTCCACCAACGAAGTCAATATGTCGCTTTTACCGTAATTATACGTTTCACTCCAAACCACCTCACCCTTAGAATCCAATCGCAACAACCAAAAATCAGAACCCGATTGAACACTGCCACCTTTAACTGTCAAAGAACCTGGACTATTAGTATTTCCTCCTACTATGAAACCCTCATCTGCCGTTTGATGAACCACATACAATTGATTGTCTCCTGTTCCTCCATAGGTATTTTGCCATTCAATAGCACCCAATTCGTCTGTTTTAATGACCCAATAGTCCCCTATTCCAATAGAAGCAGCTGTCTTGTCTCCTGATTTAGGAGAGTTAGAATAACCACCCAATATAAAGCCGCCGTCCTTGGTTTGTTCCAAACTGCGCAATAGGTCACTATAGCGACCCCCATAGGTTTTTTGCCACGCTACACTTCCCTTCGAATCCAGTTTAACAATCCAATAATCCATGCTCCCTCGGGTACTTTCGGTCTTTAAAGTCAAATCTTCTTTGGCAGTACTTTGTGTTTTCAATGTAGTTGTCGCACTTATAACTGTCTTAGCCGAACTCGATGAACCACCCAACAAATAGCCGCCATCTCTAGTGGGAATCACAGTCAATAAATCCTCTTGACCACTCCCTCCGACAGTTTGTTGCCATTGTTCCTGTCCTTTAGCATCCAATTTAACTACCCAAAAATCCGATAAACCCTTACTGTCTAATTGCTTATCCATCCCTTGATTAGAACTTGAAGTTCCTGCTAAAATGAAACCGCCATCCCGAGTACCTTTAATACTTTGCAACAAATCAAAGCCACTGCCTCCAAGACTCTTTTGCCAATCTAATTTTCCGTTAGCATCCATTTTCCAAACCCAATAATCCAAGTCACCATTATTACTAGCGGTTTTAGTGCCTGTCTTTCCAGAAAGCGAACTCCCGGCCAAAATAAATCCATTATCGGCTGTGGGTTGGGCATCAAATAAATAATCGGCATTTTTTCCCCCATAGGACTTTTCCCAGAGAATATCTTGGGCATGTATAAAAAGTGGTGCAAAAAGCAAAAAATAGAAGTAGTGATTCTTCATACGTAATACAAATTTTAGTTATACTATTATTGTAAGAAAGGAGATCACACTTAACTAGAACAGATTCCAGACGATTCAATTAAGGGGTAACAATTGAATCCAAATATTTTACGATAAAGACAAGTCCTTGACGAAGAATAAATTAAGTAGGGCAATTTTGAAAAAATTTCAAAATCTGTATTACGGTTTTTCAGACTTTTTATTACGGTATTTATAATTCACAGTCAAGCACAAAAAAACCCCGATACAACGATCGAGGTTCTAATCTTTATAAAATTTAAATAATAGAGATTACGATGAAACATCCAACTAATTTCAAATAGTAGTCAAACTAGACAAATTCCTAGTCAGAAAAGTAAGTGAGGAAATGAAAATACTCAAAGATAAGTTTACTGTGAATACGCCAGTAATAAAACAAGAGTACAATCATAAAACCACTCACTAAAAAAAAGCCACCGAATATGCTCTTTTAAATTCTTTATAAATATTTGATGATTTATAATAGTCACGGTTTGCAAAGCCATGCTATCGGGCACATTACTGTCTTAAATAATTAAACCGTAAAACTTAACTTGAAAAACCGTAAAACTTATTTAATAGATAAAACGATTTTTGTAAGTATTAAGAAATTCTGAACCAAATCAATTATACACTTAGAATTTTACATGGTAATAATGCGCTAATAATTAATTAATTTATTAACTAAATCTTGTTATAAATTGATATACGCATATTATTAATTTAAGATTAACGCAAAGAGTAAATTTAAATGTTGCTAGAAACCTTATGACCGACATTAGTGTAAAATTTCAACGTTCAGCCAACGGAATGGCTTATTACAGAAACGAAATACACCTAACAGAAGAAAATAAATTACTTGTAGCGGGCAGAAATCCATATTGGAAAAAAACAGCGGAAAATATTTGACTGCCTAAAAGGGTGCCAGAAGCACTTGCAAATATACATGCACAATACTATTATAGTATGAAATTAAAATCTTTGATTTTAGCAATGTTCCTAACTTTAGGAATGACTTTTAGTTATGCAAATGTTACTTCAAATGAAGTTAAAACAAATGAAACTAAAAATGAATTATTTTTTACTTCAACAGTTTCAAATGAAGTAACTTACTCAATTAATGAGGATGATTGTAAATGGTATATGATAACTCATATTCATACTACAAATTATTTTGTACTAGGATATTGGGTTGGTTCAAGTGTTGAAACTGATACTGAAATAAAATGTATATAATTTAGAAAGACATAACACGAATATGAAATATCATTTCATATTCGTGTTTTTAATAATTTAACTAATAATATAACAATTAATAACATAAAATATATGAAAACAATTTTAATAGCATTAGCTTTCATATCAATAAATAGTTGTAGACAAAGTAAAGCAGCAAAAAATATTGAGAAAAATACTCAAATTAAAGAATATAGTGAAAGTGTAAATGAAATAAATTCTCAAAAAAACAAAATTGATGAAAAAGTTGAAATTCAAAATGCAAATCTAAAAATCACATTTGAAGAGAAAATTAATATCCCTAATGAAATGATCGAAAAAATACCTGTTGCAATTCAAACAGAAGTTAGAAATTTAAAGAATAATCCAATCATCTATTTTCTTAATTATGATGGCAATACTAGTAATTATTCTATAGATGATTTGAAAAAATACATAAAAACTTCAAGTACAGTTAGTAAAAAAAGTAATTCGTTTCATTTAGCAGAGTTCTCAACATACAAAGATTACCAATCAAATTTATTGGTAATAAAATCTAGTATGATGGATAAATCATATTTAATAAATCGAAAATTAATAAATTTTGACTGGAAAATTTCTAATGAGAATAAAAAAATAGGGAATTATTTATGTAAAAAAGCAACGACCATTTATAAAGATGAAAAAATAATAGCATATTATACGGATGAAATTCCATTTAGTGTTGGTCCCTCAATATATCAAGGATTACCAGGTCTTATTCTTTATTTAGTAGCTCCTGATAGAACATACACTGCAACAAAAATTGATAACATTGATAAAATGATAGTTGAAAAATTAACTGGAGATAAAACCATATCAGAAAAAGAATATTTAGAATTAGTTGAAAAATATAAAAACAAAGAAATAATTGAAGAGAAAATTGAAGAATATCACGAAAATTAATTGCTTACTTTTTTTATTTTTTTTTAATTTTCTTTTTTCACAAGTAACTTATAAAGGAGTAACTACTGATAAAAATGATAAAGTTTTGCCAAGAACTTTAATTCAAGTTTTTGATAAAGACACTATAAATGTAATTTCTTACGCTATTTCTAACAATGAAGGTAAATACATAATAAATTTTGAAAATACAGAAAGAGTAGTTTTTAAAATTTCTGCATACAATTATGAAAATTATTACAGTTCTGAAATAATTAAAACTGAAAGCACTAATCTAAATTTTACATTAACTAAAAAGTCAACTATATTAAAAGAAGTTATTATAATTGGTAATCAAAGAACAGCAAAAGTAAGTAAAGATAGCATTTCTTATAATTTAAAAACAATTAGAGATAGCACAGAAACTAATCTAGGTGATTTAATAAAAAAATTGCCTGGTTTAGAAATTTCTTCGGATGGTAAGGTAAAATTTCAAGGGATTACAGTTGATAAAATACTCATTGATAGCAATGAATATTTTGGTAATAAACACCAAATTGCTACAGAAAATATAAGTGCTAATATGGTCGAAGGAATAGATTTATTATTAAAACATAATGACAATATAAATTTAAAAGAGTTTGGTGAAAATTCAAAAATTGCTTTAAACATAAAGCTAAATTCAAAAAGCAAAAATATAATTTCAGGAAATATTGATGCTAGTGGAGGTATTTCAAACAAATACGCCTCACATTCAAATATATTTAAATTTTTAAAAAAGGGTAATGTTTCATTAATTTCAGATTTTAATAACATTGGCGAAATGCCATTGACAGTTCCTGATTATTTTGATATTATTAGTGGAGTAGAAAGTATTTCAAATCAAAGTATCGGTGTAACCGATGTAAATGAAATGATACCCGATTACATTTATAACGAAGATAAACGAAAAGAACGCAAAAATCTATTTTCTGCTTTTAATCTTTCATACAAAAACAACAAATTAAAGATTAATTCAAATATATTTTTCAATAATTTTAATCAATTAGAACAACGTTTAAACAATCGTGTATTTTTAGACAATACAACTCCGCTTATTAATGAAAGTTATATTAATGTTAGTACCTTTTTTCTTTTTAACTCAAACTTTAAAATTCAATATGCAATTAATAGTAAATCAAATATAAAATATCTTTTTAATATAGTTCCTACAAATGGTAATTCAAAAGAAGGCATAGAGAACAATTTTAGTATTAATACAAAATCAAACAAAGAAAATTTAATAATAAATAATCAAATCAATTATCAATATAAAATTAATGATAAGTTTTTGTTTACATCAGATTTAGGATATAAAATGGATAAAATTATTAATGATTTTAATATTAATTCTAACGATAATAATATTTTTAACTTAAATTCAAATAATTTTTATCAAAACTATTTTTATCAAAACAATCGTTTTAACAACACTAATAGCTTACTTTTTAAAAATGACAATAACAAATATAAATATTCACTATCTTTCGATAATAATAATGAAAATTTAGAAACTAAAATATTTCCTATTGGTTTTAAAAATAATATAAGTAGAGATATTAAAAACATAATTAACAAAATAGATATTACACAATATATTAGTGAAAAGTTTTTTTTAAAATATCAACTGACATCTAATTCATATTTTACAAACTCAAAATCTACAGATTTAATAGATAATTACTTTTCAATCAATTATAATTTAAACGCAGCTAATAATTTTTCAATAAGTTATCAAAATAACAATAAAGTTGTTGAATTAGTTAAACAACTTAGTAGTAATTATATTGTTAACTATCAATCAATTAACACACCTAATAATGTTGAAAATAATATATTTGTCAATAAAAAATCATTTTCATTTGCTTTTAGTAACTATAAAAGTAGAATAGAACAATTTTTCAATCTAAATTTAACATACTCATTTGCAAATCAAAATAGCACAACAAATACAACATATGTTAATAATTATTCATTATTTTCATATCAATTAGGAGAAGATAACAAAAACTTTTGGGGGGTTGTTATTTACGATAGAAAAATAACAAGTTTACCTTTAATTATTAAGAGTAGTTTCTCTTTCGATTATATTACTAATATTAACTTTATAAAATCAATATCTAATAGCTCTAAATATTCAAAAAGTATTTTAGATATAAATTTAACTTCAAGTTTTAAAAAAATAAAAACCCAATTTCAGCTTTCTTATTTATCGGATTATGTCAACTTTAACCAATCACTTGTATCTGAAAAATATAATTTATTAACACAAAATATAGGTTTTAAAATAATTTCTAAAATAAATTCCTTTAAGATTGAACCCTCACTAAATTATTTAGTACAAACGGGAAGTATAAGTAATAATTATAATACTCTTTTAGGTATAAAAATTGGCTATTCTGACGAACAAAACAAATTTACATATTTTATTAGAAGTAATAATTTATTTAATGTAAAAAACTTTGAACAAAAAACACAAACATCAAATAATTTTATTATTGAAAATACAATACATTCAATGATACCTGGATATATTTTATTTGGTATTAAGTTTAATTATTAATTTTTGATATTTTATTCATTATTAATTATTTAAATCAAAACATTATGGCTTCAAATTCAGAAACAAGTCATGATAAAAATGTATCAAAATTTAGCTCCGCTTAACAAATTTTAGAAGAAATAGGTTTGTTATACAATCCATCAAATGCAAAAATTAAATTATTAAATCTAAATCCCATTCGTTTATCTTTGTAATCCAAAATGAATTAAAACTAAGAAAGTAATCCATTAATTTCAGTATTAAAAAGGTGTCCAATAATTTTGAACGCCTTTTTTTATTTGTGATTAAAAAAAATAGTTATTAATAAAATTTAGATATTTCAGCTTGAAATGTAAGTTAAAACAGGATATATTAATATGGAAAAATTATCTAAATACTACGGTTTTTATAATTCACAATCAAGTACAAAAAACCTCGATACAACGATCGAGGTTTTCATTTGGGGTGTATTTATAACCCGTATTTAATTATACCATTTGAAGGTATCAATTAAAGTGTTGTTACCATATATAGAGTTGATATCCCATCAGTCCATTCCATTCTTGGTAATAAAATTAAGGGTGTATGAATATGGAAATACTGTGAATGTTGTGTGCAAAATTACAAAAAACCACGACACCCTTAATAGCAACTGACTAACGGCACACACCACAACTGCCGCCATTTTTGGCACAATACTTACAGTATTTACAGTTTTTACAAGCCTTACAACTTTTAGAACCAGTACATTTTTTACCAGAGTAATAGGTAGTAAAACCCATGGTGACAGTACAAAGTACCAAACCTAAAATCACAAATTTTTTCATCTGAAATCAAACTATATTGGAACTCGAAATTTGAGATAATTTAAAATAGCTGTATTACGGTTTTTTGAAGAAAAAAGTACGGTTTTTTTTAGCCGAATAAAAAAATAACCAAATAAACCAATAACCTAATAACCTTCCTAAATAACAAACTTACATTCAATAGTAGTCCCCTGACCTATTACACTTTCAATTCGAAAATCCGCTTTGACCAATCGAGCCCTATCCCGCATATTCTTGAGTCCAATTCCAAAAGAAGCGGTAGCCACATCAAATCCTTTTCCTGTATCTCTTACAGTCAGTAATAATGTACTGGCATCAGGTTGACTAATAGTAATATGACAGTCGGTTGCTGCGGCATATTTAACCACATTAGACAAGGCCTCTTGCACCATTCTATAGAGCGTAATTTTAACCAAACCGGAAACTGCCTCCCAATCAATCCCAGCAGCACAATCCAAATGCAAATTCGTCTGGGTCGTTGCACTATGCTGTTGCACACATTGTGCCAACAAGACAGGATAATCAAAATGCGAAGCCACAACATCCGAATGCAAATCGTGAGAAATCGCTCTAATATCCTGCTCTATAGTCTGTAAAACGTCTATTTGTTCCAATCGTTTGACCTCAACATCTGGAATAGAGGGAGAATTAAGCATCCCCAATTGCAATCGTGTGCCGTACAATTTATTCATCACATTATCGTGCAACTCCCTCGAAATCCGATTCTGCTCCTCTTCCCTAGCGCTATTAAGCGCAACTTGCGAAGAACGCATCAAATCAAACAACTCCAACTCGGCCGCTTGCAATTGCTTTCTGTAGGCAATCTCTTTACGCTGACCTACCACATAACGAACACCCAAAGCAGCCACCAAAACCACCACGCCAAAAATCAAATACAAATTCTTGCTGCTCAATTCTTTGTTCGCATCCTCCACCACAGCGGTTTCGTATTCAATGCGAGCGTATTTATTTCTGTTTTTTCGCTGTACTTTAGTAAGACTATCACTTAAAGTAATATACCTTTTGTCATAATAGGATGTATTCGCTATATCTATTGTAGAAAGCAGCTGTAAATTAACTTTGACATCATCAGTAGATTTAAATTTTTCAGCTATCTGAAGAGATTCTTTTAAATAACGTATAGCTTGGAGAGTGTCTTTGGTATTAACATAATACTTACCTAAATTGTGTAGTTTATAAACAATACTAGATTCTATTCCACTTTTTCTAGAAAGAACTAAAGCCTCTTTCATCAATATTTCACCTTCTTTTAAATGACCTAATTTGGTTTTAACATAACCTAAGTTTCCAATAACGGTTGCATAATCAGTAGGCCATTTGTCTTTTAAGTCCGGTGTCAATATAGATTCTAATTCCTTTTCCGCTTTGGTATATTGAAATTGTTTTTCATTAACACTAGCAATATTTACAGACAAAGAAACTTTATAATTGTTCTTTATATCAAAATCATTTTCATCTTTTTCTAGTCCATTTAATACTTCCTGAGCAAGTAAATAATATTTTAATGCATCATTATATTCTTCCAATTTTTCAAAATCAGAAGCAATTAAATTATAACAAGTAAATAGTAATTCATCATTTTCAATATTCTTCAAAAACTGTAATGCTTTAAAAACTTGAATTTCACTTTCTTGATAATTTCCCTCATAAAACAATAAATAGGCTTTATTAAACAACATCCTTCCAATTCTTTCTTTATTGCCTAATAAACGATATAATTTTTCAGATTTTTGATAATAAAAATAAGCACTATCCTTATGAGTCACTTCATAACAATCTCCAATATAGTTCAAAGACTTAGCCATTGCTAAACTATCATTTATCTCTGATGATAAATAAAATACTCTCTCGCTGACCTTTAATGATTTTTGAAATAAATTTAAATAATAATACTCTGAAGATAAATCAAATAAAAAACGACGAGATAACGAATCATTAGGAAGTGTTCTTGAAATTGACTCAATAGAATCCAAATAAATTTCTTTTTGCTTTGAATTTAATTGGGTGTATTTTTGAGATTGAATTTGTGAAAAATTTTTTGTCTTATTTCTAGAACAAGAAATAGCAATAAATAAAAACAAGAATAAAAAAAAGTTTTCTAATTTCTTCAAAATATTTTTGTTCAAAAATAACAAAAAAAAAGACCATGATAGCATGGTCTTAAATATTCAAGTTAACCTCTAGTTTTAGGTATAATTAATTCTCCAGCAACTTCTGCACTCACATTCGTTGGCTTGACCACGGTCTTTTCAGTATTAGCTGCTGGGTCTCCTGGTAAGGCATCTGCCGTGCACGATTGTAAAACAATACTAAATACAAACAATAAAATAAATTTTGATACAATTGGGGTTTTCATAATAAATCATTTTTAAGGATTAGAAATAACATCCTAGCCAAGCCTTCTGGGCGCAGCGATTCAATTGATTTTTCTGAAAAGAAGGGTAGTCTTTCTCAGAGCCGTTTTTAGCATCCTTACCCTACGCTAAAAACAACAACTAAAGCTTTAATTCCATTGATTGGATAAACCAAATGTAGCAAGTGCATGCAGTAAAAAAAACGAAATAAAACCCTGATTAGCAACTGCTAAACCAACTGTAGTAACTCAACCTCTTTTGCGAGTAACTGACAAAGTGGGATTAGGAAATCCGAATGATAATCGTATCTATGGCTTCTTTATAGGTTCTGGAAAAAGGCAAGGCAATCTCATTATGCAACAGATAGCACTGGTTTTTACCCAAGTTAATCCGACTCACATGACCCACATTAATCACATAACTGTGGTGAATTCGAAAGAAATAAAATGGCAACAACTGTTCAAAATGTTTCAAAGTCTTAAAAGCCGTAATAACCTTACCGGATTGCAAGTAGAAATCGGTAGTATTATTATCGGCTTTCAAATAGACAATATCTTGTGTACTAATAAAATGATAATCGCCATTAGATTTGATAGCAATTTTATCGGCATACAAAGCCTGGTGGGTTTTTTGAAAACGAAACAAGCATTTGCGCAACTCATTCGGGTCTATGGGATGCAACAAATAGCCATACACGCCCCGCTGATAGGCATCAAATGCTTGTTCTTTTGAACTACTCAAAACGATAATGGTAGGCATTACATCCAAAAACTCATGCAATTCACTCAATAATGAAAGTTGTATCGCGTCTTCATTTGGAGGAGACAATCCGTCAAGATGCATAAAAACTACATCGGGCTTCAATTCTAATATTTTATTGATGCCCTCGGTTCGATTGGCACAAACGCCCACACACAAAAAAGCATCGTGCGCTTTAATGAATTCTAATGTAGGCTCAATGACTTGGGATCCATCAATAAGTACATACGAAAATTGCATTTTTGTTTGCAATGTAAAAAGGCATTAAATCCCAATTTTACGGTTTAACCGTAATCTTTTCAATATTTTTTGATTAGGTTTGGAACGTTTTAGTTCCCAAATCTAAATCATTCNNGTAGACAGTTATGTGGCACTTTTATCCGCAATCGATAGCAACAAGAATTCCAACTTTCATTTGGCTTACAATTGCAAAGAAGCCTATGATAAATTAAACATACTAAAGGCAAGTGCAACCTCTTTAGACATTGCATTTATCGATGTAAGTCTTCCTCCATACGAAGAAATGAACCTACGATCGGGTGATGAAATTGGAAGCCTGGTACAAAAACAATTTCCCAATTGTAGCATCATTATCATTTCGATGCATAGCGAACCTGTTTGGGTCAACCGCATTTTAAAAACGCTCAATCCAATAGGTTTTATTTCAAAAAACGATATCAATTACAGAAGCTTCCCGTCTATTATGGAAGCCATCCTGAAGAAAGAAACCTTTTACACCAAATCCATTATTGAAGCGCAAAAAGAGTTTGTCGTTAAAAATATTCATTGGGACGAACACGATAGTAAAATGATACAATTGATAGCCGATGGAATCAAAACCAAAGATTTAGTAAATTACATTCCACTTTCACTAAGTACAATTGAAAAAAGAAAAGCCAACTTAAAAAGGCAACTCATCTTTGAAGGGGGCTCCGATGCAGAACTCATTGAACGCGTTAAAAAAATGGGATTACTAAGTAGTCTTATCGATACAAAACCGTAATGAAATCGTCAAAAAACCGTAATGAAATAGTATTTATTTGTAGTAAAATTGGAGCTGTTTTACAACAGATAGAGAAAAGCATGCCTAAAAAAGAGGTAACGCTTAGAAAAAATAAAAAAGTATAAACAGATATTAAACATCGTATATCGTCCCGAAGCTTCGGGATCGTATATCAAAAATTACAATCATGTCCCCACCTTAAAAAAATTGTAAACCAGATAGTACATTTCGTAAATCGTCCCGAAGCTTCGGGATCGCCTATCGTAAATTGCCTATCGTAAATCCCATTTCCCTTGAATCCCAAATACGCCCCCCTATTACACAACCTCAACGAGCAGTTGAACTTCATCGATTTAGAAATCGACAATCCCATTCAGCAGTGCGAACAAGCCATTAACGTCATTCTCAAATCCATTCATGCCGTTCGGAAAATAGTCGCCAAAGCCAATTTTAAATCAGAAGGAGAAGAAATTCAATTCTTCAAAGAAGTTAAACCACAGTTCACTTCCAAGCTAATTTACTACAACCAAATCTATCAAATCGAGAGAAAAAAGCCCAGTGGAGGCGATCGTATTCTAAAGAAATACTACTACAACGAACTCTCCAAACTGAAAGCTTTCTTTGACAAAGAATTGGACTTTTACCAGTACTTCCGTGCGGGAAATTCCTATTTAGACTACCAATACTTCATTCGCGGAAAGTTTGACATCAAACTCGCCTTAGACTCCTATTATTTCGAAACCGACCCGTCTTTTGCCACTTCCCACGATTTCAAAGTAGCCACTATTCTGGCCAATGATTTGATCCAATTGTATATTGAAAACCAGTTAGTGATTTTAGAGAAAAAAGAAATCCTAGAAAACTCACAACACCAACCGAAAGGGAAAATAACCTGGACCAGCTCAAAAGTGGGCCTAACCGAACTTCTTTATGCATTGCACACCGAAGGAGTCTTCAATAACGGGGCTGCCGACCTCAAAGACATAGCCGAATACTTCGAACACATCTTTGAAATCGACCTCGGACAATACCGCAGAGCCTTCCTCGAAATCAGAGCCCGCAAAAGTGAGAAAACCAAATTCCTCACCTCCCTCAACCACCAACTTCTCAAAAGAATGGACCACCTCGACGAACTAGTCTAGACAACAGACAACCGATAACTGATAACCGAAAACCGAAAACCAATAACAGATAACAGAAAACTGACAACAGAAAACCGACAACAAAAAATCGTCCCCAACACCTTCTCCGTTGTGAAACAAACCAAATCAAACACCACAATTTTGCACCATAACAATTAAAACCCCCAGTTATGTCTGTAGAAATTATCACAAAAGAAGACCTAAACGAGTTCCGCCGATTATTAATCGCCGACCTAAGCACCCTATTAGCAATCAAACCCCAACAGCAACAAAAAAAGTGGCTCAAATCCAATGAAGTCCGTGAACTGTTGAACATCTCACCCGGCACACTCCAAAACCTCCGCATTAATGGCACCCTGATCTACTCTCGAGTAGGCGGTATCATCTTTTATGAATCCGCCCACATCGACAAACTCCTCAACCAAAACAAATCGTAAACAGTCAACCGAGAACCGAGAACCGAGAACAGAAAACTGACAACCGATAACCGATAACCGACAACAGAAAATGAACTACATAAAACACCTCACAGGCTTCTTCATACAAATCGCACATGAAGAAACCCTCAACCCAACCCACATCAGTTTGTACCTCGCCCTCTTTCAGCGATGGAACATGAACCGCTTCAAAAACCCCATTACTATTTCCAGAGACGAAATGATGAAAGCCAGCAAAATTGCGTCCAAGGCCACCTACCATAAATGCATCAAAGAACTACAGCGCTTGGGATTCATCGACTACCTTCCCTCCTACAATCCGTATGCGGGAACAACTGTAGTAATCCACGATTTATCGAATGGAAGTAGTACCAAAAATAGGCAGCCTACTAGTCCGGTCGCTAAACAAGTGGGTGAACCCTCTATATATAGTAAACCTATACTTAAAACAAAAAGAAAACAATATAAAGAGACCACCCCCGAAAAAGTAGAAAATAAGGAAGAAGAAAATTTATTTCCAATAGCCGAAGAGTTAATACAAAAAACACAGCCAGCGCTCGAAATCGTGAAGGAATATTTCAGCACCCAGCAGGCCTCCGAATTCGAAGCCGAGCGCTTTTTCAATTACTACACCAGCAACGGTTGGCTCATTGGCGGAAAAACCAAAATGAAAGACTGGCAAGCCGCTGCGCGCAATTGGATCCTCAATACTGCAAAATTCAGCAGCAGCCTCCCACCCAAAAACACAAACTCCGACAAACCCCAGGCACAAAACCTACACACCTCCCTAGACAAAGACTACGACGAACCTCTGTAGTATTATTTGTCATACTGAACTTGTTTCAGTATCTCGAACTCTTTACACCACCCAATCAATAAAAAAATGAAAACCCAATACGACTATCCCGAAATAATCAAATGGCTCGAACAAAAAGGAAAAACCGACTATGGTACCCAATTCCATTTCCATGAAGCTGACCAAAATAACCTATCCAAACTCATCGCCTACTACCTCAAAGACGAAGTCGTAGCGACACTTTTCGACCTAGACCTCAGCAAAGGAATACTTCTGACGGGGCCCATCGGTTGTGGCAAAACCTCATTGATGAGCTTGATGAAATACGTCACCCACCGAGACAACCGTTTCCATTTAAAAACCTGCCGCGATATTAGTTTCGAATTCATCAAAGACGGCTATGAGGTCATCCATCGCTACAGCCGTGGTAGCAATCAAGAAGGCCGTAACTACTGTTTTGACGATTTGGGAGTGGAGAAAAACTTGAAATACTTCGGCAACGAATGCAACGTCATGGCCGAAATCATCTTATCGCGCTACGACTTGTTTGTGGCCAAGAAAGTGCAAACCCACATCACCACCAACCTCTCCGCCTCCGAAATCGAAAACGCTTATGGCAACCGTGTTCGCTCCCGAATGCGCGCCATGCTCAACCTCATCTCCTTCGACAAATCCACCCCCGACAAGCGGTAGCCATTGCGAGGAACGAAGCAAAAAAAAAGAAGACCAAATAGTAAACTACATAAAACTATTTTTACTATTTTTAAAAACCCAATCTTAGATACCCAAATTAAAAATGAACTTCAATATCTCGCCCCCAAACGCATCAAGCCATCCGCTTGTAATTCTTCAATTACCAGTAACCGTAACGAATTGTCCGGAAAACCGTAAAATCATTCCCGACAAACTTTCTATTTTTCCAAAAACAAAATAACGGCTTTGTTATTATTCTAATGTAGTATCTTTTTTGATAGCGCATTGGGATACTTACAAGTAACTATAAATGTTGAAGATTTCCAATATGTGTGTGGTATAACAACCACACTAAATATTAATTAAAATACTAACCTTAAAAATTAATTTATTATGAGTTTAATCGATAAATCAGATCTTAAATATAAAGATTATACATGGACAACCTATTCACATGATAATCCAAAAGTATTTGGAAAACCAGATAGCACACTTTTGAACAGAAAAGAAGGTTATGAAATACTATACTTCATAAATAAATTATCAGAAATTCATAATTTCAAAGTAAAATCATCTGCTATTAAAATTGAAAATATGATACGAAACGAAGTGCCTTCTAATCTACACAGTCAAGAAAATGTAAAAAGATGGATTGAAACTAATTGGAAAGAAAGTAAATATTAAACCTAGCTCCTGTAAAATTTAATCCTGTATTAAAAAATCAAATTGACTTCAACATAACCAAATCTTTAAATTAAATCTTTATATATAATAATTCAATAGTTATATATGATTGATTAAAGCTATTTATTATGCGGTCGTTTATAGATGCAACTGGTGTAAATGATATAAAGAAAGAAAATAAATATGGCAAAAAAATCAAATACTCGAAATAAAATTTTCAAAACAGTTAAAGCTAAGTTAGAATATATCCAAAAAGATTGCAATGAACCAGAATTATTCGAAGACTTAAAGCAACTATTTCGAAATAAACATTTTGAGAATGTAAAAATAACCCATGGTAATACAGAGTTTGGGAAAGATTTAGTCTTTTCTAAACCAAGTGAAAGTTTTGGAGAAAATAAATGGTATGCAGCTATTGTAAAAAATAAATCTGCTACCCAAAATGACTTCATGCAAGGTCACGAAATTGGAGACCAAATTGAATTAGCTTTAAAAATAAAACACACTGAACTAGATGGTTCAGAGAAAAGTATTGCAGGGCTATTCATAATCATTAACGGTACTGTATCACCAAATGCTACCAAAGTGATTTCTCAGTACATACCTACTATGGTTTTAGAGCACATCAAAATTTGGGACTATCAAGATTTAGAAAAAGAAATTTCCTCACATTCAAAGGATACATTTTTGAATAATGTTGAACCTACAATGAATCGTTACGTACAAGAGCAAATTAAAATACTCTCAGACATCAGTACATCCAGCAATATTTACGATTTAAAGATTGATGATATTAATGAAATATTCATCAATGTACAAACAACATATTCGAGAGAATTAAGAAAAATAAATGAATATGTGACGTTTGACAATGAGAAGGAAATATATAAGGAAGAGGATATTGAGGGATCAAATGAAATTTTGAACTCAAATAAGAATTTTATCATTCACGGAATTCCTACATCAGGAAAAACATTGTTTTTAAAAAGAATTGGAATTAAAGCATTATCGGCTGATAATATAAAACCAAACGCAGTTTTTTACTTTGATTTACAAAATATAAGAATTGAAAATTTTAATATAAATGAATTAATTATTGAACAATTTAAAAGTTTAACGGATGGTGAAAATTTTGATTTAGATGAATTTGGAAAAAAGATTTTGTTGTTTGATTCAATTGATTTTATTCGAGATGAAGTCACTAAAATTGAAATTCTGCAAAAAATAGAAAGCTTTATAGAGTTAAAAGTGATTGACAACATACAAGTTGTAATTGCTGTACGTAGTTTAGAGTTTGTAAAAAAGAGTGGTCTTTTATCTCAATTTGAAGAGACTGAATTACTTCCTTTCAATTTTAATCAAGCACTCAAACTGGTAAAAAAAATCATACCTAATAACGAACAAAAAGCAACCAATTTTTTAAAAGCACTTCAAAATTCCTTATTGGATACTACAATACAACGTACACCTCTCGCTCTAACATTAATGGCGATAATGTATAGAGATGATAAAGTTGATTTGAAAGAGCTTCCGGCAAACATATTTGAACTCTATAATAAATTTACCGATGTATATTTAGATCGATGGGATGTTTCTAAAGGACTTACTCAACTTTATAAATATGAGCAAACTAAGAATATAATCGCTTTCATTGCATATGATTTACATCAACAGGGCTTAAATTCAATTTCTTCTGAAGATTTGAAAATATTTCTTGAAAAATTACGTAAAAACTTTAACTATGACGAGTTAGACAACGTTGACAATTTTATATTGCATCTAAAATCTAAAAATGGCGTTTTTTATTACGATAATATAAATGACACTTTTATGTTTTTTAATCACTTTTTTCAAGAATATTTCGCAAGCCTATGTATTGAAGACGATGATGATGTAGTTTTAATTAACAACTTTTTTAATGGATGGTGGAGCAATGCTCTTGTTTTTTATTGTGGGAAAAAACCAAAAAGTAACAAATTACACAGTGATATAATAAAAACAATAGTACCAGTAGGATCGTTTCAAAAACTTGTATATATAAGTCAGCATTCTAAATGCTTGCAGGCGAGTCATGCTATTTCAATTGCAAATAGAACTGCTGTAATAAGAAAAATGATTTTTGAATATGACCAAATGTTTAATGCTTTAATTGAAGAAACAAAAAATCCAGAATCCATATTGAATAGTGTTCCGTTTGTAAATATTTTAAATCAAAGTAAAACAATCTTTGAAACTACTTTCGGCTCAAAGCATATTTCAACAAATGAAACTATAAATTTATTTGAAGAGATTCTTCTAAATGAGAATAGTGGTTTGAACAATATGACATTATACAATATTGCTTATTACCTCGCTTTCCATCAGAATTCACCAGATCCATTGTCTATTTTTGAAGAAAAGATATGTGAGGATGTAGTGTGGAATAGAATTTTATACGTTGATATCAATTTCTTAAAAATGAAAAAAAGGATAGATGAAAAAAAGTTTATTCGAATTAAAAGAAGAATGAATAAAAACAAGTTTTTAATCCAACATATACTAAATAACAATATTTTGGAAAAATTTAATCTTTTAGAAAAATAACCCGATGGCGCGGATTTGTAATCCGTGCTTAATCATTATTAAAAATAAATAACAATGACAATCAAACCAATCAAAAAAGGTCCCAAAAGAATTGCAAAATCAACTGGAAAACCTGATCAACGTCAACATGATAATAAAGGAACACTAGGCAATACACCATCATTAAAACCATCGAAATCAACTATGAAAAAATAGAATTATTAGATTCCAAAAATTTATATATTATCATTGATATATAGTAGTTATAGCACATTATAAAACGACTCACAAAAATCAAGTAAAAATATGGAACCATTATCAATTATAGCAATTGGAGCAGCAGTTGGTGGAGCAGCAGGAAAATTTGTAGAAAAAGCATGGGATTCAGGAGAGAAATGGATTCAAACATTTTTCAAAGACCATAAAGAAGTTGCGCAAAAAAAAGCAACTGAAAATACAATGGATTTTTTAAATGAATTAGCACAAAACGTTAAACAACTTGAAGAGTCAAAACAGATTTCACAAGAAAAAATTAATTCAGCACAAGATCACCCTGACTTTTCAGCACTTCTTCAAAAAGCATTACTGACATCTGCTCAAACAGACAATAAAGACAAACACGTTATATTGGCAAGACTTGTCTCTGAAAGACTAAAAACAGAACCAGAATCTATTCTTGCATTAGGTTCAAAAATGGCTTGTGATGCAATATCATATGCAACCGTAAATCAATTAATGATTTTGGGATTGGCAGTTAATTTTTATGGAATAAGACCAAATCCATATCCACCATTAGGTGTGAACGAAACAAATTTTCAAGCTTGGTTGGACAATTGGTTAATCATAAGGCTTAAACCTTATCAGAATATAACATTCAGAGAAATTGACATAACACATTTAGAATCACTGTCATGTTTGAAAGTAAACACTTTCATTGGTCGTGGCTTGAATGATATGTTTCAAAAGGACAATCTTATTTATGACTTTGAAAAAATGAGAGACGTTCCTCTTAAAGATTCAATGAAAAAAATATGGGAACAAGGGTTACAAAAAATTGAGTTTACAACAGTCGGACAAATTATCGGTGTTTCAGTATCAGACTTATTGACTAATACTACTACTACATTTGACGGATGGGAATAATATCCCGATGGAGCCGATTTGTAATCAGTGCTTAATCAATGAAAAAAAACTATGACCATTCAAGCAATCAAAACAGGACCAAAAAGAACAGCTACATCAACATGGAAAAAAATAAAATTAATACACCAACCAATATTTAAAAAATTATATAGCATTGATGCTATTTAATAGTTAGACATAATTTATTAATCATGACGATAATAATTGGATTTGTAACAAAATCATCTGCTGTAGTGGCTAGTGATGGAAGAATTTCTAGTGGTGCATACTATGAAGGGAAATTTTTGCAGAGAAAATCTGAAGTGAAATCAGATGAATTTGACAAAACTTTTTCACTAAAAAATGGGAAATTAATTGGAGCTGTCTCGGGCACTATGAGTTTTCAAGGAAAAAAAACCCGTGAGCATATTGCTTCGTTAGTAGAAGAATACGATTCAGTTCAATACTCCTTGCAAGAACTTGCAGAATATGTTTGTGAAGGTATTAAAACTGGTTTACTAAAAGTATCAGATGATGAAATTCTTTTTCGATTTAGATCAATTGACCTAATACTTATAGGTAGCAAATCAGATTCTGATTCAACTTATGAAATAAAAAGTTGTAGAATAAAACCAAACGATACCAATACTAGCATCGACTACAATATCGACACTAAAGACCCTTTAAAAGATAACCTTACTCACTGGCAGATTTTTGGTGACGATACTTCGCAAGCTATTGTCAATACCTTCTTGCAAAATGAAATCGGATTACTTAAAGTACATAACAAAAAAAACCTTAGATCAATATCATACAAGGCAATCAAGCTTGGAATAAAAAACTCAACTATTAGCAAATCAGGAGATCACCAAACCTGTGGCGGTAAAGTCTTTGTAATAAATACTAATTAAACTATCTAAGTTGGAGCGGTTTTACATTCAGTGATTAGTCAATATAAAAACGGTAAAAAATAAATAGTATTGCCAATTTTATATAAATTTTAAAAGGAAGAGTAATTCTAAGAAAACTACATAGCTTTTAGAAATTAGTAGTATTTTTGCTAATACCCCATGTATAAATATAAATTATATCAATCGATGCTCAACCCAACTGAAATAAAATCAATAATAGCTGCTGGAGAAGGGTATAATGCCGAATTCAAAGTAAGTATTCCTAGTAAGATAAAAGAAATTACAGAAGAAGTATGTGCTTTTGCAAATGCTTCAGGAGGTATTGTTTTAATTGGTGTTGATGATGCTAATACTATCAAAGGGATAACTATTGATAATGGGAAACGTTCAGCCATCCAAAATTCTATAAATGAAATATCCCCTGCTTTGAAATGTGAATTCTACATTGTTGAGGTAGATGGCAAAGACATGGCTGTAATCGAAGTGCCATCGGGTCAAAATAAACCTTATGTCCTTTCAGGTGCAATTTATGTGCGTCAAGGTCCAAATTCTCAAAAGCTCACAACTGTTGAAGAAATGAGAGACTTTTTTCAACAAGCAGGCAAAATATATTTTGATGATGCTTATTGTTTAGATGCAACTATTGAAAAAGACATAGCAAAAGAAAATATCGATACCTTTAGATTTGAAGCAGGTTTAGTAAATGCAACTTCAGATGAACAATTATTTTCAAACTTAAAATTAATTACAAACGATGGATATGTAAAAAATGGAACCGTTTTATTTTTCGGTAACAATCCAGAACAGTTTTTTGAGAAAGCAGTAATTCGTTGTATAGCATTTGAGGGTATCGATAAACGTTATATAATTGATGACAAGTTAATGACTGGAACATTATACCAGCAATATCAAGAAAGTATGATTTGGTTAAAGTCAAAACTAGATGTGAGATATGATATTGAAGGAGAAGGCGGTAAACCGAGAAAAGAACTTTGGGAAATTCCAGAAACAGCTTTTAAAGAAACTATCATAAACTCTTTGGCACATCGTGATTACTATGATAAAGGAGCTAGAATAACAATAGAAGTTTTTGATGATCGTGTCGAAATATCAAATCCAGGCGGTTTAATAAGTGCAGTGCCAAGAAATGAATTTGGTAAAAGAAGTGCTAGTAGAAATCCATTAATTTTTGGGTTATTCGAGAGAATGCGATTAGTAGAGCAAATAGGATCCGGTATAACTCGTATTAGAGATGTAATGAATGATGAAGGTCTGACTCCTCCCGAATTTACTATTGACGGAATGTTTACCGTCACATTAAGAAGACCTTTTGACTTTGAAAAGTGGGTGAATAAATGGGTGAATAATTTATCCGAAAAACAAATTAGGATCCTTACTGCAATTCATCACAACACCAAAATTAAAAAAACAGAATTACAGCAATTAGTTGATTTTAGTGCTACTGCCTTAGATAACAATATCGAAATTCTTAAAAAAGAAGGTTTGTTGGAACGAGAAGGAACTAAAGGAGGTATTTGGATAATACATTATAGAAATCCAAAACTGGGTGAATAAGTGGGTGAATTTAACGATCTAAACAAATCCCATCCTAACTTTTCAATACGGGCAATCAAGCGGTCTCTCTCCAGTCGGTGGCTTTGTTCCGTTCGGCTGCTCCAGTCGGTTAACACCTTCCATTTCGCAGTCAGTGCACCACTATAAAAAAAACAGTCGCTTCAACAAGCCACTGTTTTTTTTTTGTGCCACACTTCCTCATCTTCACACGCTCCCTACCTTGCGTTCGTCGGGGCTACCACATCCACCCTACCGCTTCATTCAGCTACAGTCCGCNNCACTTCGCCCTAAATCAAGGTACGCCAAAGGCGGTCCTTTATTATTTCCCCGCCGTGCTACGCTCGCATCATTACGCTCCACTACGTAAACTCCGCTGCGCTCACATCCTGCGGTGGCTGTTCGATTGCCGCAACCCCGCCACTGCGCTCCTCGAAAAAGCTACTTCCGCTACCGCTACAGTTCCTTTTCTGCGGTGCTTGGGGGTGTTTATTACCCCAGTCGTATAGCAGAATAATATTCAGTTCTTTGAAAAGAAAAAGAAAAAAAGGCAGCTAAACTAGCGTGCAGTCCTCACTCCCAGTCGGGTTTCACCTAATAAAAATCAGGCTCGCCCTCCGTTCCCGTTCGTCCTTTCCGCTATATCGAGTGCTTTCTTTTTTTCTCTTTTTTCTTTTCAAAAGCAGATAATAAAAAAGCCAAATCTCACGACTTGGCTTTAATTCGTTTGACCCAAAGGTCACCACAACAAGGGTCAAACTAGGAATCCGACTTTTTAATAAATAGTTTAAGCACTAGCGAAAGTAAAAAACTCACAATAGCACCAATAGCAGCTAAAATCACCGTCTTGAAGACGTCTTCCGAGCTGAGGTTGGGCAATACACTCAAAAAAGTGCCGCCTGCCGTACCTCTCAAGGTCAAATTAGTGTGATTCATGCTCGGCTTCGTTTAAAGTCGTGACCTGACTGACCGCCGAGACCACGCTGCCTATAACAGCCAGATAACCTCCTATCGAGGTGATTACGACCGGTAGTGCAAAAGGTGTGGCCAAAATAGTACCGCCTACAGCCGCTAATCCCAATCCAATAGATCGAAGTACTTTGAAAAATTTAGGTGTCGGAGCTTTCACTCGTTGAATGAGATTCATCTGATTTAAGTTTTAAGATTGTACAATCAATACAACAGTTTCTTTGACATCCAAGTGGCCATTTACCAGCTTTTTTAAGGAGCCAAAAGCCTGTTGCGACAAAAGTCCTCTTCCTGGACCCGAAAGAGTTGTTACGGGAGCGATACAGCCGTTCAATTCCCGCAAAGCATTATTGGCGGGGTGAAACAAAATATATGTTCTGTTCCTCACTCCCACTACTTCCAAATGCCATCGGAATTTAGGAGCATACCGCTTGCGTAACAAGTATTTCCCTTCTGGAATACACGACACCCTTTTCTTGTTATTTTTCCAAGGGAGTTCAATGGTATTACAAATGAACCGCCCCTCCATAGCGAGTGTACCGTTGGTTCCCGAAGGGAAATAAGTTCTTGTTAACACTAAAACCATCTATAGTCCACTCACTTGAACTAACGATATCGGGTTGAAAGCCCCATTTTTAAGTGGGTACTTTGCCCCATTTACCTCTTGGTAAAATTCCACTCCTAAAGCCAAAAACAACGGTTTGGTGCTATTAGGAGTCACTGGATTGACATGGTTGATCACCTCAGTAGCAGTAGCATCCCAAGCTAAAATTGCCGTCTCCGAACTGCTGCTCACAAAAGTTTCTGCCTCAAAATCGACCTCCGCCCCCGCAGATACAATTTTAAAATGCGTAGTCCCTCCAGGTGCAGCAATCATATTCAACGGAATGAAAGAAGCCATATCTAGCATGATTTCGCCAGCTACTCTATCGATTGTTCCCGTAAAAGGAGCAAACAAAGTAGTGCCTAGTTTCCCACCGATATTGAATTCAAATCCCTGTAAGAGTTCTGCCTCACCGTCAATAACATTGCGCAGCCCTCTTTCGTTGGTTTGATCCGCCTGAATCACTTTGATCATTGACTGCGTCAATCGGCTCACCATTCTACCATCGGCAGAATTCAAGAGTAAAGTTCGTAAAGCAGTACGCAAGGTTTTCCCTGCTTTGCCTGCTCTCCCAAATTCCGAACCGTTCTCTCGGGTGCGTTGAAACGCAGGATCACTCGCAATTCGATTGGCTTCAATACCGCCTTTTTCGCGTGCCAAATGTCCATCCTTAGTTTTATAAAAGGTAATATCCCCAATAGTCCCTTTTAATTTAATTATCCCTTTTTGTCTTGCCATAATAACCCCAAATCTTTAATTAATAATACATTTTAATACTCGTAACAATCTTTTTTTACTGCAGCATTTTGATTGATTTTAAGCAAATATTATACTTAAACTCTTTATTTAAAATAAGCGATACTACCATTTGACTTATAATGACATAATTGACAGATAAAACAACAAATGACTTCAAAAAAAATCCTCTGGTATAAGAAAGTATTAGTAAAATAGTGCTTAAATTTAGTTCCGGAATAAGAGCAGGAATAAGCCAGTCATCCCCCAATCAAAAGCATAGATAAAGTATGAAAACAGTCATTAAAAGAATGTGCATCTATCCAAAGGACATACAGCGCATTACAGGCAAGAGTTACCGCCAAAGCACTAGAATATTACAGAAGTTAAGAATACACCTTAATAAGCAACAAAATGAACTCGTTAGTATAGAAGAGTTTTGCCAATACACCAGTTTAAAGTACGAACAAGTACTACCGCTAATAATAGACTAAACAGTACCGTTTATTGAACTAATATAGTTGCATTCTTAATTTTATTTGATTAAATTTGAGGTATCATCACAAATAGGAAATTAAGTCCATTTTGGAGGGGCACAATTAGGGGCACTTGAAAAAATAACCACAGTATAACACTGATAAACAGCTACATAAGGAAGGGTTAAAAATCCCTCTTTCTCCGCAACATTAAACCGATTAGGCAACTAATCGGTTTTTTTGTGGAATCAATACATCAAATGCCTTTTGGAATTATTCCTCCATCCTGCTTGATTTTCATACGATACAAAAAATATTTTTAGATCCGCTTGGTTTTCATAATCTACAAAAAATAGCGTTTTATTAGCTTGATTTTGATAGTCTGTGAAAAACCATTTACCATCGTTTTGACCTACTTGATTGGTATACTTTACTATAAAAACTTTTAGATCCGCTTGGTTTTCATATTTTGCAACATATACTTTGACGTCGGCCTGATTTTGATAGTTGACCGAAAATACTTTCTGGGCTTTAACTGAAATAGAAAAGAAAAAAGATAAAGCGAGAAATAAATTAAATGATTTCATATGCTAATTGTATTTAAAATTCAGATTAAAATTACTTAAAAATTGCTATCAAAATCCGTTTCGCTTATTTTTTGCCACTCCATAAAAAAGCAATAAATTAGCGCCATCAAAAAATTACTTCAATCACCATGAAAAATACTGCTTTAACGCACATTCACGAAAATTTGGGAGCCAAAATGCTTCCGTTTGCCGGATACAATATGCCTATTCTTTACGAAGGGGTAAATGCTGAACACGAAATTGTTCGTACTGGCGTAGGCGTATTTGATGTTTCGCATATGGGAGAATTTTTACTTTCGGGAACTAATGCCTTGGCATTGATTCAAAAAGTAACTTCTAACGATGCTGCTACACTAACTATTGGAAAAGCGCAATATTCGTGTTTACCCAATGCCGATGGCGGAATTGTAGATGATTTATTGGTTTACAAAATGAAAGAAGACGAGTATCTTTTGGTGGTGAATGCTTCTAATATTGAGAAAGATTGGAACTGGATAAGCAGTCATAATGATTTGGGAGTGGAGATGAAAAACATATCCGATGACTATTCTTTATTAGCTATTCAAGGTCCTAAAGCGGTGGAAGCCATGCAAAGATTGTCTTCATTGGATTTGGCACAAATTGAATACTACCATTTTCAAGTTGGTGATTTTGCAGGTATCAATGACGTAATTATTTCAGCAACAGGTTATACTGGAGCTGGAGGATTTGAAATATATTGTAAAAATGCCGATGTAGAACACATTTGGAATGCTGTTTTTGAAGCTGGTAAAGCATTCAACATCCAACCGATTGGTTTGGCTGCCCGTGATACCTTACGTTTAGAAATGGGATTCTGTTTGTACGGAAACGATATCAACGATACCACTTCGCCTTTAGAAGCGGGATTGGGTTGGATTACTAAATTCAATAAAGAATTTACCAATTCAGCTAATTTAAAAGCGCAAAAAGAAGCGGGAGTTTCTAAAAAATTAGTGGGATTTGAAATGCAAGAACGTGCGGTGCCAAGACACGATTACGAAATTGTAGATGCTACTGGAAATGTGATAGGAATTGTTACTTCTGGAACCATGTCGCCATCGATGAATAAAGGAATTGGTTTAGGCTATGTAAGTTCTGAATTTAGTGGTATTGATAACGATATCTATATTCGAATTCGTAAAAATGATGTACCTGCCAAAGTGGTTAAACTACCATTTTACAAAAAATAACAAGGATTGTAAAAACGCAAAATAATACTATTTTTGCACCGTTAAAAAATATTAGCAATGGGAAGAGCTTTCGAATTTAGAAAAGGAAGAAAAATGAAACGTTGGTCAGCAATGGCCAAAGCCTTTACCAGAATTGGTAAAGACATTGTAATGGCAGTAAAAGAAGGAGGACCAAATCCGGATGCCAATTCACGATTAAGAGCGGTAATACAAAATGCTAAGGCAGCCAATATGCCTAAAGATAATGTAGAACGCGCTATTAAAAAAGCAACCGATAAAGATACAGCAAACTACAAAGAGGTTTTGTTTGAAGGCTATGCTCCTCACGGAATTGCTCTTTTAATTGAAACAGCAACTGATAACAATAATAGAACTGTTGCTAATGTTCGTTCTTATTTCAACAAATGCAATGGTACCATGGGAACACAAGGTTCGGTTGAATTTATGTTCGATCATACCTGTAATTTCCGCGTGCCGAAAGATGGATTGGATCCAGAAGAATTGGAATTAGAATTCATTGATTTTGGTGCCGAAGAAGTATTTGAAGACGAAGACGGAATTTTAATCTATGCGCCTTTTGGAAGTTTTGGAACGATCCAAAAAGAATTAGAAAACAGAGGTTTAGAAATTTTATCTTCAGGATTTGAAAGAATTCCACAAATCACTAAAAAGCTAACGGAAGATCAAGTCGCTGATGTGGAAAAATTGATCGAAAAACTAGAAGAAGATGATGACGTGATGAACGTTTATCATACGATGGAAGAATAAATTGTATATCCTATAAAAATAAAAAACTCTCGATTCCTCGAGAGTTTTTTTTATGTTGTAAACTTTGAAGTATTACTTAATAAATTCTATTTTTTGCGCTTCTTCTTCGTTAACACTGTCAAAGAATCCTTGTTCATTCATCCAGTCGTCACTAAATACTTTACTCATATATCGAGATCCATGATCTGGGAAAATAGCAATTACATTACTCTCTGGTGTAAACTCACCTTCGTCGGCATATTGCTTAATCGCTTGAAGTACAGCACCCGAGGTATAACCCACAAACAAACCTTCTGTTCTAGCTAACTCACGAGTAGCATGTGCACTTTCTTCGTCAGTTACTTTCATGAATTTGTCAATTACATCAAAATCAGTAACCGATGGTATTAGGTTTTTACCCAAACCTTCTATTCGGTAGGGATAAATTTCGTCTTTATCAAATTCTCTTGTTTCATGGTATTTTTTCAATACAGAACCAAAAGCATCTACACCTAAAATTTTAATATTCGGATTTTGTTCTTTCAAATATTTAGCTGTCCCAGAAATAGTTCCTCCTGTTCCGCTACAAGCGACAAGATGGGTAATTTTTCCGTTGGTTTGTTTCCAAATTTCGGGCCCTGTACTCAAATAATGAGCATCAAAATTCAATTGATTAAAATATTGATTGATATAAACCGAACCTTTAGTTTCTTCGTGCAAACGTTTAGCTACACTGTAATAGGAACGCTCGTCATCTGCTGAAACATGTGCAGGACAAACATATACCTTGGCTCCCATCGCGCGAAGCATATCGATTTTATCTTTAGATGATTTAGAACTCACCGCCAAAATACAATTGTATCCTTTAATGATGCTCACCATGGCCAAACTAAATCCGGTATTTCCAGAAGTGGTTTCAACTATAGTATCGCCTGGAGTAAGAATCCCTTGCTTCTCAGCTTGTTCAATAATGTAAAGTGCAATTCTGTCTTTGGAGGAGTGACCTGGGTTAAATGCCTCAACCTTAGCATAGAAGTTACCTTCTATTCCTTCAGTTACTTTTTTCAGTTTGATAAGAGGTGTATTACCTATCAAATCTAAAACCGAATTATGAGCATTTATTTCTTCTTTCATAAAAAAAAACAGTTGAATAAGGTTCTCTCTGATTCACCTTATTGTGAAGCAAATTTAACAATAAATTTCTAATTATTTTTTAATTTCTTCCAAATCCAATAAAAATGCAAATTCTTTAGCTAATTCTTTAATCGCTTCAAATCTCCCTGAAGCCCCACCATGACCTGCATCCATATTGGTATGAAGATACAAAACCGTATTTCCTATTTTATGTGTGCGCAATTTGGCTACCCATTTGGCTGGTTCCCAATATTGTACCTGAGAATCATGTAAACCTGTAGACACAAACATATTGGGATAAGTCTGCTCTTTTACGTTATCGTAAGGTGAATAGGACAGCATATAATCGTAATATTCTTTTTTATTGGGATTGCCCCATTCATCATATTCTCCTGTAGTTAAAGGAATACTATCATCTAACATCGTTGTAATTACATCAACAAAAGGTACTTGAGCAATGACACCATGATACAATTCAGGCGCCATATTGACTACCGCTCCCATTAACAAACCACCTGCTGAACCACCTTCGGCATACAAATGAGCTGGTGAAGTATATTTTTCCTGAATTAAAAATTGAGAACAATCTATAAAATCAGTGAACGTATTTTTTTTATTTAATAATTTTCCATCTTCATACCATTGTCTTCCTAAATCTTCTCCTCCACGAATGTGAGCAATGGCATAGATAAAACCGCGATCTAACAATGACAAACGCGTGGTAGAAAAATAAGGTTCCATTGTCACACCATAAGAACCATAAGCATATTGTAACAAGGGATTCGACCCGTCTTTTTTCAAATCTTTACGATAGACTAATGAAATGGGCACTTTAATTCCGTCTTTGGCAGTTGCCCAAACTCGTTCTTCTACATAATTGTTTTTATCAAATTGGCCACCCAAAACAGCTTGCTCTTTCTTGATTTCTTTTTCTTTGGTCTTCATATTGAAATCAATCACCGAAGAAGGTGTCGCCATCGATTGATAGCTATAACGCAAAATATCCGTATCAAAATCTACATTGGTAGTCGTATAAGCATTGTAGGTTTCGCTTCCAAAAGGCAAGTAATACTCCCCTTCTCCACTCCAAGGCATAATGCGAATGTGATTCAAACCATTGGAACGTTCTTCGACTACCAAATAGTTACTAAAGATTTCAATGTCTTCTATTAAAACATCTTCTCTCTGGGCAATCACTTCTTTCCAATGCTTCTTTTCGGTGGCATTTTCAGGAGTTTTCATCAACTTAAAATTGGTCGCTTTGTCCTTATTGGTCAAAATATAAAACGAATCTCCAAAATGAGAAATACTGTATTCTAAACCGCGAACTCTAGGCTGAAACACCTTGAATTCAGCATCTGGTGTTTCCGAATTCAAAATTCGATATTCGGTTGTCATGGTACTTTCTGAACCAATCACAATATATTTTCTTGATTTTTCTTTACCTACAGACACATTAAAAGTTTCATCTTTTTCTTCAAAAACCAAAACATCTTGATCGGATGTAGTTTGTAGTTTGTGTTTGAAAATCTGATTGGCACGTAGGGTTACTTTATCTTGTCGGGTATAAAAAAGGGTGTAGTTATCATTGGCCCAAACCGAACCTCCTGTTGCGTTTTCAATCACATCTGGAAGAATTTCGTTGGTTTCTAAATTCTTGATTTTAATGGTATAAATACGTCTTCCAACTGTATCTACTCCAAAGGAAGCAAATCGATTATCAGGACTCACACTCAAACCACCCAATTGAAAAAAAGTATGCCCTTTCGCTAATTCATTGCAATTAAATAAAATTTCTTCTGGAGCGTCTAAACTTCCCTTTTTTCTGGAGTAAATGGGATAATCTTGTCCTTTCTCATAACGAGTGATGTAATAATAGCCGTTGTATAAATACGGAACCGATTGATCGTCCTCTTTGATTCGACCTTTCATTTCTTCAAACAATTGCTTCTGAAAATCCTTAGTATGTGCAGTCATAGCATCGTAATACGAATTTTCTTGATTTAAATAATCAATTACTTCAGGGTTTTCTCTGTCATTCAACCAATAATAATCGTCAATTCTAATCTCATTGTGTTTCTTTAATTGTTTTGGAAGTTTTTTAGCTACAGGAGCTGAAAGAGTATGTGACATAGACTGTGCATTAATTGTTGTAAATGAAGCGGCAAAAATAACACAAACAAAGTGTATCAGCAGTGTGTTTTTCATGATTATTTAATTTAAAATAAAGAACTAATGTACTAATTTTACATCGAAAATTAATTAAATAAAAAACAACCAATGGATTTAATGGGAATGATGGGTAAATTAAGAGAAACCCAACAAAAAATAGAAAACACCAAACAACGTTTAAATACTGTACTTATTGACGAACAAAGTACTGATGGAACACTTAAAGTAACTTTAACTGCCAATAGAACGATCAAATCCATTTCCATTGACGACAGCTTGTTAGAAGACAAAGAACAACTGGAAGATTATTTGATTTTGGTACTAAATAAAGCCATCGAAAAAGCAACCAAAGTAAACGAAGCCGAATTGGATGCGGTAGCCAAAATGGACATGCCGATGATTCCAGGAATGGATAATTTGTTTAAATAGTTTACACTATTCGATTTGCAGGATATCCTGAGATAAAATCGACTAAATTTTGTTTCAGGAAATCTTGTAAATGAATAGAATTCAAATGCGCTTGAAAATCGGATTCTGAATAAAATCCTTCCCAAACAATTATTTGATTTTTATTTTCTGTACCTAAATGAAGTTCAAATAAAAAATTACCTTTCTCCAACTTAGTTGCTGCTTGTAATTTTTTCAACGCCTTAATCGCTGTGTCAAAATGAACCTCAGGTTTAATAGCTAAAATAGCCGTCGAGTAAAAACTAGTATCTTCAGTCGAAATTGGCTCAATCAAATCCCATAAATTGCCATACAAATCCTCAAAAACCAATACTCTACCGTAAGTTTCAGTACGAGGTTGACGAACAATTGTGATTTGATTATCAACTAAATTTTGATACTCACCATCAAAATTATCTGTATTCATAAATAGAAAAACACGACCTCCCGTTTGATTTCCAACAGAATTTAATTGCTCTTCATTTGCCGCTTTTGCTAATAATAATCGGCATTGTGAATTTTTTGGAGCTACGACAACCCATCTTTTGGTGTTAGTAAGTACCGTATCTTCAATTAATTCAAAATGTAATTTTTGAGTATAAAAAGCAATGGCTTCATCATAGTCTTTAACGACTAAAGTAAGTTGATTGATTTGATTTGCCATATCTAAATTGCTAACTTCTCAAGTGTTTCTATCACATAGGTATGCATCACTTCTCGGTAATCCAAATGGGTAACTATTCGTAATTTACCTTGTCCCATCGAGCTAATCAAAATGTTTTTTTGTTTCAACTTTTCAATTAATTGGGCTTCGCTTACTTGAGGGGTCAAAGTAAAAATAAGAATGTTCGTTTCTACTGGTTCCACTGATGCTACCCAATCTTTTTGTTGTAAAACCGATGCCAATTCTTTGGCACGACGATGATCTTCAGCCAAACGCTCTATATTATGATCCAAAGCATAAATTCCGGCTGCAGCCAAATAACCGACCTGACGCATTCCTCCGCCGAAAATTTTGCGGATGCGCAACGCTCTATGAATCGTCTTTTTATCCGCCAATAAAACAGAGCCGATAGGCGCACCTAATCCTTTGGATAAACAAACTGAAATGGTATCAAACAGTTTTCCGAATTCTTTTGGATCCTGGTTTTTGGCTACCAAAGCATTCCAAATACGCGCACCATCCAAATGAAATTTCAAATTGTGATCTTCACAAACTTGTTTGATTTGGCGCAAATCATCCAACTCATAACAAGCTCCTCCTCCTTTGTTGGTGGTGTTTTCAACACAAACTAAACTCGTCAACGGACTGTGATAAAACTCCGGATCGTTAATTGCTGATTTGACTTGTGAAGCGGTTATCATGCCACGATTTCCATTTAACAAACAACAGGAAACGCCACTATTAAATGAAACTCCCCCACCTTCGTAATTATAAACGTGGGCGTATTTATCTGCAATCAATTGCTCGCCGGGTTGCGTGTGTAATTTAATTGCGGTTTGATTGGCCATGGTTCCTGATGGAAAAAAAAGACCTGCTTCCAGTCCAAATAGGGCAGCCACCTTAGCTTCTAACTCAATCACCGTAGGGTCTTGTTTGTATACATCATCTCCCACAACTGCATTGAACATGTACTGAAGCATTTCCGGCGTAGGCTTGGTAATGGTATCGCTAACTAAATTTATTTCCATTTTTATGTTTTTATAGTGACAGACCGACAATTCGCGAATTGTCTTTCCTTAAAAAAGTCTTATTTTTGCTTCACAAAATTACATAATTTATGACAACTACCGAACAAATAAAAGGTATTGTAGAACGCCTTGGTGCGTTGAGGAGGTATCTTTGACGTTGATGCCAAACTAATTGAAATAGCCAACGAAGAAGAAAAGACTTTTGCTCCAGACTTTTGGAACAATGCCAAAGAAGCTGAAATCGTAGTTAAAAACCTTCGAAACAAGAAAAAATGGATCGAAGATTATGAAAAAGCAATCGGATTAAGTGACGAATTACAACTGGCATACGAATTCTACAAAGAAGGGGAACTTTCAGCTGAAGAGTTAGACGAGCAATACCAAGCCACCGAGTTACATATCGAAGGTATTGAATTCAAAAACATGCTTTCGGAAGAAGGAGACACATTAAGTGCTGTCCTTCAAATTACGGCCGGTGCCGGCGGAACAGAAAGTTGTGATTGGGCTTCCATGCTGATGAGAATGTACTTGATGTGGGCCGAAAAACAAGGCTATAAAGTCAAAGAATTGAACTTTCAGGAAGGCGATGTAGCAGGAATTAAAACAGTGACTTTAGAAATTGAAGGCGATTATGCTTTTGGTTATCTCAAAGGAGAAAATGGGGTACATAGATTGGTGCGTATTTCCCCTTTTGATAGCAATGCCAAACGCCNNGAAACGCCATACTTCCTTTGTTTCTGTTTACGTATATCCATTGGTAGATGACACTATCGAAATTGACATCAATCCTGCCGATATCGAAATTACAACGGCGCGATCTAGTGGTGCAGGAGGACAAAATGTGAACAAAGTGGAAACCAAAGTGCAACTGGTTCACAAACCCACTGGAATTCAGATTCAATGTTCTGAAACACGTTCGCAACACGACAATAGAAACCGTGCAATGCAAATGCTTCGTTCGCAATTGTATGAAATTGAGTTGAAAAAACAGTTGGCGCAACGTGCCGATATTGAAGCCGGAAAGATGAAAATTGAATGGGGTTCGCAAATTAGAAACTACGTCATGCATCCTTACAAATTAGTCAAAGACGTTCGTAGCGGATTTGAATCCACTGATGTCGATGGGGTGATGAATGGCGAAATAGATCATTTCTTGAAAGCTTACCTGATGATGATGGGCCAAAAAGAAGAAGAATAAATTACAGAAGTACTAAAAATAAAACTCCTCAACATTCTTAACAAGAATCGATTGAGGAGTTTTTATTTTAAATAGTTGCAAATTCAAAACGAAATGATTTTATTTGAAAATTATACTGCCAAAAAACCAAACTAATTATTATGAAATCCTACTCCATTCAAGAAATAAACGAAGTACTTCAAGGAACAATTGTTGGATCTACAACAACTTTAATTACAGCTCCCGAACAATTAGACGAAGCTTCCGCAACTGAAATATCCTTCATTGGTCACCGAAAATATGAAAGAAATTGGGCTACTTCTAAAGCCTGTGCTGCAGTAGTTAATGAAGATATTCGAATTGAGCCAGGAGAGAACAAGGTATTCATAAAAGTGAAAAATGCCGATTTGGCTATGTCGCAAGTGCTGGAACTTTTTGCTCCGCCAAGTCCAGTATTTCATGTCGAAATTCATCCAACAGCTGTAATTGATAGTACTGCTAAAATTGGAAAAGGTAGTAAAATTGGCGCCAATGTTTATGTAGGACCGAAAACTACCATTGGAGAAAATACCATCCTCTACCCGAACGTAACAATATTGGATGAATGTTCTATTGGTGACAATACCGTAATTTGGTCAGGAACTGTAGTTAGAGAGCGTTGTCATATTGGTCATCAATGTATCATTCACCCTAATGCAACCATTGGAGCAGACGGTTTTGGTTTTAGACCCGATCCACAAAAAGGTTTGGTGAAAATTCCACAAATTGGTAATGTAGTTATTGGCAACGGAGTTGAAATAGGTGCCAATGCTTGTGTTGATCGCGGAAAATTCAGTTCGACTGTATTGGGAGACGGATGTAAAATTGATAATTTAGTACAAATTGGCCACAACAGTAAACTAGGTCGTTTTTGTATTATGGCAGGAAATAGTGGATTAGCAGGTTCGGTAACCTTAGGTAATGGCGTGATCATTGGCGGAAGCGCCTCGATAAAAGATCATACCACACTTGGAGACGGTGCTATTGTAGGAGCAGGTTCAGGTGTCGTTAGCGATGTAGAGGCTGGAAAAACCGTTTTAGGTTATCCTGCTGTTGACGCTCGAGATGCACTAAAACAATGGGCTATATTAAAACGCCTAGTAGAAGAATCCAAAAAATAAAAAAACAATCAAAAGAAATTAAAAATCATCATTTGGAAGTCCTTTTCAAATGATGATTTTGTATTTTAGCTTTTTAAATAGCAACACCCACACTTTACATGGATTTGAATTTCAATAAAAACGAAGATCACAACAAACTGTTACTTTCTGAATTACGCAAAAAGTTAGGCGAAGTAAAACTAGGCGGCGGTGAAAAACGCATCCAAAAATTACATGCCGAAGGAAAGATGACAGCCCGTGAACGCATCGATTATTTGTTGGATACCAATGAAAAAAGTATTGAAATTGGCGCCTTTGTAGGTGATGGAATGTACAAAGAACACGGCGGATGTCCATCAGGTGGTGTAGTGGTAAAAATAGGTTACATCAAAGGAAAACAATGCATTGTAGTAGCCAATGACGCGACTGTTAAAGCAGGAGCTTGGTTTCCAATAACCGCTAAGAAAAACCTACGCGCGCAAGAAATTGCGATGGAAAATCGTATTCCAATTATCTATTTAGTCGATAGTGCTGGGGTGTATTTGCCTTTGCAAGATGAGATTTTTCCTGATAAAGAACACTTTGGACGTATATTTAGAAACAATGCTTTAATGAGCAGCATGGGAATTACCCAAATTTCGGCGGTAATGGGAAGTTGCGTAGCAGGTGGTGCCTATTTACCCATCATGAGTGACGAAGCTTTGATTGTAGACAAAACGGGTAGCATCTTTTTAGCCGGAAGTTATTTAGTCAAAGCAGCCATTGGCGAGAGCATTGACAACGAAACTTTAGGTGGAGCAACCACCCATTGCGAAATCTCAGGAGTGACCGATTATAAAGCCAAAGACGACAAAGACGCTTTGGACAAAATAAAAAATATCGTTGATAAAATTGGCGATTATGATAAAGCCGGTTTCAACCGCATCAAATCTGAAAAACCTAGTCAAGACGAAAATGAATTGTATGGCGTGTTACCAAAAGCGCGTACCGATCAATACGATATGATGGAAATCATCAAGCGATTGGTGGATAATTCCGAATTTGAAGCTTACAAAGAAGGCTACGGTAAAACGATTATTACAGGATATGCTCGCATTGACGGCTGGGCTGTGGGAATTGTAGCCAATCAACGAAAAGTAGTCAAAACTAAAAATGGCGAAATGCAATTTGGAGGTGTTATTTACTCTGATTCAGCCGATAAAGCCACGCGTTTTATAGCCAATTGCAACCAAAAGAAAATACCGTTAGTGTTTTTACAAGACGTAACCGGTTTTATGGTGGGCAGTAAATCAGAACATGGCGGAATCATTAAAGACGGAGCTAAAATGGTAAACGCCGTTTCCAATTCGGTGGTACCAAAATTCACTGTAATTCTTGGAAATTCGTATGGTGCAGGAAACTATGCCATGTGTGGCAAAGCCTACGACCCACGTTTGATTGTGGCTTGGCCAAGTGCCGAACTAGCCGTAATGGGTGGCACACAAGCCGCCAAAGTATTGGCACAGATTGAAGCCAATTCGCTAAAAGCAAAAGGTGAAGAAGTAGATGACGCTAAAGAAGCCGAATTGTTTGCTAAAATAAAAGCGCGTTACGACGAACAAGTGTCGCCTTACTACGCTGCCTCTCGATTGTGGACCGATGCGATTATTGATCCTATAGATACGCGTACTTGGATTTCGATGGGGATTGAAGCGGCCAACCACGCTCCTATTGAGAAACAATTTAATTTAGGAGTGATTCAAGTATAAAAAAAGAGAGGTATTTACCTCTCTTTTTTTTATCCATTTGCTATACTTTGATCTCTTATCACTTTACCGGTTGCGGTTCTCTTGAATTCAGGGATAAAAAATATTTCTTTCGGTTTTTCGTATTTGTCTAACACTTCAAAAATAGAATCATCTATTTTTATAGGTTCACCTTCCACATACAACACTAATTTTTCTCCTAAAAGTTCATCGGCTTGTCCGTACACAAAGAAACAATTTGAAATTGATGAAGCTAGTTTTTCTTCAATTTGCTCTGGAATTAATTTAATGCCACCACTATTAATTACGTTATCAATACGGCCTTTCCAAACAAACTGCGTATCAGAAATTACATCGACCAAATCATTGGTTACAATTTTTTCTCCACTAATTTTATGAGCATCAATAACCAAGCAATGTCTTTCATCAGTAGTCACTTTTACATTAGGTAAAACCGTAAAAGCAGACTCTCCTACTCGTTTGGCAGCAATATGCGTAATGGTTTCAGTCATTCCGTAGGTTTCATAAATCTGAGACGCTATTGTAGATAG
>DFXW01000018.1 GCA_002382495.1 Flavobacterium sp. UBA4098
TGAATTAGAAGGTTCAAACAACGAATAATGAACAAAGAATGTTGAATGTTGAACTTTAATATAGGTGTTTTCATCACAAACAGCGTTAGGGATAGCAGCGAAAAGCCCACAGCGCAGCGAGGACTTGTAGCAATAGCCCGACCTAGTTTGCGAGGCCACGAAGCAAACAGGTAACGCCCAGAAAATTAGTCGTAACGGATGGCTTTGATAGGGGAAATTTTAGTAATAATGTAAGAAGGAATCAACAATACTAAAAAACAAACCGCTATGGTAAGCACGTTCAATGCGGCGATATATCCCAAATCAAAATAGACTGGTGCTTGATTGACATAGTAATTTTCGGGATTGAGCTGGATGATACCGAAGTATTTTTGAATAAGTAAAATTCCTATCCCGATACCATTGCCCCATAAGAGTCCACGAAAAATTAAATACAGGGCGTTGTAGAGAAATATTTTTCGGACAGACCAATTGTTAGCTCCTAGTGCTTTTAGAATTCCGATCATTTGGGTTCGTTCTAATATTAGAACCAATAAAGCCACCACCATATTAATGGTAGCAACCAAAATCATCACGCCAAGAATAACCAAAATATTGAAATCGAACAATTGCAACCAGTCAAAGATGTAACTGTATTTTTCGATTATGGTTTTGGAATCTAAATTGGACGGGGTTTGCTGATATACTTCTTCTCCAACGGATTGAATCTGATCGAAATCGTCTAAAAAAATTTCAAAGGCTCCGATTTGATTGGGTGACCATTTATTAATGCGTTGAATATGGCGAATATCTCCCAGTATATA
Source organism: Flavobacterium sp. UBA4098 (assembly GCA_002382495.1). GTDB lineage: Bacteria > Bacteroidota > Bacteroidia > Flavobacteriales > Flavobacteriaceae > Flavobacterium. The sequence continues at coordinate 804 of DFXW01000018.1, forward strand.
AGTAGCGTCAAATTCTTGAAAGCCTGAATTAAATATTCCAGTAATTTTAAAATGGCGAATATTAGGCAATTGATTTTGATTTTCTTTGATGAAAAAAGTATTGAACGCGTCGCCTACTTTTAATTGCAACCTATCGGCTAAAAATTGTGAGATCACCACCTCTGAATTGAGTTGGCTTGACAAATTAGGCAAACGGCCTGCAACCAAATACTCTTTAATATTACTCCATTGATAGTCTTCTCCTACTCCTTTAAAAACAATTCCTTCAAAAGCCTTTTCGGTACGGATAATTCCAGCTTTGGTAGCTATTGCTTGAACATGACTAATGCCAGCAACCGAATTGAACTTAGGGTAAAACTCTTGGTTCTTGGCAATTGGAGTTAATGTAGCCTCGGATTGATTATTATCATAATTAGAAATAATAATATGTCCATTGAAAGCGGATACTTTCTCTCGGATTTTTTGTTGTAAACCAATACCAGTGGCTACCGAAACAATCATCATTACCATACCAATAGCAATTGCAGCTATGGCAATTTTTATTATTGGTGCAGATATACTACTTTTATAATCTTTAGCAGTAATCAATCTTTTGGCGATGAAATAGTCTAAACTCAAGTGAATTGGGTATTTAATTGAGCCAAAAATACAGCTAAAACACGAATTACACTAATTGACTTTAACTTTATTTATTAGACAATGTTCAACACTTTTAAAAAATCAATTCCTTTTTTAGGCGTACTTTTTTTGATGACTTCCTGTTCCATAAATAAAACTATTCCAAGCAAAAATTCGTATCAAAAATCAACTCTTTCTGAAAATCAAAACTCCATTCGACCGAATCAATCGATCAATTTTAAAACGGGTGCCGATAACTCCGAAAACTATCTTCCTCTTTTGAAAGATAAAAAAGTAGGAGTCGTAAGCAATCAAACTGGGATTTTATCCAACAAAATGCATTTAGTAGACTTTTTAGTTTCCAATGCGATCCAAGTTCAAAAAATATTTGCACCCGAACACGGATTTCGTGGGACGGCAGATGCTGGCGAACTGATTATTGATGGGAAAGATACCAAAACTGGCCTTCCCATAATCTCTTTGTATGGCGCCAATAAAAAACCAATCCCAGAACAATTAGAAGGAATTGACATTTTAATTTTTGATATTCAAGATGTAGGCGCTCGTTTTTACACCTACATTTCTAGTTTACATTACATCATGGAAGCCTGTGCCGAGAACAATATTCCTCTACTGGTTTTGGACCGCCCTAATCCCAATGGCTTTATCATTGACGGACCTATTTTAGAAAAAGAATTCTCCAGTTTTGTGGGAATGCATCCTGTGCCGGTACTTTACGGAATGACCATTGGCGAATATGCCCAAATGATTAATGGCGAAAAATGGCTTAAAGAGGAAGGGCAATGTAATTTACAAGTAATTCCTTGTGTTGATTATGATCGAAATGCCTCGTATCATCTTCCAGAAAGACCTTCACCCAATCTTCCTAATGACCAAGCCATTAATTTGTATGCGAGTTTGTGCTTTTTTGAAGGTACCAATGTTAGTGTTGGAAGAGGTACCGACAAACAATTTCAAATTTACGGTTCACCCTATCTACCGCAATCTGGATTTAGTTTTATTCCTGAGCCAAATTTTGGCGCCAAAGAACCCATATATAAAGGTGTTAGTTGTTTTGGGGAGGATTTATCAACGATAGAACCGGTAAGCCAAATTGAATTAAAATGGCTCATCCGAGCGTATAACACAACGGAAGATAAAACCACATTCTTCAATCCTTTTTTTACCAAATTGGCGGGAACGCAAACCTTGCGACTCCAAATTGAAGAAGGGATTTCTGAACGAAAAATCAAAAAAAGTTGGAAACCCGGCCTAGACCAGTTTAAAGAAATTCGAAAAAAATATTTGCTTTACTAAAGCGGCAGTTTCTTTTTCATTTCTTCTACAATATTGTAGACTGCAGGACAAATAGGAATATTTTTTAAAGTCAAATCAGAAATTTGCTGGAACTTTTTTCGGTCGGTATGAGGAAATTCACGACAGGCTTTTGGTCTTACCTCGTAAATAAAACAAGTATTGTCCTGATCCAAAAACGTACAAGGTACTGATTGTAATACATAATCCTTATCCTCGTCAATACGAAGATACTGCTCAATAAACTGTTGTGGTTTTTGTCGTAAGTGTTTTGCTATTCGCTCAATATCAGCTGACGTAAACAAAGGACCGGTAGTTTTACAACAATTGGCACAAGACAAACAATCCGTTTTTTTGAATTCGGCATCGTGCAATTCTTGCATCGCATAATCTAAATTCTTGGGCACCTTCTTTTTCAGCTTATCGAAATATTTTTTATTTTCGATATGCTTATCTTTGGCCAGTTTTCCGAGTTCAGCTAAATTTGGTTTTAACATACTACTAAATTTCTACTGCAAAGTTAAACAAGTTGAATCTATAAACTAAATAAAGAGGAAAGATTGCTTCATTCCTCAAAACGATATTATGAAAGACCTTTTCGGAAAAGCCATACTCGATTATCAAACCAATACTTCGCCAGAAAACATGATCACTTCAACCTCTATTTCGGATGAAGATGAAATGGAAGTAGCGTATTTATTTCGAAGCTTTACCGAAATGCCAACTCTAGAACAAAAAGCGTTACAATTAACCAAAGGCAGAACCTTAGAAGTAGGATGCGGTGCTGGAAGTCACGGATTGTATTTGCAAAACGAACGAAATATCGACGTTCACTCCATCGACATTTCTGAAAATGCGATAACAGCTTGTACTCTTCGCGGATTGAAAAACACCCAAGTTATTGATGTATTGAACATCGAAAACGAGAAATACGATACGATTCTATTGTTGATGAACGGCACCGGAATTTTCGAAACTCTAGAGAGAACATCCATTTATCTTCAAAAACTAAAAAGCTTACTTAGACCAAACGGACAAATATTGATTGATTCATCTGATATCATTTATATGTTTGATGAGGACGAAGATGGGGGGAAATGGATTCCGAGCGAGACTTATTATGGCGAACTCACTTTTACCCTTCAATATAAAAACGAAACAGAGGCTCCGTTTCCATGGTTATACATGGATTACAATACCCTACAAAATGCCGCTATAGCGAATGGTTTACAATGCCAACTCGTTTTGGAAGGCGATCATTTTGATTATTTAGCACAACTTACTCTTTTATAACATTACTAATAATGGAAGATCAATTACGTTATCCTATCGGAAAATTTAAAGCACCTGAAGCCTACACTTCAGACTATTTAGCGGAACGCATTCAAGAAATAGTACAATTCCCAGAACAGTTAAAAAATGAAGTGATTCACTTAACCGATGAACAATTAGACACGCCTTATAGAGATGGCGGATGGACTATTCGACAAGTGGTACACCACTGTGCCGATAGTCATATGAACTGTTTTATCCGAATTAAATGGGCTTTAACCGAAGACAATCCCACCATTAAATTTTATTACGAGGACCGCTGGGGCAATATGGCCGATAATGTAACAATGCCGGTTGCACCAAGTCTAGCCTTTTTAGAAGGTTTGCATTTTCGATTGGCGTATTTAATGAAAAGCTTATCGGCAACCGATTTAGAAAAATCATTCATTCATCCCGAACATAATGCGTCGTTCCAAATTAAAGAAATCATTGGCACTTATGCTTGGCATGGATTGCATCATTTGGCACATATTACCGAATTGAAAAAAAGAAAAGGCTGGTAAATAAAAAACTCCAAACAATCGTTTGGAGTTTTTAAATTAAGGGATATTCAAATATTTATGTGTTTGTAACGACACGCGCCATTTGGGATTGTTCATTACATAATCTACTATCAAAGGGGTCATTTCTTCTCTTTTACTCCATTCTGGTTGCAAAAAAAGAATCGCATTTTTATTTACTTTTTCAGCTTGCTCTTCAGCAAATATAAAATCGTGTTTGTTGTAAATAATCACTTTCAACTCATCGGCATTGTCATAGACCGTCTGAGTAGGTAATTTGTATTTTTTTGGCGAAAGACAAATCCAATCCCAAGTCCCAGAAAGCGGATAAGCTCCTGAAGTTTCAATATGTACTTTTACCTTATTGTCTTTTAGTTTTTGAGTTAACAAGGNNNNGCATTCCAACTTTCTTTTACATCGCACCAATGACAACCCACATCACAACCGCCTATTCGAATAAAATAAGCCGCCGTTCCAGTATGAGAACCTTCACCTTGGATGGTGTAGAATTCTTCCATCAAGGGCAACATGGCTCCTTTATTTACTTCTAATTGTATTTCTTTTGATAACATCTAATTCTATTGAAGCGGCAAAGATAGTCAATTACAAAATTCATTTCCTATCTACATTCAGTTAAAAATAGACATAAAAAAACCGACAACTAATTGTCGGTTTTTTTATGTAATAGGTTTAGTAAACTATTTCAATTGTTTGATTGAACTCAATGCGTAAGCATTGGTTGGATCAATCACTAAAGTTTTATTGAAATACTCTACAGCTTTCACTTTATCCGTATTAGCATAGGTTGCTCCAATAGTGTTGTAACTTTCAGCAATTTTTTTAATAACTGCTGGTTTTGCAGTTTCTTCAGCTCCTTTAGCAGTTACAGCCGCTACGTATGCTTCGTAAAATTTAATGGTATTCTCATCGTTTTCCATCAAACTGTTTGTTCTTGCTTTGAATATATAGGCTTCGTAATAACTTGGCGAAGCTACCAATACTTTATCAAAAGCAGCATCTGCTTTTTGAAGACCAGCAATCTCAGGTTTTACGTCTTTTTTATTATTAGCATAATACAAAGACAAACCAAGATACAAGTTGTCATCTAAGTAACTTTTTGATTCTGCATTAGATGCCCCCAATTCAAAAATAGCAGCAGCTTCTTTGTATAATTTTTGACCGAACATTTTTTTACCTACCTCGTTCAAATCCTCTACAGCTAAAGGTTCCATTACAATCGATTTTTGAATAGAAGCTAAACCAGCTTCGAAAGCTACTGGATCAATTGAAAGACCATCAGCACTAGTCCCTTTTTTAATTTTAGCTAAACCTAACACTTGAAAGTCTTTAGCAATAATTTTACTAGCTGGATTAGAAGTAAATGTTTCCAAAGATTGGATTGCTTTATCTACATTACCATTTTCAAAAGCAGCATATCCTAAATAACGGAAAATTCTTGGATTCACTTTATCCAATTCAATCATTTTATTCGCTTCTTCTTCTAAAGCTTTGTATTCTTTAGCTAAGATTAAAAAGTCAGCACGACGCATTCTTGAGTGGATAGAATAATCCGTCAAGTCCATGTACTTTTGGTAATAATCAATTGCAATTTTAAAATTTTCAGCCGCTTTAGACGGTTTGTTACGAGCAATTTTATAATAGGTTTCTGCTAATTCTCTATAAACTGGACCGTAATTTGCATTAATAGCAATCACTTCATTGTAGGCTTTTGAAGCTTCGTCATACGATTTTGCTCCTTTTAACAAAACCCCTAATTGCATTTTTGCTCTCAACAAAGTATTGTCGGCAGAAAATGCATCTCTATACGCTTTGTAAGCATCATTTTGATTGCTTAACCCATAATAAGCGTCTCCTAAAGCCAATTGTACTTGAGCATCCATTGGGTTGTTCACTAAAGCACGCTTTAATACAGCAACCGCAGCTTTGTAATTTGGTTTTTCAGCGTTCATATACGCTCTAGCTACATACACATACTCTTCAAAATCTTTTTTGCGCATTTCTTTTGTTGCCAAAATAAACTTTGCATTTGCGGCTATTGTATCATTTCGGTCCAAATCCAATTGGCCTAAACCAATATTATTGAAACGAGCAGCCTCAGTTGCAACTAACCCTTTACCAAAAGAAATCGCAGCAGAATCTTTGACACTTTGATTTAAATAAACATTTCCTAAAAGGAAAGAGGCCATTCCATTTGAAGGCTTAATTTGTAGTATTGATTTTAATATCGTTTTAGCTTCTTCATACTTTTCAGCATCAATTGCCTTTTTTGCTTGATTAATATCTTGAGCATGTCCTACTGAAACCGTAGCCAAAAGAAGTAGTCCGAAAATTTTAAATGTTTTCATTTTGAGTTGTATAGTTAATTTATTTTTTATCGTTATTGATTTGATTTCTAATACTTAATTTACGTGGTGGCACTTTGTAGGGCAACAATCCTGACTTCAAAATAATTCGTTGACCAATATCACCCGCAACAAAAGAAGCAAATCCCATTCCTAATCCGGAAAAACCTTGACAATTAACAATGTATATTTCACGCGCTAAAGCATATTTACCCTCAGCTATATTGTTTTGATCAGGTGCGAAAAAATCATTTTGATTATTGCCTTTTACGCTTAATGCAACAACTTTATCTACATAGGGTTGCATTTCAGGTCTTGGTTGTGTTAACCAGTTTAATCCAACTACACCAATCATGCCTTCATTTTGCGATACAAATTTAATAACTTCATTGTTAGTTCCAAAAGAAAAAACTCCTTTTTGAGGAATTGTAGTTAAACCGGCTAATTTATTCATATATCGTACCGTACTTGAGTTAGCATTATCAAACACTAAACCTTTGATTTTCGGTGACGGATTTCCATTCATAAAATCTATTACAGCCTTTATATCAACCAATGTATCCTTTGAATTGCTATTGGTAATAAGAGCTACAGCATCTAATGCAATCGGTGTAATTTTTGGAATTATTTTTCTATTCGCAAAAATTTTCATTTCATCAGCATTCAATTTTCTTGACAGCACCGCAATACTAGAAGTGTCTTTAACCAAAGATTGAATCACTTCCGTTTCTGATTGTGCATTTATACCAATAGTCGCGTCGTACCTACTTTCAAAAATCTGAACTTGATCTTCCATCACGGGCATCAAAGTAGCATCAACAAGCAACGTTGCTTTACCTTTCAAAATCGTTTCTTGATTTACATCAACTGATTTGTTGCAGGAAATAGCTAAAAATAGAACGCAAAAAGAAACGATTAGTTTAAACGTAGAATTCATAATTTAATTTTTACTATCATTAATAATTCTTGTAAAACGTATAATTGAATAGACAATTAGAAGAACGCCAAAAGCAACTCTATAATTGTATTGCATTGGAAATGGAAAGGGTTTCATGAAAATAAACAAGATACCTAAAGTAAGGTAAGACATCAAAAACAAAATCCCCATAACGAGAAGAAATCGCTCTTTGAGCGATTTCTTCTGAAAACTATTAACAAAGTTTTGTATCATTACTCTGCAGATTGAATAGTAATAGGAAGAGAGTAAAGTACTCTCACTTTCTTACCATTTTGCTCTCCAGGAGTCCATTTTGGACATTTGTTCAAAACACGGATAGCTTCTTTACCAGTTCCGTATCCAATATCTCTAATTACTTTGATATCTGTTAATGAACCATCTTTTTCAACTACGAAGGTAACATACACTTTCCCTTTCAAACCATCTTCCTCTGGAGTTTGGTAATTGTTTCCAACAAACTTGTAGAATTTTTCCATTCCACCTGGAAAATCAGGTTTTACTTCGATACCAGCGGTGTTATAAATACTGTTATCTTCTTCTACTACAGCTGCAGGACCATTCCCAACAGGTTCAACAGTCAATTCGGCATCTGGATCCCCTTTGATGGTTTCGTTACCTAACTTCTTGTCTTTAATTTCAGTAATTTTTGGTGGTTCCTCTGTCACCTCTTCTGCTTTAGCCACAACTGGCTTAACAAATTTCACTTGATCCACTTTTGGCGGAGGTGGTGGAGGTGGTGGAAGGTCTTTTTTAGGTTCTTCCTTTTTTGGAGGTAACTTCATGGTTACGATTTTAGTATCTAAACTATCATCATCACCTGAAGAATCTGGCAACAAACTCATAATAAGAGGTGCAGCTACAAGTACAGAGAATAAAACTGCACCAATAATTAACGCTCTAACTGTGGTTTTTGTATTTGATTTTCTAAGTTCATAAGCACCATATGTCTTATTTTTCCCTTCGAAAACAATATCAAGCCATTGATTTGTGAATATATCTAATTTCATATTTCTTAATTATTAGGTTATTGAGTAAATACTATTATTATTTACCTTCTAACAATTTTTTTTCTTCAGGAGTATAGTCATTAACAATTGCATACGTTGGTACATCCACAATTGCCATTTCATCTAATATATCTACCAAGTTACGATAATTCGATTTTTTACTTGGTTTGATAATTACAATCATACCTTTATCCTTATTTCCAGTGTACTCAAGTACCAACTTTTTACGAGCTAATAACTCTTCGCGGATCCCGCCTTTTCCATAAGAAAAATCTTTTGGCGCACCACCTTTAACTGGAGTTGCTAAAAGACCAACATAACGAACTAATTTGTCGTTGTCCCCTAAAAGAATGGTCATCGTACGATTTTCATCTACTTTAACTTGGTTTTTAGGATCTGGTTTGTCTTCTTTATCTGGCAATCCCAAACTCATCGATTGGGGCTTTGACAAGGTTGTGGTCAACATAAAGAACGTAATCAATAAGAACGCTAAATCTACCATGGCTGTTAAATCAACCTTAGAGCCAGACTTTTTACTTCTTACCTTTCCATCGCCTTTTTTACCACCACCGTCGCCGGTATTTAATTCAGCCATTTTAGTATCTTTTTATATTATTTATCTTTTGCTCTTAAACCAGTAACTAAATTAAAGCTATTGATTTTTTGGTCTTGTAAAATATCCATTACTTTTTTAATAGCTGGATATTCTTCTCTAGCATCTCCTTTGATTGCAATTTGCAATTCTTTATCTTGTAGTTCAATGTTTGCAATACGTGCATTTTGAATCCATTGAGACAACTGATTGTCTAAAGAATCTTTAGGAATACCAGGTTGTAAATCAGCTTTACTTCTGTCTGAGCTTTTCATTGCAATTAATTGCTTTAGGCTTGTAATTGGCACTCCAATTCCTTCCATTAAAGCAAATTTTGCTGATTCTTCTTCAGTAAAAGCAACTTCATACTTTTGACCCATTAATTCTAAAGTTCTTTTTCTAACTTCTCTACCTTTTAAGTCAAAGAAAACTTTTCCTTTTCCTACAGTAATAGTAGCTAAATCAGTGTCTGGCAATTTGGTTTGTACCGTTGATGCTGGGGTATCTACTGGTAACGGTTCTGGAATTTTGGCTGTAGCAGTCAAAATAAAGAAAGTTAGCAATAGAAAGGCAACATCACACATAGCCGTCATATCAATAGACGCAGCTTTTTTGGACGCTTTTACAGCCATAACTTTATATTTTATAATTTAAATAAGTGCGTTTCTAATACTAGAAAACTTATTTAATTAATTATTAATTATTTTTTTGTACTTCTGAAGTGTCTGTAAGTATTTACAATTGTATTACCAGCCTCATCAATAGAATAAGTCAAAGTATCAATTTTAGAAGTAAACAAGTTATAAGTAACAATTGCTAATGCAGAAGTAGAGATACCTGTTGCAGTGTTAATCAATGCTTCAGAAATACCATTTGCAAGTGCAGCTTGATCTGGAGTTCCAGCAGAAGCTAACGCACCAAACGCTTTAATCATCCCTGTTACAGTTCCTAACAAACCTGCTAATGTACCTAAAGATACTAAAGTAGAGATAATAGTCATGTGTTTCTCTAACATTGGCATTTCTAATGAAGTAGCTTCTTCGATTTCTTTGTGAATAGTTTCAGCAGCAGCTTCGCTATCTAATCCTTCCGCTTTAACGTCTTGGTATTTCAATAATGCAGATTTGATTGCATTGGCAACAGAACCTTGTTGTTTGTCACATGAAGCAATAGCAGCATCAATGTCTCCTTTAGTAATACTTGCTTGAACAGTTTTCATGAAAACATCTAAGTTTCCTTTTCCAGCTGCTTTTGAAATAACTGCAAAACGCTCAAAAGAGAAAACAATTACCATCAATAAACATCCTAACAAAATTGGAACGATAGGACCTCCTTTATATACCATAGCTAAATAGTTTCCTGGTAGTGGGTGACCTGTATTTACGCCTCCTTCAAAGTTAGCTCCATTACCCATGATAAAATTCCAAATAATCCATCCTACAAAAATACATGCTGCGATGATAATTCCTGAAATTGCTCCTCCACCTTTTGGTCCATTTTCTTTTTTAACGTTTGCCATTTTTTTTAATTTTAATAGTTTTAAATAATTTAATTTTTTAGTGTTTAAATAAACTTGTAGTGGAGCAAATTTATATTTTTAGTTTAAATAAAAAAACTTTTTTTAATTTAATTAGTGTTAATTTTAGTCAAGCCAATTGAATTTTTTTTTGAAATTAATTTTTTTAATAAAAAATACATAACGAAATCGATTGTTTAATACTAATAACACATTTACAAGCCTTGTATTTAACTAATTTGTCAATTTAACTTCATAAAAATTTTGGATATAAAATTTTTATTTTTTTTAAAAAAACGTTGTAGTTAGCGTTTATTACCTAAAAATAGTCCGGAATTAAGCCCCATCAATAGTCTTTATTTTAATACTAAAAAAAGTATTGACTATAACTATTAAATACAGAATAAAAACTAGACTAGTAATTGAAACCTATTTTTCTATTAGAATTAATATGTTTGCAATCTAATCTCAAATCCATAAACGGATTAGATTCAATTCAGCTTATAATTAATGGAGACAAATACAACATTATGAAAAAATATACCTTACAAAAAAACCCATTCGTTGTCCCTACTACTGACGGGAAATTAATTGAAGAGCATCACGGCCTTGCGAGTACTTACAATCCAAATGTATCTGTGGCACATATGATAGCACCTCCTGGATGGAGCGAACCTTTTCAAACACCCGAATTCGAAGAGTATACCTATATAATAAGTGGTAAAAAACAATTTATTGTGGAAAATGAAACAATAATATTAGAAGCTGGGCAATCTATTAAAATTGAAAAAAATACAAGAGTTCAATATTCCAACCCATTTGAGATAGCTTGTGAATACATTGCTATTTGTAAACCGGCATTTGATTTTACCAAAGTACACAGAGAAGAAGGATAGTTTATTTATCTTGAAGTAATTCCAAGATTTTGTTTTCCACTTCAACTGAATCCCAAATGAATTCAATATTGTCCATTCGCAACACCTCTTCCATAATTGTATTTTGGGCATCGCCAATAGCCAATGCTTCGGCATAAGGTCGGTCGCTAAAAGTTACTCTACTATACAATGGAATCCACAAGTCGGGGTATTTGTCTGAAAATACCTTTTCTATTTTCTTTTGCAACAAGAATTTCTCATCGGCAGTTTTGGTACTCATCTCCATAAAATTGCGATACGATAATTCTGCAATGGCATCTGCATTTGGTTTTCTTGATTTTTGGTATTCTGAAAGAATTGTTTTCCAATCGTTTCCATACAATTGCATCATTTCGTTCAATACAGTAATATCTTCAAAACCTGCATTCATGCCTTGGCCATAAAAAGGAACGATTGCATGACAAGCATCTCCTATCAATGCAATTTTGTCTTCGTATGCCCATGGAAAACACTTCATGGTTACCAATGTACTTGTTGGGTTTTTAAAAAAGTCTTCCGCCAACATTGGAATTACCTCAATGGAGTCTGGGAAATTTTTGGCAAAAAAAGCTTTTACCAAATTAATATCTTTTAATTCTGCTAACGAATTGTCACCTTCAAAAGGCATGAATAAAGTACAGGTAAAACTTCCGTCTAAATTAGGCAAGGCAATTAACATATATTCGCCTCGGGGCCAAATATGGAAGGAATTCGGATCTAATTTATGAGTTCCGTCTGGATTCGCAGGAATATTTAATTCTTTATAGCCAATTTTTAAAAATTCTTGCGAGTAGTCAAACATACTTTGGCGTTGCATGCGGTGGCGAATTCGAGAGAAAGCACCATCTGCACCAAATACCATATCATATTTTTTTTCTTCCCAAGCACCACGTTCCGATTCGCCAATATGTAAAGTAGCATCGGCAAGAGTCACATCCCAGATTTTTTGTTCGAAAAAGAATTCGGCTCCTGCGGCTTCCGCCAAATCAATCATTTTACGATTCAAAAGACCTCTTGAAATTGAATAGATCGCTTCTCCTTCTTGTCCGTAGGCTTGAAAATTCAATTTGTCAACCAAATGGATCGCGCGTTTGCCCATAGGAATGGCAATTTGACGAACAGCATCACTAACGCCTACTCCATCTAACGCTTTCCAACCGCGATTCGACATGGCTAAATTTATGGAGCGGCCCGAAAATTCAATTTGACGAATATCTGGACTTCTGTCATAAATATGAACGGTATGACCTGCTTTGCGCAAATAGATTGCTAATAATGATCCTACTAATCCGGAACCAACTATTGCAATTTTTTGAGGAGTCTGCATGACTAATTTTAAAAGTTGGGCAAAAATAATTATAAAAACGAACTAACTCTTACTTCTAGTTACTTTTTATTGGGAATAAAAACCAATTTTGTAGAAGTACTAACAATTTCAGCTTTATTCAATTTCATTTTTCTGAACTTCCCTGTGTTGTACATTTCAGCTTGGTCTTTATAATGCGGACTCATTGGATTCCCAGATTGACCTGTTGGTAAAATACTCCAACTGTTTTCAATATCTGAAAAGTCAATTATTCGTCTCGTTGAAGGTCCTCCTTTTACAGCATAGTTGCCATCTTCTGTATAATCAAAAAACAAATTATTGATTACTTCCACAGATCCCGAAACTTCAAACGGCCCTACATTAAAAAATGGTTTTAAGGCATTCACTTTACCCAAAGGATGTTGGTGTTCTGCCGTATGCACTTTATTCCAAGTCCATGATTGTACTGATTTACCTAGTTGCTTTTCTAGAGCGGCCACTGCCTCTTTTAAAGAGGTAGTCACGATTTGACTGCGCGTTTCTTTTAAATTTTTAGTAGACAAATTATCCCACCAAAGCGATTGGTTATTGGCCATTTGTCTTGCAACAATTTGTTTTGCAATATGTGTACCTAGAAATTGTTTGAAATCTTTCTCTCCCATTTCGTCTTGAAACGTATTTTTCAGACTGCAATAAATCCATTTATTATAAATGGTAGGCGCTACATCCTCCAAATTATTAGACCCTTTCCAGTCTTTTAAAATAGCAATAGCTTCTTTTTCTGATTTAGAAAGTGTATTTAAATCAACTGCTTGAATAAGATTTTTTACCACTGAAGGTGCAACCGAAGAGGTATTATCAAAAATCATTTTACTTGCTGATTCTTTGTCCCAATTGGATTTTGAATCCAACAAATGCACAATTCGTTTGGCTCTATCCTCAGGTAAATAATAGCCTGGATATAAAAAACCATCAATTGCTTCCGGTTGATTGTTGGCAGAATACACATAATTCCAACTCGGATTGACAGAGGAAGGATTTTTGGAGAAATCCAAATATTCTTTAATATCGTCTTTACCACTAGCGCCATCCAAAATAAAATTCGGATTCACACCTGGATTGTGTTTGTATAATTTTCCGGTTGCCCACCAAGCCACATTACCTTTAGCATCGCCATACATCACATTCAAACCAGGAGCCGCAATTAATTGAACCCCTTTTTGGAAATCTGCTTTGTTTTTAGCGTGCGAAAGCGCATAAACTGCATCCAAAATCAATATAGGCTGTTGGGTATACACCCAAGATAATGCGACTGGTTTGTCTTTTTGCAATCCTTCAATCAAATCGTTTACAATAGGTCCGTGACGACTTACTTTAACGTTCATCACCACATCTGAAGTATCTTTAACTTTAATTGTTTTTGTTCGTGTTTCAAAACTACTTAAGCCAGTTGGTGTTTTGTACTTTGTTGCGTCTGACGCACTAGTTTCTTCTTGGTACAAATCAATATCATCATTTTCAAACATGGTTAAACCGTAGGCATAGTTGTGATTATGTCCCAGTAAAGGAAATGGTGTTCCCGCAAGATAGTAGCCATAAATTTCATGATCTGGAGTTACCATATGAGCTTCATACCAAGTGCCCGGTTGCGAAAATCCAATATGTGGATCATTGGCAAAAATTACTTTTCCGTTTTTGGTCTTTTGTGGCGAAATCACCCAACTGTTACTTCCAATAAATGGAGGAATTGGTGATTGATCTAATAAAGAAGCTACTGATTTGGCTATAGCCGAATATTCTTGAACATTCTCCTTCGCATTTTTAATTTTGGTAGTATTGAATTCGCCTTCTAAACCAAACTCTTTCAAATACTCCATACCATATTTATTTCGCAAGTCAGTCATCAGGGGATCTGATTTTTGAGCCATAGCAAAACTAAATGCCATGTATCCAAAAATATTATAGACATCTTTTATTTCAAATTTTTGTTTTTGAATTCCCAATAGTTTAAATTCTATAGGTGTTTTTCCTTCTTCTAAATATTGATTGATTCCGTCCAAATAGGCTTGAGTCAATTTATAGGCTGGACTATTTTTGTCCAATTGAGCGATGGCTTTGGCCGAAGCTTCTTCGATTCCAATACCCGCAAAGAATTGATCATTTTTCAAAGCTGCCGATCCGAAAATTTCTGACAATCTTCCTGGTGCAATGCGACGCATCAACTCCATTTGCCATAAGCGATCTTGAGCATGAACATAGCCCAATGCTTCCATGGCATCCTTTTGGCTTTCAGCATAGATGTGTGGCACTCCAAATTCATCAAAATAAACGGTAGTTTCTTTATCGATATTTTTCAACTGCAATTCTCCCTCATAAGCGGGTTTAGAATAAAAAGCATAGCCCACTAAAACCAAAATAAGTAGTGTCAAAATTGAAATTATAACAAGAAGTCCTTTTTTGAAAATTTTCATATCGTTTAAATTTGATTAACAAATATAACAGAATAATCGAGAATTACTACTTGACACTAATCCAAAAATTTGAATTTTGTTTAACTAAAATTAAATTTTTGTTGAACAAAAAGTATCTTTGCACAAAATAAATAAGATGAAAGACATTTCGAAGGCAAATATTGGCGCGATGGACAAAGTGCCTCGTTTGAATTTAATTAATTCGTGTACGGGTTACAAATCGACCAATTTAATTGCTACAAAATCTGTTGATGGACAATCGAATGTTGCTATATTTAGTAGTGTAACGCACCTTGGAAGTGATCCTGCAATGATTGGATTTATTATGCGACCAACAACAGTTCCTAGAGATACCTATAAAAATATCAAAGAAATAGGTTATTTCACTATCAACCATGTAACGGTTGACATGATTGAAGATGCGCATCATAGTTCAGCGAATTATGACTTGGGTATTTCTGAGTTTGACAAAACGAATCTAGAAGAAGAATATAAAACAGATATCGAAATTCCTTTTGTAAAAGGAAGTCCCGTACAATTGTATTGCAAATATTTAAATGAATACCACATTAAAGAAAACGATACGATTCATATCATTGCTTCGATTGAACGCTTGTTTTTTGAGGAAGAATTACAACACGAAGATGGCTGGTTACAGCTCGACAAAGGAAAGGTAGTTACCGTAAATGGTTTAGACGGGTATTGTTTGCCTAAATTGGTAGACCGATTAAAGTATGCCAGAAAAAACCAGCCAACTGAATCCTTTATAAAGTAATTGAATATTTATTTCGATTCAATACCGGTTTTCAAAATTTGTCCAAAACGATAAATATCTTCATACGAAGTATACATTGGAACCGGTGCGAAACGAATTACATTAGGTTCGCGCCAATCGATGATTACGCCATTTTTCATTAAATAATCAAACAAGCTTCTGCCTTCTCCATGCAGAAAAACAGAAAGTTGGCAACCTCTTTCTGATGGATTTGAAGGTGTAATAATTTCAAAATTGCCATTCACTTCCCGATCAATTTCGTGAAGAACAAACTCTAAATACGAGGTGATTGTGTTTCTTTTTGCAATTAACGCCTCCATTCCAATTTCGGCAAAGAGCTCGACTGAAGCTAAATAAGGAGCCAAAGATAAAACGGGTAAATTACTTATTTGCCAACCATCTGCCCCTTGAATAGGATCAAATTTCTGTTCCATTTTGAATCGGCGTTCTTTATTGTGTCCCCACCAACCTGCAAATTTTGGTAATTCCGAATTAGAATGATGCTTCTCGTGTATAAAACAACCCGACGCATTTCCCGGACCTGAATTCATGTATTTATAACTGCACCAAGCGGCAAAATCTACTTGCCAATCGTGTAAGTGTAATTCAATATTTCCAGCGGCATGCGCCAAATCCCAACCAACGTATGCGCCTACGCGATGACCCGCTTCAGTGATGGTTTTCATATCAAAAACTTGACCGGTGTAATAATTCACTCCGCCAATGAGTACCAGAGCCAATTCGTCTCCGACTTCATTAATTTTTGCTAGCACATCTTCCAAACGAATGTTGTGTTCGCCTTCACGACGTTTCACTTCTACGATGGCGTCTTCGGTTGCATAGCCATGAAAATTGACTTGACTTTGAAACAAATATTGATCGGAAGGAAAAGCTTTTTCCTCGCAAATAATTTTATAACGATTAGCTGTTGGTCTATAAAACGATACCATTAGTAAATGCAAATTCACTGTTAATGTGTTCATCACCGTAACCTCAGACGGTAAAGCGCCCACCAATTGACTCAACGGATTGGCAAAACGCTCGTGGTAATCCCACCAGGGTTTTTCGGCATAAAAATGACCTTCAACCGCCAAGTTGGCCCAATCGTTCATCACCTCATCTACATAGGTTTTGGCTCTTTTGGGTTGGAGTCCCAAAGAGTTTCCGGTAAAGTAAATCACATTCTTTCCGTTTACTTGTGGGAAAGAAAATTCATTTTGATACTGTCTTAATTGGTCTTGAGCATCGAGTTGTTGCGCAAAAGCTAGGCTGTTTTCAAATGTCATTCGAACTAATTTTGAGAGGTAAAAGTAACAAACAATTAGGAAAAATAAGCACGAATAAAGTGAATTAGAATTTAACAGCGTTTTGCGTGAGGGATAGCAACGGAAAGCCCGCAGCTGGTGAAAGCCAGCGAGTACTTGAAGTGTATAGCCCGACCCAAGCCTTGGCTGTAGGAAGGAAAAGGGTCACGCCAAAAAAAAATCTCGCCATGATGGACGAGATTTTTAATATATTTAAAGTAGATGTGATTAAATAATCAACATCGCATCTCCATAAGAGTAGAATTTGTATTCTTCTTTGATTGCTTCTTCGTAAGCACGTTTCATTAAATCGTGACCACAGAAAGCTGAAATCATCATTAATAAAGTCGATTTTGGTGTATGGAAATTGGTTATCATACAATCGGCAATACTGAAATCGTGAGGAGGAAAAATGAATTTATTAGTCCAACCTTCAAATGGATTCAAGGTATGTTGTGAAGAAACCGAACTTTCAATGGCACGCATCGAAGTAGTTCCAACGGCACAAACACGTTTCTTTTTTGCTTTGGCATTATTCACAATATCACAAGCTTCTTGACTGATTTTTAATTCTTCCGAATCCATTTTGTGTTTCGATAAATCTTCTACCTCTACTGGATTGAAAGTTCCTAAACCAACGTGCAAAGTAACCTCAGCAAAATTGATTCCTTTGATTTCTAATTTTTTCAATAAATGCTTTGAGAAGTGCAAACCTGCAGTAGGTGCTGCAACAGCTCCTTCTTCTTTAGCATAAATGGTTTGGTAACGCTCTGCATCTTCTGGAGTTACCTCACGTGAAATGTATTTTGGGATTGGGGTTTCGCCCAATTCAGTTAATTTGTTTCTAAATTCTTCGTACGAACCGTCGTAAAGAAAACGCAATGTTCTTCCGCGAGAAGTTGTATTATCAATTACCTCAGCTACTAACGAATCGTCATCTCCAAAATACAATTTGTTTCCAATTCTGATTTTACGAGCTGGATCTACTAATACGTCCCAAAGACGTTGTTCAGCATTCAATTCACGCAACAAAAACACTTCGATTCTTGCTCCGGTTTTTTCTTTATTTCCATACAAACGTGCTGGAAAAACTTTGGTGTTATTCAAAATCATAACATCTCCGTCATCAAAATAATCGATAACATCTTTGAACATTTTGTGCTCTATCGTCTGTTTTTTTCGGTCGATCACCATTAAACGAGACTCGTCTCTGTTCTCTGCAGGAAACTCAGCTAAAAGTTCTTTCGGTAAATTGAATTGAAAATGTGATAATTTCATTTAAAAAATGTTTAGGTGTTTAAAAGTTTAAATGTTTATAGTTTGTATAACCATTTAAAATCAGAATGCAAATATACGATTGTGAAAGAGGCGTTGTCAAGTCTTTTGGTGTTTATTTTTACCAACCCAATACCAGAAAGGGATGCCGACTATTTAACCTTACAAATTAAGCTATTTCTTCGATTGCAAAGCCAATTCTTGTTAAGTCTTCCCAAAAATCAGGATAGGATTTAGAGACTACTTCGGCATTGTCAATGAAAATCGGAACTCGGAAAGCTAATGGAGCAAAAGCCATTGCCATACGGTGATCATTGTAAGTGGCAATCGTAACATTTGGATTGATTGCTTTGGTCGCTACCAAAGTCAAACTATCATTGGTCACTGAAATGTTTGCGCCTAATTTAGTCAATTCGATTCGAAGTGCTTCAAGACGATCGGTTTCTTTAATTTTTAATGTATGCAAACCGGTTAAGTGACAACCAATTCCTAATCCAAGGCAGGTTACTACAATTGTTTGGGCAATATCCGGCGTATTATTCAAATCGAAAATAACATCTTGGTAATCAAAATTGGCTTGTTTGGTCAATGTCAATTGGTTTCCATTGAAAGTTGACTCTACTCCCATAGCTTGGTATAAGTTGACCAAGGCTGAATCACCTTGTAAACTGTTTGCTTTATAACTTGAAATGGTAATCGAAGCTTTGTCTGCCATAGCGGCAATACTAAAATAATAGGAAGCCGAACTCCAATCGGATTCTACTACCATTTCTTTAGTTTCCACAGCTGATTTTGGAGCAACAGTAATTACATTTCCTTCAAAACTCGTGTGAATATTCAAGTCGTTTAGCAAAGCCAAAGTCATCTTGATATATGGAATAGAAGTAATTTCTCCCTCTAAAGTAAGTTCTAAACCATTCTCTAATTTGGAAGCTACTAACAATAAAGCCGAAATATATTGACTACTTACATTGGCTGCTAAATTGACTTTAGAAGCCGTGATTTTTTGCCCTTTGATTCGGATTGGTGGATAACCCACTTCTTTTTCGTAGGTGATGACAGCCCCTAACTGTTCTAGTGCTTCTACCAAAATTTTGATAGGGCGTTCTTGCATTCGGCTAGAACCTGTTAGCACAACTTCACGACCCGCATTAACAGCAAAATAAGCCGTCAAAAAACGCATTGCCGTTCCTGCGTGGTGAATATCTACTATTTCATCTGAACCATTCAACGCTTTTTGCATTACTTCGCTATCATCTGAGTTGGAAGTATTGGCCAAAGTAATATTCGGAAACAACGCTTTTAGCAATAACAACCGATTGGTTTCGCTTTTGGAACCCGTGATCTTTATTGCAGCATTAATTTCTGATAGTGCAGATTGTAGTAGTAATTTCATTCTGTTTTGTGTTGGTAGGTAATTGGGGGCAAATTTATTTTAAAAAAAGGAGTTGCCCAAGTTTTAAAACAGCGTATCACATTATTTCAACTTTTCGTTGTTTTTATGACGGTCTTTATCACGAACCGATTTTAAATCCATTTTCTTGTCGAAAGCAGCTTGCAAATCAATTCCGGTTTGATTGGCCAAACATAATACTACAAAAACAACATCTGCTAGTTCTTCGCCTAAATCTTTATTTTTATCGGATTCTTTCTCAGACTGTTCGCCATAACGGCGTGCGATAATGCGCGCAACTTCGCCCACTTCTTCTGTCAATTGCGCCATATTGGTCAATTCGTTAAAGTAACGAACACCGTGCTCTTTAATCCAAGTATCGACGTCTAGTTGTGCGTTTTTCAAATCCATTATTCTTTGTTTTTACTATCAATAATTATAGTGACCGGACCGTCATTCAGTAACGCCACTTTCATATCGGCCCCAAAAATTCCAGTCGCAACTTTTTTACTCAATTTTGTTTCTAACGAACTTACGAATTTTTCATACATTGGAATAGCAACTTCAGGTCTAGCCGCTTTGATATAGGAAGGTCGATTGCCTTTTTTGGTAGCGGCATGTAAAGTAAACTGACTTACTACAAGTACATCTCCATTCACCTCCTCAACGGATAAATTCATCACTCCATTTTCATCGCCAAAAATACGAAGTTGGGTAATTTTGCCAACTAACCAGTCAATATCTTCTTGCGAATCGGCATTTTCAATTCCAACTAGGACTACTACTCCTTTTTGGATTTCTCCGACTATTTTATCTTCAACAATTACTGAAGCCGATGTTACTCTTTGTAATACTACTCTCATAAAAATTGTAAATTATGAATTGTGAATTGTAAATTATCGGAACCAATCCTATTTTAGTGTTATAAATTTTTCTTTGTTGAAATAATAATAGAAGCTAGTATTCTGTTTATTTCGACAATATCTGAATTTAAAGTTTGAAATTGAGTCTCATTTAAATAATCAGATTGAAATAATAATTCTATCCAATAATCACTTTCATTTGCTTCTTTTTGAGCGATGGCTAATTTATGAATAAAATCTTGTTTGCTTTCTGCATGTTCTGATTCTCTAACTAATGCTCCGATTGAAGTCCCACTTCTCAACAATTGTTTACTTAATACAAACTCTTTTTTCTCAGAGCTTAAAAATTGATACAATTTTACAATTCGCAATGCAAAACTAAATGATTTGGTTTTTATAATATTTTCAGCCATAATTCACCATTTACAATTCATAATTAGTCTCGAGTTTTATCGCTAGCTATTCGGTCTTCATTGTAAATATCCGTTCGGTAATGTTCATCATCGCCTTCCAATATTTTCAGATAACTATTGTAACGCGACCAAGCTATTTCATCCTTTTCCAAGGCTGCTTTGATGGCACAATGGGGTTCTTCCTTGTGTAAACAATTATTGAATTTACATTGATCCTTCAATTTGAAAAATTCAGGAAAGTAGCCGCCAATTTCTTCCTTCTCCATGTCCACGATTCCAAATCCTTTGATTCCGGGTGTATCAATAATCTTGGCACCAAAACTCAAGTCGTACATTTCGGCAAAAGTGGTCGTGTGCTGTCCTTGTTTGCTGGCTTCTGAAATGTTTTTTGTTTTCAAATGCAAAGCAGGCTCCAATGCATTGACCAAAGTCGATTTCCCAACACCTGAATGTCCAGAAAACATACTTACTTTATTTATCATTAAAGCTTTCAGTGCTTCGATCCCTTTCATTTCTGTAGATGAAACGCGCAAACATTGGTAACCAATTTCTTGGTAGACGTGTTGCATGTATAGTTGCTCATCTAAAGTAGTGTCGTCAAGCGTATCTATTTTGTTAAATACCAATACCGTTTCTATACCGTAGGCTTCAGCAGTAACCAAAAATCGATCTATAAAATTGAAAGTAGTTGGTGGATTATTCACTGTTACCAATAAAAAAACACGATCAATATTCGAAGCAATAATGTGTATTTGATGCGATAAATTCACCGATTTACGAACGATGTAATTTTTTCTGTCGTGGATGTTATGAATAGTTCCTGTAACGGAATCTGAGTTCTCGTCTATTTCATAATCGACTACATCACCTACAGCAATTGGATTGGTACTTTTAATTCCTTTCATTCGGAATTTTCCTTTGATACGACATTCGATAAAATCGCCTGTCTCCGATTTTACGGTGTACCAACTCCCTGTAGATTTATAAACGATTCCTGTCATGCGGCAAAGGTAAAATTTTGTTTTAAGTTTCAAGTTCGAACTGCAAAGTTTTTACAGCCCTTTGAAATAAAAAATCCTCACAATTCATCGAACTGTGAGGATTCTATAGATAGAAAAATACGAATTACGAATTCAATATTTTTTCCTGTTGTTCGATACTTTCTTGGTGAATTCCTTTGAACAATTTAATGATAAATTCTTCAGACAATCCTTTTTTAGCACCTTCAGCAGTCATTTTTGCTTGGATTTCATTCCAACGACTGTTTTGTAAAACCGCAACGTTAGCGTCTTTTTTTACTTGACCAATTTCAGAAGCCACTTGCATACGTTTTCCAAGTATCTCTAGTAAATTAGCATCTAACACGTCGATATTTGCTCTTAATTTTGTCATTTTATTTTCAAAATCAGCGGTATCACCTGTTTGCTTTCTGATTTTCAAATCTTTGAAAATTTGTTTCAAAGCAGTTGGTGTTACTTGTTGAGCAGCATCACTCCACGCATTGTCTGGATCAATATGCGTTTCGATAATCATACCGTCATAATTCAAATCCAAAGCTTCTTGAGTCACTTCCAAAATCATATTTCGGTTTCCTGTAATATGTGATGGGTCAATGATCAAAGGCAAATCAGGGAATTTGTTTTGTAATTCGATAGCAATTTGCCATTCTGGAATGTTTCTGTATTTTGTTTTTTGGTAGGTAGAAAAACCTCTATGAATTACTCCTAATTTTCTAATACCTGCAGCATACAAACGCTCTACTCCACCTAACCATAAAGCCATATCTGGGTTCACTGGGTTTTTAATCAAAACGATTTTATCTGTTCCTTTCAAAGTATCAGCAATTTCTTGTACAGCAAATGGATTTGCAGTTGTACGCGCTCCCACCCATAAAACATCGATATCATATTCCAATGCTAGTTTACAGTGTGCTGCAGTAGCTACTTCAGTCCCCATTAACAAACCTGTTTCTTCTTTCGCTTTTTTCAACCATTTCAATCCAATTTCTCCTACACCTTCAAATCCTCCTGGACGAGTTCTTGGTTTCCATATTCCTGCTCTAAACACACTTACATCTGAATCTTTCAATTCATGAGCTATTTTTAATACTTGCTCTTCAGTTTCAGCACTACATGGTCCTGCAATTACTAATGGATGATCTAATTTGAAAGCATCCAACCAATTTCTCATTTCTTTACTATTCTCCATCTTTTCTAAAATTACTTTTTAATGTTTATTCCGTTTAATATTTCTTTAATTTTATTTACACTTTGCATTTCTTGATAAATCGCATCATAATCCTCATTTTCTAACAAGGTTTTAAACTTTGACAAATTAGAAATGTATTCTTCTAAAGTTTTCACCACCTGTTGTTTATTCTGCTTGAAAATCGGTGTCCACATTCCTGGGGAGCTTTTGGCTAAACGCACCGTGCTTTCAAATCCACTGCCCGCCATATCAAAAATATCTTGCTCTTCAGTTTCTTTATCAATAACCGTTTTTCCTAACATGAACGAACTAATATGAGACAAATGCGATACATACGCAATATGTTTATCATGTGATTGCGGATCCATATACCGAATTCTCATTCCCATAGCCATAAACAATTGCAAGGCTTTTTCTTGCAACTTGAAGGTCGTTTTTTCTACCTCGCAAATTATATTTGTTTTCCCTTGAAACAATCCCTTTATTGCCGCTGTAGGTCCTGAAAACTCTGTTCCTGCTATAGGATGTGTTGCAATATAATTGCGTCGTTTTGGATGATTAGCTACCGCTTCGCAAATAGGCAACTTGGTGGAGCCTACTTCAAAAACGATGGTGTTTTCTCCAACAGCATCCAATACTTGAGGCAATACTACCAAAGCAACATCTACCGGAACCGAAACAATCACAAAATCAGCATCGGCTAAATCTTCAGACGTTCCTGCTTTTTCAACCACCCCCAAATCAATAGCTTGTTGCAAATGATTTTCATTGGCATCCATACCTAAAATAGTCGCTTCTGGATGCAATGCTTTAATGTCCAAAACCATTGAACCGCCTATTAAACCGATACCTATTACAACTACTTTCATATGTTTAAATTCTATTTGTTAGCGGTAACATATGGTATCGCTTTTTTAATCATTGGTGTTTGCTTGCGCAAACTTCTTGTTAATGGCGATTTCATTTAATTAAAATCTATCTATTGCTTCTTGCACTTTTTCTTCTTTCACACAAAGTGCAAATCGAATGTATCCTTCACCATTACTTCCGAAAATAGTTCCCGGAGTAATGAAAATATGTTTTTCATATAATATTTGGTCGATGAATTGTTCTGCAGAGCTAATTCCCGCTGGCAATTTTGCCCAAACAAACAATCCTACTCCTGCTTTATAGACTTCGCAACCTAATTTTTCTGCCAATTGTTCGGTTAAAACACGACGCTTGCTATAAATAGCATTCATCGAATCAAACCAAGAAGCATCACTTTTCAAAGCGGCGATGGCTCCTTTTTGGATGCCATAAAACATTCCGCTGTCCATATTACTTTTCACTTTCAAAACAGCATCAATACAAGCGGCGTTTCCTAAAACCATTCCAACACGCCATCCTGCTATATTGAAGGTTTTGCTCAACGAATTCAATTCTAATACTACATCTTTAGCACCTTCTACCTGTAATAAACTCATTGGATTGTCGTTCAAGACAAAACTATACGGATTGTCATTCACTAACAAAATGCTATGCTTTTGGGCAAAAGCCACTAATTTTTCAAATAAAGCCAAACTGCCTCTAGCTCCCGTTGGCATGTGCGGATAACCCACCCACATTATTTTTACTTTGGATAAATCCAATTGTTCCAAAGCCTCAAAATCCGGTTCCCAATTGGTACTTTCTTTTAAATCATAATACACCGGAACTGCACCCACTAAATTCGTCACCGATGTATAGGTTGGATAACCCGGATTAGGAATCAACACTTGGTCTCCTTCATTTAAGAATGCCAAAGAAATATGCATTATCCCTTCTTTGGAACCCATCAAAGGCAAAATTTCAGTAGTCGGATTCATTGCTACCCCAAAGTTATTCTGATAAAAATCAGCCATACTTTGACGCAATTCAGGTACTCCTTGATAGCTTTGGTATTGGTGTGCATTTTCTTCCTGCATTGCCAAAACCACCGCGTCAATAACAGCTTGCGAAGGCTTCAAATCAGGACTTCCGATACCCATATTTATGATGGGGTTTCCTTCTGCAGCCAATTGTCGTACTTCTCTCAACTTGGAAGAGAAATAATATTCTTCAACTATCTCTAAACGTTTTGCTGTTGCAATCATGTTGGTTCTACTATCTTAATTTACTTTCGTAAAGGTATTTTACTTCTTAGGGTTTTGCATTTTTGTACTCTCCCAAAACTTTGAAATACTCAGCCATAATATCTATCAAGGCTTTTGCTTTGGCATAATCTTCATATTTCTCAAAGGTCACATCCACAAAAAACGAATATTTCCAAGGAGTTTCGATTTTGGGCAACGATTGAATCTTGGTTAAATTCAATTTGCAATCGCTCATTACATTCAGCACCGCAGCTAAACTTCCGCGTTTGTGATCCAATTCGAATTTAATTGACGCTCTATTAATTTCATTAGTTGACAAAACCGATTGTTTCTTATCAATAATTACAAAACGGGTCATGTTATTATTAATCGTCTGAATCTCGGGTGCCAAAATTTCCAAATCGTACATTTCAGCTGCGACTTTACTCGCAATGGCTGCAATACCTTTCAGTTGTTTTTCGTGAATTCTTCGCGCCGTTTCAGCTGTATCTTTGTCTTCAACAATTTTAATATGAGGATACTGTTTCAAAAACTCCATGCATTGCAACAGGGCCATTGGATGTGAATGTACCTCTTCAATATCTTGAATACTCTGACCGGTTAAAGCCATTAAATTCTGTTGAATATCCAAATAATGTTCGCCAATTATGTGTAAATTATTCTTGTCAATCAAAGCATAATTCGGAATAATAGGGCCTGCGATTGAATTTTCGATAGCCATTACCGCCTGATCTGATTCGCCAGACAATAGGCTCGACACCAATTCTTCAAAAGACAAACATTCATCCACAGCCACCTCTTTCCCGAAGTACTCCTGAGCCACTTGATGATGGAATGAACCTTGTATTCCTTGTATTGCAATTTTTGTTGCCATAAATTCAAAAAAAAATCCTGATTTTCATCAGGATTGTATATTGTTTTAATTTGCTTTTTAATTTTTCAAATAACCCTATAACAATCCTTACTTCTTAAAAAAGAAGTAATAAGTATTGCTAAAATAAAAACGGTTATTACACATTGCCTGCTTGTTTTGTAAATAATTACGGTGCAAATATTAGCATTTATTTCATCTCATCCAAGAAAAACCAATGGTTTTATACAACAAAAACGAAATTCTTTGTTAAACCCACTATTATTTAACTATTGATTAAATAAACGTTTAATTACACCCTGTTTTTTAAGAATTTGAAAATGGCATCAAAATTCAAATCGGTGGAAACAACAACTAATTGCTTTTTCTGTTTACTTTTGTACCAAATACAACACAATGTCAATAGCCATTCAGAATATATCTAAGAGTTACGGAACACAAAAAGCATTAGACTCCATTTCATTTTCAATCAACAAAGGAGAAATTGTGGGTTTTCTTGGTCCCAACGGAGCTGGAAAATCGACTTTGATGAAAATTCTAACTACCTATCTGACCGCTGATGAAGGCAGTGCCAAAGTCAATGGTTTTGATGTGAGTTCGCAACAAAAAGAGGTCCAACTTTCTATTGGCTATTTGCCCGAACACAATCCTTTATATTTGGATTTGTATGTTCGTGAATATTTAGCGTTCAATACAGATGTCTATAAAGTAGCTAAGTCCCGAATTGAAGAAGTGATTCAATTGACCGGACTAACTTCCGAAAGCCATAAAAAAATTGGTCAATTGTCCAAAGGATACCGCCAGCGCGTGGGTTTAGCCAATGCGTTATTGCACAACCCTGACGTATTGATTTTGGATGAACCTACCACCGGTTTGGATCCCAATCAATTAGTAGAGATTCGAAATGTGATTAAAAACGCAGGCAAAGACAAAACTGTTTTCCTTTCTACACATATCATGCAAGAAGTAGAAGCGATTTGCGACCGCGTTATTATTATTGACAAAGGAAAAATTGTAGCCGATAAACAATTAGAAAAACTCATTAGCGAGTCAGCCACTCAAATTATTGAAGTAGAGTTTGATCATGAAGTAAACGAAACTCAAATAGCCACAATTGAAAATATAAGTTCTTATTCTAATATTGATGGCGCTATTTGGGAATTGACTTTTGCAACTGACAAAGACATGCGTCCTGTGGTATTTGATTTTGCTACCGCCAATGGATTGAAAACGTTACAGCTGAATCAAAAAAATAAAAATCTTGAAACGGTGTTTCGAGAAGTTACTAAATAAAAAAATCCAGTCTTTAGGGACTGGATTTTTTTTGTGTTGTTTTAATTAAAAAACTTTACTTGCTATTTGTCGGATGTTTTCTGATTTACCCATCGAATAATAATGTAAAAACGGTACTCCAGCCGCTTTTAACTCTAACGACTGTTGGATCGCCCATTCTACTCCTACTTGTCGGATATCGGCGGGTGTTTTACATTTTTCCACCGCATTGATTAAATCTTCTGGTAAGTCTATTCTAAAGATTTGAGGTAGGATTTGCAAATGTCTATGTACCGCAATTGGTTTAATTCCTGGAATAATAGGAACGTTGATGCCTATTTCTCTTGCTTTGGCCACAAATTCAAAAAATTTAGAATTGTCAAAAAACATTTGAGTTACCACATAATCCGCACCGGCATCTACTTTTTCTTTCAATCGTTTCAAATCAGACGTTAACGACGGCGACTCTAAATGCTTTTCTGGATATCCTGCTACTCCAATACAAAAGTCCGATTTGTGTTCGATATCTTTCAAACCGTGTAAATAATTCCCTTGATTCAATTGGTGAATTTGACTTACTAAATCGGCTGCATAATGGTTTCCACCATCTTTCGGAATAAACGATTGTTCGTCTTTCATGGCATCGCCACGCAAGGCCATAACATTATCAATTCCCAAATAATGACAATCTACCAAAAGGTATTCGGTTTCTTCTTTAGTAAAACCACCACACAATACGTGAGGCACTGTATCCACATGGTATTTATGTTTTATAGAAGCACAAATCCCTAAAGTTCCTGGACGCATTCTAGTTAATTTTTTTTCCAATAAACCGTTGCCTTTATTCACATAAATATACTCCTCGCGCGAAGTAGTTACATCAATAAATGGCGGTTTGAATTCCATTAACGGATCTATATTATCATATAATTCCTGAATACTTGTCCCTTTAGTAGGCGGTACAATTTCAAAGGAGAATAAAGTTTCCCCTTTGGCTGCTGCTATATGGTCTGTTACTTTCATAAGCCTCCCCCGTCCCCTCCAAAGGAGGGGTGACTGAAGTGGGTAATCAGTTTTTTATTTAATAAATAGTATTTAGAGCTCTCTTGTTCCCCCTTTGGGGGTTAGGGGGCTTAATCTGCAATATTAGGAGCTAACCATTTTTGCGCTTGCTCCATGGTGGTGTTTCTTCGTTTCGAATAATCTTCTACTTGGTCTTGTTTGATTTTACCTAAACCAAAATACTTACTTTCTGGATTGGCAAAATAATAACCCGACACTGATGACGCTGGCCACATAGCCATACTTTCGGTCAAAGTTACACCTATTTTTTGTTCGACATCTAAGAGTTTCCAAATCGTTGGTTTTTCTAAATGGTCTGGACAAGCAGGATATCCTGGTGCCGGACGAATTCCTTTATAATTTTCAGCAATTAAATCCTGATTCGATAAATTCTCATCAGAAGCATAACCCCAAATTTCTTTACGAACTAACAAATGCAAATATTCGGCAAAAGCTTCGGCCAAACGATCGCCTAAAGCTTTGACCAATATCGAATTGTAATCGTCTAAGTCTTTTTCAAAAGCTTTGGCTTTTTCTTCCACTCCAAAACCGGTGGTGACACAAAAACAACCCATATAATCTTGCACTCCTGAATCTTTTGGTGCAATAAAATCGGCTAAAGCGATGTTAGGTGCTCCAGCGGTTTTTTGAGATTGTTGACGTAAAGTTAAAAAAGTGATAGGCTGTCCGTTGTCTGTTGTCAACTGAATATCGTCATCGTTGACGGTATTCGCTGGAAAAATTCCTACAATACCTTTGGCAGTTAACCAATTTTCTTGAATTAACTGATGTAACATTTGTTGCGCATCAGCAAATAAAGAAGTGGCTTGTTCTCCAACTACCTCATCGGTTAATATCGCTGGGTATTTTCCGTACAATTCCCAAGAATTGAAAAACGGCGTCCAATCAATATAATCGACTAAATCAGCAATCGCTACATCCACGGTTTTTGTACCAATGAAATTCGGTTTGGTTGGGGTGTAGGTATTCCAATCTAGTTTTAGTTTATTAACTCTTGCCTGCTCAATCGTTAGGAAATTTTTATCTCTACTTCGATTCAAATAGCCTTCACGAAGTGCATCGTATTCGGTACGAATGTCTTGGGTGTATTTTTCATTGGTATCCGAATTCAATAAGTTTCCGGCAACTGTTACTGCTCTTGAGGCATCATTTACGTGTACTACAGTCGCTTTGTATTGTGGTGCAATTTTCACAGCGGTATGCGCACGAGAGGTGGTTGCTCCTCCAATCATAATTGGAATTTGCACATTGATTTTGTCCAATTCTTTAGCCAAATAGACCATTTCGTCAAGCGAAGGCGTAATTAAACCACTCAATCCGATGATATCTACATTGTGCTCAATAGCGGCCGCGATGATTTTTTCTGGCGCTACCATTACACCTAAATCTACTATTTCATAATTGTTACAAGCCAAAACGACCGAAACAATATTTTTTCCAATATCGTGAACATCTCCTTTTACGGTTGCCATCAAAACTTTACCCGCACTTTGCGACACACCATCTTTTTCGGCTTCGATGTAAGGCAACAAATACGCCACTGCTTTTTTCATTACACGTGCTGATTTAACTACCTGTGGCAAGAACATTTTTCCGCTTCCGAACAAATCCCCAACTACATTCATTCCAGCCATCAAATTGATTTCGATAACTTCAATTGGTTTCGAGGCAGCTTGTCTTGCTTCTTCTACATCTATTTCAATAAATTCGTCTATTCCTTTTACTAATGAATGCGTTAACCGTTCTTGAACAGAACCATTTCGCCACTCTGCAATTGCTTTTTCATTGGCTTTAAAATCGCCTTTAAAGCTTTCTGCTAGATCCAATAAACGCTCGGTAGCATCTTCTCTTCTGTTCAACAAAACGTCTTCTACATGTTCTAATAAAACCGGATCAATTTCGTCGTAAATTTCTAACATTTCAGGATTTACGATACCCATTGTCATTCCGTTTTTAATGGCATGGTATAAAAATGCCGAGTGCATGGCTTCACGCACTTTGTCATTTCCTCTAAACGAAAAAGACACATTACTTACACCTCCAGATATGTTAGCGTAAGGTAAGTTTTCTCTAATCCATTTGGTCGCACGGAAAAAGTCCAAAGCATTTAATTTATGCTCTTCCATTCCGGTGGCCACTGGAAAAATATTCGGGTCAAAAATTATGTCTTGAGCAGGAAAGCCAACTTTATCGACTAATACATCGTAACTTCTTTTACAAATTTCGATACGTCGCTCGTAATTATCAGCTTGACCTTTTTCGTCAAATGCCATAACGATTACGGCAGCTCCGTAACGTTTGATTTTTTTGGCGTATTCAATGAACTTTTCTTCGCCTTCTTTTAGCGAAATCGAATTCACCACCCCTTTTCCTTGAATTACTTTCAATCCGGCTTCGATGATTTCCCATTTCGAACTATCAATCATTACGGGAACACGAGAAATATCAGGTTCGGCAGCAATTAAATTTAAGAATTTGGTCATGGCATACACCCCGTCCAACATTCCTTCATCCATGTTAACATCGATGATTTGTGCGCCACCTTCTACCTGATTTCTAGCAATATCTAAAGCTTCTTCGTATTGCTCTTCTTTGATTAATCGAAGGAATTTTCTGGAACCAGTCACATTAGTTCGTTCCCCCACATTCACAAAATTAGTTTCTGGGGTAATAATTAATGGCTCTAGTCCGGATAATTGTAAATATTTCGTTTCGTGTGTACTCATATCGTATAAAAACCTATCGGTTTTGAAAACCTTAGTGGTTTAGTTTAATTCAACGTTTCTCGGTTTGAACTCTCTTGCTACATCAGCAATGGCTTTGATGTGCTCTGGAGTTGTGCCGCAACAACCTCCAATAATATTGATTAAATTATCTTGCAAATACTCTCGAATCAAAGCTTGCATTTCTTCGGGAGTTTGATCGTAATGTCCAAAAGCGTTAGGCAAACCTGCATTAGGGTGAGCCGAAATATTCAATTGCGTATTCATAGACAAACGTTTTAAATACGGTTTCAATTGGTCGGCACCTAAAGCACAATTGAATCCTACACTCAATAACGGAATGTGGGAAATCGAAATTAGGAAAGCCTCCACCGTTTGACCTGAAAGTGTTCTTCCTGAAGCATCGGTAATTGTTCCTGACACCATTACAGGCATGTCTATTTTGCGTTCTTCCTTTACTTCTTCAATGGCGAAAAGGGCTGCTTTAGCATTCAAGGTGTCAAAAATGGTTTCGACTAATAACACATCGCAACCGCCATCAATTAAGGCTTCTACTTGTTGTTTGTAAGCTACACGCAAATCATCAAAAGTAACAGCGCGGTAACCCGGATCGTTTACGTCTGGTGACATCGAGGCTGTTCTATTGGTTGGTCCGATAGAACCGGCTACAAATCGCGGACGGTCTGTAAATTCGTCGGCTACTTCACGAGCAATTTTTGCCGATTGAAAGTTCAACTCATATACTAAATCTTCCAAATGATAATCGGCCATACCGATAGTGGTTCCAGAAAACGTATTGGTTTCTACAATATCGGCTCCTGCTTGAAAATACAAACGGTGCACTTGTTTTACGGCTTCGGGTTGTGTGATCGAAAGTAAATCGTTGTTCCCTTTTAACGGATGAGGAAAATCTTTGAAGCGTTCGCCACGAAAATCTTCTTCAGAGAAATTGTTGCGTTGCAACATGGTTCCCATAGCGCCGTCTAGGACTAAGATTCTTTCTTGTATGGCTTGTTGAATTTTTGACATATTTTTTATTTTGGCCTTACAGGCACTCAATCAAACTGTTGTGTTATTTATTTCTTGGCAAAAAAATCCCTTTTTGCCCTTTAGCCCTGATGGAAGCGGCATCCTTTTATTCTGGGTTTCAGAATAAAAGATAGAGCGTACAGCAGGAAAAAATCTTGGCAAAAATACGCCATTCCTTTGCTTTAAAAAAATATTCGATACGATCCTTTTAAAAAAATGGCGTTTGAGCTGACGCCAAAATACAAAAAGCGCTAGAACTTAAAAGTTATAGCGCTTTGTATTGTGATGTAAAAGTTGTTACACAATTGCTTTTACTACTGCTTTTGGCGCCTCTTTTCGAGTTCCGTCAAACCCATCTACTCCTGAAACGGTGGTGTATTTCAACACATAACGTTTTCCTGGATTGATGATTTGGTAGGCTGCCTGACACATCAAAGTGGCTTCGTGGAAACCACAAAGAATCAATTTTAGTTTACCAGGATAAGTATTTACGTCACCTATGGCGAAAATTCCAGGAATGTTCGTTTGATAATCCAAAGAGTTATTTACTTTGATCGCATTTTTTTCGATTTCCAATCCCCAATCGGCAATTGGACCTAATTTTGGTGTCAAACCAAAAAGCGGAATAAAGTAATCTGTTTCGATGGTTCTTTGCGCACCGTCTTCGTCAATTACAATAGATTCTACATGGTTAGTTCCATTAATACCTACTACTTCGGCAGGAGTAATCATTCGGATTTTACCTTCGTTTTTCAACTCTTGTACTTTTTCTACTGAATCCAAAGCGCCTCTGAATTCGTTTCTTCTGTGAATCAAAGTCACTTCTGAAGCGACATCAGCCAAGAAAATACTCCAATCCAAAGCTGAATCTCCTCCACCTGCAATTACCACTCTTTTGTTTCTGAATTCTTCTGGATTTTTGATGAAGTATTTTACGCCTTTATCTTCGTAAAATTCGATGTTTTCAATCAACGGCTTGCGAGGTTCGAAACTTCCTAAACCACCTGCAATAGCTACTACGGGTGTGTGAAATTGTGTTCCTGCATTAGAGGTTACGATGAAGGTTCCGTCTTCTTGTTTTACGATAGTTTCAGCGCGTTCACCCAGTGTAAATCCTGGTTCGAATTGCTTGATTTGTTCCATCAAATTATCCACTAAATCTCCAGCTAATACTTCAGGAAATCCTGGAATATCGTAGATTGGTTTTTTAGGGTATAATTCCGAAAGCTGTCCGCCCGGTTGAGGCAAAGCATCTAGAACGTGACATTTTAATTTTAATAATCCCGCTTCGAATACGGCAAATAAACCTGTTGGGCCTGCTCCAATTATAAGTATGTCTGTTTTAATCATGCTATTGTATTTTATTCTTTAATTATCTTCTCTAATTTTATGCAAATGAACGAATGATTTTAGTTTCTAAAGGTAACATTGATCACTTTTTCAACTCAATTACTATTTCTTTTTTTCAACGATTCGGTAATTTCATTCATCTTTTGCACTTTTTCCTCAAAATTACCTTTCAAAGTTTTTCGATATTCATTCAGGTTTTCAACCATTGTATTGATATCGTCCGGAATGATTTCTTCGAAAAACTCTCTCAATCGCTTGGCTGTTGTTGGCGATTTTCCATTAGTTGAAATGGCGATTTTCACATTTCCTTTGGTGACAATTCCTCCCAAGTAATAATCACACAACTGAGGTGTATCGGCGATATTGCAAATCAAATGACGCTTGCGACACAAATCAAATACTCTTTTATTGACCTTCAAATCGTCGGTACAAGCAATTACCATATGGCGTTTGCGAAGCATCCAACGATTGAATTTCTTTGCTGTTAGCTTAACCGAAGGGTGTTGGGTAACCAAGGCTTCCAATTCTGGAAGAAATCTTGGCGCTACTACCTCAACATTGGCATTCGGACTTGATTTCAACATAAACGATAACTTTTCTAAACCTACATTTCCCCCACCCACAATCAACACATTCAATTGATGCAGTTTTAAAAATACCGGATACAGTTCGTTTCTTTCTTCCATGATTCTTTTTTGGCTTGCGCCAAAGGAACGCTATTTATCTTTTTTCTATCAAATAATCGTGATAAAAATCTTTTAGTTTATTGCTTTCTCTGACCACTTCTCCAATGACAATAATGGCTGGCGAACTTAATTTCTTTGCTGCTACTACTTGCTGAATAGTATCTATGGTTCCTACTCCTATTTTTTCTTTGGGAGTGGTTCCATTTTGAATAATAGCAATTGGACTCGCGCCTTTCGATTCATTTTGGAATAAATTCACAATCTGATTCAATTTGCTCATGCCCATCAAAATCACCACCGTGGCTGATGACTGTGCTGCTAAAGCCACATCTGCCGACAATTTTCTGTCCGAAGTAGTCCCTGTAATTACCCAAAAACTTTCTGAAACACCTCGCTTGGTCAACGAAATTCCTTGATAGGCTGGCACAGCAACCGAAGAAGAAATACCCGGTACTACAGCTGTAGGAATTCCGAAACTTTCCACAAAATCAATTTCCTCACTTCCACGACCAAAAATAAATGGATCGCCACCTTTCAATCGCACTACATGTCCGTAAGTCAAAGCATTGTCCACAATCAATTGATTGATTTCGTCTTGTGAATAGGCGTGACATCCTTTTCTTTTCCCCACAAAAATCTTGACGGATTTTTTAGGGGCATAGGTCAAAATTTCTTCGTTGGCCAAGGCATCGTACAAAACCACCTGAGCTTCCGCTAAAGCATTGGCTCCTTTGATTGTTAGCAAGTCTGGATCGCCTGGACCAGCACCTACTAAAGTTACTTTGGGTTGAATTGGTTTATGCATCAGCTAAATCTTTTTCTCTGTATTCTTCTATGGTTGCAAAAAACGCTGTGGCTTGTTCTAAATACTGTTTGGCAAACGCTTCCGAAGGTTCGTTGTCTTTAATTTGGTACACCAACTCTTTGAAAGTAGTGGCTAATGGAATGGTATTTGTCTCTACAAATACGGTATCAAACAAATCAATGATTCCGGCGTGGTGATTTGTTTTTTGTTTTTCGGCCAACAATAAAGCTTTGGCTGCATTGACAAATCCAGCATAGGTTAAGTAAATCGAATCGGACCATTTTTGGTCGTTCAATGCTTCTTGAGAGAAGGTCAATTTGTCTTTGGCTTCTACCAATAATGTAGCTACTAAGTCAATCACTACTCCCGCGCATTCACCAACCCCCACTGCTTTTACATAGTTGTCAGCATTTCCCCAATCGACAAAATCTGCTTCTGTCAAATTGGTTACATCGGCTAAAGGTTTCAAAAATTCGTAAAAATATTTTTCTCCTTTGGCGTCATAATAATTCAAGAACGATTGTCCATTTGCATTGGCTTGAAAATCATTTAAGATCAAACGCAAAGCTTCAGGTCCTCTTCGACTTGGGATTTTAATTACTTTATCTGAAAAACGGCCTTGACCATTTCCTAAGTTACCACCACCCAACAAAACTTGAAGGGCTGGTGCTACTAATTTTCCAGAGTTGATTGACATTCCTTGGAAACCAATTTCTGCCATATTGTGTTGTCCACAAGCATTCATACAACCACTAATTTTAATCGTGATTTCTTGATTGTTGCTATATTGTGGATATTCTGTTGCTAAAACGCGTTCTAATTCTACTGCGATTCCGGTACTGCTAGCAATTCCTAAATTACAAGTATCGGTACCTGGACAAGCCGTCACGTCATTAATGGTGTTGTACCCTAAAGTAACAAAATCCAACTTGGCTAATTCTTGGTAAAAGAACGGTAGGTTTTCTTCTTTAATGTTGCGAATTAAAATGTCTTGACGCAAAGTAAAACGCAATTCATTGGCACCATAATTTTTAATCAAATGAGCCAAAGCTCTTGCTTTATCCGTATAAAAATCACCTAAAGCCACCTTGATTCCGATCGCTACATAACCCGATTGTTTTTGTGCGATTACATTCGATTTTTTCCATGCTTCATAAGCGGTAACATCTTCGATAGTTACTTTAGGAACTTCCAATGCTGGTGCTGGAATTGGACCTTCAAAGGCAGTAGTATCAATTTCCACTGTTTGGTACGACAAGGCTTTTTTCTCTTCTTCTACCAAACGTAAGAATTCGTCTCTACCAATTTCTTTGATTAAGAATTTCATTCGGGCTTTCAAACGTTTGGCTCTTTCGCCATAGCGATCGAATATACGCAAGACACCTTCTGTCATCGGAATGATTTGGTTGACCGGAACAAATTCAGAAAGCAATTCGGCATGACTGGGTTGCGAACCTAATCCGCCACCTAACATCACTTTAAATCCGCGCTCTCCATTGACAATTTTTGGAATGAATCCCAAATCGTGCAAATAACTCAAAGCGGTATCCTTGTCAGAAGATGAAAAAGACATTTTGAATTTACGTCCCATTTCTTGACATACCGGGTTTCTCAAGAAAAAATGAAATAATGCGTGCGCATAAGGCGACACATCAAAAGGTTCTTCTGGGTCAATTCCTGCATTTTCACTCGCTGTAATATTTCGAACCGTATTTCCGCAAGCTTCTCGAAGGGTAATATTGTCTTTTTCCAAATTAGCCCAAAGCTCCGGTGTTCTATCTAAACTTACGTAGTGAATTTGGATATCCTGACGCGTTGTAATATGTAAACGCCCAGTCGAATATTCGTCAGATACTTTAGTAATTCGCACTAATTGTTCGCTACTCACTTTACCAAAAGGCAATTTAATACGAATCATTTGTACTCCTTCTTGACGTTGACCGTATACACCTCTAGCCAAACGAAGACTTCGAAAACGTTCGTCATCAATTTTACCTTCTTTGAATAATCGTATTTTTCTTTCTAAATCAATGATGTCTTTTTGGACAATCGGATTTTCTATTTCGGTTCTAAAACTTTCCATTTTTTTTGGCTTTGAGCCTTGAGCTTTCGGCTCTGGACTATTATTTTAATGATTTTGGTTTATTCTAAACCCTGTTCTTTATTTTCTTTAGAAACTTTAGGCCCAAAGCCGATAACTTTAATTTATAAATCCAACTCCCGCTGTTGTGTTGGTATTGGCGTCAATTAAAATAAACGCTCCATTGGATTTGTTATCGTTGTATTTATCAAAATACAATGCTTTGCTTAATTTGATGGTTACTTCTCCAATTTCGTTAATGGCTAATTGCGAAGCCGGAGTAGCACCAGAATAATCGGTCGCAATTACATTTTTGATAGCATCAATTTTAGCCAAAACTCTATTGGTATTGTGTTGCACTAAATACTTGGTTCCTGGCACTAATTTCTTGCTGTCCATCCAGCAAATAGTCGCATTGATATCTTTTTCTACTTGAGGTAATTCTCCTGATTTTACAATCATATCTCCTCGAGTCACGTTGATGTCGTTTTCCAATTCAACTACAATAGACGAACCCGCTTTAGCTTCATCAAATTGTTGGTCAAAAAAGTGAATTTTGGATACTTTTGATTCGGTTAAAGAAGGTAAAACCGTCACAGCATCTCCTACTTGGATTGAGTTACCATATAATTTTCCAGCATATCCTCTAAAATCATGGTATTCTTCGGTTTTTGGACGAATCACCGTTTGCACAGGAAAACGTGTTTTACCGGTTTCAAAAACATCCTCAGGTTTCAAATCTTCTAAATGTTCCAATACCGTTTGACCAGTATACCAAGGCATATTTTCAGATTTATCAGCTACATTTCCGCCGTTAATAGCACTTAACGGAATGTAACTTACGTTTTGTTCTTTGAACGAACTCTTGGCATTCAAGGCTTGGAAATCGGCTTTGATTTTGTTAAAAACCTCTTCTGAATAATCCACTAAGTCCATTTTGTTTACCGCAACAATTACCTCTTTCACACGCAATAAATTATTGATAAAAAAGTGGCGGTAGGTTTGTTCAATTACTCCTTTTCGAGCATCAATCAAAATGATGGACACTTGCGAAGTCGAAGCTCCCGTTACCATGTTACGCGTATATTCTACGTGACCTGGAGTATCGGCAATAATGTAACTTTTCTTTGCAGTCGAAAAATAAATATGGGCTACATCAATCGTAATTCCTTGCTCTCTTTCGGCAACTAAACCATCCGTAGCCAAAGAAAAGTCAAGATAATCGTATCCTTTTTGTTTGCTACTTTTTTCTATTGCTTCAATTTTATCCGTAGTCAATGATTTGGTATCATACAATAACCTCCCGATTAAAGTACTCTTTCCGTCATCTACACTTCCTGCTGTTGCTATTTTTAAAACTTCCATTTTAGTTATGTTTTTTGTTGATGTTTTTATGTTTAAAAACTAACTTTTATATTCTTAATTGATGATAAATACTCAATCTAATTATGTTTCTATCGAAGTAATCAATTCCAGTTTTTCGTTGCTGAAAACTGTTCATATATCCTAATTCTACTGCTACAGCTGAACTAATCCCATATTGCAAACCAAAATATACTCTGTTTTGGTCAAAAGAATTATAAACTGCATTTTTACCTGCATTAATCATTATTTCATCATAAACAATGGCTTTGAGGTATCGCTTTTCATTTCTCCAAAAAGTATATTCTCCCTGAAGTCGATACCTAAATCTCCAAAAAAAAGTAGTCCCAGTTGTCAAACCTTGCCCATCAGCATTTTGAAAAAATCTTTCCTCAATTTGGAATCGTTGATTGAGTACTATTTTACTCCAATTTTTCTTCCAGGTTAAATCTTGCTGCAATCGGTATTCTGGAATATTAAATCCCAAATTAACTTCAGGAACTTGAGTTGCAACCGAAAAATAAACAATGCCAGCACCCAACTCCACTTGTTCAGAAATTTTATGTCTTCCCTGAACTCTTATTACAAACAAATTCTGAACGATTGAATCTAAAAAAACTCTATTATCAAACTCTGAATGAATAGACCACTTTGGATTTATTTCTACCTGATTGTAATATCTTGTCCAAAGTAAGTTTTGATGATCAATATTCTTTTGCGTTTGTGCCGTTATAACTGTTTTTGCTAGGATAAAAAAAAGAAACACTCTTATAAAATTCATATTTTCCTAAAAGTATCCTTGTTGCTTCCTTTTCTCCATAGCTGCCTCTGATCGCTTATCGTCAATTCTAGCACCTCTTTCAGAAATAGTGGATGAGCGAATCTCTCCTACTACTTCTTGAATGGTTGCCGCATAGGATTCGACAGCAGCCGTACAACTCATATCTCCCACGGTTCTAAAACGAACAATTCGTTCTTCGATTTCTTCATCTTCCTCTTGGTACACAAATGGGGAATGAGACCAAATCAATCCGTCTCTTAAAAACACTTTACGTTTGTGTGAAAAATAAATTGACGGAATTTCAATGCCTTCTTGTTCGATATAACTCCAAACATCTAATTCGGTCCAGTTTGAAATTGGAAAAACACGAACGTTTTGACCCAATTCAATTTTTCCGTTCAACAAATCAAACAATTCAGGGCGTTGGTTTTTTTCATCCCACTGACCAAAATCATCACGTACTGAAAAAATACGTTCTTTAGCTCTTGCTTTTTCTTCATCTCTTCGTGCACCACCAATACAAGCGTCAAATTTGAATTCTTCAATAGCATCCAAAAGCGTAGTTGTTTGCAAGCTATTTCTGCTAGAATACTTCCCAGATTCTTCTACTACTTTTCCTTGATCAATAGCATCTTGTACGTTACGAACGATTAATTCTAATCCTAATTCGGCTACTAATTTATCTCTAAATTCGATTGTTTCAGGGAAGTTGTGTCCAGTATCAACGTGCAATAATGGGAAAGGAATTTTTGCTGGGAAAAAAGCTTTTTGCGCCAAACGCACCAAAGTGATAGAATCTTTTCCGCCTGAAAAAAGCAATACGGGTTTCTCAAATTGTGCAATTACTTCTCTAAAAATGTAGATCGCTTCGCTTTCTAAAGCATTTGTTTTTACTATTGAACTCATTTATAATTGTTTAAAAGTTTAAAGTTTAAGGTTTAAGGTTGGTTAACCTCTTATCATTAAACTTTCCACTACTTTTTTATTTATTATATTCTAATCACTAATTACTATTGACTAATGACTATTTTTGGTGTAAGCCACATTCTTTGTGACTTGATTCCCAAGACCATCTTCCTGCTCTGATGTCCTCGCCAGGCAAAATTGCTCTGGTACATGGCGCACATCCGATACTCACAAAACCTTTTTTATGTAAGGTATTCTGCGGCACGTTATTCTTTTCTAAATATTCTTCCACTTCCTGCAATGTCCATTTCAATAATGGATTGAATTTGATGATATCAAAATGGGCATCGTATTCAAAAAAGTTCAAGTCGCTTCTGTTCTCAGATTGCTCTGCTCGCAAACCGGTAATCCAAATCTCATTTCCTTGCAAGGCTTTTGTCAAAGGCGCTACTTTTCGAATGAAACAGCATTCTTTTCTATTCTCTACCGAGCTGTAAAAACTGTTCGGTCCTTTTTCATTCAACAAGCTTTCTACGGCTGCTGTTTCAGGAAAATAGGTTTTGATTTCGGTTTTGTATTTTTTACCTGTTTTATTAAAAACATCATAGGTTTCTTGGAACAAACGCCCTGTATCTAAAGTAAATACGGTAATTGGC
This sequence comes from Flavobacterium sp. UBA4098, assembly GCA_002382495.1. Classification (GTDB taxonomy): domain Bacteria; phylum Bacteroidota; class Bacteroidia; order Flavobacteriales; family Flavobacteriaceae; genus Flavobacterium. Next base: position 41,644 of record DFXW01000018.1, read on the forward strand.
AATTGATTTTGACCAATAAAATCCGTAATTACTTGATCTTCTTGTCCAAAAGAAGTAGAAAAAACTACTTGATTTGGGTATTCATTCGCTAAAAAAGAAAGTGTCTCCTCGATGGAGAAGTCCTTTGTTTTTTCCAATAAACTGGCTACGACTGCTGTACTCATTATAGTAATTTAGATAAAGTTCGTAAACTTAAAATGATGATTAAAATTCCTACTGCAATCATCATGGGTTGTCTTTTAATTTTATTCACTAAAATGGCAGCAATAGGTGCCGCAATCACTCCCCCTAAAATCAAACCTATGATCACTTGCCAACCTTCTATTCCACCAAAAAGCATGAAGGTTACCCCACTGGCAAATGAAACTGCAAACTCGGCTGCATTTACAGAACCAATAGTATAACGTGGATTTCTACCGCGACCTAACAAAGTAGAGGTTACAATTGGTCCCCAACCACCGCCACCAACAGCATCCATGAAACCTCCAAAAGAAGCAAGGAAACTCAAGCGTTTGGTTTTCTTTTTAATGATATTTTTTTGAGCTGCTTTTCTGATAATGATAATTGCTAATGCAATCATGTACACCGCAATAAAAGGCTTAATTACATCTCCATCGATAACATCCGAAAGCAAATACGCTCCCGCTGCAGATCCTAAAACACCTGGAATCAACAAGTGTTTCACTAATTTTTTATTGATATTTCCAAAACGGTGGTGCGAAATTGCAGAAGCTCCTGTTGTGAACATCTCGGCAACGTGAACTCCCGTACTGCTTATTGCTGGTGGAATTCCATAGGCCAATAAGAACGAAGTGGAAGTAGCCCCATACCCCATTCCTAAAGTGCCGTCTACTAACTGAGCAAATACTCCAATTAAGAAAAAAACCAAAAACTCTTGATCAAAACCTGCTAGTAAACCCTCCCAAGAAAACTCCGCATGATGCTTGTAGATTAAACTAGAAATCAAGCCTACCAATAAAACAACTGGAATAATCACCCACAAACGTTGTTTGAAAGGTACTTTTGCGTTTACTGAAACTGTATTATCTTTTAGTTCTTGACTCATTATTACTTTTTATTCACAGAATTCATTTAGTTAAAATCTATTAGCCTATCGGATTACTAGATTAAAGTGCAAAAATAGTACTTTTTTACTAATTACAAAATGGAAATTAAAAAAGTTTGGATTTAAAAAGAAACGTCTGCTAGGGTGTTGTTTTCGAGTATGATCAGAGTGTTATCGCGGACTTCCGTCATTAATCGATGAACAGAACAGTTCGCTTCGTCTACACAATCGTCACATTTTTCATAAAAATTGTGACTTACGCAGGGTAGCAAAGCAATAGGGCCTTCTAAAATACGGTACACATGGGCCATATTGATCTCTTTAGGATCTTTGATCAAATAGTAGCCGCCACCTTTTCCTTTTTTGGCCCCCAAAAAACCCGAATGACGTAAGAGTAATAAAATGCTTTCTAAAAATTTAATCGAAATATGCTCGCTCTTGGCAATTTCTGCGATTTGTACCGGCGTTTTATTTTCTTGGCGTGCCAAGAAAGTCAATGCTTTAATTCCGTATTTTGTTTTCTTTGATAACATATTTATATATTCGATTTACGATACATGATTTACGATCTGCAAAGTGCGAAATTATAACACTAAATCGAAAATCCACTATCGCACATCTTAAATTTTAAGACAAAGCTTGTTCCAAATCAGCAATGACATCGGCAACGGTTTCTAAACCTACCGAAACTCGTACCAATCCATCGGTAATACTCACTGCCAAACGTTCTTCAACGGATAACTTACTGTGTGTAGTTGATGCCGGATGCGTAACAATTGTTCTAGTGTCTCCTAAATTGGGTGACAAAGAACATAATTGTATTTTATCCAAGAAAGCTCTTCCCGCTTCGATTCCGCCTTTGATTTCAAAAGCAACAATATTGCCTCCTAATTTCATTTGCTTTTGCGCAATAGCATGTTGCGGATGCGATTTTAAAAACGGATATTTCACTTTATTCACTTGAGGATGGTTTTCTAAAAACTCAGCCACTTTCAACGCATTCTCGCAATGTTTTTCCAAACGAACGGCCAATGTTTCCAAACTTTTCGACAAAACCCAGGCATTAAACGGAGATAATGTTGGCCCAGTCAATCGAGAAAAAAGATAAATATCTTTTATCAAATCGGCACTACCCACTGTGATTCCACCTAAAACACGTCCTTGACCGTCCATTAATTTAGTTGCCGAATGGATCACCAAATCCGCTCCCCATTTGATAGGTTGCTGCAAATAAGGCGTTGCAAAACAGTTGTCAATTATTAAAATCAAATTGTGTTTTTTGGCAATTTTTCCTAATAATTCCAGATCGATAATATCTACCGCAGGATTCGTAGGCGACTCTGCAAACAAAATTTTCGTATTGGGTTGAATACAACTTTCAATCGTTTCTGGCGAATTGATATCAAAATAAGTCGTTTCAATATTCCATTTTGGAAAATAATTCACAAACAACGAATGGGTTGCTCCAAAAACGCTACTCGCCGAAACGATGTGATCTCCCGATTTCAATAAAGCTGCAAAAGTAGAATACACGGCTGCCATACCTGATGCAAAAGCAAAACCGGTTTCGGCTCCTTCCATTTGGCACACTTTATTAATGAATTCAATCGTATTGGGATTGCTATAACGACTGTAGATATTGCGTTCTTTTTCGTCTGCAAATGAAGCTCTCATGTCTTCAGCATCTTCAAAAACAAAACTAGAAGTTAAATACAAAGGCACCGAATGCTCTAAGTATTGTGTTCTTTCTAATTGACCGCGTATCGCTTGAGTTTCAAAACCGAAATCTTCTTCGTTCATTGTAGTTGTATTTATTTTTTTAATTCGCTAATTCCACTCCATTCAATACTACTTTGTACAAAATGGTAGCGGTTGGTTCCAATGTTTTGGAAACCGAACAATATTTTTCAAACGATAATTTAGCCGCTCTAGCTGCTTTGTCTTCGTTGATTGGGCCTTCTAAAAAGAAAACAACATGAATTGTTTTAAACGGATTGGCCTCACCAACGGGTACGCGTTCTCCTTCTACTTCCGCTTTAAAAGACGTAATTTCTTGACGTTGTTTTTTCAAAATCGAAATCATATCAATTCCGCTACAACCTGCAACACCCATTAACACCAATTCCATTGGACTTGGTCCCATGTCGTTTCCTCCAAAGGCAGGACGTGCATCGACATTGACAAGGTGTCCTCTGTCGTTTTTCAATTGAAAATGAAAGTTATCGTTTACTCTTTCTAATGTTATTTTCATATTAGCCCCTCCCCAACCCTCCCCATAAGGGAGGGAGTATAGACTGGAGGTAAGTCGTATTTTAAGTTAGTACTTTATAAACTATTTTATAGCCATTAAATAAAAAACTGATTAGTACAACAATTATTTATTACCATAATCTCATTTTTTTTATTCCCCCTTTGGGGGTTAGGGGGCTTTATCCTTTGTCTGACAATCTTAAAATATCTCCAAAAACACCTCTTGCAGTTACCGCTGAACCTGCTCCAGCACCTTGAACTACAATTGGTCGATCTCCATAGGATTCAGTGTAAATTTCGAAGAATGAATCCGATCCTTTCAATCCACCTAAAGCGGTGTCTGAAGGAACTGAAACTAATTTTACTTCTAAATTTCCTTTGTCGCTTTGCAAATCACCTGACAATTCGCCGATGTATCGTAACACATGATTCGGTTGTTGGTCTTCTTTTATTTTGGCGTAGACCGCATCAAATTCTTTCAATTTGGTCAAAAATTCAGATGCACTTCCTTCTCGTAAATGTTCCGGAATTAAATTTTGAATAGCGATTTCTTCGAACTCATTTTGCAAATCCAATTCACGCGCCAAAATTAACAATTTTCTACCTACATCGTTTCCACATAAATCTTCTCTTGGATCGGGTTCGGTATACCCATTATCAATGGCTTCTTTCAATACGTCGCTAAACGGAACGTCTTTGGCAGAGAAGTTATTGAACAAATAACTCAATGTTCCTGAAAACACCCCTTTTATTTTAGTAATATTTTCACCTGAAAGGTGCAATAATTTAATCGTATCGATCAATGGCAAACCGGCCCCTACATTGGTTTCATACAAATAGGTTTTTTGATTGTCGGCCAATACTTTGCGTAGTTTTTTATAGAAACTATAACTCAAGGTATTTGCTACTTTATTGGACGAAATTAAGTCAAAACTGCTTTCAATCAACGGAATATAATTTTCCACAAATTCGGCACTCGCCGTATTGTCAATGGCAATTAAGTTTTCCAAATGATTTTCATTGGCATAATCAATCACATCTTGAATAGAATATAGAGTTCCTTTGTTTTGGATTTCGTTTTTCCAATTCGGTGTCACGCCGTTTTTATTCAGCAAAACGTTTTTAGAATTGGCGATAGCAAAAATATTCAACTTCACATCTTTACGTTTTTCGATAGCGGTAGCCGATTCTAAAATTTGATTAATTAAAGTACCGCCTACTAATCCGTGTCCGAAAATAGCAATGTTGATTTTTTTAGAAACCCCAAAAATCTCTCCGTGAATTACGTTCAAAGCACGATTCAATTCCGTTTTCTTCACCACCAAACTCACGTTTTTACCGGTAACAGTATTGTTGAACAAAATCGGAATAATTTTATTTTTAATCAATGCCGTGTAGGGCTTATGAAAAGTACTCAAGTCTTGTCCGATGATAGAAATCACCGATACATTATCGGTCACCGAAATTTTATTGACATCTTTCGAATAGAAATCATTTTCAAATTCTTTCTCCAGCTGAATCATCGCTAAAGAAGCTTTATCTGCATCAACTACTAAACCAATTCCTCGTTCAGAAGAACCTTGCGAAATGATACTCACACTGATGTCATTATCACCCATGACTTTGAAAATTCGGGCATCGACGCCTGTTTTTCCAAGCAATCCGCGTCCTTCTAAATTGACCAAAGCCACATTTTCCAAAACAGAAAGTGTTTTGATTCCTTCTTTACTCGCTGTAGAGCGAATTAAGGTGCCTTTATTTTCGTGATTGAAGGTATTCAAAATACGAAGCGGAATGTTTTTCTCTAATAATGGAATGATCGTTTTAGCGTGTAAAATGGTGGCACCAAAATTAGCCAACTCATTGGCCTCGTTAAACGTCAAATAATCGATTTTCTTGGCATCGGGAACTAAATCTGGATTTGCAGTATAAATTCCGTCAACGTGTGTGTAGTTTTGTAATTCTTCGGCATTCAAATAATTAGCAATCAAAGAAGCGGTATAATTACTTCCGTTTCTTCCTAAAGTTGTGGTTACATTTTTCGCATTCGAAGCAATGAAACCGGTCACAATATTTACTGCATCTTCATTCTCTTTGAAATACTGTATTACATTTTTCTTAGAAGCCTGTTCAATGGGTTGGGCATCGCCAAATTTTGAATCGGTTTTGATCAATTCTCTACTGTCAGCAAAACGAGCAGTTACACCATTTTTAAGCAAAATCGCAGTCAGTAATTTGGCAGAAAGCACTTCGCCAATCGATAAAATTTGATCTTTAATTTTACTGCTGTAATCCCCAATTAAGCTTACGCCTTCAAATAATTTTTCTAAAACTGTAAATTCTTCTGTAAAATCAACCGCATCAAAACCATTTTGTTGTTCTAATTTGAATTGTTCCAATTGTGGCTTGTAGCTTTCATTTTTGGCTGCAATGGACAACATTTCTTCCAATTCATCTGTAGCATTGCCACGTGCCGAAACCACCACGGCGATTTTCTCGCCTTGGTTTACTTTGTCTAAAATAATTGCCACCACTTTATCTAATCCATCTCCGTTAGATAATGACTTTCCTCCAAATTTTAAAATCTTCATTCTGTCTGTATTATACGTTGCACCATTAAAAAATGGGAGCCAACAAATTATGTAATTGTTGGTATTCTATCAAAAAAGCATCGTGACCATGAATGGAAACAATTTCTTGATAGGATACATTTTCTTTATATTTTTTTAATTCTTCATAAGTACCGCGATTCTCATTGGCTGTAAAAAACAAATCCGAATCAATGCCAATAATATGAATATTGGCTTCGATTGTTGCCGCTACTGCTGCAAAAGAATCTCTTCCTCTTGTAATATCAATCGTCTTTAGCAAATGGTTCATCATTTTATACGCCGACAACTGAAAACGTTTTTGCAACTTATTCCCGTGATGGGCTAACCAACTTTCTATATTAAAAACGGCCAATTCTTCATTAGTTGTACGTTGGAATTTGGACGAAAATGATTCCGGAGTTCGATAACACAACATCGCGTGAATACGCGCATCTTCGATTGGTTTTGACGAATTAGCTAAAATTTGTTCTTGCAAAAAACAATTGGCAATCAACCAATCTGTCGATTTCCAATCCGTCGCAATTGGAATCAAATGTTGGGTAATCTTAGGTTCTAAAGCAGCCATTTCCCAGGCTATTCCTCCACCCACAGACCCTCCAATAATGGCAAACAACTGTGAAATTTCAAGCGCTTCAATTCCCTGATTGAATACACGGGCAATATCTCTCGCATTGAAATCTTGGTAGTTTTCAATACCAAAACCATCGTATCCGTTTCCTGGAACATTGAATGCTAGAACCGTGTACTTATTTGTATCTATCGTTTTGCTTTCGCCAATTAAGTCGTTCCACCAACCTTGTTCTCCAATTACGTTTGAATTCCCAGTTAAGGCGTGATTCACCAAAACAATAGGAGCTGTATTCAAACTTGGGCCAAAAACCTGATAGCTTAAATGAAGTATAGGATATTGGGCACCACTTTCGGTGATGAAATTTTGTAATTGTATTTGGTTGATTTTATTTTCCAATGTCAAATCGGTTGTAATTGTTGATTTGTGTTGGAAATATTAGAAAGAAAATCTAGAAGGATGCTAGAAAAATCTCGTGTTATCTTTCCACATTGCTGTGGTAGAATGCAGCACCTTCTTCGATTTACCGAAGGGTTGCTAAGGTTTCATCGGGTCTAATCCCTCTACCTTTCTTTATAACATTTCAATACGTTTATTTGAACTTTGAGCTGCAAATTAACGGCATATTTCTTAAAGAACCAAATTTCCCTACTGCATTATTGGACAACAATCCAATATGCAGCTTTTGATTTGCTCCTTTGAACCAATAATTATTTGTTCCAAATGCGATGTTAACAAAGAAATAATGCAATAAAAAGGAGCTAAAAGACTCGTTTTTTGAAGAAACCGAAACCGAAACGCCTTTTTGCAACAAAAAAAAAGAAAAGTTTAATTTGGAATTCAAAATCGTTTTATAACTTTGCACTCTAATTTCAGAGGAAAAATTTGAACTGATTGCAACCTCGTTAAAAAATGCTAAAGCAGGAATTTCCCTTTAGCATTTCGTAGCAACACCATTTTTCCTCGCTTAATTTAAAACTAAATTAAATTATTATGGCTTATTTATTTACGTCAGAATCTGTGAGTGAAGGACATCCAGACAAAGTGGCTGATCAAATCTCCGATGCATTAATCGATAATTTTTTGGCATTTGATGCCGATTCAAAAGTAGCTTGTGAAACCTTGGTTACAACTGGTCAGGTGATCTTGGCTGGAGAAGTAAAATCCAATACCTACTTAGATGTTCAACAAATCGCTCGTGATGTGATCAAGAAAATTGGTTACACCAAAAGTGAGTACATGTTTGAAGCGAATTCTTGTGGAATTCTTTCAGCAATTCACGAACAATCAGCTGATATCAATCAAGGAGTAGATAGAGCAAGTAAAGAAGAACAAGGAGCGGGTGACCAAGGAATGATGTTTGGTTATGCTACTAATGAGACGGATAACTACATGCCTTTGGCTTTGGATTTATCGCATGCGATTTTGATTGAGTTGGCTAACTTAAGAAGAGAGAACAACGAAATCAAATACTTGCGCCCAGATGCTAAATCGCAAGTAACTCTTGAATATTCAGATGATAACAAACCGGTTCGAATTGACGCCATTGTAATCTCTACGCAACATGACGATTTTGATCAAGAAGCTGCGATGTTGGCTAAAATCAAATCGGATTTAGTGAGCATTTTGATTCCGCGTATTAAAGCAAAATACCCACAATATGCACATTTGTTCAATGATAATATTACCTATCACATCAACCCAACAGGAAAATTCGTTATTGGAGGACCTCACGGAGATACTGGTTTGACAGGAAGAAAAATCATTGTGGATACCTATGGTGGAAAAGGAGCTCATGGTGGTGGCGCTTTCTCCGGTAAAGACCCTTCTAAAGTAGACCGTTCTGCAGCTTATGCAACCCGTCATATTGCTAAAAACTTAGTAGCAGCAGGATTGTGTGAAGAAGTTTTAGTACAAGTATCTTATGCTATTGGTGTGGCAAAACCAACATCAATCAATGTAAATACTTACGGAACTTCAAAAGTGAGTTTGACAGATGGAGAAATCAGCAAAGTAGTGGAAGGTATTTTTGATATGCGTCCGTACTTTATTGAGCAACGTTTGAAATTAAGAAATCCTATCTATAGTGAAACAGCAGCTTACGGACATATGGGACGTACACCTGAGACAGTTACTAAAACCTTCTCTGCTCCTGGCGGATTAACTAAAACCGTTACTGTAGATTTATTTACTTGGGAAAAATTAGATTTCGTAGAAACTGTAAAAACAGCTTTTAAATTGTAAATTAATTTCTTGTAAATTAAATCACAAAAACGAGTTTTCTTTAGTTAAAGAAAACTCGTTTTTTTATAAGTTGAATTTTAATGTATTTAGATATTATATTTTAAAAGGAATGAAACAAACCTTGGCAAAATAATAGTTTCATTGGCATTATATCCATTTACACTAAATGAATTATTTAACCTTGACTTTGTATTCAAAAGATTATTCGCTTGAATTCTATATTCCAATTTGGCATCTTTTTTAGCATAATTAATACTAGCAGACATAATTTTAAAATCATTGGTTAAACCAGAAGACTGATTTTTAAATCGGTTAAACGAATAATCCCAATTAATATTCATTCCTTCTAAGAAATAATAATTTAATTTCACATTAGGACTCTGTGTTGTAAATGCAGTATTTGCTTGCTCAGAAAAATTAATTCTATACCCTAAATCAATATTTGGAAGCTTCTTAAATTGAGTCCCCAAAGTTAGATTATATCCGTGATTAATATTTTCAATTTCTTGGATAAACTCTTTTACATTCCCACCAATAATAGCTCTATTTAAAACAAAGTTCCTATTCCAACTTGCATTAAGTCCTCCTGATATTTTGTAGTATTTCTTAAAGCTTTTCGAATAAAAAAGAGTACTATTCAAATTCTCATTTTCAGCATCTAAATTCAATCGGTCAGATGTTGAATAAATTCCTTGAAATAAAATACCATTGACTACAGGATTTTTAGTAGTGGTGTAGGATATGTTTCCAAAAATTGTGGTGAAATTATACAAATTGTATTTTGAATAATTCAATCTGTGTGAAGTTACTAATGAGTTTTCTAAACCAGAATTACCCCTCGCTATACTATTAAAATTTGTAAAAACATATCCTTCAATTAAAGAATTGATATCATTGAAACCATTTTTTACAGAATAATTATAAGTTATGTTTTCTGATTTTTTCATATCCCATCTGGCAAACATATCCGGTAAAAATCGATTGAAATTCAATTGAAAAGGTCTAGAAAATTGGGTGTTATTTGTTAGATATTGATGGTAAGAAAAACCAGGGTTAAACGTAAATTTTCCTAACATGAACTTATAATGAATGCCCAAAAATGCATCCTTAAACGAATACTGAACATCATTGTTATACGATTCATTATTTATGGTTACTGCAGAATTATTTTGCAAAATCTGCAACAAACTCGAATTGTAGGTTTGAAAAGCATTGGTATTACCTAGAGTTAAATTAAGAATACTTTTATTGCTAATTTGGAAGTAGTAATCCAATTTAGCATCAAACTTATTAGTTTTCACAAATCTCGATTGTTCAATATTTAAAGAGTTTTGATTTACAAAAATCGAACTAGGATCATTCGGATTAGTTGTATTACTATTTTGATACGGATTTACAGAAAGTTGTGGATTATAAAAGGGATCTTCGTCCTCATATTGATGTTGCATCTCAATAACCCAAGTACTTTTTGAATTTTGGGTGTAAAATAAATTTAAGCTTTGATTAAATGAAATTGGATCTTGCTTTTGAAACGAAAGAATCGAGTTGGAATTGTTAATTGGTGTTGAACCAAAATAAGAAGTAGAATTAGTTTGATTTGTATTCTCTTCGCGCTGACTATTCTTTCTTAAAAAAGCATCGTAATCCAATTGAAATTTGTCATTGGGTTTGAATTTAGATCCAAATTTTGATATGAATGCACTATTTCTTGAATCCGTTTGATTTTTTCTGTTTTCCAAAGTACCAATTGCGGTAGTATTAGGTTGGAAAATTCCGCGCTCTGAATTAGTGATTGATTGGTTGTAGGTGTTAGAATAAGCTCCAAATCCAGACACAGTCCATTTTTTTGAAAAAGAATGATTCAAGTTAATCGCTCCAAATTTATCCGTCATTTTTGCTACATTATCTCCGCCTGATAATCCAAAGAAATTACGATTAAAATTTAATGAGGTTCCGTTTCTATCAATAGTATTTCTGGCACCACCAGTTATCCTGAAAAAATCAGCTGAAGTCAATGAAACTTCCCCAATATTATTCAAATTCACAATAGTATTGACACTTGTTTTTGGGGAATAATAAAATAGTTTTGGATTAAAAATATATCCTTTATTATTAGCTAAACCACCACTCAAATCGCCAAACCAAAACTTATCTTTTCCTTTTTTGAGTTTTATATTAATTGCTATGTCGTCATTGTTGTTTTCGATACCTTTCATTTGAGAAACCTCATTGAAATTTCTCATTACTTGTACTTTATCAACAGCGTCAGAAGGAATGTTTTTTGAACCCAGCTTAGTATCGCCCTCCATAAACGGTTTTCCATCTACAAAAAGTTTTCTTACTTGTTTACCTTCCACTTGAATTTGGCCATCTGACGAAACTTCAAATCCCGGAAGCTTTTTAAATACATCTTCTAATTTTCGTTCCTCTCCCGTTTTGAATGAATCCGTATTATACACAATTGTATCTCCTTTTATTGAAACCGGCATTTCACGGACTATCTCCACACCAGCCAATTCAATACCACCCGACTCCATTGTAATATTTTGAATAATATTTTCTGATTTTGTGTTTACCGAAATTTCTTTGTTTTGCATTCCAATATAACTCAGCTTAATCGTATACGATGTATTGGCTTTCAAGTTCAAGATAAACTTTCCTTTATCAGATGTAATGGCATAAGCATCCATCGCTTTAGAGGTTTGGTTCACAGCCATTACATTGGCCATTTCAAGTGGCGCTTTGCCTGTATCGAGTACAATTCCTTCGAAACGAACATTTTGTGCGTACCCAGTCGCAAACAATACTAGGGCAAAACATACTAGCAATTTTTTCATTGTATACTATTTATAGAACTATTAATTGTTAAATCTAATTTGCATTCCGCCACCACGACCACCAGGACCTTGGTTCATTTCTCTAAACTCCTCCATTTTTTTTATCACGGTTTCGTCATATTCTTTTTGACTCACTGCTTTCCCTTTTGTAACAGGTTTGATTTCAGCTTTTTCTTTTGGATTCAAAACCACTTTGGAACAAAGAATAATTGTTTTACCATCATTTACTTCCAAAATTAAACCAGGTAATCCCCAATATCCTTCAGGTCCCTGATTAACAGGAATTTCAGGTGTATACCAAGCTGTAATTGTAATTTCTTTTGGTAGTTCAAGAGCATCCATAAAACTGGTTTTTGGCGCTTCCTTTGATTTTTCTTGTTGAGATGTTTCTTCTTTTTTTGGTGTATCTTCTTTTTTAGGACGAAAATTTCTAAAATCCGTTTTACTAGCGGCTTTAATTGCAGTCGCTTTATAACATGTATACCCGCCAATCACTCTCGTTTCAGCTTCCATTTTCCAATTTAAAATTGCTAACGAATCTTTAACTAAAAATTCTTTACCCATGAAATCTTTATCGATACTATACGTTTTATCTTTTACGTTTTTATAATACGTACCGCCACCACCAGTCATCGAGCCCATCATCATTCGCATTCCTCCTCCTTGATTAGAAGCCTCTAATTTTTCTTCTTCTTTATAAATTGAAGCCGATTTATCAAAATTAAGAATGAAAGTCTTTTCAAACATTTTTTTCATCCGTTCCTCCATCATTTTTTGCATGTCTGGATTGATATTTTTGTTGCCTTCCATACGAACTTTAAAGTCGGCCATACTGGTTTTTGACTCGTAAACAGCCATTCCTTGAAAATCCTTTTGCGCTTGTGAATTAGAATAAATTAATACAAATAATAAAAGTAAAATCGCTTTTTTCATGAGGTTCAAATTATAATTAAAGGGCAAATATGACGAAAGATTTTGAATTTTGTACCAATAAAATGTTAAATGACTTACTCAGACGTATTTGAAATCAATTGGTTTGTATCCAATTCATTTAAAAATAGAAACAAAATAAAGCAGCTATTCCTTTTTTCGATTGTGAATAAATCATTCCGAAAAATGTATTACAAACACTAATTTTTATCTATTTTTACCCTTTTAGAATTTATCAATAATAAAATCACACTACCGTAATGCATATAGCAGTAGCAGGAAACATAGGTTCGGGGAAAACCACCTTAACCAATTTATTAGCCAAACATTTCAAATGGGAACCTCATTTTGAAGACGTAGTTGACAATCCCTATTTGGATGATTTCTATCACCAAATGGAACGTTGGTCATTCAACTTACAAATTTACTTCTTAAACAGTCGATTTCGTCAGGTAATGCAAATTCGCGAAAGCGGAAAAAGAATCATTCAAGATAGAACGATTTACGAAGATGCGCACATTTTTGCTCCTAACTTACATGCTATGGGCTTGATGACCAATCGCGATTTCCAAAATTACTCTTCTCTTTTTGAATTGATGGAATCTTTGGTAAAAGCACCTGATTTATTAATTTACTTGCGTAGTTCAATTCCGAATTTAGTAGGTCAAATTCACAAACGTGGTCGTGAGTATGAAAATTCTATTTCTATTGATTATTTGAGTCGTTTGAACGAACGCTATGAAGCATGGATTCATACCTATGACAGAGGTAAATTATTAATCATTGATGTAGATAACATTAATTTTGTAGATAATCCAGAAGATTTAGGAAATATCATCAACCGAATTGATGCCGAAATCAACGGTTTGTTTTAGCCTGAAAATTATATCCATAAAAAAATGCCTCAATTTCTTGAGGCATTTTTATTTGTATTAATTTGGAAACTAGTGTATAGCTTCTACTTTGGCTTTCACCTCAGCTTCAGTTCCTTCAAAAACTTGAACAGTTTCTTTTCCATTTTCAGAAATAGTTACCGTCGCTTTTGCTTTTCCATTATCATTGCTCATTTGAACATTTACTTGCTTTTTAGCTTCTCCTTTTTTTGCACAACATGCTTTTTCTTCTTTAGCGATGTATTTACCATTCGCATCATAATGAGACAAGCACATTTCTTTTTGATCAGGAGTACATTTTAGACTGTCGCACATTTTAGCACATTCGTCTTTAGTCATAGTAGCACATTTGCTCATATCACAATTACCCATCATACCGGCTTCAGAAGTAGATTTCATCTCAATAGTACAGGTCATTTCTTTTTGTGTAGTACTTCCTTCTCCTAAGATTGGCGCAATTACCAATCCAATCAAACAAGTTAATTTAATTAAAATGTTCATTGACGGTCCTGAAGTATCTTTAAACGGATCACCAACAGTATCTCCAGTTACAGCAGCTTTGTGGGCATCAGAACCTTTATACGTCATTTCACCATTAATTTCAACACCTGCTTCGAATGATTTTTTAGCATTGTCCCAAGCTCCACCGGCATTGTTTTGGAACACTGCCCAAAGCACACCTGAAACCGTTACACCTGCCATATAACCTCCTAGCATTTCAGCTATTAATTGGTTGTTATCACCGTAAACTAATTTACCTAAAAGAACAATTGCAATTGGGAAACCAATCGTTAAAATTCCTGGCAACATCATTTCGCGTAAAGCAGCTTTAGTCGAAATTTCAACACATTTACCATATTCTGGCTTACCAGTACCTTCCATGATTCCTGGAATTTCCTTGAACTGACGACGTACTTCATATACCATATCCATTGCTGCTTTACCAACAGAGTTCATTGCCAAAGCAGAGAAAACTACCGGAATCATACCACCCACGAATAACATCGCTAAAACAGGTGCTTTGAAAATATTAATTCCGTCAATACCTGTAAAGGTTACATAAGCTGCAAATAAAGCCAATGAAGTCAATGCTGCCGAAGCAATTGCAAATCCTTTTCCTGTAGCAGCCGTAGTATTACCTACAGAATCCAAAATATCCGTACGAGTACGTACTTCTTTTGGCAATTCACTCATTTCAGCAATACCTCCTGCATTATCTGAAATAGGTCCGAAAGCATCAATCGCTAATTGCATTGCAGTTGTAGCCATCATAGCCGAAGCCGCTAAAGCTACTCCGTAGAAACCTGCAAAAGCATACGAAGACCAAATTGCAGCAGCAAACAAAATTACAGTTGGGAAGGTAGAAATCATTCCCGTAGCCAAACCTGCAATTACGTTAGTCCCAGCTCCTGTAGATGATTTTTGAACAATTGCCAAAACTGGTTTTGTTCCTAATCCTGTATAATATTCGGTTACAGATGAAATAGCTCCACCCACAATCAAACCTACAATAGTAGCAAAGAAAACACGCATAGACGAAATGTCTTTCAATCCTTCACCGTAGAATTCCATTTTCATTGTTGCAGGCAACATATATTGTACTAAGAAATAACAAGCTACCAAAGTCAATGCAATAGAAACCCAGTTTCCAATGTTCAACGCTTTTTGTACTTGTGCTTCTTTAGCATCATCACTAGAAATTTTCACTAACATCGTTCCGATAATTGAGAACAAAATTCCGAAACCAGCTATAGCCATTGGTAATAAAATTGGTCCGATTCCGCCAAAAGCATCTTCGATTTTACCACCCATATCTTTAATCACATAATTTCCAAGAACCATAGCAGCTAATACGGTTGCCACATACGAACCAAATAAATCGGCTCCCATTCCGGCAACGTCACCCACATTATCCCCTACGTTATCAGCAATTGTAGCTGGGTTACGCGGATCATCTTCTGGAATACCTGCTTCTACTTTACCCACTAAATCAGCTCCTACATCGGCTGCTTTGGTATAAATACCTCCACCCACACGTGCAAACAAAGCAATTGACTCAGCACCTAATGAGAATCCAGCTAATGTTTCTAATACTTTGGTCATGTCTTCTGACGAAGTCCAAGCACCATTCATAAAAATTTGGAAGAAAATAATAAAGAAACCTGTCAATCCTAAAACAGCCAAACCGGCAACTCCTAATCCCATCACTGTTCCACCACCGAAAGAAACTTTCAAGGCTTGAGGCAAACTAGTACGAGCGGCTTGCGTAGTTCTAACATTAGTTTTAGTGGCAATTTTCATTCCCATATTTCCTGCTAAAGCAGAGAAGAAGGCACCAAAAACAAAGGCAACTACAATTAATATATGTGTGGTAGGAACTATAAATGAAATCCCCGCTAATACAGCACTTGCGCCAATCACGAAGAATGTCAATAATCGATATTCTGCTTTAAGGAAAGCTAATGCACCTTCGTAAATATAATCTGAAATCTCTTTCATCTTACCATCTCCAGCGTCTTGTTTTAGCACCCAAGCTCTTTTAACTGCCATGAACAAAAGTCCAATAATCGCCATTACTATTGGCAAATAAATCATAAATGCATTCATAAAAAATAATTTTGGTATTAGTTAATATTATATTGATAATGAACGAATTTAAACAAAAAAGCAATACTCTTTGCAGAATATTGCTTTTTTTATGGTAAAAACCTAAAAAAATTTATTTAATACTAAATAAGTTTTTTGGTTTATTTTCGATAGCATCAAAACGTTCTGTACACTCTCTAATGATAGCATACGCTTCGTTAACATCTCCCCAACCTTCTACATCCACTTGTTTATTTTCTAAATCTTTGTACACTTGGAAAAAATGCTCAATTTCTTTAATTAAGTGTGGATTTACATCACTCAAATCATTTAATGAATTCCAAATTGGATCAGAAACCGGTACGCAAATTACTTTCTCATCTGGTCCTTTATCATCTGCCATATGGAAAACACCAATTGGTTTTACTTCCATTACACAACCCGGAAAAGTAGGCTCGTTGATCAATACCAAAACGTCTAATGGGTCACCATCTAATGCTAAGGTTTCAGGAATGAAACCATAATCAGCTGGGTACATCATAGAAGAGAATAACATTCTGTCAAAACGCATTCTTCTAATTTTAAAATCGTATTCGTATTTGTTTCTACTTCCTCTTGGTATTTCGATTAAGACATCGAACGTTTTTAATTTGTCTGCAGTCATTGTATTTGTTGTATTTTTCTTTTTTTAATTTGGTGCAAAAGTAAGGAAACATAGCGTTTTTACAATACAACTAAGGGATAAAAAAACGTTTTTTTAACATCAATCTGACAATACTTAAATTTTGCCTCTTTTTTTAAGGTAATAATGCCAAATGATATAGGAAGCAAGTGTTCGAAACGGTTTCCAATTGGAAGAAACAGCAGCCATCTCATCTTCTGATTGACAATTATACAACTCCATTAAAGTATTTTTAATTGCAATGTCTCCAAGAGGAATTATATCTTGTGATTGCATACAGAACATTAAATAAACATCTATACTCCAATTCCCAACTCCTTTAATTTGAATTAATTCTTTTCGAATCTGTTGTTCCGTTTTCATTGGAAGTGAAGAGAAACTCAATTCCTTATTTATAACCCTTCGGGCTAAGTCTTTTAAATAGAGGGTTTTTTGTCTAGATATACCACAGGTTCTTAAATCTTGATCTGTAGCATTAGAAATATTAAATGGATCTACTTTGCCAACCAAATTAACTAGCTTTTCATAAGCTGCTTTGGCAGAGGCAATAGAAACTTGTTGCTCCAAAATAATGTGACACATGGAGGCAAATCCTTCTTCTCTTTTTTGTATTATTGGGAGACCAAAATCAGCAATTATAGTTTTTAAAACCACATCTTTTTGGGACAAAAAATGAATTGATTCTTGCATCAAATAAAATTTAAAATTTAAACTAGGCTTGTTTTGAAATTAAAAATGAAATCCAAAAGCCCCTTTAATAGCAAACTTAGTTGCGTCTGGAGTGTTTAGGTAATTGCCTCTCCATGAAAAATCGATACGAAATACTTTAAATATATTGCCAATGCCGGCGCTGTATTCCCAATACCCATTTTCGGGAGCATTGTAAGCTAGGCCCGAAGCATTGATTGCTCTATTGGCATTTGAGATGGATCCATACACTCCTCTAATTCCAATAATTTCGCGCCAATTTAATTTTCGCATGAAAGGGATGCGAGAAAAAATACGCCCGTTAAAATTATGATCCCATTTCAAAGTGAGGTATTGATCGCTGATGAATTCATAAAAATTCAAATTACTAAACGTATTTTCAATCGTGAAATAGGTTTGGTTACCTGGGATAACGCTCATTAAACCTAATGGAATCGTACCAAAAGTTTTGCCTAATTCCATGGTAATATTGGTTCGCCCCAATGGACCAATAATAATAGGCTGCTTGTAATACAACTGCAATTTTTCATATTTAAAATCACTGTTCAACACCCCTTTAAACCCATGACTGTAGTTGATAAAAAAGCGGCTGTAGGGATTGTCTACTACGTCTCTTTCTACCCCAAAACCAATGGTTCTTCGATTGGGCATGAACTCTATTTGGATATTCGCTTCAGATTGTTTTACCTCACTTTGAGTAGTAGTTCTAGAAAGATCTGTGAAATAATCCAAACTGAAAGTGGGAGATGCAGATACCAAAGTTCGGTGTGAAATTCCTAATTGAAAAATCAAATTCTTTACGGGTTCTATTTCAACCGCTAAATTGGACAAATTAATATTCGTTAATTTTCCATTACTACCGGTGGTAAATAAAGCGGAGGAAGCAAAACTTCGTCCCATTACATCGTTTGTGGTAGTTAAGCTCGCTCCTATTTGCTCAATATCGCGTCGATTCCCTCCGGAGATAATGATTCTATTTTTCTTGTCCACCATCCATTTTCCAGAAAGACCGTATTTGAATTTTTGATCATCAGATCCATAGGCTGTAAAAGCCTGTATTCGCCAAGGGTCATTGGGTCCAAAATAAGTTCGACCTCCAACTCGTAAACGAACTCCTTCTACTTCGTTAAAACCAAAAGAAGAAAATATCGGTCCGTAATCAAAATTCTTGAACTCGACATAGCCACTGCCCAAAATGGAAACCAAACTGTACATCTGTTTGAACTTTTTGACCGTTTGAAGGGTATCGAGCATTTTATATACTCCGGCTTCATCTTTGTTTAATTTTTCAAAACGGTTTTCATGCCAATATTCGTCTGACTTTTGATAGACTTCATTGTCTATAAAATTGACTTCTTCTTTATAAAAAGCAAGTGGTTTGACTTTATTGAATTCATGATTTCGATACAAAGTCGTACGTTTTCCATAAATACCTTTAGAATCTTCTTTTTTATTTAAGGCAAAGTCCGACATCATATAATCTCGAGTCAACAAGAAAACAGAATCATTCATCACTTCAAATTCTTGCTCAATATAAATGTCTTTAATCCAATTGATGTTAGCGCTTTTGGTCACAGCCATATTGATTTTCTTAATGGCAAATGTGGTATCGTTTACCCAAAAATCGCCTTTAAAGGTTAGCTCGTTTTTACGTCTTGGATAAAACAAAATGTTGTAGCATTTTTTGTTGTCAATATAGGCGCTGTCTCTTAATACATAATTATAGACATCCACACCCGTTCTAGACAAAGGACTAGTAAAACTCTTGTCAAAAAAGGTCAAGTGATTGTTGTAAATGGAGTAATCGCTATACAAGTCTTTTAGGAAAGACAAAATCTGTTGGTTCCCTTCAAAGCCAGATGTTTTATTCGCTTTCAGTTTTTCTTTGACTTTTTTCTGGCAATTATCACCATAGACATCCGATAACGATTCGTTGATAAAAATTGGTAAATACGTTTTTCCTGTTACTTTAGAAGTGTCGACATGTTTGAAAACAAACTCCATTCCTTTGAACACTTTGTTTTTCATAAAAGCGCTATCGATGGTATTCATATCAAATTCGACCTTTTCGTATTTTTCCATTTGGTATTGGTCAAACTGATACAAGCCGTTTTTACGCTTTCGTTCCCAAATTTTTCTGAGAATATCCAATGCCGGATTGTTTTTTTTGGAAGTTTTTCCAGCAAAAACAACAACCTCATTTAAGGATTCTGCTTCGTTTAATTTTACTTTGAAATTATACACAACGGCTTCTTCCAAATAGATTTCTCTTTCTGAAAAACCTGCAGAAGAAACTACTAAAACCGAATGTTTTTGCGGAGATTCAATATAAAATCGACCATCCTCATTGGCTACAACTCCAATGTTCGTTTTTTTAAACACAATAGTAGCAAAAGGAATAGGTTGATTCGTTTTATCTACAACTACACCACTCACTTTGGTTTGGGCCAAAAGCAACTGAGCTGTCATCAATAAAGCAACAAAAAAAAGTTTGGGAAATTTTAATTTCATAAGCTAAAAAAAATCTTCATCAAATAGTATTTGATGAAGATTCAAAGGTAATCAATATCTTAATTGCTATTAAACAATTAACATTTTGAATTATTTATTCAATACTTTTTTTACGGCTTTAATTACGTCTTCTGAATTAGGTAACCATTCTTTCAATAATACTGGAGAGTATGGCGCTGGAGTATCAGCAGTTGTAATACGTTGGATAGGCGCGTCTAAATAATCAAACGCACGCTCTTGTACAATATAAGTGATTTCTGAAGCAACACTTGCAAAAGGCCAAGCTTCCTCAAGTACTACCAATCTATTGGTTTTTCTAACCGAAGTTAAAATCGCATCGTAATCCATTGGTCGCACTGTTCTCAAATCGATAATTTCACAAGAGATACCTTCTTTTGCTAATTCATCAGCAGCAATAATAGCCTCTTTGATAATTTTTCCAAAAGAAACGATGGTTACATCAGTTCCTTCACGTTTGATATCAGCAACACCTAGTGGAATGGTATATTCTCCATCAGGCACTTCTCCTTTGTCACCATACATTTGCTCTGATTCCATAAAAATCACTGGATCGTTATCACGAATGGCAGCTTTCAACAAACCTTTGGCATCATAAGGTGTAGATGGAACTACAACTTTAAGACCTGGTGTGTTAGCAAACCAGTTTTCTAAAGCTTGTGAGTGGGTAGCTCCTAATTGTCCTGCAGAAGCAGTTGGTCCTCTAAAAACAATCGGCACATTGAATTGACCTCCTGTCATTTGACGCATTTTAGCAGCATTATTTATAATTTGATCAATCCCTACCAAACAGAAATTGAACGTCATGTATTCTACAATTGGACGACATCCATTCATTGCTGAACCTACTGCAATTCCAGTAAAACCAAGTTCGGCAATAGGTGTGTCGATTACTCTTTTCTCACCAAATTCGGCTAGCATTCCTTTAGAAGCTTTATAAGCACCATTATATTCAGCAACCTCTTCACCCATTAAGTAAATGGATTCATCGCGACGCATTTCTTCACTCATCGCTTCGCAAATGGCCTCTCTAAATTGTATCGTTCTCATAGTTGTATGTTGTAAGTGTATTTTTCGAAACGCAAAAATAAATATTTTAAATTACTTAAAAGCATAAAATCGACTAAAATAATTAGGAGCATTTTCCGGCTATTCGCTATATCTTCCTCTGGCTGAAGACGCCACAGGAAGGATGCCGCTCCTATCCGGGCTAAAAAATACAAAATCATTAAAAAAATATTATGCGTGCATAGTAAATATTCCGATTTATTATTTTAAATTTGTGGTACATTTAAGAAATCCATAAATATACCCCCTATGAAAATATTAGTTTGCATCAGCCATGTACCTGATACTACTTCAAAAATCAACTTCGTAAATGGCGATTCTGAATTTGATACCAACGGAGTTCAGTTTGTAATCAATCCTAATGACGAATTTGGTTTAACCCGAGCTATTTGGTTCCAAGAACAACAAGGAGCAACTGTAACTGTTGCCAATGTAGGTGGGCCAGAAACAGAGCCAACTTTAAGAAAAGCTCTCGCAATTGGTGCCAATGAAGCCATTCGTATCAATGCGAATCCAACTGACGGTTTTTATGTTGCACAACAATTAGCCGAAGTGATTAAAACTGGTGGTTACGATCTAATCATTGCTGGTAAAGAATCATTGGATTACAACGGCGGAATGGTACCTGGAATGATAGCCGGAATTTTAGGATATAATTTTGTTACTTCTTGTGCAGGATTAACTATCGAAGGGACAAACGCAATCGCAATTCGCGAAATTGACGGTGGTAAAGAAACCTTGAATGCATCCTTACCTCTAATAATCGGAAGCCAAAAAGGATTAGTTGAAGAAAAAGATCTTCGTATTCCCAACATGAGAGGAATTATGACTGCTCGTACTAAAGTAATTAATGTAGTAGAACCAATTGCAGCAAATGTAAATTCAAAAGCAGTTCAGTTTGAAAAACCAGCTGCTAAGTCAGCTGTAAAATTGGTTGCTTCCGATAACTTAGACGAGTTAATTCAATTATTACACAACGAAGCCAAAGTAATTTAAAACCGTACCATCATGTCAATATTAATATACGCTGAATCAGCAGAGGGAAAATTTAAAAAAGTAGCCTATGAATTGGCTTCTTATGCAAAAAAAATAGCCGAAAGTCTCGGAACTTCAGTAACCGCAGTAACCATCAACGTTGCTGATGTTTCTGAATTAGGTAAATACGGAGTAGATAAAGTCTTAAAAGTTAACAACGAAGCCGTAACAGGATTTTCAGCTAAAGTCTATTCCGATATAATCAAACAAGCCGCTTTAAAAGAGGGAGCGAAAGTAGTTGTACTTTCCTCAACTACTGATAGTATGTATTTATCTGGTTTGGTAGCTGTTGGTTTAAATGCCGGATTTGCTTCTAATGTGGTAGGACTTCCGGAAAGTACTAGTCCATTCCAAGTTAAACGTACCGCTTTTTCAAACAAAGCATTCAATATCACCGAAATTACCACCGATGTAAAAGTAATTGGCTTAGCCAAAAACTCTTACGGAATTGTAGAAAATACTAGTTCATTAACACAAGAAGATTTTATTCCATCAATGGATGCTGCTGATTTTAATGTAAAAGTAACCGCTACAGAAAAAAGTTCTGGAAAAGTTTCCATAGCCGATGCAGATGTTGTTGTGTCTGGCGGACGTGGCTTAAAAGGACCTGAAAACTGGGGAATGATTGAAGAATTAGCGTCTGTACTTGGTGCAGCAACAGCTTGTTCAAAACCCGTTTCTGATTTAGGCTGGAGACCTCACGGAGAACACGTGGGACAAACTGGAAAACCAGTAGCAACTAATTTATATATCGCAATTGGTGTTTCAGGAGCGATACAACATATTGCGGGAGTGAATTCATCTAAAGTAAAAGTTGTAATCAACAGCGATCCAGAAGCGCCTTTTTTCAAAGTAGCTGATTATGGGGTAGTTGGAGATGCTTTTGAAGTGGTTCCACAACTAATTGAAAAATTAAAAGCATTCAAAGCGCAACAGTAGTTTTAAATTATTTTATAAAAAACTGCCTTAAAACAAGGATATTTATATCTTTGCGTTAAGGCAGTTTTTTTTAAAACCTACTCCAATTTTTTTATATCAATTCAATGAGTTTAGTAAAATTATCAATAAAAGGAATTTCATACAGCCAAACCCAAAACGGAGCCTATGCTTTGATTTTAAACGAGGTAGATGGCGATAAAAAATTACCCATTGTTATTGGAGCGTTCGAAGCACAATCTATAGCCATTGCTTTAGAAAAAGAAATCAAACCCCCTCGCCCACTTACTCATGACTTATTTAAAAATTTTGCGGAACGTTTTGACATAACAGTAAAACAGGTAATCATTCATAAACTGGTAGATGGAGTATTTTATTCCAGCATCATTTGCGAAAGAGATAAAATTGAAGAAATAATTGACGCTCGAACGTCTGATGCCATTGCTTTGGCTTTGCGATTTAATTCCCCAATATTTACTTATAAAAATATTTTAGACAAAGCTGGAATATTCTTAAACAATACCAATGAGCTGAATAAAGACGAAAATGATCTTGATACTATCCTATCAAATCCAGACACTTTTGGTCAAGAAATTGAAAGTAATCAAACCGGATCAACCTATACTTCAAAAACAATTCAAGAGTTAAATGAATTACTTGCAGAGGCTGTTGAAAACGAAGATTATGAAAAAGCCGCCAAAATACGAGATGAAATTTCAAAAAGATAAATTAAAAAAATAAAACTATGAAAATCAAGACATTAATTATCACACTAGCTATTGGATTACAATCCATAGTTGGATTCTCACAAGACTACTATTTGCATTGTGGTAGCATTTTAGACGTACAAACTGGGAAGGAAATTAAGAAGGCAACCATAGTTGTTTCCAAAAATAAAATAACAAAAATCAGCGATGGATTTGTTGCTAAGTCCAATGCAAATGACATTGAAGTCAATTTAAAAAATAAATTCATATTACCTGGATTAATTGACTTACATGTGCATCTTGAAAGTGAACAAAATCCAAAAAGTTATGCTTCAAAATATACAAGTAACGAAGCAGATGTTGCTTTTGAAGCGGCTCGTTTTGCAGAAACAACATTATTAGCAGGTTTTACCACTGTTCGCGATTTAGGTGGTACAGGAGTTAATATTTCATTACGAAATGCTATCAATAAAGGAATTGCCAAGGGACCGCGTGTATACACTGCAGGAAAATCAATTGCTTCTACAGGAGGACATGCCGATCCAACCAACGGTAGCAATCGCAAATTAATGGGTGATCCAGGACCACATGAAGGTGTTGTAAATTCTCCCGAAGACGGAGTAAAAGCGGTACGCGAAAGATATAAAGAAGGAGCTGATGTCATTAAAATTACTGCAACTGGAGGGGTATTAAGTGTTGCTAAAAACGGAAAAAATCCTCAATTTTCTATTGAAGAAATTAAAGCTATTACAACTACTGCAAAAGATTACAACATGCTAACCGCTGCTCACGCACATGGCGACGAAGGAATGCAACGAGCTATCTTAGGCGGAATTAAAACTATAGAACATGGCACTTTTATGAGCGAAGAAACCATGGAATTAATGAAAAAATACGATGCGTATTTGGTTCCAACCATCACCGCTGGAAAAGAAGTAGCTATAAAAGCAGAAGTAGAAGGATTTTATCCAGAAATCATAGTGCCTAAAGCTAAAGAAGTTGGACCACAAATACAATCTACATTTGCAAAGGCCTACAAAAAAGGCGTTAAAATTGCATTTGGAACCGATGCTGGTGTATACGATCATGGAAAAAATGGAAAAGAGTTTGGTTATATGGTCGAAGCTGGAATGCCTGCTTTAGCCGCTATTCAATCTGCTACGCTAACAAACGCTATGCTTTTAGGCGTAGCCAACGAAATTGGCCAAATCAAACCTGCATTTTTTGCTGATATAATTGCAGTTGATGAAAATCCGTTAAACAATATTAAAACATTAGAACAAGTTCAATTTGTTATGAAGAATGGGGTGGTATATAAAAACCAATAATACAAACTCATTACTTTACATTATTAAGAAAAAAGCAATATGAAACAATATTTAGATTTAGTGCAACATGTAATGGAAAATGGTTGTCAAAAAGGCGACCGAACTGGAACAGGAACCAAAAGTGTTTTTGGATACCAAATGCGTTTTGATTTAAACGAAGGTTTTCCAATGGTTACGACCAAAAAATTGCACCTAAAGTCCATTATTTACGAATTGCTTTGGTTCTTAAAAGGCGACACTAATATTAAATACCTACAAGAAAACGGGGTGAAAATTTGGGACGAATGGGCCGATGCCAATGGTAATCTTGGACCTGTTTATGGGCACCAATGGCGCAATTGGAATAGCGAAGAAATTGATCAGATTTCGGACTTGATTACCGAATTAAAGTCCAATCCAAATAGTAGACGTATGTTAGTGTCTGCTTGGAATCCATCTGTACTTCCTGATACCAAAAAATCGTTTGAAGAAAATGTGGCTAACAATAAAGCGGCTTTACCTCCATGTCACGCATTTTTTCAGTTTTATGTTGCNNGCTTCTTATGCGTTACTTACTATGATGATCGCGCAAGTTTGTGATTTAGGTGTGGGTGAATTCATTCATACTTTTGGTGATGCACACATTTACAACAACCACTTTGAACAACTAGAATTACAGTTGTCTAGAGAAACAAGACCACTCCCAAAAATGATTTTAAATCCGGAGATAAGAAATATATTTGATTTTGATTTTGATGATTTTACTTTAGAAGGTTATGACCCTCACCCTTCTATTAGAGGAAGTGTTGCGGTATAAAATTTTACTCTCTATAATACTTTAAGACTTCATTTATGATTGTAATGATAGCTGCTGTTGCCGAAAACAATGCCTTAGGAAAAGACAATGAATTGGTGTGGCATTTACCCAATGATTTTAAAAGATTCAAAGAATTAACTTCAGGTCATTACATTATAATGGGACGAAAAACATTTGAAAGTTTTCCAAAACCATTACCTAACAGAACGCATGTTGTCATCAGTAGACAAACCGATTACCAACCTGAAGGTTGTATAGTATCGAATAGCATTGAAGATGCCATAAAAATTTGTCCCGAAAATGAACTGGTTTTTATCATTGGCGGAGGCGAAATATACAAACAAGCACTCCCTTTTTCTGATAAAATTGAAATTACAAAAGTGCATGGTCAATTTGAAGCCGATGCTTTTTTTCCTGAAATTAATGATATGGAATGGGAATTAGTGCAATCCGAATTTAATTCAAAAGACGAGAAACATCTTTACGACTACACCTATCAGACTTTTGTGAAAAAATAATATTTTTTCAATGTATTGGGAGAATGAAATGTCTTTTTGCCTTTTTTTGAACTACCAAATACCACGAAGGCAGAACAATCGAATAAATTTAAAGTTTCCAAAAACAAATTAATTCTTAAGAACGTGTTTTGCGCTTTGTTCAATACCTTATAAAAGTCATGAAACAAGACCAAAAGACGAAATATAATTGGTTGCGCAAAATCCAACTAACTGATTTTCATTCATTAACTCCCAATTATACATTGAAAAAGAAATTAAATTTCTTGGAGTAAAATTGGTCAATAAATCAACACCTGACAATACCCACTTTTAGTGATTTTTTAAAGTTTTCCAAAGTCTTAAAGATTGAACTCTATGGCAACTATTTAGTTCCTTGAGTTTACTTATATTTGTACAAACTAAATATGATGGCTGATAAAATCACTCCCTACAAAGATTCTTCACTAAGCAAAAAAGAGCAAGTAGCTCAAATGTTTGATACTATTTCTGGAAATTATGACAATCTAAATCGTGTGATTTCTTTTGGAATAGATGTAAAATGGCGCAAAAAAGTGTTGCAAATGGTAGGGAAATCGAATCCTAAAACCATTTTGGATATAGCAACAGGAACCGGTGATTTGGCTATTTTGATGGCACAAACAAAAGCCGACAAAATTATAGGACTAGATATTTCAGCTGGAATGTTAGAAGTTGGCGTCCAAAAAATTGCATCCAAAAACCTAACCAAAACCATCGAAATGGTACTTGGGGATTCTGAAAACATGCCTTTTGAGGATAATTATTTTGACGCAATAACGGTTGCGTTTGGAGTACGTAACTTTGAGAATTTAGAAAAAGGATTAGCAGAAATTTTAAGGGTACTAAAACCTAACGGCACTTTTGTCATTCTGGAAACTTCTGTTCCAGATAAAATACCCTACAAGCAAGGTTATCAATTGTACAGCAATTATGTTCTTCCGCTAATTGGAAAATTGTTTTCCAAAGACAATGTTGCCTACGGTTATTTATCAGAATCAGCTGCCGCTTTTCCTTATGGTGAGAAGTTAAACAATATTTTGAGAAAAATTGGGTTTATAGATGTTGTAGCTTTACCTCAAACCTTTGGAGTAGCTACCATTTATTCTGCTTCTAAAAAATAATATGAAAAAAGCTGTTTTTGTTCTTTTTATTGTTTTTACAACAACTGTTCGAGCTCAATTTACACAAAGTATTTTTAGCAAAGACCCTGTAATTCATTTAGAGACATGGCAACAGCAACCTTTATATTTTGGATTTTTCCTTGGGTTGAATTCCTATGATTTCAAATTCAAATACAAAGCCAATGTAATCGAAGATATTCAGGTTCAAAAAACTACTGGATTTAATGTTGGATTGGTAGCCGATTTGAGATTGCATGAATATATCAATTTGCGCTTTGAACCAGGTTTGTATTATACAAAGCGAACTCTAAATTATCCTGAAACCTATTTTGTAACTCTTCCAAAAGAATCTGATAAAATTAGAGAAGTAAATAGCACATATATCCACTTTCCTTTATTATTTAAATTCTCCTCTTTACGAACAGGTAATATTCGTCCTTATCTTCTTGGAGGTGTTTCTACCACATTAAATTTATCAAGCAACTCGAAATCAAAAGACGATAATTTAGAACAACTTTTTAGAGTAAAATCCTGGAGCCCTAATTATGAATTGGGTTTTGGTATTGATGTATTTTCAGAATATTTTATTTTCTCACCATCAATAAGGGGCGTTTTTGGGCTTAAGGACGAATTGATTCAAGATAAAGATCTAGCAAGCCCCTGGACTAGTAACATCGAATCCATGCAAACAAGAGGATTGTTTATCAACTTTACTTTTCATTAAAATCTAAAGTGTAGCACGGCGAAACTCACTTAAAACAATTGCTGTTGCTGTTGCTACATTTAAACTTTCTGTTTTTTGAAGTGTTCCAAAACGCGGAATTGTCAATCTATTTTTTATAATTTTCTCTAAATCCGATGAGATTCCATTAGCCTCATTACCCATCACGATAATTCCTTCTAGCGGTAAATTAGTGGTATACATGTTCTCGCCATCCATAAAAGTTCCAAAAACAGGCAGTTTACTAGTGGCAATAAAATCAATTAAATCTAAATAAGTTATATTCACACGGGCAATAGAACCCATCGTTGCCTGAACTACTTTTGGGTTATATACATCCACCGTTTCTTTGGAACAAATTAATTGCTGAATACCAAACCAATCACACAAACGCAAGATGGTGCCTAAATTTCCCGGGTCGCGAATGTCGTCAAGCGCTACAATTAATCCCGATGAATTAATTGCTTTAACCTCAGGTATTTTGAAAACTGCCAAACAAGTATTTGGCGAAGCTAAAGCACTCATTTTCTTCAAATCGGCTTCGGATACAACTGTTTTTAAATTACTAGCAACGTTTTCAAAATCAGTTTGAGTCGTGTATAAATGATCTAATTCAAAATGTGCATCAAGCAATTCTTGAATCCCTTTGATTCCCTCAGCAATAAACAACTGATGCGTTTGTCGGTGTTTTTTTTGATGTAAACTGGATATAAGCTTTATTTGGTTTTTACTAACCATAAAAAAATGTACTTTTGAATTAAAATTTTAGAACCGTTGAAACATATTTTCACAAAAGTAACTGCATTTATTCTAATTGCAATATTTATTTCTGCTTGTAACGCTGTAAAAAGAGTTCCGAACGGGAAATTTTTGTTGACTAAAAACGAAATATTCGAGAATAACAAAGTAATTTCAGATGAAACTACCTTCAGCCAATTGTACCAAAAACCAAATAGTAAAATAGCTGGAATTCCGCTTTTTTTGACTTTCAATAATTGGGCAAAACCCAATATTGACTCCACTTTTCAAGCAATCCAAAATCCAATTACTACAGGTCCTACTGATAAACGGGTAAACCAAAAAGGAAAATCGTTCTGGCAAAATGGCATTTCTAATTTTTTTAAAAAAATTGGCGAACCTCCGGTGATTTTCGATCCATTAAAAACGGACAAGTCGGTATTGCGTTTATCGTATTTATATTTTAATAAAGGTTTTTTTGACGTTAAAATCAAATCGGTATTTGATACTATTGGTCTTAAAAAAGGCCGTGTCAATTATTATATAGAACCAGGAGTTGCTTACACAATTGATTCGGTATCTACTGAAATAGCAACGGTTGTTTTAGATTCATTGTACCAATCAACCCAATCTAATTCAATTTTAAAACCTGGAAATCGATATAAAACGGAAGATTTTGAAAATGAAAAAAATAGAATAACAACTTTATTCCGAAATAGCGGTGCCTATGATTTTCAACCGAACAATGTTAGTTTTGATATTGACACTATTCAGAAAAAAAACAAAGCTAGCGTCCGATTAAAAATTGGCGATTACAGTTATCAAAAGCAAGATATAACTGTTACTGAGCCATTCAAATTATACAAAATAAGTGACGTTAGAATTTTTACCGATTATTCTGCAGCTGATGCCAAAGCAACTCTAACGGATAGCACAGAGTATAAGAATTTTAAATTGGTAAGCCGAAATAAACTCAAATACAAACCTTTTGCCATTACAGATGCTGTTTTTATCAACAAAGGAGGGTACTTCTCGGATACAAAAACCAATTTAACTAGTAGATATTTAAGTAATTTAAAAATCTTTAATTACCCTTCTATTATTTACGAACAAGATAAAAGAGATAGTACAGCACAATCCCTAATTGCAAAGATTTATTTGACTCCAAAAAAGAAATACAACTTTGGACAGTCACTAGATGTAACACACTCGAATATTCAAAATATTGGTATTAGTTTTAGCCCTTCTATTTCCATTCGAAACGTTTTTAATGGAGCCGAAACATTAGAATTTTCGGGCAGAGCTAATGTGGGATCCTCCAAAGATTTTGCCAATCCAAATGACGTGTTTTTTAATGCCTCTGAACTTGGAGTAGATTTAAAACTGAATTTTCCACGAATCGTAATGCCTTTTGCAACTGAAAAAATCATTCCAAAAAGTATGATTCCTTCCACCTTAATTACAACCGGCTATTCTACTCAAAAAAATATTGGATTAGACAAAGAAAATTTCATAGGTGCCATCAATTACAACTGGACACCCAAAACAAACAGAACTGCACGATTTGACTTATTTAATATCCAATTTGTACGTAATTTAAATCCTAAAAACTACTATAATGTGTATACCTCCTCTTACGATGCTTTGAACACATTGGCAAAAAATCCATCGTATCAAATTGGCGCCAATTTCTATGATGCCGATGGCAACTTAACTATTGAAAACGGAACCAATCAATTTATAAATAGCATTTTAACTCAAGCCACGCCAACTTCGGCGACTGATTATGCAACTGTAAAAAGTATAGCAGAACGACAATTTAGACTTACCGAAAATGATTTTATACTAGCTACCAATTTTAGCTATTCAACAACAACCAAAAAAGACTTAGCCGATAGCGATTTTTATCTTTTTAAAACTAAAATTGAATCTGCAGGTTCTATTCTTAGTTTGTTTGCCAATGCTACAAATTTGAATAAAAACACTTCCAATCGTTACGAGCTATTTAATTTAGAATATTCAGAATATATAAAAACAGAATTTGATTTTGTAAAATATTGGGATTTATCAAGAGAAAAAGTGATTGCGATACGAAGCTTTTTCGGTATAGCTATTCCGTTTGGCAATTCTGATAATATTCCTTTTTCAAGAAGTTACTATTCAGGAGGTTCCAATGATAATAGAGGTTGGAATCCGTATCGTTTAGGTCCTGGAAGCACAGGAGGAATCAATGATTTCAATGAAGCAAACATGAAATTAACAGTTAGTGCTGAATTTCGATTTAAAATTTTAGGTAGCTTAAAAGGAGCACTTTTTGCAGATGCAGGAAATATTTGGAATGTTCTTGACAATACCGAAGATCCAAAAGCAACATTCACTGGATTAAAAGATTTAGAAAACATAGCACTCGGTACCGGTTTTGGACTACGCTATGATTTAAACTTTTTTGTACTTCGCTTTGACTTAGGTTTTAAAACCTATAATCCCGCACAAAACAAAGATCGAAGATGGCTTAAAGATTGTAATTTCGGGCAGTCCGTATTAAATTTTGGAATAAATTATCCGTTCTAATACTAATTAATTCTTATTTTTGCGAACTCAAACTAAAAACAACTAAAAACAATTACAATGTCACACAACATCAAACCAGGAGTTGCTACTGGAGATCAAGTACAAGAGATCTTTAATTATGCAAAAGAAAAAGGTTTTGCACTTCCTGCAGTTAACGTAACTGGATCAAGCACAATCAATGGAGTTATTGAAACAGCAGCTAAATTAAATGCGCCTGTTATTATTCAATTTTCTAATGGTGGTGCTCAATTTAATGCTGGAAAAGGATTATCTAATGCAAGTGAAAAATCAGCTATCGCTGGTGGAATTGCAGGAGCTCTTCATATTCATACATTAGCAGAAGCTTACGGAGCAACTGTAATTTTACACACAGATCACTGTGCAAAAAAATTATTACCTTGGATTGACGGTTTATTAGATGCCTCTGAAAAACATTTTGCTGCAACTGGAAAACCATTATTTTCTTCACACATGATTGACTTGTCAGAAGAGCCAATTGAAGAAAACATCGAAATCTGTAAAGAATATTTAGCTCGTATGAGCAAAATGGGAATGACATTAGAAATCGAATTAGGAATTACTGGTGGTGAAGAAGATGGTGTTGACAACTCTGATGTTGATAGTTCAAAATTATATACTCAACCTGAAGAAGTAGCCTATGCTTACGAAGAATTATCAAAAGTAAGTCCTAAATTTACGATTGCTGCTGCTTTTGGAAACGTACACGGAGTATACAAACCAGGTAACGTAAAATTAACTCCAAAAATCTTGAAAAACTCTCAAGACTTCGTTCAAAACAAATACAACACAGGAGCTAATCCAGTTGATTTTGTTTTCCACGGTGGATCTGGTTCAACTTTAGAAGAAATTAGAGAGTCTATTGGTTATGGTGTTGTTAAAATGAACATCGATACTGATTTACAATTTGCATACACTGAAGGAATTCGTGATTATATGGTTAAAAACATTGACTATTTGAAAACACAAATTGGTAACCCAGAAGGTGCTGATGTTCCTAACAAAAAATACTACGATCCAAGAAAATGGATTCGCGAAAGTGAAGTTACATTCAACACAAGATTAGAGCAAGCATTTGCTGACTTGAACAATGTAAACACTCTATAATTAACCATTGACCATTGACAATTCAATTGAATTGTCAATGGTTTATTATTTAGTACAACTATGGCTTGGTTTAAAAGACACGAAAAAGGAATTACTACTCCTACCGAAGACAAAATGGATGTTCCAAAAGGTCTTTGGTACAAATCTCCAACAGGAAAAATTATTGATGCAGAGGAATTAGCACGTAACTTATATGTGAGTCCTGAAGATGATTTCCACGTTAGAATTGGAAGTGAAACCTATTTCGAAATCTTATTTGACAATAATGAGTTTGTTGAATTGGATAAAAACATGACATCTAAAGATTCATTGCATTTTGTTGACACCAAAAAATATTCAGACCGTCTTAAAGATGTTACTTCAAAGACAAAATTGAATGATGCGGTTCGAACTGCTGTTGGAAAATCAAAAGGAAAAGATCTAGTAGTTTGTTGTATGGATTTTGCCTTTATTGGAGGTTCTATTGGAGGTGTTGTGGGAGAAAAAATCGTAAGAGGAATTGACCATGCAATCCAAAACAAATTGCCTTTTGTAATGATTTCAAAATCAGGTGGTGCTCGTATGATGGAAGCGGCGTTTTCTTTAATGCAATTAGCCAAAACTTCGGTGAAATTAGTTCAATTAGCCGAAGCTAAATTACCTTACATCTCACTTTGTACTGATCCAACCACAGGTGGAACTACAGCTTCTTATGCCATGTTAGGAGATATTAATATTTCTGAGCCTGGAGCTTTAATTGGATTTGCAGGACCCCGTGTAGTTAGAGATACAACAGGAAAAGATTTGCCGGAAGGTTTTCAAACTGCTGAATTTCTATTAGAGCATGGTTTCTTAGATTTTATCTCGCCAAGAAAAGAACTAAAAGACAATATCAATTTATATATCGACTTGATTCAAAACAACGATATTCGATAGTTGAAAATATAGTTACAAAAAGAACCCCAAAAGGCAAATTGCTTTTTGGGGTTTTTTATATACTAAAAGTAATGATTTACATTCCTGTTCTTATCGCTTCTACAGGATCTAATTTAGACGCTGTTATGGCAGGTAAAATACCTGAAATAAGTCCTATAATCGCAGCTAAGCTAGTTCCTAGGAACACATTGCTCATACTCAATACAAATTCAAAATTCATCGCTTTTGTTAACACAACTGATATTATCCAAACT
Source organism: Flavobacterium sp. UBA4098 (assembly GCA_002382495.1). Taxonomy (GTDB): domain Bacteria; phylum Bacteroidota; class Bacteroidia; order Flavobacteriales; family Flavobacteriaceae; genus Flavobacterium. Next base: position 75,400 of record DFXW01000018.1, read on the forward strand.
AAAAGTAGTCCAACTGCTCCTCCAATAACTGAAAGGATCACGGCTTCAAATAAAAATTGAAACAAGATAAATCTATTTTTAGCGCCAAGTGATTTTTGGATACCAATTAAATTGGTTCGCTCTTTAACCGAAACAAACATAATATTAGCAATACCAAAACCACCAACTAACAATGAAAATCCGCTGATGATCCATCCTACTACATTCATTTGACCTACAATTCCATCAATCAAATCTGTAAATCCAGATAAAACATTGATAAAGAAATTGTCTATTTCATCGGTTTTCATACCACGATAATTTCGCAATTTTTGAGTAAGTTCCGCTTTAAAAGCATCCATATCAACCCCTTTTTCTGGTTTTATTAAAATTACTGGAGTTAAGGCGTCATTGTTATCACCGTACATTCGTCTTAAAAAATTAACAGGAATAAAAACCGAAGTATCATTACTATCCCCAAAAATCCCTGCGCCTTGTTTTTTCAAAACACCAATTACCGTAAATCGTTGACCGTATAATCTAATGTTTTTACCAATAGGATTGGCACCTTCAAAAAGACCCGATGCTATTTCATTTCCTAAAACAATAACCGCTGAGCCAGAATTGGACTCTGATTCATTATAAAAACGACCTTCATCAAATTCTAAACCTTCAATTTCGATAAACTCATGAGAAACAGGAACTACATTAATATCGCTAACAGTAGCCGATTGGTATTTTATAGATTCTCTATTGACAAAAAGTTGAAACGCCATTTGATTGACATCATTCATTGAACCTTTTAAATATTCGTATTCATCATATTTAACATTTGGAAATTGTTCTCTTTTCCATTGTGGGATTTCAGAAGGTCCAAAAGAAAAACGCATTAAATAAATGGTATTTTTATCTAAACTACTCAAGTCTTTTTTAATTTTTCGATCCAAAGAATCTACTGCGGCAAGGACTGCAATAATTGAAAATATTCCAATTGTTACCCCTAATAATGAAAGTAAAGTCCTGAGTTTATTATTGCGCAATGCATTTATTGCAAACCTAAAACTCTCTTTTAATAATCGAAGATATACTAACATACTTTTTTTCTTTTGTAACCATGTAAAATTCAGTAAATTTTATTCAAAAACCTAATATAAATTAGTTGGAAGATAAGTGTATATATTTCTCAGAATGTTACAGCTTTAGATGGATATTTATAATCAAAAAAAAACTATTTTTGCACTTTAAATTTTTAACTACACATGAGCACAACTAAATCTATTCAATCTGCATTAATTTCAGTATTTTCAAAAGACGGTCTTGAACCAATTGTAAGAAAATTGCATTCACAAAATGTAACCCTTTACTCTACAGGAGGAACGGAAGATTTCATCAAAAACCTAGGTATTCCGGTAATTCCAGTTGAAGATGTAACTTCTTACCCATCAATTCTTGGTGGAAGAGTAAAGACATTACATCCAAAAGTTTTTGGAGGGATCTTAAACCGTCAAGATAATGAAACTGATGTGCAACAAATGAAGGAATACGACATTCCTCAGATTGATTTAGTAATTGTTGACTTATATCCGTTTGAAAAAACAGTTGCCTCTGGCGCTAGTGAAGCTGACATCATTGAAAAAATTGATATTGGTGGAATTTCATTGATTCGCGCCGCTGCCAAAAACTTCAAGGATACTGTTATTGTAGCTTCTGTTGACGATTACAGCTTGTTTTTAGATATGATTACTGCTCAAAATGGCGCTACAACATTGGAAGACAGAAAGCTTTTGGCAACCAAAGCATTCCACGTTTCTTCACATTATGACGGTGCTATCTTTAACTATTTCAATACAGACGAAACTATTTATAAAGAAAGTATTGCCAATGGTCAAGTATTGCGTTACGGAGAAAACCCACATCAAAAAGGATTTTTCTTTGGCGAATTTGACAAAATGTTCAACAAAGTTCATGGAAAAGAGTTGTCTTATAACAACCTTCTGGATGTAGATGCTGCCGTAAATTTAATTGCTGAATTTAAGAACGACGGACCTACTTTTGCCATTTTAAAACACAATAATGCGTGTGGATTAGCTTCTAGAAAAACGATTAGTGAAGCTTACTTAGCGGCTTTAGCGTGTGACCCAACATCAGCCTTTGGCGGAGTGCTAATTGCCAATACAAAAATTGATGTAGCCACTGCAACTGAAATCAACAAGTTGTTCTGCGAAGTAGTTATCGCACCTGCTTTTGATGCAGAAGCCATCGCAATTTTAGAAGAAAAGAAAAACCGAATTATATTAGTTCAAAACGAAGTAGCCTTACCGCAAAGACAAGTTCGTACTTGCTTGAACGGAATTTTAGTTCAAGACAGAAATAACATTACCGATACCAAAGAAGATTTAAAAACGGTTACCATTACGGCTCCAACAACTCAAGAAGTAGACGATTTAATTTTTGCATCCAAAGTGTGCAAAAACACTAAATCGAACACTATTGTTTTTGCTAAAAACGGAACTCTTATCTCTTCTGGAACAGGTCAAACTTCAAGAGTTGACGCTTTAATGCAAGCCATTGATAAAGCCAAAGCATTTGGTTTTGACTTGAATGGAGCCTCTATGGCTAGTGATGCTTTCTTCCCATTTCCTGATTGTGTGGAGTTGGCTAAAAAAGCAGGAATCACAGCTGTAATTCAACCTGGAGGATCTATTAAAGATCAGTTGAGTATTGACTATTGTAATGAAAATAAATTAGCAATGGTATTTACAGGAACACGTCATTTTAAACATTAATTTGTTTAACTTTGCTTGTTATTTAATTTTAAATTTAAAACCCAATTACGCTTATGGGATTTTTTGATTTCATGACCGAGGATATCGCAATTGACCTTGGTACCGCAAACACATTAATTATTCACAACGATAAAGTTGTTATAGATAGCCCTTCTATTGTAGCTAGAGATAGAATTTCTGGTAAAATCATTGCTGTTGGTAAAGAAGCCAATATGATGCAGGGTAAAACTCACGAAAACATAAAAACAATTCGCCCTCTTAAAGATGGAGTAATTGCTGATTTTGACGCTTCAGAGAAAATGATTAATATGTTTATTAAGAGTATTCCTGCGCTGAAAAAAAGGATGTTTACCCCTGCTTTACGAATGGTGGTTTGTATTCCATCAGGCATTACTGAAGTAGAGATGAGAGCGGTAAAAGAATCCTGCGAAAGAGTAAATGGTAAAGAAGTATATTTGATTCACGAACCTATGGCAGCAGCTATTGGTATCGGAATTGACATTATGCAACCTAAAGGAAATATGATTGTTGATATCGGTGGTGGTACTACTGAAATCGCTGTAATTGCCCTTGGCGGAATTGTTTGCGACAAATCAGTTAAAATTGCAGGGGATGTTTTCACAAACGACATCATCTATTATATGCGTACGCAACACAACTTATTTGTTGGAGAAAGTACCGCAGAGAAAATTAAAATTCAAATTGGAGCCGCTTTAGAAGATTTAGAAACTCCTCCAGAAGACATGTCTGTTCAAGGACGTGATTTGTTAACTGGAAAACCAAAACAAGTAGAGGTTTCTCATCGTGAAATCGCAAAAGCTTTAGATAAATCTATCCAACGTATCGAAGATGCAATTATGGAAACTTTATCTCAAACACCTCCAGAATTAGCAGCAGATATTTACAACACAGGAATCTATCTTGCAGGTGGAGGATCAATGTTGCGAGGTCTAGACAAACGTATTTCTTTAAAAACTGATCTTCCGGTTTATATTGCTGAAGATCCTTTAAGAGCAGTAGTAAGAGGAACTGGTATGGCGCTTAAAAATATCAATAGATTTAAAAGTATCTTGATTAAATAGTCTTTCTCAAAAAGAAGTCATAAATAATACATTTATAAAATGCAGCAAATATTTACTTTTATATTTAAAAACAGTAATCGCTTACTGTTTTTGCTGCTTTTAGGTATTTCGTTATCACTTACAATTCAATCCCATTCATTTCATAGAAGTAAAGTGATTAGTTCTGCTAATTTCATGAGTGGCGGGGTATATGAAAAACTAAGCGAATTTGATGAATACTTGAATTTAAAATCTCAAAATGAAGCATTGGCTCAAGAAAATGCAGCATTAAAAAGTTTATTATTCAACAAAAAAGATTCAACTGTAGTTGCCAAATTAGATAGTATTAAAGGAGTAAAACCTACTGATATTATTGTCTCTAAAGTAATTCACAATTCGTATAATGTTCACGAGAATTATCTCACTTTAAATTCGGGAGAACTCCAAGGGGTTAAACCTGATATGGGAGTAATTAATAGTTTAGGAATTGTTGGGATTATCGACAATACTTCCCCTCGCTATGCAACTGTAATTAGTATTTTGAACAAAAAATCACAAATAAATGCCAAGGTTAAAAAATCAAATCACTTTGGTTCATTAATTTGGAATGGAAAAAGTACAGGATTTGTTCAGTTGATTGATGTTCCAAGATTGGCTTCTGTAAGAAAAGGAGATACTATTGTTACTGGTGGCCAATCGGTAATTTTTCCGGAAAACATTAACATTGGCACGATTGACAAAGTATATATTGATAATGAAACGAATTATTATACTTTGGATATCAAATTGTTCAATGATATGACTAACCTAGGTCATGTGTATATAATTAAAGGAAAGGACAGACAAGAAATTATCAATCTAGAAAAACGAGAAGAAGATGAATAGTAGTTTATTTTTCAATCTTTTTAGATTTATTATATTACTTAGCCTGCAAGTTATTGTGTTCAACAATATCAATTTGTTTGGTTTCATCAGTCCGTTCCCATATATCTTGTTTATCATTTTATATCCGGTAAATGGAAATAAATCGGGTTTATTAGTAGCTAGTTTTCTTTTGGGAATAATCCTAGATATGTTTAGCAACTCCGGAGGAATTCATACCACAGCGAGTTTACTACTTGCTTATTTTAGACCCTCCATTTTTAAATTTGCATTTGGTGTGAGTTATGAATACCAAACCATTAAACTAAATGACACACTAACTCCTGAACGTTTTTCATTTCTTTTAGTTGCTGTAGTACTACATCATTTAGTCTTATTTATTTTTGAAGCATTCCAATTCAGTCTGCTATGGGATATTTTAATTCGGACATTGCTTAGCAGCATTGTTACACTTATTATTTGCATCATTATTATCTACTTAATTAAGCCAAATAAGCGATGAGAAAAGTATTGCTGCCTTCCTTAATCATTATTGCAGCATCCTTGCTGGTACTACGTATTTTTTATCTTCAAGTTATTGATGNNAAATCAGATAACAACGCTATTAAAATAAAATACGACTATCCCGAAAGAGGTTATATATATGATAGAAATGGGAAATTATTAGTTTCTAATCAAGCTTCTTATGATATCATGGTCATTCCACGTGAGATCAATAAATTAGACACATTAGAATTTTGTGCCCTTCTTAATATTACCAAAGAAGACTTTATCAAAAAAATCGAAAAAGCCAAGATCTATAGCCCAAGATTACCTTCTGTATTTTTAACGCAATTAAACAAAATCGAATTTGCTGCTTTCCAAGAAAAAATTCGAAAATATGAAGGTTTTTATTTTCAAAAGCGTTCGCTACGCGATTATGAAGTGAACTATGGCGCCAATATTTTTGGTTTTATCACTCAGGTTAATGAAAATTTAATTGCTAAAAATCCGTACTACAACAGTGGTGATTTAATTGGGAAACAAGGGGTTGAAGAAAGTTATGAAGAAATATTACGTGGAATTAAAGGTGTAAAATACATTCAAAAAGACAAGTACAATAGAGAAATTGGTTCTTTCAAAGAAGGGAAATACGATACTATTGCCGTGCAAGGTGAAGACATCAATCTAAGTATTGATGCTGAAATTCAGAAATACGGTGAAGAATTAATGATTAATAAACGGGGCGGAATTGTAGCTATCGAACCCAAAACGGGTGAAATATTAGCCTTGGTAACAGCTCCATCCTATGACCCTTCGATATTAGTAGGTAGACAACGTTCAAAAAATTATACTCAATTATACCGGGATTCTATTGCTAAACCATTATATGATCGAGGGCTTTTAGCCGAATACCCTCCTGGATCTCCCTTTAAAATTCTCACTGGTTTAGTAGCATTGCAAGAAGGCGTAATTAACGANNCACTGTCATGGTGGAATGTTGCAATTGCACAGAGGAATTTACGAATCTTGTAATGCGTTTTTCGGGACTTCCTACATGAAAACTATTAATAAATATGTCAAACCAGGCTACGCGGTTGATGTTTGGAGTAAACATGTGAAAAGTTTTGGACTTGGGCAATTTATGGGTTATGATTTGCCAACAGGTCGAAAAGGAAATATCCCCGATTCAAAAACCTA